>JAHDXT010000045.1 GCA_023384095.1 Hyphomicrobiaceae bacterium
TGCCCCATGTGAATCCAGCACATAGCGTGAATCAATCAGCCGGAGTCGGTATGACACTCATGAACTGATGCCATTGGCCGTCATCGCCCAGGCAGGATGACGTGAACACGCGCTCTTGGTCGCTCTTGATCTCGATGGCTTCCTTGTACCTGGCCATTTCGCCTTCCTTGGTGCAGCTCGGCCCTTCCGTCTCCATCGTCAGGACGCTGCCGCTCGAATCCAGTGATCCCTCGTAGACCCAGAGATACGTCATCATCGAGCCGAGCCAGGTGCCAACGAACCGCTTCTTCTGCGGATCGTAGCCGAGGGTCAGCATCGTGACCGACGGCGAGCCATCGGGCATGTGACCGTGCCCTTCAGCAATGACCCAGAGGCCGCCGACGGATCGGACCGTCTCTGTTCCGACGTGCTTCGAACCCGGTTCCATTCCTGGCGCCTCGTAGCTCCATTCGCCCACGAGCCGCTGCAGCCATTCGTGCTCTTTCTGAGGTTTTGCCGATTTCATGATTTCTCAGCACCTTTTTCGCTGGTGCCAGAACGCGCCTTCTGGAGCGACCTTACCCACCGGAGATCGCCGTCAGCACCCACACCTCGGCACCTGGCGCGAGACGCGTCTCGAGCGTGGCGCGCTCGCCAGCGACGAAGACATTGATGTGCCGCCGGATTTCCGGGCTCGAATCGCACAGGCGGTCGTGCATGCCCGGCCACCGGCCGTCGAGCGCCTGGATCATCTCGCCGACGGTGGAGGCGGCGACCTCCACCCGCCGCTCGGCTTCGGGGAACAGTCGCACGAGAGCCGGCGCCAGCATGACGACGACGGCTCCCGGCTGCGCGGTCGTGAGCGCGCGCTCGGTCATGACGAAATCCTTCCACGACAAGCGGCTACGTGCCGACGACCATCGTTTCCACGGACGTTATCGTCGGCAGATGCTGCGCGATGCAGCTCCAGCTCTCGCCCTCGTCGGCGCTGGCGAACAGCGCCCCGGAGCTGGTGCCGAAGTAGACGCCGGCCGGATCGAGCCGGTCGGTCGCCATCGCCTGGCGCAGCACGCCGAGGAATGCGTTCTTCTGGGGCAGGCCCTCGCGCAGCGCCTGCCATCTGGCGCCTGCATCGCGCGTGCGCCACACGGCCGTTTTCCCGTCGGGCACGAAACGGCCCGCGATGTCGCCGTTGAGCGGCAGGAGATATAGCGTCGCCGGATCGCGCGGATGCGCCGCTGCCGGGAAGCCGAACGTCGAGGGCAGTCCCGCCTCGATGCTCTGCCAGCTCCGGCCGCCGTCGTCGCTGCGGTACATGCCGCAGTGGTTCTGCTGATAGAGACGGTCGGGCATGCCCGGCGCCATCACCAGGCAGTGCACGCATTGTCCGACTTCGGGGTATCTCTGGTCCTCCGGCATGTAGTCGGCCCTGGTGCCGCGATTGCGGGGCTCCCAGGTCTCGCCGCCATCGGCCGTGTGGAACACCCCTGCCGAGGAGATCGCGACCCAGACCTGGCTGGCGTCCTTCGGGTTCAGAACGATGGAATGCAGGATGAGGCCGCCGCCGCCGGGCTGCCAGCCCGGCCGCGACGGGTGGTTCCGCAGTCCGGCGACGTGCTGCCACGCTTGGCCTGCGTCATCACTCCGGAACAGCCCCGCCGGCTCGACGCCTGCGTAGAGACGCCCTGCGGCTGGGGCAAGGCTCCAGGCGGATTTGATCGGCTGCTCGCCCTCCGCATAGGCGAGACCCTGGCTCGAGTGCGTCCAGGTGGCGCCGAGATCGGTGGATTTCCAGACGGCCGGGCCGAACCATTCGTTGCCGCCCGCGCCGTAGATCGTGCCGTCTGCCGGATCGGCGATGACGTGGTTCATGGGCCAGGTCTCGCAGAACGGCCCGCGAAGGTCCCAGGCCCGACGCCGGGCGTCGCTTTCCAGGATGAAGGCGCCCTTCTTGGTGCCGAGCAGTACAAGAACTTTCGTCGCCATACTGATGCTCCGTTTGCTGGAAACCGATTGTTGACTCATCACCACGACGGATTGTCGCTGGTATGGCAATGTGCCTGGACAAAATCGTTGATATCAACATGATTGGATCATGTCAAAGCTCGATGAGCTGCCCTTCGCGGTCACGCCCCTGGTGCGTGACGCGTGCCTCTGCCTTCACGTGCAGCGGGCGGCGCGGGCCGTGGCCCGGCGCTACGACGAGGTGCTGCGGCCGCTGGGCCTCACCAACGGGCAGTTCTCGCTGATGATGTCGCTCAATCGCCCCGAGCCGCCGACCATGGGCCAGGTCTCCGCCGTGCTGGCGATGGACCGCACGACACTGACGGCCAATCTCAAGCCGCTGGCGCGGCGCGGGCTCTTGGCGGTCGCGGTCGACAAGGCGGACCGGCGCAGCCGCCGCCTGCGGCTGACCCCGGCCGGGCGCAAGCTCCTGGCGGCGGCGCTGCCGCTCTGGGACGAGGCGCAGAGAGCCAACGAGCTGCTGATGGATGGCAGCGACCCCGAGCGATTGCGGGCCGATCTGCGGGCGCTCTCCTGAATGCCGGTGAGTTCGGCTGCTCCGGGTAATCATCGGGGCTGCCGCGCTCACCTCGACTGGTCGGGCGGCTCCCGCTTGCTCTGCAGCAGGCCATGTGCTGCACTTCGCGCCGTTTCCCAGCGAGCAACGAGGGACGGCAGCCCGTGAACTTGTCATCCATGCTGAAGGAGCGCGCCGCGGCCGGAAGGCCCGTGCGCATCGGCCAGGTCGGGGCCGGCAAGTTCGGCACCATGTTCCTTGCGCAGGCGCGGACGACGGTGGGAATGCATGTCGCCGCCGTCGCCGATCTGAACATCCCGAGAGCGCGATCGCAGCTCGAGATGGCGTCGTGGCCCGAGGAGCAATACGGCGCGGCATCGCTCGACGATGCTGTGAAGACGGGCAGGACGTTCCTCACGGACGACGCCGAGTCGATGATCCGCCATCCCGCGGTCGACGTCGTCGTCGAGGCGACCGGCGATCCCAAGACCGGCATCCGTCTCTGCCAGCTCGCCATCGAGAACGGCAAGCACATCGTCATGGTCAACGTCGAGGCCGACGTCGTCGCCGGCCCGCTGCTGGCCAGGAGGGCCAGGCAGGCTGGCGTCGTCTACAGCCTGGCGTGGGGCGACCAGCCGGCACTCGTCTGCGAGCAGGTGGACTGGGCACGGGCCTGCGGGTTCAAGGTCGTGGCGGCCGGCAAGGGCACGCGCTACCACCCGAACTACCACAAGCTGACGCCCGATACGGTCTGGGAGGAGCTCAGGAAGCAGCTCGAGATCGAAGATCCGAAAAGCATCAATCTCAAGATGTTCAACAGCTTCTTCGACGGCACCAAGTCCGGCATCGAGATGACGGCGATCTGCAACGCGACCGGCCTCGAGTCGCAGACGGAGGGCCTGTCCTTCCCGCCGGCGAGCCGGTTCGAGCATGCCGATATCTGCAAGCCGAGGAGCGCGGGCGGCGTGCTGGAGAAGGCGGGCGTGACCGAGGTCACGTCGATGCTCTACCGCGACGGCACCGACGTCCCCCACAGTCTCGTGATGGGCACCTACGTCGTGTTCGAGGCCGCCGAGGACAACGACTACAGCCGCCGCTGCTTCAAGGAATACAACATGCTGCCCGACAAGACGGGCCGCTATGCCGCCCTCTATCGCCCGACCCACATGATCGGCTTGGAGCTCGGCATCTCGATCGCCTCCGCGGCGCTGAGGAAGGAGCCGACCGGCGCGCCGGTCTGCTTCAACTCCGACGTGGTCGCTACCGCGAAGCGCGGCCTGAAGGCGGGCGAGATGCTCGACGGCGAGGGCGGCTTCTGCGTCTGGGGCAAGCAGACCCCGGCGCCGGCATCGCTGCGGGAAGGCTACCTGCCGCTGGGCCTTGCCCAAGGCGTCAAGCTGAAGCGCGACATCGGCGAAGGCCAGCGGCTCAGGTGGGAAGACGTCGAGATCGATCCTGACGACAGCGCCGTCAGGGCGCGGCGCGAGATGGAGGCGATGTTCAGCCGGCCAAACATCCCCTGAGCGCCGGAAACGGCCCTTGTGGCGTGCAACTCAGCGTGGCCGGCCGCGCTGCTGCTCCGTGCAGGCACTTTGCCGAAGGCTCGGCATTGCGTATCCTGACCGATAACGATGAGAAGGCGCGCCTCGCCGCTCCGGCGAGTGCCGCGCGAAACCCGGAGGAGGAGGGAACGACATGCGCTTGGCCCGAAGACTGCTCGTCGCACTGGCGCTGGCCATGGCGCCGCCGGCATTCGCCGAGGAACTGAAGATCGGGCTCGCCGCCGAGCCGTCGGCGATGGACCCCCACTTCCACAACCTGACGCCCAACAGCGGCATGCTTTCGCACGTCTTCGAGCGGCTGGTCGAGACCGCGCCCGACAACAAGCTCGTCCCGGGGCTCGCCGAGAGCTGGAGGACGCTGACCGACACCGTCTGGGAGCTCAAGCTGCGCCGCAACGTGAAATGGCATGACGGCTCACCCTTCACCGCGGACGACGTCATCTTCACGTTCGCGCGGGCGCCCAACGTCCCCAACAGCCCATCGAGCTTCGCCGCGGCGGTCAAGGGCAAGACGATCAAGAAAATCGACGACCATACTATCGAGATTTCGACGCCGGCCCCGCATCCGCTGATGCCGAACGACCTTTCGAACCTGCTCATCGTCTCGAAGAAGCACGGCGACGGCGCCAAGACGGAGGACTACAACTCCGGCAAGGCCGCGATCGGCACCGGGCCCTACAAGCTGGTGCGGTACGTGCCCGGCGACCGCGTCGAGATGGCCCGCAACGACGCCTACTGGGGCGGCAAGCCGCAATGGGAGAAGCTGCTGTTCAAGCCGATCAAGACCGGGCCGGCACGCGTCGCGGCGCTGCTGGCCGGGGATGTCGATTTCATCGAGGACGTGCCGACGGCGGACATCGAGCGCCTGAAGAAGGAGCCGAAGCTCGCGCTCAGCCAGGGCGTATCGCGGCGCGTCATCTACTTCCACATGGACCAGTTCCGTGACGACTCGCCCTTCATCAAGGGCAAGGACGGCTCGGCGATCAAGAACCCGCTGAAGGACACGCGCGTGCGCCTGGCGCTGTCGAAAGGCATCAACCGCGATGCCATCGTCAGCCGTGTGATGGAGGGTGTGGCCATACCGGCGAGCCAGTTGCTCGACCACAGCTTCTTCGGAACCTCCAGGAAGCTGCAGCCGGTGGCGTATGATCCGGAAGGGGCAAAGAAGCTGCTGGCCGACGCCGGCTACCCGGACGGCTTCAAGATGACCCTGCACGGGCCGAACGGCCGTTACACCAACGACGTCAAGATCGCCGAGGCCGTGGCGCAGATGTTCACGCGCATTGGCGTCGAGACCGCGATCGAGAGCCTGCCGCCATCCGTGTTCTTCAGCCGGGCCTCGATCGGCGCCGGCGGCCAGCCCGAGTTCAGCTTCATCCTGGTCGGGTGGGGCGCCGACACCGGCGAGACCTCCGGCTCGCTGAAGCCGCTGGTCGGCACCTTCGACAAGGAGAAAGGCACCGGCACCGCCAACCGCGGCCGCTACTCGAACCCCGTGCTCGACAAGCTCATCGCCGAGGCGCAAGCCACGGTCGACGACGCCAAGCGCGCCGAGATCCTGGCCAGGGCGAGCGAGATGGCGATGCAGGACGTGGCCATCATCCCCTCGCACTACCCCGTCAATACCTGGGGCGCGCGCAAGGGACTGAAGGTGCAGCCGCGCGCGGACGAATACACGCTGGCCATGAGCGTGACCAAGGAGTGAGGCGGCGCAAGGGATCCCCGGCCGCGCGCCGGGATCCCGGGCCGGCCTCGGCGACGCGCGGGCCAGGCCTGATCTCCGACGAGGTGCCCGATTGACCGCGTTCATTCTCCGCCGACTGATGCAGAGCGCCGCGGTCGTGGCGATCATGTCGCTGATCGTGTTCTTCGGCGTGCACGTCGTCGGCGACCCGGTCTACCTGCTGATCAACCCCATGGCCGATCAGAAGGAGATCGAGGAGGCGATCAGGGCGCTCGGCCTCGACCGGCCGATCTGGGAGCAGTACTGGCACTTCCTGGCCGGCGCGCTCGAAGGCGACCTCGGCCGCTCGTTCGTGTTCGGCGAGCCGGCGCTCAAGGTGATCGTGCAGCGCATGCCGGCGACGCTGGAACTCGCCTTCGCCGCGCTCATGATGGCGATTTTGCTCGGCATCCCGCTCGGCCTCTACGCCGGGCTCTACCCCGACCGGCTGGCCTCCAGGACCATCATGGCGGGCTCCATAGTCGGGTTCTCGCTGCCGACATTCTGGGTCGGCATCCTGCTGATCATGGTGTTCGCCGTGATGCTCGGCTGGCTGCCTTCGACGGGACGCGGCGAGACCGCAACAGTGCTCGGGCTGACATCGAGCCTGTTCACGCTCGACGGCCTCAGCCACATCCTGCTGCCCGCGTTCAACCTCGCCCTGCTCAAGATCTCGCTCGTGATCCGGCTGACGCGGGCCGGGGCGCGCGAGGCGATCCATCAGGACTACATCAAGTTCGCCCGCGCCAAGGGGCTGTCGGGCCGGCGGGTGATCGGCGTCCACCTGCTGAAGAACATCATGATCCCGGTGGTCACGGTGCTCGGGCTCGAGTTCGGCGGGCTAGTGGCGTTCTCGGTGGTGACCGAGACCATTTTCGCCTGGCCCGGCATGGGCCGGCTGCTGATCAGCTCGATCCAGAGCCTCGACCGGCCGGTCATCGTCGCCTACCTGCTCATCATCGTGCTGATGTTCGTGGCCATCAACCTGCTGGTCGACGTCCTCTACTCGGTGCTCGACCCGAGGGTGCGGCTGGGAGAGAAGAGCGCATGAGCCTCGCCACGTCCCCCGCGCCCGCCGCAATCGACGGCAAGGCGGTCCCCATCGAGACGCCGCTCGCCCGGTTCGTATCCGATTTCTGCGAGAGCCGGGTTGCCGTCGCCGCGCTGGCCGTCCTCGTCCTGATCGTCGCTCTCGCTGTTCTGGCGCCCTGGATCACCCCGCAGAACCCTTATGATCTGGCGCAGGTGGATGTCCTCGATAGCCGGCTTGCGCCCGGCGAGAAGAGCTTCAAGGGGCCGACGCACTGGCTCGGAACCGACGGTGCGGGGCGTGATCTCTTCAGCGCCATTCTCTATGGGCTCAGGATCTCGCTGAGCGTCGGCGTCATGTCCGGGCTGATCGCGATGGCGCTCGGCACCAGTGTCGGCCTGATCGCAGCCTATGCCGGCGGACGTCTCGATACTCTCATCATGCGGCTGGTCGACCTGCAGCTCTCGTTCCCGGCCATTCTGATTGCGCTGATGCTCATCGCCATGCTCGGCAAGGGCGTCGACAAGATCATCGTGGCGCTCGTCGCGGTGCAGTGGGCGTACTATGCGCGCACCGTGCGCGGCACCGCCCTCGTCGAGCAGCGCAAGGAATATGTCGAGGCGGCCGTCTGTCTCGGGCTCAGCAATTCGCGCATCGTTTTCCGCCACATCCTGCCGAACTGCATGCCGCCGCTGATCGTCCTCGCCACCGTCCAGGCCGCCTACGCCATCGCGCTCGAGGCGACGCTGTCGTTCCTCGGCGTCGGGCTGCCGCAGACGGAGCCGTCTCTCGGTCTGCTGATCTCGAACGGCTTCGAGTACATGCTCTCCGGGAAGTACTGGATCAGCTTCTTCCCCGGCATCGCGCTGCTCGTCACCATCGTCGCGATCAACCTCGTCGGCGACCAGCTCCGCGACGTCCTGAATCCGAGGCTCAGGCGATGAGCCGCCAGGCCGCCAATACCCTCGAGATCGAGGGGCTGAAGACCCACTTCTTCACGAAGGCCGGCATCGTGAAGGCGGTGGACGGCATCAGCTTCCACGTCGCCGCCGGCGAGGTGCTGGGGCTGGTGGGGGAGTCGGGCTGCGGCAAGTCGATCACCGGCTTCTCCATCCTAGGCCTGGTCGATCCGCCCGGCCGCATCGTCTCAGGCGCGATCCGCTTCCAGGGCCGCGACATCGCCGGGCTTCCGGATGAGGATCTCCGCAGGCTGCGCGGCGACCGCATCGCGATGATCTTTCAGGACCCGATGATGACCCTGAACCCGGTGCTCAGGGTGGACACGCAGATGGTCGAGGCGATCCGGGCCCACGCCCGCGTCGATCAGGCAACCGCGCTCGGCCGCGCGCGGGAAGCCCTGGCCGCCGTCGGCATTCCCTCGCCCGAGCGCCGCCTGCGGGCCTACCCGCACGAGCTCTCGGGCGGCATGCGCCAGCGGATCGCGATCGCGATCGCGTTCATCAACAGACCCGACCTCGTCATCGCCGACGAGCCGACCACGGCGCTCGACGTGACGATCCAGGCGCAGATCCTCCACCTCGCCCAGGAGCTGTGCCGCAACAGCGGCACCGCCATGATCTGGATCACCCACGACCTCGCCGTCGTCTCGGCGCTGGCCGACCGCATCGCGGTCATGTACGCGGGCCGCATCGTCGAGCAGGGCCCGGTCGAGGACATCGTCGACCGGCCGCTGCACCCCTACACGCGCGGGCTGCTCGGATCGGTGCCGAGCCACAATGCGCGCGGCCGGCGGCTCGCCCAGATCCCGGGCATGACCCCGTCCCTGATCAACCTTCCGGGCGGCTGCGCCTTCCGCACCCGCTGCGCGCGCGCCGGTCCGGCGTGCCTGAGCGATCCGCCGCTGACCGAGCCGGCGGCGGGCCGCCAGCTCCGCTGCTTCGATCCGGTCATGGCCGAGGCCGCCGCATGAGCTTCGAGGATGCCGCTGCCATCGTCGAAGCCAAGGGGCTGAGCAAGCGCTTCGTGAAACGGCACGATCTGGCTGCGAGAATCGCCGCCCGCCTCGTATCGGGCGATGGCGAGGAGATCGTGCATGCGGTCGACGATGTCAGCCTCGCCATCGGCAGGGGCGAGGTGGTCGGTCTGGTCGGCGAATCGGGCTGCGGCAAGTCCACGCTCGGCCGCATGATCTCCGGGCTCCTGGAGCCGACGGCGGGCTGCGTCCTGTTCAAGGGCGCCGACCGCGGGGCGCTCCAGGGAGCGGAGGCCAAGGCGGCACGGCTCGCGGTGCAGATGATCTTCCAGGACCCATATGCCTCGCTCAACCCGCGCATGCGCGTCGAGGCGATCGTCGGCGAGGCGCCGGTCGCCCACGGGCTGGTGTCGCGCGCGGATATGGGGGCTTACGTCAGGGACATGCTGCGCCGGGTCGGGCTCGACCCGGATTTCCGCCGCCGCTATCCGCACCAGTTCTCCGGCGGGCAGCGCAGCCGCATCGGGATCGCGCGGGCGCTGGCGGTCAAGCCCGAGTTCCTGGTCTGCGACGAGGCGATCGCGGCCCTCGACGTCTCCATCCAGGCGCAGATCATCAACCTGTTCATGGACCTGCGCGAGGCGTTCGAGCTGACCTACCTGTTCATCAGCCACGATCTCGGCGTCGTCGAGCACATCTCGGACCGGATCGTCATCATGTATCTCGGCCGTGTGGTGGAGGCGGCGCCGACCGAGGAGCTTTTCGCCGCGCCCAATCACCCGTATGCCCGGGCGCTGCTCGCCGAGGTGCCGAGGCTGGGCCGCCAGAAGCGCACGTTCAAGCCGATCGCGGGCGAGATCCCCTCGCCGCTGGCGCCGCCGCCGGGCTGCCATTTCCATCCACGCTGCCCCTTCGCCAGCCAACGCTGCCGGATCGAGGCGCCTCGACTCGTGGCCATCGCGCCCGGCCGGTTCTCGGCCTGCCATCTCAACGACGCGGCCTGACCGGGCGAAGCGGAAATGAAGCTCCACCCGGAGCACGCCGCGACCTTGCCTGCTTCCGGATGCCTTCGTACGATCACTGACGAGCTGGCGCATCTGCCTACGGTCGCCAGTTGCACACGACGGATCACGCCGGCAGCGCGGGGTGGGGCTCATGAAGCGTGCAGCATATTCTGCGGGTGCCTCCGTTTCGAGAAGGGTGACCCTGCATTTACTTGGCGGGGCGTGCCTCGCATCGGCGTGCCGGCCGGCGCCGAGTGCCGAGGCTGCGCAGCAACTGTCGCGCGGCTGTTTCCTTACGCCTCGGGGGTTCGCCGCCTATCGATCGCAGAATGAAAGACTGTTTGCGCTGAACGACGGCATCCTGACCCAGGCCAAAGGCAGTCGCTCGACGGGGAACGCATCTCTGGACCGCGAGTTGGACCGCGCACTCAGGGTTGCGGCAGATGTTTTCGAGGTCAACCCGGCATTCGGCTTCTTCGATCCGGACAAGTTCCGGGAGCCTGAGCTGCACAGCATGAATGCCTTCGCCTGGCCCAAGGCCGTCGGAATTCCCGGCACGACCGGCCTTGTAGGCTTTGGTGCTTCCCTCTTTCGCAACGAGCTCTTCGGATATGACGAGACGGGCGCCACGGTCATGGGTGTCGTCGCCCACGAATACGCCCATATCCTGCAGTTCTCACGGGGTTATTTCCATCAGCTATCGGTCCTCGATAGCGAGATCAACGCAGATTTTCTGGCGGGCTACTATATCGGCACCAGAAGGATCAAAGTGCCGTCGGTGCGCTTCGAACGCGTCGAGAATCTTTTTTTCCGCAAAGGCCGCTCGAACGATGGCGACGCTCACCGGACCCACGGCTCATCGTCGGAGCGGGTAGCGGCGGTACGAGCCGGCTTCAGGGCCGGTTATGCGGAAGGGCTGTCATTGGACCAGGCCGTGAAGGCAGGCTGGGAGTATGTGTCGAATGTCCCGACAGAGAGATAGGGTCGCTTTGCGAGCTTGTTTTCTGGTGCTCATGGCCGCTGCTGCGCCGGCTGCGCTCGCACAGCAGCAAGGCTGCAAGTTCCTGAACGAAAGCTGCGAGGATGGCGAGCAGAACGCGCCCGTCGGGCAGAAGGCCCCGGATCGGAGCGCAGCAGAGCACCTGGAGCGGTGCCTGGCCGATTATGTCCGCCGCAACGGCCCGTTCGTCCCGGAGGGGCGCAGCACCCGAACCGTGAAGTCGAAATCAGACATGACAGCGATGTGTAATTTCTCTATCGAAAGGAAAAACTACTACTGGGATTATCCCAGAATCCTCGACGAGGCGGCAAATTTCAAGTGCTGCATGAATTACTACAATGACACGAAGGCCTGCCGCGAAAATATCGAGGGTGCGAAACGAAGCAACGTCGATCTCGATTTCTGCGACATTGCGAGCAAGACGGACGATTCCCCTCCGGCGGAATGGAACGTGCCCGCCGGCTGCAAGGCCGGGCCGTGTCTCGTTACGCCGGGATACTGCGAGAGCGTCGGCTACTCCAAGATGGACCGGGCAACAGCGCGTCATGCCGCCAGGGCGATCAGAACGGCAATGGCAAAGCAGTCAGGGGCATCACGAGAGCAGTTTCGAGCCATTCTTCGCGTATGTTTCGGGGCGAAGTGAGCGCCGGATTTCATCATCTACAGGGGCGGCACGAGACCTCACCTGACTTGCAGCCGGCGTGCGCCTGCGAGCCCGGTCGCTTGTCAATGAATCTCCGGCTCCGGTACTGGCGCGCCGCTCTCCAGGAAATCGAAGTCGCAGCCTTCGTCGGCCTGGCCGATGTGCTGCTGGAACATGGCGCCGTAGCCGCGTTCATAGCGCGGCGGCAGCGGCTTCCATTCGGCGCGGCGGCGGGCCAGCTCCTCGTCGGGGACGTGCAGATGCAGCAGCCGGCGCGAGACATCGACCTCGATGTGGTCGCCGGTCCTGACCAGCGCCAACGGTCCGCCGATGAAGCTCTCCGGGGCGACATGCAGGATGCAGGCGCCGTAGCTCGTGCCCGACATGCGCGCGTCGGAGATGCGCAGCATGTCCCGCACGCCGGCCTTCACCAGCTTGCGCGGGATGGGCAGCATGCCCCACTCCGGCATGCCCGGACCGCCCTTCGGCCCCGCGTTCTGCAGCACCAGCACGTGGTCGGGCGTCACCTCCAGGTCCTCGCGCTCGACCTCGGCCGCCATGTGGTTGTAGTCGCGGAAGACGAGCGCCGGGCCGCGATGCTGCCGCAGGCGCGGCTCGGCCGCCGACGGCTTCATCACGGCGCCGCGCGGCGCCAGATTGCCCTTGAGCACCGCCGTCGCCCCCTCGGCGTAGATGGCCTTGTCGAGAGGCAGGATGACCTCGTCATTGTAGACTGCGGCATCGGCGATCGCGTCCGACAGGGTCTCGCCCGAGACGGTCATGGCGCCGCCGTCGAGGCGGTCGCCCAGCATCTTCATCAGCGCCGGCAGACCGCCTGCATAATAGAAGTCCTCCATCAGGAACGCGCCGGACGGGCGGATGTTGGCGATCACCGGCACCTCGCGCGAGAGCTGGTCGAAGCGCTCCAGCGACAGGGCGATGCCGGCGCGCCGGGCCATGGCGATGACGTGGATGATGGCGTTGGTCGACCCGCCGAGCGCCATGTGCACCTTGATGGCGTTGTCGAACGAGGCCGGCGAGAGCACCGCGGCGGGCGTCAGGTCCTCCCAGACCATGTCGACGATGCGGCGGCCGGCCGCGGCCGCCATGCGCGGATGGCCGGAGTCGGCGGCGGGCAGCGCGGAGGCGCCGGGCAGCGTCATGCCCATGGCCTCGGCGATCGACATCATGGTGGCTGCCGTGCCCATGGTCATGCAGGTGCCGAACGAGCGGGCGATGCCGTTCTCGATCTCCGCCCACTGCGCCTCCGTGATCCTGCCGGTGCGTTTCTCGTCCCAATACTTCCACGTATCCGAGCCGGAGCCGAGCGTCTGGCCGCGCCAGTAGCCGCGCAGCATCGGGCCGGCGGGCACGAAGATCGCCGGCAGGCCCATGGAGATGGCGCCCATGATGAGGCCCGGCGTGGTCTTGTCGCAACCCCCGAGCAGGATGGCGCCGTCGATGGGGTGCGAGCGCAGCAGCTCCTCCGTCTCCATGGCGAGGAAGTTGCGGTAGAGCATCGTCGTCGGCTTGACGAACGGCTCGGAGAGCGAGATCGCGGGCAGCTCGATCGGGAAGCCGCCTGCCTGCAGCACGCCGCGCTTGACGTCCTCGGCCCGCGCGCGCAGGTGCGCGTGACACTGGTTGATGTCGCTCCAGGTGTTGACGATGCCGATGACCGGGCGGCCGGCCCAGTCCACGGCGTCGTAGCCCATCTGGCGCAGGCGCGAGCGGTGGCCGAACGAGCGCAGGTCCTGCACGCCGAGCCAGCGGTGCGACCGGAGCTCTTCTGGCGTCTTGCGATGGCCCTTGGCCATGGAACCCCCTTCTGTGCCGGATGCGGCGAAGCCGCTGCCTCAGCGCGGCTCTTTGGCCGCGGCGGCGACGGCCGTCTCCCGCCGGCGGCCGAGCATCTGCGTCGCGACGACCACCGCCGTGAGCGCGGCGCCGGCGATGTCCGTCTGCAGCCCCGGCTTCACCAGGCAGAATGCCGCCACGACGAGGAATGCGCTCTGCCAGAGGTTCGAGGCCCGCAGCAGATAGCCGTGCAGGCCGGCCGCGAGCAGGATGCAGCCGATCGAGGCCGTCGCCGCCGACCAGAGGATCGTCGGCCAGTCGCCCATCATCAGCAGGGCCGGCTCGTAGACGAACATGAATGGCACGATGAAGCCGGCCGCGCCGATCCTCACGGCCGCTAACCCGCTGGTCCACAAGTCTGCCTTGGCCAGGCCAGCGGCGGCGAAGACGGCCAGCGCCACAGGCGGGGTGATCGCAGACAGGATGGCGAAATAGAAGGCGAACATGTGCGCCGCCGGCTCGATCACGCCGAGCTTGACGATCGCGGGGACGAGCAGCGAGGTCATGATGATGTAGGCCGGCGTCGTCGGCATGCCCATGCCGAGGACGATGCCCGCAACCATCGTCAGGACCAGCGCGAGGAGCAGCGTGTCCTGCGCCAGGCCGACCACGAGCTGCGTGAACACGATGCCGAGGCCAGTCAGCGTCACCACGCCGATGATGATGCCGGCCGAGGCGCAGGCGAGCGCGATGCCGAGCGCGTTGCGCGCGCCGTCGATCATCGCTTCCACGACGAGGGCGACCCGCACATTGCCTCGTGTCGAAGCGCGCAGGAATGCCACCGGGAAGCAGGCGAGCGTGCCGGAGAGCGCTGCGAGCGGGGCGCTGTAGCCCGAGTACATCACGGCGAGGATCGTCAGCACGGGGATGAAGAGGTGCCCGCGCTCGACCAGGACACGGCCGAGTCGCGGCAGCTCCGAACGCGGCACGCCCAGGATGCCATGGCGCTTGGCCTCGAAATGCACCGCCGCGAAGCAGGCGACGTAGTAGAGCACTGCCGGGATCAGCGCCCACAGGATGACCTGGCCGTAGCCGACCTGCAGGAACTCGGCCATGACGAAGGCGGCGGCGCCCATGATCGGCGGCATGATCTGTCCGCCGGTGGAGGCCACCGCCTCGACGCCGGCGGCGAAGGCCGGCCGGAAGCCGGTGCGCTTCATCAGCGGGATGGCGATCGGCCCGTCGACCATGACGTTGGCGACGGCCGAGCCGGAAATGGTGCCGAACAGGCTCGAGGAGACGACCGAGACCTTGCCCGGGCCGCCCGCCGTGTGGCCGGTGAGGCTCATGGCGAAGTCCATGAAGAGCTGCCCGGTGCCGGTTCGCTCCATGAACGCGCCGAACAGCACGAAGATCATGACGTAGGACGCCGACACCGACAGCGGGATGCCGAAGATGCCCTCCGTGGTCATGTAGAGCTGGTCGAGCAGCCGCATCGGCTCGACCCGCGCGATCAGCAGGCCGTAGGCGAGAAACACGAGCGCCGTCAGCGGCAGCGCGAAGCCGATGGCGCGCCGCGTGGCCTCGAGAACCATGACGACGAGCACGGTCCCCAGCACCATGTCGGCCGTGCTCAGGTCGTCGACGTAGTAGATGCGGTTGATGACGTAGTCGTAATTGACGAACAGATAGAGCACGGGCGCCGTCGCCAGCACCAGGAACACGTAATCGAGCAGCGTCGGCGGCTGGCCGGCCTCGGCGGAGGTGCGGCGGAAGACGAGGAATGCGATAGACAGCGCGAACAGCAGGTGCGTGCCGCGGAAGATGATGGCCTCTGGGGCGCCGACCCAGATGCGCCACATATGATAGAGCGCCATCGAGACGCCGAGCACGCCGATGGCGATGCGCACGAGGCCCGCGTGGGACAGATCGAGTTTCACGTGGCCTCCCGCAACGAGTAAGACTCGCAGGGATTCGGGCATGGAGCGCGCGGGGCTGCCGCCGGGCCTCCCCGCTGCTCGAGCCTCACTTCACCGCGACGCCCTTCTCCTTGTAGAACTTCGCGGCGCCGGGATGGAATGGCACGCCCACGTCGACTGCCATCTGCTGCGCCGTCAGACCCGCCATGGCCTTGCTGGTGGCTGCCAGCGAGGACACGTTGTCCAGGATCGCCTTGGTCATCTTGTAGACGGTCTCCTCCGGCAGCTTGCAGGAGGCGACGATATGGGTCGCGTAGCCGATCACCTTCACCACTTTGTCCTGTTTCGGATAGGTTCCCGCCGGGACCTCGAGCAGGGTGTAGCCGGGATTGATCTTCCGCATGCCGTCTATTGCATCCGACAGGTCGAGCAGCTTGATGTCGCGGCCCGCGGCGATGTCCATGATGGAGGCCGCCGGGATGCCGGTGCCCAGCGTGAACATCTGCGCCTGGTTGTCCTTCATCTGGGTCGCCGAGTCGGTATAGGAGACGAAGCTCGTCTTCACGTCCGAATAGCTGAGCCCGTTCACCTGCAGCATGTGCTGAGTGATCTGCTCGCCCGTGTTGCCCTTCGGCTGGGTCGTCAGCGCCTTGCCCTTGATGTCCTTCACCGAGTTGATCCCGGCGTCGGCGAGCGCGACCACCTGGAAATACTGCGGGTAGAGGGAGGCGACGTTGCACAGGCTGGCGTGCGGCTGGTTGAACGGCGGATTGCCCTTGATCGCGTCGGCTGTCGTGATGGTGTTGCCGAAGCCGACCTCGGCCTTTGCGGTCTCGATCGCGCGGACGTTGGCGACGCCGGCGCCCGGCAGCGACTGCACCTGGAACCCCGGGATGGCCTTCTCCCAGATGTCCTTGAGCTGGCCGCCGAGCGGCACCCAGATGCCGCCCTGGGGACCGGTCATGAGCCGGACCTCGTCGGCCTGGGCAAGTCCGGTGGACAACGCCAATGCGGTGCCGGCCGCGAGCAGTGCGAGCTTCACTTTCTTCGACATCCGAAAGTTCCTTTCATCAGCAGAGGTGGGAAGCAATTCGCGGGCGCGGTCTTGCCGCTGATCTTTGGCATCAACGGTTCAGGAACTCGGGGGCAAAGTCAAGCGCAGGACGTCACGGCGGCCTCGTCAGGGTCGCCGGGCAGCCACGAAACCATTGACGGTCCCCTCCGCGGCTGGTCAATTCGACGGAACGGCGTCGAGCCTCGACGGCTCGACCCGTTTCGGATGTTGCTCGGAGGAGGCGGATCGATCGGGGGGAGCCGATGCGGCGCATGAGCAGGAGGCAGTTCGCAGGCTCGCTGGCGGGGGCGGGTCTCGCGAGTGCCGTAGGGGTCGGACCCGCGCGGGTCGCACTGGCGCAGGCAGCGCCGCAGGTCGTCGTCATCGGCGGTGGTCCTGGAGGCGCCACGGTCGCTCATCTGCTGAAACGTCGCGCGCCGGAAGTGCAGGTGAAGCTCATCGAGCCTCAGCGGGAGTACACCACGTGCTTCTTCTCCAACCTCTTTCTCGGCGGGTTCCGCAGCTTCGAGTCGATCACTCACAACTACGATGGATTGCGCGCGCTTGGCATCGACGTGGTGCATGAGCGCGTCAGCTCGGTGAATACGAGCCGGCGCATGGTCTCCCTCGAAAGCGGGGCCTCTCTTGCCTACGACCGGCTCGTGTTGTCGCCGGGCATCGATTTCAAATTCGATGCGATCGAAGGCTACTCTCAGGCCGCCACCGAGGTGATGCCCCATGCCTACCGCGCCGGACCACAGACGCTGCTGCTGAAGCGCCAGCTCGAGGCCGTGCCGAGCGGCGGTGTCGTCGTGATCGCGATTCCGGGCAATCCGTACCGTTGCCCGCCTGGGCCGTACGAGCGGATCTCGATGATGGCGCATCACCTCGTCACGCACCGTTGGCGATGCAAGATCGTCGTGCTCGACGCCAAGAAGGAGTTCTCCAAGCAAGCCGTATTCCTCGACAACTGGAGCCGGCTCTACAAGGGGATGATCGACCTGCACCTCACGACGGAGATCGATGATTTCGCGCTCGCACGTGTCGACCCGGGCACGATGACTGTGGAAACCAGGAGCGGGCTCAAGGTTCGAGGCCATCTTGTCAACGTGATCCCGCCGCAGCGGGCGGCCGAGATCGCGCACAAGGCGGGTTGCGCCGAGGGTGACTGGTGCCCCATCGACCCGGAGAGCTTCGCCTCCAAGAAGGTGGCGAATACCTACGTGCTTGGCGACGCCTCCATCGCTGCCGACATGCCGAAATCGGCGTTCTCGGCCAACAGCCAGGCCAAGGTGGTCGTCAATGCGATCGAGGCCGATCTGCTGGGCCGCCAGAAGTTCCCGCCCCGCTATCGCAACGTCTGCTGGTCGATGATCTCGGAGAAGAACAGCGCCAAAGTCGGCGCCAACTACCGCCCCTCCGGCGGCAAGCTGGTGGCGAGCGGGGGGTTCGTGTCCTCGCCCGAGGACAGGATGAACGTTCGCACGATCGCCTACGAGGAGTCGCTCGGCTGGTACTCCAGCATCGTCTCCGACATCTTCGCGACGGGGTAGGGGTTGTGCCAGAGCCTTTCCAGTTGAGATTGAATCAGGAGCAGCGAGCACATCTCCCCTCCCCCTTGCGGGGAGGAGTCGGGGGTGGGGTGCCCGGGTTCGGACGTTGCGTTCGTGGCCCCACCCCACCCGCGCGGCCTTCGCCGCGCCCGCCCTCCCCGTCAAGGGGAGGGCATAACCGGCTGACTCCTCATCTGGCCCACATCTGCGGACATGGGAGATCAAGCGTGACCTGATACGCGTCGATCCAGGTCGGATACGCTTTAGGGCTTGAGCGAGCCGAAGTAGGTGGCGAGAGCCTCCACCTCCTCGTCGGTGAGGGAGCGGGCCACCGACACCATCACCGGATTGCGGCGCTCCACGAACTCCTGGCCGCGATAGGCCTTCAATGTCGTGGTGAAAATTGACTGCTGCCAGCCGACGATGCTGCCGATCCCCTTATCGGCACCGTCGAGACGATGGCATGAGACGCACTCCTGCGCGAGCCATTCACCCTGCGCTTTCAGTTTATCCAGCCGCGTGTCGGCGAGAGCCAAAGCGGGCGTGAACGCAATCGCCGACGCCAGCATTCGGAGAAGGTGGCACCGCACTGCTCCCCTCCCGGAAATCGCACCTGAGATTTTATCGTCCGATGTGCGAGGGCGGGCAAGGAGAATTTGAACGGCAGTTCTAATTACACGGGACGCGGTGTGTCGGCCGGCCGGAGCGGCGCCAGCCCGGCGGCACGCCCGAGCTCGACGAGGGTGAGAGCCGAGGGTAGCTCCCAGATTGCCTCAGCGCAGCCGGGCGTTGATGCTTTCGAGCTTGGCTGACCCCGGGCAGAGCTCCGCCATCGGGATGGCGTTGAGCGGCCGCGGCGAGGTGCCGATGACGTCGTGCAGGTCCTGCTGGTTCTCGTCGACGTAGAGCAGGCCGGTGGCTACCTCGCCCTCGGCCGCGCGCCTGCGGATGGTCATCAGCGCGGCGTCCGCATCGCGCGGGTCGTGGCTCTGGTCGAGCTTGTGCAGCATGAGCCGCGAGCCGTCGTGCAGCGTCACCGCGACCGATGTGCCCTCGTCGTAGTCCGTCGTGATCTCGCTCTCCTCCGGCACGAAGTCGAGCTTGTCGATGGCCTGGTTGTGCGCCCGCACGTAGTCGTAGCTCTTGGTGGAGGCCGGATGGTTGTTGAACGTGACGCAGGGGCTGATGACGTCGAGGAAGGCGAAGCCGCGGTAGCCGATCGCCGCCTTGATCAGCGGGATGAGCTGGCGCTTGTCGCCCGAGAACGAGCGGGCCACGAAGCCGGCGCCGAGCTGGATCGCCATCTGGCAGAGATCGATCGGGTCGAACGGGTTGGGATCGCCCTTCTTCGACGGCGAGGTCCGGTCGTTGGTGGCCGAGAACTGGCCCTTGGTCAGGCCATAGCAGCCGTTGTTCATCACGACGTAGATCATGTTGAGCCGCCGCCGGACGACGTGCGCGAACTGGCCGAGTCCGATCGACGCGGTGTCCCCGTCGCCAGACACGCCGAGGTAGACGAGCTCCCGGTTGGCGAGGTTCGCACCCGTGGTCACGGACGGCATCCGCCCGTGCACGCTGTTGAAGCCGTGGCTGCGGCCGAGAAAGTAGGTCGGGGCCTTGGACGAGCAGCCGATGCCCGAGATCTTGGCGACCCGATGGGCGGGCAGGTCGAGCTCGAAGCACGCCTCGATGATGGCGGCGGTGATGGAGTCGTGACCGCACCCCGCGCACAGGGTCGACATGGCCCCTTCGTAATCGCGATGCGTCAGGCCCAGCGCGTTCTTCTTCAGGGCCGGGTGGTAAGCGACGGGCTTCTGGATGTAGCTCATATCGGGACCCTCACTCGGCCGCGACCTTGACCGGCCCCATATAGGTCCGGATGGTGCTGCGCACGAACGCCGCCGTCAGCGGCATGCCGTCGAAGTTGACAGCGGCGATCAGCTTGTCGCCGTCGACGCCTGCCTCGATCATCAGCAGCGCGCGCATCTGCGCATCGCGGTTCTGCTCGACCACGAACACCCGGTCATGGGCGTCGCAGAACGCCTTGACCTCGGGCGAGAACGGGAATGCCTTGATGCGCATGGCGTTGACGCGGATGCCATCGGCCTCGAGATCGTCGAGCGCCTCCAGCACCGCCGGCTGCGTGGCGCCGAAATAGACGACGCCCAGCCGGCTGCGGGCATCGCGCGTGAGGACTTCAGGCTTCGGCACGAGGTGGGCGGCGGTCTCGAACTTCCTGGCGATCCGGCGCAGGTTGTCGGCATTGACGCGGCCGTCCTCGGTGTAGCGCGCGAAGCTGTCGTGGGAGGTGCCGCGTGTGAAGAAGGCGCCCTTGTCCGGATGCGCCCCGGGCAGTGTGCGGTAGGCGATCCCGTCGCCGTCCATGTCGCGGTAGCGGCCCCAGTCCAGCGCCTTGTCGAGACCTGCCGCGTCGAGCACCTTGCCACGGTCGTGCACGCGCGCATCGTCCCAGGCGAACGGCTCGGTCATCCATTCGTTCATGCCGATGTCGAGATCGCTCAGCACCATCACCGGCGTCTGCAGCCGCTCGGCGAGGTCGAAGGCCTCGGCACCGAGGGAGAAGCACTCGTTGGGATCGGACGGGAACAGCAGGACGTGCTTGGTGTCGCCGTGGGACGCGTAGGCGCAGGCCATGATGTCCGACTGCTGGGTGCGGGTCGGCATGCCGGTGGACGGACCGCCGCGCTGGACGTTGAAGAGCACCACGGGGACCTCGGCGAAATAGGCGAGGCCCAGGAACTCGCTCATGAGCGAGATGCCCGGGCCCGATGTGGCGGTGAAGGCGCGCGCGCCGTTCCAGCCCGCGCCGATCGCCATGCCGATGGCGGCCAGCTCGTCCTCCGCCTGCACGACGGCGGCGAGCGTCTTGCCGTCGCTGTCCGTTCGGAGGCGCTTCACGTAGCCCTCGAAGGCTTCGGCCACCGAGGTCGAGGGCGTGATCGGGTACCACGTGCAGACGGTCGCGCCGGCATAGATCGCGCCGAGCGCCGCAGCCCTGTTGCCGGTCACCATGATCTTGCCGCGCGCGCCCTCGGCCCTGCGCAGCCGGATCGGGAGCGGGCACTGGAAATGGGTGAGCGCGTAGTCGCGGCCGAGCGCGATCGCGTCGAGGTTGGCGGCGACGAGCTTCTCCTTGCCGCGAAGCTGGTCCGCGACGACGCCCTTCAGCACGTCCAAGTCCATGTCGATGAGCGCGCTCAGCGCGCCGACGTAGACCATGTTCTTGAAGAGCTGCCGCTGCCTGGGGTCGCTCCACTTCCGGGCGCAGATCGCGGCGATCGGGATCGGCAGCACCTCGATGTCCTCCCGCGGCCACTGCCGCGGCATCGACGAATCGTACAGCAGCCATCCGCCGGGGACGACCTCCGCCACGTCCTCCCGGTAGGTCTGCGGGTTCATGGCGACCATGAGATCGATGCCGTCGCGGCGGGCCAGGTAGCCCTTCTCGCTGACCCGCACCTCGTACCAGGTCGGCAGCCCCTGGATGTTCGACGGGAAGATGTTCTTCGGGCTGACAGGAATTCCCATGCGGAACACGGTCTTGGCGAACATCGTGTTGGCGCTCGCCGAGCCGGATCCGTTCACGGTCGCAAACTTGCAGACGAAATCGTTCACCCCGCTCATCGTTCGAGACCTCGGTATCAGCGTATATAGGCGTTATGGTGCGCGAGGCAGGCGGGCGACGCCTGGGCCTCGACGTATGTAAATCTCTGCATGTCCCAGGCTCCCGTCGGGCAGCGCTCGGCGCACAACCCGCAATGCAGGCACAGATCCTCGTCCTTGACCATCACGCGCCCGGTCTTGAGGGCGTCCGAGACATAGAGGTCCTGCGAGGCGTTGCGGGCCGGCACGCGCAGAGCTTGCCTCAGCTCCGGCTCCGCGCCGTTCTCGGTGAAGTTGATGCAGTCGACCGGGCAGATGTCCATGCAGGCGTCGCACTCGATGCACAGAGGACGCGTGAACACCGTCTGCACGTCGCAATTCAGGCAGCGCTCGACCTCCTTGGCTGCAAGCTTGTCGTCATAGCCGAGCTCCACCTCGACCTTCAAATTCCTGAGCGACTTGGCCATCTCGGCATGGGGAACGGCGACACGCTGCAGGTCGGCATAGTCGTTCGAGTACGACCACTCGTGGATGCCCATCTTCTGGCTGACGAGGCTCGTTCCCGGCGCGGGCCGCTCGGAGAGCGCCTTGCCGTGACAATGGAGGTCGATCGAGATCGCCGCCTGGTGGCCGTGAGCCACGGCCCAGATGATGTTCTCCGGGCCCCAGGCCGCGTCGCCGCCGAAGAACACGCCGGGGCGGGACGACATCATGGAAAGGCGGTCCACCTTCGGCATGCTCCACTGGTCGAACTCGAGCCCGATGTCGCGCTCGATCCACGGGAAGGCGTTCTCCTGGCCGATGGCCATCAGCACGTCGTCGCAGGGGATCACCACCTCCTCGCCGGTCGGGATCAGCTTGCGCCGGCCGTCCACGTACTCGGCGCGCATCCTCTCGAAGCGCACGCCCGCGAGCCGCCCACCTTCGACGATGAACTCCTTGGGGTTGTGGTTGTCCAGGATCGGAACGCCCTCGCGCTCGGCATCCTCGATCTCCCAGTCCGACGCCTTCATGTCCTTGCGCGGCGAGCGGACCGTCACCTTTACGTCCTCGGCGCCGAGCCGCAGGGCCGTCCGGCAGCAGTCCATCGCCGTGTTGCCGCCGCCGATGACGACCACGCGCCGGCCGATCCGGTGCACGTGCTCGAAGGCGACCGAGGTCAGGAAGTCGATGCCGATATGGATGCTGGCCGCGGCTGCCTTGCGACCGGGAATGTCGAGGTCCTTGCCCTTCGGTGCGCCGGTGCCGATGAACACGGCGTCGAAGCCATCGTCGAGCAGCGCCTTCAAGCTCTTGATCTCGTGGCCGAAGCGGACCTCGACCCCGAACCCGAGGATTCGGCCGACCTCCTCGTCGAGCACGACCTCTGGCAGCCGGAAGGAGGGGATGTTGGTGCGCATCAGCCCGCCGCCGCGCGGATCCTTCTCGAACAGCACGCAATGATAGCCGAGAGGCATCAGGTCCCGCGCGACCGTCAGCGAGGCGGGGCCGGCGCCGATGATCGCGATCCGCTTCCCGTTCTTGACGGACGGGATCCCGGGCATGAAGACGTCGATGTCGCCTTTGTAGTCGGCGGCCACCCGTTTCAGCCGGCAGATCGCCACCGGCTTCTCCTCGACCCGCCCGCGCCGGCAGGCGGGCTCGCACGGCCGGTCGCAGACCCGGCCCAGGATGCCGGGGAAGACATTCGATTCCCAATTCAACATGTAGGCCGCTGCGTAGCGGCCTTGAGCGATGAGCCTGATGTACTCGGGAACGGGGGTATGGGTGGGGCACGCCCACTGGCAGTCTACGACCTTGTGGAAGTACTTCGGATTCGAGATGTCCGTCGGGGCCATGCCACGGCTCCGACTGCGCGCAGCAACGTCGCCTTGCGGCATCGGATGTCGATCCTCCAGTCGTCCAGGCCCCGAGCGATGCCCATGGGTACCGCCTCTCTTATATTAGTCTCCAACTTAGTTATCCAACCATGCCCGTGGCAAGCTCTGCCGGGCATGTCACCCCATCGAAAATTGCGGAAGACTTCCGGCGCCCGGCATGGCTCGCGCAGGCTTGGCCGCCCCGGCGCAGCCTTCGGGCCTCACTTTTGCAGTGCAGCATGAAGGCGCGCAGCCGGCATGCTGCGAGTTGCACGGGACCCGCCGTGCACAGCCAGGACTGCGGGACAGGGGAGCCTCAGAACTGCAGCTTGCCGAGCCACCAGAGGTTCATGACCGCGACGCTGCCCGCGAAGATCATGCCGAGCAGCATCAGGCCGAAGATGTAGAAGGCGAACTCGGTGCGGGTCGGCTTCGAGTCGAGCCGCTCCTGCAGCAGGAACAGGTCGCGCTCGACCGTGCCGACGCGCCGCTGCAGGCCGTTCACCTCGCCGATGGCCCGGCCGAGCAGAGCGTGCGATCCCAGCGCGAAATCGTCGGTCTGACTGGACATCGTATTGCCCCCGTGTTTCAGACGTGCACGGCTCAATGGCCTGCACATTGGTTCCGGAGAGGAGATGCAAGACGCGTGCCGAAGCAGGGTAGCGGCTCAAAGAATGCCGTGGCGGGCGAACACGTCGGCGAGCTTCTCGCCGGCCCGCAACTCGGCCAGCGTGCTCCGTTCGCCCTGAACCTTCTCGAGCGCGAGCCGCAGGACGTCGGCCTCGACGCGCTTCGGGATGACCACGACGCCGTCGGCATCGCCGAAGACGAGGTCCCCCGGCTCGACGCGCACGCCCGCGCACTCGACCGGCACGTCGAGCGCCATGATCCGGCCGCGGCCCTTGCTGTCGAGCGGCGCGATGCCGGCGTGGAAGACGGGGAACCCCATGGCGCGGATCGCCTTGACGTCGCGCGTGCAGCCGTCCATCAGCGCGCCCGCAGCGCCGCGGACCTGCGCCGCGGTCGACAGCAGCTCTCCCCAGGGCGCGACGCGTGCCGGGTTGGAGCAGGCGAACACGGGAATCTCGCCGGGCTCCAGGCTGTCCACGAGCCGGATCTCCAGCTCGTAAGGGTTGCTGCCGTCGTGGTGGTAGACCTCCATGAATGCCGCCGTCCGGGCGCGCCCAGCCATTACCAGGCGATCGTCGAGCGGCCGGATGCGGGCGGGCAGCGCCTGGGTCATGAGGCCCACGGCATCGAGGCAGTCGGACAGCACGGACGTGAACAGCTTCTCCCGGATTTCAGCCAGCGCTGTTGCCATCGGTCGTTCCTCCTCCATCGGCCGCTGCCAGAGGCGGCGTAATGTTCGCTAGAGTTTTCGCGCTGAGTCATGTGGCCCTGGGTCCCGGCTCTCCGCGCTGACGCGCTCCGGCCGGGATGACACGAAAAATGGCTTTTGGCTCTGGAGGTTGTCATCCACCAGCCGCGCACGAGCGCGGATGCGCGGAGCCGGGACCCAGGAGCCAAAGCACTGGTCTGGTGCCGTCTCCGATGCCTTCTATGACTCTAATCCTCCCCACGCCGCGGGATCGACGAGGTGCCTGGGCCGCCGTCTGTCGAGGGCGTCGACGATCGAGGTGAGCGCCGTCGTGGCGATGTCTCCGAAGCATTCGTCCGTCCAGCAGAGCGCGTGCGGGGTGATGATCGTGTTCTTCAACCCGAGCAGCGGGCTGTCGGGCGGGATCGGCTCGACCTCCGTCACGTCGAGGCCCGCGCCGGCGATCCTGCCCGCGCCCAGTGCCTCCACCAGTGCCGCCTCGTCGTGGATCGCGCCGCGGGCGACGTTCACGAAAAAGGCTGTCGGCTTCATCAGAGCCAAGGCGCGCGCATCGACGAGGTGCCGCGTCTCCGGCGTCAGCAGGCAGCAGGCGACGACGAAGTCCGACTGGCGCATGACATCGTCGAACGGCAGCAGCTCGGCCCCGAGCGCCGCGATGCCGGCCTCGTCGACGAAAGGGTCGGCCGCGATGATCCGGCCGAAGAACGGCATGGCGAGGCGGATGATCTCCTGACCGATGCCGCCCGCGCCGATGAGGCCGAGCGTGCGCGTGGTGAGACCGAAGCCCATGACGTTGTTGCGCTCGTTCCAGCGATTGGTGCGGACCAGCCAATCCTTCTCGATCAGCCGACCGGCGAGAGCGAACACCAGAGTGAGCGCGGCGACGGCCACCGGGCGGCGGACGGCAATCGGCGTGTTGGTCACCAGCACGCCGTTTCGGGTACAAGCCGGAACATCCACGGTGTCGTAGCCCACACCATTGCGCGCCACGATCCTGAGCCGCCGGTCGCGACCGGAAACCGAGGCTTCCGTGACACGCTGCAGATTGACGTGCAGCGCGTCGTACCTGGCCGCGATCTCCGGCGTGACCTCGGCGCAGTCCTCCTTGATCCACTCCCACTGCAGGCCCGGCCGGTCGAGCACGTCGAGCGGCGCGCGGCCGAAGATCGGCTCTCCTCGCGAATCGAGCAGGCTGCCGAACAGTCCGACCTTGAACGTCATGCCTTGCCTCCCACCGACTGCAGGATACGCTTGATCCCCGCCATCAGGAGAGCCTGGTCGGTGCCCGCGGCCAGCATGTTGAAGCCGTGCGCCTTGTACGCCTGGGCCCAAGCCTCGTCGCTCGGCATGAATCCAAGGCCCTTCTTGTGGGCGCGGCCCGCATCGACCACGCGCCTGACGGCATCGAGGTACTCGGGGTGATCGAACCGGCCAGGAATTCCGAGGAAATTCGTCAGATCGAAATGGCCGACCCACAGCACGTCGATGCCATCGACGGCGGCGATCTCCTCCACCGCCGCGAGGCCCCGCTCCGTCTCGATCTGGGCGATGACGAGGTTGCGCTCATCGGCCGTGCCGATCTTGCCGAGCGGGTCGCCCGGCGCGTAATCGTCATGCGGGAAGCCGAAGGCCGCGCCGCGCCGGCCTTTCGGCGGATAGCGTGTCGCCTCGACGATCCTCAGGGCATGGTCCTTGCTCTCCACCATGGGGATCATCAATCCCTGGGCGCCGACGTCGAGCGCCCGCGCCAGGAAGTGGTACTCACCCCGTGGCACGCGCACCATCGGTGCAATGCCGAGGCCGCGGCAGGCGGCGACCTGGGTCTTGAGCGTCTCCAGGCTCATGCCGGTGTGCTCCATGTCGTAGAGCACGAACTCGCAGCCGGCGAGCTTCAGGATCTGGGCGATGCCCGGCGAGAAGAACTCGAATACCATCGAGCCCAGCACCTGTTCGCCCTGCATGGCACGCCGCCGCAGCGATTTCTCCGACATGTCCACCCCATCCTTGTCCTGCGATCCTCGATATTGGACCTGCCGCACGATCCCGTCACAGCACCTGCTCCAGGAAGGCCCGCGTGCGCGGCTCCTTCGGGTGCTGCAGGATCTCGTCGGGTGCGCCGTGCTCGACGATGACGCCGGCATCGGTGAAGTAGACGTGGTCCGCCACCTCGCGGGCAAAGCTCATCTCGTGGGTGACCAGGATGCAGGTCATCCCCTCCGCGGCGAGCTCGCGGATGGTGACGAGCACCTCCTTCTTGGTCTCCGGGTCGAGCGCCGCGGTCACCTCGTCGAACAGCATCAGAAGGGGGTTCATCGCCAGCGAGCGGGCAATGGCGACGCGCTGCTGCTGGCCGCCGGAGAGCTCGCCGGGGTAGCTCGATTCCTTGCCGGCGAGACGGACCTTGTCGAGCAGCTTTAGCGCGCGCGCCTCGACCTCCGCCTTGTCCTGCTTCAGCACCGTGACCGGCGCCATCATGACGTTCTGCAGTGCCGTCTTGTGCGGGAAGAGATTGTATTGCTGGAACACGATGCCGACCTTGCGCCGCAGGGCCAGTGTGTCGAGCTTCGGATCGTTCACCTCGACGCCGTCTACCTTGATCGAGCCGGAAGTAACGGGCACGAGCCCGTTGATGCAGCGCAGGATGGTCGATTTGCCCGACCCGGACGGCCCGATGATGCAGATGGTCTCGCCCTTGGCCACCTCGAGGCTGATGTCTTTGAGGACCTCGACGTCTCCGAACCGCTTGCAGACGTGCTTCAGCAAGACGATCGGTGCGCCCAGGGCGTGCGTTACGGACCTCATGACCGTTCAACCCCTCACGTTGAAGCGCCGCTCGAGCGCCTGCGTCCAACGCGCGATCGGGTAGCAGTAAAGGAAGAAGCAGACGAGCGCGAACCCGTAGAGGGGAGCGAGCAGCGCCGGCCGCGAGCCTTCCGCCGCGAGCACCTCGTTGGTCAGCGTGATCATCTCGCTGACGCCCACCACCGAGGCGTTCACGGTCGACATCGTGATGAGCGAGTAGAGGTTCATCCACGGCGGCAGCATGCGTTTGTAGCACTGGGGCAGGATGATCTGAGCGAGCGTCTGGCGCCGGTTGAACCCCAGCGATGCCGACGACTCCCACTGCCCCGTCGGCACCGACTGGATGGCGCCGCGCACGATCTCCGACACGTTGGCCATGACCGGCAACGCGAAGCCGAGGATCGCCTTCGACCAGTCGGGCAGCAGGACGGTGTAGCCGAGAACGGTGAAGCGGTACGGGATCAGGAACACGCACAGGAACAGCAGCACGAGCCAGGGCGAGTTGCGGAAGAACTGCGTCACCAGCCAGGCCAGCCAGCGGACCGGCCCCAGATCGGAGGTCTGCAGCACGCCGAGCGGCACCCCGGCCGCCGTGCCGATGAGCATGGCGGCGGCAGAGATGAACAGGTTGAACAGGAAGCCCCAGAGCAGCAGCGGCGACCAGGTCCAGATCACCTCCAGCGCCGACCGCGTGCCCTCCGTCGCTGTTGCCGCGCCGACGGCCGTGCTGGCCAGGAAGACGAGCGCGACGGCGATCACCGCACGGGCGTCGATGCCGGCGCGGAGCGGGCCGTTGGGCACCAGCAGGAATGCGGCAGCTCCTGCGGGCGATCCGGTCTCCGCGTGCGTCCTCGCCATGCCCGTCAGGCCCCGGTCCCGAAGCCCGGGACCTTGAGCCAGCGCTCCAGCCGGGTCATTCCCCATGCGAACAGCGTCGCGATGGCCACATAGATCACAAGCACCGTAATCATCATCTCCGGCACGTTGGTGGTGTCCGCCCAGATCTGCTTGGCCGCGTACATGAGCTCGGGCACCGCGATGGCATAGGCGAGGTTGGTCGTCTTGATCAGGTTAACGAGGTTGTTCGACAGCGCCGGCAGGCACGTCCTGATCGCCAGCGGCAGCACCACGTCCCGATAGGTCTGCCAGCGCGAGAAGCCGAGCGACTCCGCCGCCTCGACCGTCGAGCGGGAGACGGCCTCGATGCCCGAGCGGAAGATCTCGATATTGAAGGCGCCGGCGAACAGCGATAGCGAGACGATCGCCCACTGCACGTTGGAGAGCAGCGGCTCGAGTTGGCCCGAGGACACGTCCGGCACCCGCGGCAGCATGTAGCCGAGCCCGAAGTAGAAGAAGTAGATCTGGACCAGCGGCGGCGTGTTGCGGAACAGGCTGATGAACCCGTCGACCGCCAGCCTCAGCCAGCGGAACCGAGAGCCCTGCAGCCATGCTCCGATCAGACCGACGACGATGGAAAGGGCGATCGTCACGCCCGCCATCCAGAGCGTGAGCAGAAGGCCCCTCAGCATCCGCGCGCGGTCGAACGGATCGTAGAAGTAGGTGAGATTGATGCCGGTGACCTCATAGAGCCACCGGAACCAATCGGCGAAGGCTTCCAATCAGACCACCACGTGGTGAGCTAAGCGATGCGATATTCGCGGTAGAGGCGTTCCGGCTGCGATGGACGCACATCCCCTCTCCCCGCGTGCGGGGAGATGGCCGGGGTTAGGGGCAGCCGCAGATCGCAGCGCAAGTTCCTGCCCCTCACCCTAACCCTCTCCCCATCTACGATGGGGAGAGGGGACATGAACGCTCCCTCTCAACCGGAAATAGGAGGAGGTCGGCGGGGTCAGGAGCCTTTCTTCGCGGCCTCGTGCATGCGTCTGGCGTAGTCCGTCGGCGGCACGCTCCACTTCTTCTCGAGCTCGATGATGCGGCCGGACTTGATCCACTCCTTCGTGGTCTCCTCCATGAAAGCCTTGAGCTTGTCCTCGCCGTGCTTAACCGCCATGGTCCAGGGCGTCTCGAGAATGCCGGACAGCGGCATGTGGTATCCGGCCCACTCCGGCTCCGTCAGCTTGCCGCCGATGAACGTCTGATCGTAGACGTAACCGACGCAATCGCCGTTCTTCAGCGACAGCAGCGGCTTCTCCGAGCCGTCGAAGGAGACGAACTCGGCCCCGTATTTCTGCGCGATCTCCTTGTTGTACCAGGCTCCCGTGGTGCCACAGACCTTCTTGCCCTTCAGATCCTCCCATGACTTCACGGGCGCATCCTTGCGCATCAGCACGTTGGCGGGGTCCGAGTAGTAGAGCGGCTCGATGGCCTGCACGATCTTCCGCCGCTCGGGCTTGTCCGACATGGTCGCGATCATCAGGTCGATCTTGCCCTGATTCAGGAACTCCATGCGGTTGGCGGAGACGACCGCCACCAGCTCGAGCTCGACCCCGAGCTTCTTGGCGACATCGGCCGCCAGATCGGGCTCGAGACCGACGATCGCGCCCGACGGATCGCGGAAACCGAACGGCTTGTAGTCGGCCTTGACGCCGACCACCAATTTGCCGCGTTTCTTGACGTCGTCGAGGACGTCCGCGCTGGCGCCCGTGGTCCAGGCGAGGCCGGCGGCGAGCCCCAGCATCGTGAGCAGCTTTCCGAGCTTCATGAGCGTTTCTCCGTAAGCGTGTCTGATTGAGGATCCCGGTGAGCAGACCAACATACCCAATCAAGGCAAGGTGGACAGCATCTTGTTGAGCCGACGGTCGGGAAGTGCGCACGCCAGATCTGGACATCGGGATGGCGGCATATACCCTGGAACGACTTGGCCTAACCTTGCGCGGACGCGCGAGTGGATCAGACAAGGAGACGACCCATGGCCAGCGCACATTACATCTCGTTTCCCCGCGTCGAGGGCGAGGCCTCGCGGCAGGCGCACGCCGACCTCCCCGAGGGCACCTTCGAGCGCGAGCTCGGCAAGGAGGGCTTCTTCGGCCCGGCCACCATGATGTATCACCGGCATCCGCCGACCGGTTGGACCTCCTGGACCGGTCCGCTGCGGCCCCGCGCCTTCGACCTGACGAAGCTCGATGCGCCCCGAGGCACGGTGTGGAACGCACCCGTCGTGCTGCACAACGCAGCGGTCAAGATGCGCCTCTGCAAGCTTTCGGAGCAGATGGGATACCTGGCGCGCAACGGCGACGGCGACGAGCTGCTGTTCGTGCACAAGGGCGGCGGCCACTTCTACTGCGATTATGGGCACCTGGAGATCAGGAAGGGCGACTACCTCGTCGTGCCGCGCTCGACCATGTGGCGCATCGAGCCTGCAAGCCCCGTCGAGCTCCTGATGTTCGAGTGCAGCAATGGTTCGATCCGCTCGCCGGACCGCGGCATGATCGGCCGGCACGCGCTCTACGACGAGGCGATCCTCGACACGCCGCGGATCGACGACGCCTTCAAGGCCCAGCAGGGTGAGCACGAGACGCACGTGCACATCCGCCGTAGCGGCGAGATCTCGACGGTCGTCTATCCGTTCAACCCGCTCGACGCGGTCGGCTGGCACGGCGACCTCTCGGTGGTGCGGCTCAACGTGAAGGACATCCGCCCGGTGTCCTCGCACCGCTACCACATGCCGCCGTCGGCGCACACGACCTGGGTCGGCAACCGCTTCGTCATCTGCACCTTCGTGCCGCGCCCGTTCGAGACCGACCCGGCCGCCCTCAAGGTGCCGTTCTTCCACAACAACGACGATTACGACGAGGTGATCTTCTATCACGAGGGTGATTTCATGAGCCGGGACAACATCCACCCCGGCATGGTCACCTGGCACCCGTGCGGCTTCACCCATGGGCCGCATCCGAAGGCGCTGCAACGCATGTACGAGATGCCGGCAAAGGAGACCAGCGAGTACGCGGTGATGCTCGACACGCGCGACGCTTTGCAGATGGGCGAGGGCGCGGCCGCCACGGAGTTCAAGCCCTACGCCGACAGCTGGAGGACGGCCGAGAAGCAGGTTGCGCCCAAGGTGCCGCGGCGGGCCGCGGCGGAGTGAGGGCGATTCCTCCGCGGCAACACGCGGGATCGGCGCCGCGCACGGCAATGCTGCGGCACATCCGGGCTGGCGGGTGACGGAAGGACGCCTCGGGCGCCAGAGAAACGCCAGGGTATCCGATTGAGACTGAAACGGTAGCCGCGACCACGCTCCCCTCCACCTTGCGGGGAGGGGGTGGGGTTGCCTCTGCGCCGACGTTTCAGTTGTGGCCCACCCCACCCGCGCATCGCGCCTGCGGCTCGATGCGCCGCCCTCCCCGTCAAGGGGAGGGCATCGCTCCGTTCAAGTCGAGCACACGCTAGAGCAGATTCAGGCTGAGCGTACATAGCCCGAGTGGCGGAGGTAGTTTTC
>JAHDXT010000046.1 GCA_023384095.1 Hyphomicrobiaceae bacterium
TGAGATCGCGTCACCAGCCCCGCCGAATTTAATGACACAGTAAGACTAGTACGCCGGGGCGACGTTGCGGGGCCGGAACCAAAGCATTGCGCGCCCGTTCTGCTCGCACGCTTGCCGGCGCCGGAGTTCGGACGGAGCCTCCGCTTTGAATGATACGCGTCACCCCAACGATCTGCCGACGTCGGAGGTGATGTTCGTCCGCCGCATCGTCATCGTCGCGGCATTCGTCGGGCTGGGCGCCGCCATCTGGTTTCTCTCGGACGTGCTGCTGCTCGTGTTCGCGAGCATTCTCGTCGCCGTCCTCCTGCGCGCCATCGCCGACCCACTGACCCGGAAGCTGGGGATCGGGGACGGTTGGGCATTGGTGATGGCCGGGGTGGCGGTCATGCTGATCCTGGGCACGGGCATGGTGCTTTTCGGCTCCCAGATCGGCGCGCAGCTCGGCCAGCTCTTCCGGCTGCTTCCCGCCGCCGCCGAAGGGGTGCTGGGGGACCTCGGCTTCGCGAGCCTGCAGGACCTCCTCACCGGAACGGTGGTCGGCGATATCGTCTCGACCGCATATCGCTGGGGAACGACGATCGTCGCCGCGTTCACCGGCCTGCTCTTCGTCATCTTCACGGGCATCTACCTGTCGATCGACCCCAGAGCCTACCGCAACGGCCTCGTGCTGCTGTTCCCGCCGAGGATCCAGCCGCAGATCGGCGACACCATCGACGACGCAGGGCGTGCGCTGGGACTGTGGCTCGTCGGCCAGCTCACTGCGATGGCCCTGGTCGGCATCCTGACCGCGCTGGGGCTCTGGCTGATAGGGCTGCAGTCGGCGTTCGCGCTCGGCTTCATCGCGGGATTGGCCGACTTCATCCCCATCGTGGGGCCCATCGCCGCCGCGATCCCGGGCCTGCTCGTCGCATCGGGCCAGGGACTCGAGATGGTGGTCTGGACGCTCGCCGTCTACATCGTCGTACAGCAGTTGGAATCGAACCTCATCCTGCCGCTCATCGTCGGCTCGGCCGTCAGGATCCCGCCCGCTGTCGGCCTGTTCGCGGTGGTCGCGCTGGGCGTTCTCTTCGGCCCGTTGGGAATCCTGTTCGCTTATCCCCTGGCCGTGGTGGTCGATGTCGCCGTCCGCCGGCTCTATGTACGCGACACCCTCGGCGAGGCCGTCGAGATCAGCGGCGAGGAGAAGTGAGCGCGTCAGGCAGCGGCGGACTGGCGGGCGACGAGCCGCACGATGTCGGACATGATGCCGTTGAGCCGGAAATCCTTCGGCGTGTAGATGGCGGCGACGCCCATGGCCCGCAGCGCCGCGGCATCCTCCGGCGGGATGATGCCGCCGACCACGACGGGGATGTCGTCGATGCCCTCGCGCCGCATGCCTTCGAGCACGGCGCTGACCAGCGGCACGTGCGAGCCGGACAGGATCGACAGCCCGACGACGTGCACGCTCTCCTCCAGCGCCGCGCGGACGATCTGGGCCGGCGTCAGGCGGATGCCCTCGTAGACTACCTCCATGCCGCAGTCGCGGGCGCGCACGGCGATCTGCTCGGCGCCGTTGGAGTGGCCGTCGAGGCCGGGCTTGCCGACCAGCAGCTTGATCGGCCGGCCGAGCCGGCCGGAGGCGGCCTTCACCTCGGCGCGCACGGTGTCGAGACCGGCCGCCTCGTCGCTGGCCGCCTGTCCGACGCCCGTCGGCGCGCGGTACTCGCCGAAGATGCGGCGCAGAGCCGTGCCCCATTCGCCCGTCGTGACGCCGGCTCTGGCGCACGCGATCGAGGGCTCCATGATGTTGCGGCCCTCCTTGGCGGCCCGCGTCAGCTCCTCGAGCGCCCGTGCGACCGCCGAAGCGTCACGCGCCGCGCGCCAGGCGGCCAGCCGCCCGATCTGCTCGGCCTCGACCGCGGGGCTCACCATCTGCACCGCGCCACCACTCGCCGACAGGGGCGAAGTCTCGCTCTCGGTGAAGCGGTTGACCCCGACCACCACCTGCTCCCCCGACTCGATCCGCGCGAGCCGGGCGGTGTTGCTCTCCACCAGGCGGCGCTTCATCTCGTCGATGGCGGCAACAGCGCCGCCCATGCGCTCGATGGCGGCGAGCTCGGCGCGCGCCTCGCCCTTCAGCTCCTCGACCTTGCGCGCGATCTCCTCCGATCCGTCGAAGATGTCGCCGTACTCGAGGAGGTCCGTCTCGTAGGCGAGCACCTGCTGCATCCTGAGCGACCACTGCTGGTCCCACGGCCGCGGCAGCCCGAGCGCCTCGTTCCAGGCCGGTAGCTGAACGGCCCGCGCGCGGGCGTCTTTCGACAGTGTGACGGCCAGCATCTCGAGCAGGATGCGGTAGACGTTGTTCTCCGCCTGCTGCTCGGTGAGCCCGAGCGAGTTCACCTGCACGCCGTAGCGGAACCGCCGGTGCTTGGGGTCAGTGACGCCGTAGCGATCGCGCGCGATCTCGTCCCACAACCCGGCGAACGCGCGCATCTTGCAGATCTCGGTGATGAACCGCAGCCCGGCGTTGACGAAGAAGGACACGCGGCCGACCACCGCGCCGAATTCTTGCGCATCGACGCCGCCGGACGACCTGACGCTGTCGAGGATGGCGACCGCCGTCGCCAGCGCGAAGGCGAGCTCCTGGACCGGCGTGGCGCCCGCCTCCTGCAGGTGATAGGAGCAGACGTTGGTCGGGTTCCACTTCGGCACCTCCCGGCAGGAGAACACGACCGTGTCCCTGGTCAGCCGCAGCGAGGGCTCGGGCGGGAACACGTAAGTCCCGCGCGAGAGGTACTCCTTCATGATGTCGTTCTGGATGGTGCCGGTCAGCTTGCCGCGCGGGGTGGCCTGCTCGTCGGCCAGCGCGATGTAGAGCGCGAACAGCCAGGCGGCCGTCGCATTGATGGTCATCGAGGTGTTCATGCGGTCGAGCGGGATGCCCTCGAGCAGCGTGCGCATGTCCCCCAAATGGCCGATTGCCACCCCGACCTTGCCGACCTCGCCCGCCGCCAGCTCGTGGTCGCTGTCGTAGCCCGTCTGGGTCGGCAGGTCGAAGGCGATCGACAGCCCGGTCTGCCCCTTGGCGAGGTTGCGGCGGTAGAGCGCGTTCGAGTCAGCCGCCGTCGAATGGCCGGCATAGGTCCTGAACAGCCAGGGTTTGTCCCGCTGCGCAGCGGGGCCGATGTCCGTGGAGCCTGTGCGCGGCATAGTCTCGAGTTCCTTCGCATGTGCGACATAGGAACGTTAGCGCAGCCGTGGAGATCCGCAAACATGCTCGTCGGCAGAGTTGTGCGAGCCTCACTTCGAGGTCAAAGCGATCAAAGCCCTGAAGACGACGATCGCGGCCGTGGCGCCCAGCGTCATCCCGAGGCACGTGCCGGCGGCTACGTCGAGCATCTTGTCGCTGCCGAGCGTGATGCCGAGCTCCCGGAACGCCGCGTTGGTCGCGAACGCGCCGAATACGGTCACGGGAAACGCCATGTAGGCCAGCGCCGGAACCGGCAGCGCCGCCTTCATGATCACGCCACCGACGGTGCAGATCATCATGACGAGGGTCGAGCTGATCCAGTCGATCTGGAACAGCTTGTGCCAAAGGTCCTCCATCGTGCCGGTCCCCGCCTCGAGCTGCGTCTGGGCAAGGATCATGGAGCGGAAAGCCGAAGAATCCGTTGTCGTGCAGCCAGGGCAGCGCAGTCGGGCAGCCGCCACGCAGGCCGGAACCAAAGACGACTTTGCCGCGTGCTGTTGCGGTGCAATAATCGCGGTCAGGACTGCCCCGGAGCAATATGACCATGCGGGACGAGAAGCCCATGTCTACTTCGAGCACGGCGACCGGCGAGGCAAGGCAGGCTGCGGGAGGAGAGACGATCGCATCGCCCGCGGTGCTGCCGGAGAGGAAGGACCTCTACGAGGTCGGAGAAATCCCGCCGCTCGGGCATGTTCCGAGCAGGATGTACGCCTGGGCCATCCGCAAGGAGCGGCACGGCGAGCCGGACACGGCGATGCAGGTCGAGGTCGTCCCCACCTGGGAGCTCGACAGCCATGACGTGCTGGTGCTCGTGATGGCCGCCGGCGTCAACTACAACGGCGTCTGGGCGGCGCTCGGCAAGCCGGTCTCGCCGCTCGACGGCCACAAGCACCCCTATCACGTGGCCGGCTCCGATGCCGCCGGCATCGTCTGGGCCGTCGGCTCGAAGGTGAAGCGGTGGAAGGTCGGCGACCAGGTCGTCATCCACTGCAACCAGGACGACGGCGACGACGAGCAGTGCAACGGCGGCGACCCGATGTTCTCGCCCTCGCAACGGATCTGGGGCTACGAGACGCCGGACGGCTCGTTCGCCCAGTTCGCCAGAGTGCAGGACCGCCAGCTCATGGAGCGGCCCCGGCATCTGACCTGGGAGGAGAGCGCCTGCTACGTGCTGACGCTCGCCACCGCCTATCGCATGCTGTTCGGCCACCGCCCGCACATCCTGCGCCCCGGTCACAACGTGCTGGTCTGGGGCGCCTCGGGCGGGCTCGGCTCCATGGCTGTCCAGCTCTGCGCGACAGCCGGCGCCAACGCCATCGGCGTCGTCTCCGAGGACGACAAGCGCGACTTCGTCATGCAGCTCGGCGCCAAGGGCGTCATCAACCGCAAGGCGTTCACCTGCTGGGGCGAGCTGCCGAAGGTCGGCACGCCCGAGTATGATGCCTGGTTCAAGGAGGTGCGCAACTTCGGCAAGGCGATCTGGGATGTCACGGGCAAAGGCAACAACGTCGACTTCGTGTTCGAGCACCCCGGCCAGTCGACGTTCCCGGTCTCCGTGTTCGTGGTGAAGCGCGGCGGCATGGTGGTGATCTGCGCCGGCACCACGGGCTACAACCTGACCATGGATGCCCGTTACCTGTGGATGCACCAGAAGCGCGTGCAGGGCTCCCACTTCGCCAACCTGCTGCAGGCCTCGCAGGCGAACAGGCTGGTGGTGGAGCGCCGGATCGACCCGTGCATGTCGGAGGTGTTCCCCTGGCAGCAGATCCCGAAGGCGCACATGCGGATGCTTCGCAACGAGCATAAGCCGGGCAACATGGCGGTCCTGGTCAGCACCCCGGTCACCGGCCTGCGCACCTTCGAGGACGTGACCGAAGCCTCGCACGCGCGCTTCGGGTGAGCGTCGACGGGCCACCGTTCGCGGTTCATTAACCGCCGCGGACCATCGTCCGCGTGCAATGCTTGCCACATCCGCATCGGCTATGACCTAATCGAGGCGGTGGAAGTCAACCGCGCAAGGAGGGCGCATTGGCGAAGGACCCTGCCGTTGTTTTTCGGACCAAGGTGCGCGTCAAGGGAGGGGCGGACGACGCCGCGCGGGCGGCATCCGCCGTCGAGCGCGCGCCGACTCCCTTTGCCCCCCCGCGCTCGCTCATGGACGCGCTGAAGCAAGCCGCTCCTCCCGCATCGAGCGCTGCCGAGCCAGCGCCGTTCCGGAACAGGCCCGGCGATTTGACTGGCGCGGCGGCAGCGGCGAGTACCAAAACCGAGCCGCCGCCCCTGCCGCGGCCGGCTCGCGCCACCATCTCGTCCGAGCTGCCGACGACGCCGAAGTCGCCGCGCGCCGGCAAGTCGCGCGCCGGTCGGCTGGCCGCCGCCAGGCTGAGGCAGCTCCAGCGGCTGAAGGACGCCGCCGCGGGACTCGAGACCCTGGCGCGCGGCGAGATCGAGGAAGCGACCGTCGAGATCATCCGGCACGACGGCAGCCGGCCGGCGGACCGGGGCCGCTTGCGGGGCCTGCCATCCAAACGCTGATGCGGCCGCGAAACCCGGTGGCCTGCGTTCCGGTTCACGACCGGATTGCAGCAGCGGCCGGCGCGAAGGTTCTGTGGTGTTTCGACCGATAACCGAAAAGGCAGCGCCGATGCCTTCCCCTGGACCGGGCGGACGGCACGGCGCCGCCGCGCGGGTGGAGTGGGGCAGCGAACGAGACGTCGGCGCAAGCGCACCACCACCTCCCACCCCCGACCTCTCCCCGCAAGGGGGAGGGGAGTTTCCTCAGCGCACATCTCCCCTCGAAACCAGGGTTGATCCGATGTTGGATGCAGCACAGTCGACCATCACATCTTGCAATTCCGCGATCTCTGCGGCGGAGCGCGTGCTCCAGGCCGCCAAGGCTGCCGTACGGAAGAAGGTCGACGAGGCCGGCAATCTCGACGGCTGCCAGCACGCCGCGCACGGGCTCGCCTGGCTCGCCACCTACGTGGAGGCCATGCGCCAGCTCCGAGGCTGGGGCCGGCGCCTGCAGGACGAGGGTGCACTCGGCGAGCTGGAGCGGATGCTGCTCACGCTCGGCGTTGCCGAATACGCGGCGCAGATCGCCGGCGGCATCCCGATGAGCCAGGGCGAGACGGCCCGGCTCGGAGACATGGGCGTCGATGCCGCCGAGGCGCGGCGGTTCGAGGAGAGCACCGCCGCAATCGTGGCGGAGGGCACGAGCGATCGAGTGAAGGCCCGGCTGGCGGAGCTGATCGCCGATCTCCCGGCCGGCGAGCTGGCGGGCAGCCCCGGTCTGGACGAGACCCATGCCGCCATCCAGGAGCAGATGCGCCGCTTCTCCGAGGCCGAGGTGGCGCCCCACGCGCATGGCTGGCATCTCGCCAACGCCTACATCCCCCTGGAGGTGATCGCCAAGCTCGGCGACCTGGGCGTTTTCGGCATCACGCTGCCCGAAGCCTACGGCGGGCTGGGTCTCGGCAAGGAGGCGATGTGCGTCGTCTCCGAGGAGCTGTCGCGGGGCTATATCGGCGTCGGCTCGCTCGGCACGCGCTCCGAGATCGCGGGCGAGCTGATCCACGGCAACGGCACGGAGGAGCAGAAACGGCGGTACCTGCCGCTGATCGCCAGCGGCGGGATCCTGCCGACGGCCGTCTTCACCGAGCCTGACACCGGCTCGGATCTGGCCTCCCTGAAGACCCGCGCCGTTCGCGATGGCGATGTCTACAAGGTCACCGGCCAGAAGACCTGGATCACGCATCCGGTTCGCGCGGACCTCATGACGCTGCTGGTGCGCACCGATCCGGCCGAGCCCGGCTACAAGGGGCTGTCGATGCTGCTCGCCGAGAAGCCGCGGGGGACGGACGATGATCCCTTCCCCGCTCCCGGCATGAGCGGCGGCGAGATCGAGGTGCTGGGCTACCGCGGCATGAAGGAGTACGACATCTCCTTCGACGGTTTCGAGGTGCCCGTCACCCAGCTCCTCGGCGGAGTCGAGAGCCAGGGCTTCAAGCAGCTCATGGCCACGTTCGAATCCGCGCGCATCCAGACCGCCGCCCGCGCCGTCGGCGTCGCCCAGTCGGCCCTCGACCTGGCGCTCGCCTATGCCCGCGAGCGGGTGCAGTTCGGTCAGCCGATCTATGCCTTCCCGCGCGTGTCCAACAAGATCGTGATGATGGCGGCCGAGGTGATGATGGCCCGCCAGCTCGCCTACTTCGCCGCCCGCGAGAAGGACCAGGGCCGGCGCTGCGATCTCGAGGCCGGCATGGCCAAGCTGCTCGCCGCCCGCGTCGCCTGGGCCGCCGCCGACAACGCCCTCCAGATCCACGGCGGCAACGGCTTCGCGCTCGAGTACCCCGTCTCGCGGGTGCTGTGCGACGCGCGCATCCTCAACATTTTCGAGGGCGCGGCAGAGATCCAGGCGCAAGTCATCGCGCGCCGGCTCCTGGAAGGGGCGAACTGACGAGGCCACGCAAAGCGGTAGGCTTGTGAAATCGCCGAATCGTGAAGTCACTTCACGACTTCACGACTTCACGATCTCACGATCTCACGATCTCACGAAGACAGCTTCACTCCGCCGCCTGCCTGCGGGCCGGATCGGGCTGCCACCTCAGCTTCGGCTCGCGCGCGGCCCTGGTCTCGTCGAGGCGCCGGCGCGGCGCAAGGCGCGGCGCCTGCTTGAAGCGCTCCACGTCGCCGCGCCGGGCCGCCTCGGCGAGGTGGCGCAGAGTGGCGATGAAGAGATCGAGACTGTCCTTGGACTCCGACTCCGTCGGCTCGATCAGCATGGCGCCGTGGACGACCAGGGGGAAATAAACGGTCATCGGGTGGTATCCCTCGTCGATCATCGCCTTGGCGAAGTCGAGCGTGGTGACGCCCGTGTCCTGCAGGAACCGGTCGTCGAACAGCACCTCGTGCATGCACGGCTGGTCGCCGAAAGGCTGGGTGAAGAGGTCGCGCAGCCCCGCGCGCACGTAGTTGGCGCTGAGCACGGCATCCTCGGAGGCCTGCCGCATGCCGTCCGCGCCGTGCGAAAGCATGTAGGTCAGTGCCCGGACGAACATGCCCATCTGGCCGTGAAAGGCGGTGAGCCGCCCGAACGGCTTCAGGCCCCGCCGCTCCGCCTCGCCGATATCCTCGACGAGCCGGAACCGCTCGCCGTCGCGGATGCCGAAGGGGACCGGGGCGAACCTGGCCAGCGCCTCGGAGAATACCACGGGGCCCGAGCCCGGGCCGCCGCCGCCGTGCGGCGTCGAGAACGTCTTGTGCAGGTTGATGTGCATGGCGTCGACGCCGAGATCGCCGGGCCGCACCTTGCCGACGATGGCGTTGAAGTTGGCGCCGTCGCAGTAGAAGTAGGCGCCGGCCTCGTGCACCGCCTTGGCGATCGCGACGACCTCGGGCTCGAACAGCCCGCAGGTGTTGGGGTTGGTCAACATGATCGCGGCGACGTCGGGACCGAGCGCGGCGCGCACGACCTCGACCGCCACCGTGCCGTCCTCGCGCGCCGGGATCGAGCGCACGCCATATCCCATGAAAGCGGCGGTCGCAGGATTGGTGCCGTGCGCCGACTCCGGAACCAGCACGACGCTGCGCTTCGAGCCGGCGGCCTCGTGCGCGGCCTTGATGGCGATCATGCCGCAGAGCTCGCCGTGCGCGCCCGCTTTCGGCGACAGCGCGACCGCCTTCATTCCTGTCAGCTCGAGCAGATAGCCCGACAGCATCTGCATCAGCGCGATGGCGCCCTGCACGGTCTGCTGCGGCTGCAGCGGGTGCACGTCGCCGAAGCCCGGCACCCGCGCCATCTTCTCGTTGAGGCGCGGGTTGTGCTTCATGGTGCAGGAGCCGAGCGGGTAGAGGCCGCTGTCGATGGCGTAGTTCTTCCGCGACAGCCGCACGTAGTGGCGCATGGCCTCGGGCTCGGTCAGACCCGGAAGGCCGATCGCGCCCGTGCGCTCGAGCCCGCCAAGCCGCGGCTTGACCGCCTTCGGCTCGGGCAGGTCGACGCCCGTCTTCTCGAGGCTGCCGCGCTCGAAGATCAGCGGCTCCTCGTGGTCGAGGCCGCGGTTGCCGGTGAAGGTCCGCACCTCGCCGTCCAGCATCGATGCGCCCGGCGTCGTCGGCCGCCCCTGTGTATTCATCGCCATCAGAGCACCTCCTGCAGCGCCTCGACGTAGGCGGCGCGGTCCTCGTCCGTATTGATCTCGGTCGCGGCCACGACGATGAGGTCGCGCACGCCGCTGCGCCCCGGCTCCAGCCGCGACACCGGGACGCCGCCCATCACTCCCTTCTTCGCGAGGGCATCGATCGTGTTCTGCGCATCCGCCGCGACGCGGATCGTGAACTCGTTGAAGTAGGCCGGCGTGACCACCTCCACGCCGCGGACCTTGGCGAGCTGGTCGGCGAGCGCCATCGCATTGACGTGGTTGATGCGGGCGAGCCGGCGAAGTCCTGCCTCGCCGAGCAGCGTCATGTGGATCGTAAAGGCCAGCGCGCACAGACCGGAGTTCGTGCAGATGTTCGATGTTGCCTTCTCCCGCCGGATATGCTGCTCGCGCGTGGACAGCGTCAGCACGTAGCCGCGCCGGCCCTCCGCATCGAGGGTCTCGCCGGCGAGCCGGCCCGGCATCTGCCGCACGAACTTCTCGCGCGTCGCAAACAGCCCGACATAAGGCCCGCCGAAGTTGAGGCCGTTGCCGATGGACTGGCCCTCCGCAGCGACGATGTCGGCGCCCATCTCGCCCGGCGGCTTCAGCATCCCCAGCGCCACCGCCTCGGTGACGACCGCGACCAGCAGCGCGCCCTTTGCGTGGGCCGCGTCCGCAATCGGCTTCAGGTCCCGGATTGTGCCGTAGAAGCTCGGGTACTGCACGACGACGCAGGAGGTGTCGGCGTCGATCCTCGCGGCGATGTCCTCGGTGCCCGCGGGGTCCGGCTCGAGCGACACCACGCTCGAGCCGCCCCAGTGCGCCAGCGTCTCCACCACGGAGCGGTAGTGCGGGTGCAGGCCGCCGGCCAGCAGCGCCTTCCTGCGCCGCGTGATGCGATGGGCCATCAGCACAGCCTCGCCGCACGCGGTGGAGCCGTCGTACATGGAGGCGTTGGCCACCTCCATGCCGGTGAGCATCGCGACCTGGGTCTGGAACTCGAACAGGACCTGCAGCGTGCCCTGGCTGATCTCCGGCTGGTATGGCGTGTAGGAGGTCAGGAACTCCGAGCGCTGGATCAGATGATCGACCGCGGCCGGCACGTGGTGCCGGTAAGCGCCTGCGCCGATGAAGAACGGCGCCGAGCCCGCCGGCACGCTGCGTGCGGCGAGCCGCATCAGCTCGCGCTCGACCTCGAGCTCGCCCTTGGCCCTGGGCAAGTTCGGCAGCTCCTTCATGAGCTTGCCGGGCGGCACGGCGTCGAAGAGTGCATCGATCTCCGGCACGCCGATGCTGGCGAGCATCGCCTGGCGGTCCGCCGGCTCGAGGGGAAGATAGCGCATCAGCACCGCTCCATCGGGACGTCGATTGTGGTGTTCCCTCTCCCCGCAGGCGGGGGGAGGGAGGGTTTTCAGCTCCGCTTGACGAATTCCTCGTAGGCCGCACGGTCCATGAGGCCGTCGAGCTCGGACTTGTCGGCAACGCGCAGCTTGAAGAACCACGCCTTGCCCTCGGCGTCCTCGTTGACGAGCGCCGGGTTGGCCGCCAGGTCGGCGTTGATCTCGACCACAACGCCCGAAACGGGCGCATAGATCTCGCTCGCCGCTTTCACCGATTCGACGACGGCCGTGGCCTCCTTCTGCTTCACCGTGCGCCCGACCTCCGGCACCTCGACGAATACGACGTCGCCGAGCTGCTCCTGCGCGTGATGCGTGATGCCCACCGCAGCGATGTCGCCATCGACGCGGATGTACTCGTGATCCTCGGTGAAGCGTTCGAGCGCCATGTGTGCGGTCTCCGGAGTCAGGACTAGCGAAGGTAGCGATGGGGAACGAAAGGCAGATCGACGATGCGCGCCGGCTGGGACTTGCCCCGGACCATGAGCTCGACCGGCGTGCCCGGCCGGGCATACGCCGTGTCGACATAGCCCATGGCGATCGGCCCGTTGACGGTGGGTCCGAAGCCGCCGGACGTGACGATGCCGATCCTTGCGCCAGAAGGCTCCAGGACCTCGGTGCCGTCGCGTGCGGGCGCGCGGCCCTCCGGCTTGATGCCGACGCGCAGCCGCGCCGGGCCGTCCCGCAGCTCCCTCTGGATGCGGTCCCAACCGGGAAAGCCGCCCGCCTCGCGCCGGCGCTTCGGGATCGACCAGGACAGGTCCGCCTCGACCGGCGAGGTCATCTCGTCGAGCTCGTGCCCATAGAGGGACAGGCCCGCCTCCAGCCGCAACGAATCCCGCGCCCCGAGCCCGATCGGCTGGACACCCTCCTCGGCCAGCAGCAGCCGCGCCAGATCGATGGCCTGATCGGCAGCCACCGAGATCTCGAAACCGTCCTCGCCGGTGTAGCCCGACCGGCTGACATGACACTCGAACGCCGCGACCGCCGTGGCGAGCGCGCCCATGAACCGGAGCGTCGGCGCCTGCGGGGATTGCCTGGCGAGAGCGGCCGCCGCCTCCGGTCCCTGCAGGGCCAGGAGTGCGCGGTCCCGGATGGGATGCAGCCGGACCGAATCCGGCAGGCGCCCGGACATGTATTCGTAGTCGACCTCCTTGCGGGAGGCGTTGAGGACGAGGAGCAGCTTGCCGTCCTCGGCCGGGTCGGCCGAGCGGGTGACCATCAGGTCGTCGACGATGCCGCCCTCCTCGTTGAGGAGCTGCGTATAGCGCTGCCTGCCCGGCTGGAGGTTCAGGATGTCGGCCGGGACCAGGGTTTCGAGTGCGGCGGCGGTCGTCTGGTGGTCAGGCCCGAACAGGCTGGCCTGGCCCATGTGCGAGACATCGAACAGCCCTGCGCGCGCGCGGGTGTGCAAGTGCTCCTTGAGCACCCCGAGCGGATACTGGACCGGCATCGCGTAGCCGGCGAACGGCACCATTTTGGCGCCGAGCTCCAGGTGCAGCTCGCAAAGAGGCGTTCGCTCGAGGGGGTCAGCGGAGGCGGCGCTCATGATCGGTTCCCGAGGGCTCATACGGCTCATTTCGCGGGTGCCGACGCACCCGCTGATGAGCCCCCTCTGTCTCGGAACCTGAGAGATTCGACCCGCCGCCCGCCAATCTGTCGCGGAAGCCGGATCTTAACCCCTTCGGTGGACCGGGCGAAGTTACGCCGCGATCACTTTCCAGAGCGCCATCAACTTGCGGTCCTTTTGCCTGAGAGGTTCCGGGGCGGTTGCTCCTTCGGCGCCGGCTTCGCGAACGCTGCCGACCTCTTCCGCAAGTCTCGACTGGCAGTGCCTCACCATAGGGCCGCGGCTTTTGAAGTCAATCTGCATTGGACGATCTCTACGACAGATCGTTCCCCGCCGAGCACTCGACTGCCGTCATGGCCGCCCCGGATCGGGGTGCGGGGCGCGGGCTCCGGCGGCCATCCGCGATGACCGTCAGCGGTGACGGCCGGGTGCTTCACCCGGCATTGGGCAGATTGCGGTCGAAGCCGACGAAGACCTCGTACTCGGCCGGACGGGTCCCCTCGGGGATGCTGAAGGAGACCGTGCGCACCACCGAGAAGTAGCCGATCGGCCTGTCGACGGCCACGGCGACATCGACCTTCATCCCGTCCTGGGCGACCTTCTCGCGCCTGGCGTCGGTGACGAACACGTTGACCGGCAGCACGACCTTGCCGGCCTGACCGCGGGGCCCGAGCAGGACGCGCCCCGAGAAGCCGTACTTCACGGTCACCTTGCCAGCTTCGATGTGGCACTCCCGCGCCGTCTTGGTGATCTCTCCGCGGTGCATGACCGCCAGTCCGTCCCCGACCCTGCCGGCTTCGTAGATCGTCACGTGATTATCGCGGGGCCACACGACGAATCGCGGACATCCGTGCGCCACGTCGATGCCCCCCGTGCCGGTGGCGCCATAGTCCGCCTTGGCGGCCGACAGGAGCTGCTCCTCCGTGACGGATGCCACTTCCGTCCGGGAGCTGGACGAGCCGCCGAACACTCCGCCTCCGAGGCCCGATGTCAGGCTGGACATACCGCAACCGGCAAGAAATCCGATCGCCAGCCCCGCAGCCAGCAGCCGAATCGACCCGCGTCTGGCAGCAATCCTGAATGTCCTCACGGCCGCCCCGCTCGCTTCTTGTGCCGGGCCGGATGCCGCCGGCCAACGCCTGACCTGCCTTGCAACATCCAGGCCCGCTGACATGGGAACACTTGTCGCATAGCGACCGCCTGCGTCCATCTCCCTCGACACGGAGAGGTCGAGCGCGTAGCTACGGTGCGAGTCGACTCGATGGACCGTGACACAGGTATGTCCGCCTCACCAGCCGTTGACCAGTGCCGTGGCGGCACGCGGGAAAAAATGACGTTGATACTGGCGGCGCCGCGAGGGTTCTGCGCCGGCGTCGACCGCGCAATCCATATCGTCGAGCTGGCGCTGGCCAAGTACGGCCCCCCCGTCTACGTGCGTCACGAAATCGTTCACAACCGATTCGTGGTCGAATCTCTCAGGGCCAAAGGTGCCATTTTTGTGGAGGAGCTGGACGAGGTTCCAGAAACCGGCGCACCTGTGATCTTCTCGGCACACGGTGTCCCCAGGTCGGTGCCCGCCGCCGCCGAGGCGCGCAACCTGTTCCACCTGGATGCGACCTGTCCGCTCGTCTCGAAGGTGCACAAGGAGGCGCACCAGCATTACGCGCAGGGACGCGAGCTGATCCTGATCGGCCATGCCGGCCATCCGGAGATCATCGGCACGACGGGGCAGTTGCCGGCCGGGGCGGTGAGGCTGATCGAGACTGCCGAGGATGCAAGGTCCTTCGAGCCCGCGGACCCGCGGAAGCTCGCCTATGCCACCCAGACCACGCTGTCGGTCGATGACACGGCGGCGATCGTGGCCGTGTTGCAGGAGCGCTTCCCCGACATCGTGGGCCCGCACAAGGAGGACATCTGCTACGCCACGACGAACCGGCAGGCCGCGGTCAAGTCGGTCGCGCCGAAGGTCGAGCGGTTCCTGGTCGTGGGCGCGCCGAACAGCTCAAACTCGCTGCGGCTGGTCGAGGTGGCGCAGCGCGCGGGCTGCGCCCGGGCCATGCTCGTCCAGGGCGCGGCAGAGGTCGATTGGGAAGCGTTCGACGGCGTGCGCGCAGTCGGGCTGACCGCAGGGGCGTCAGCCCCGGAGACGCTGGTCGACGAGATCGTCGATGGCTTTCGCGCGCGCTTCGATGTGAGCCTCGAGACCGTCAGCACAGCCCAGGAGCACATCGCATTCAACGTGCCCCGCGAGCTGCGCGAGACCGCCGCGGCAAGGAAGAAAGCTGCGAGCACCTGAACGATGGCGGTCTACACCGAAGTCGCCGACGACGACCTTGCGCGCTTCATCGACAGCTACGGGCTGGGCGAGGTGCTGTCCTGCAAAGGGATCGCCGAAGGCGTCGAGAACACGAACTTCCTCGTCCACACCGGCCATGGCCGCTACATACTGACCCTTTACGAGAAGCGCGTCCGGCGTGAGGACCTGCCGTTCTTCCTCGGGCTGATGGAGCATCTGGCCAAGGCCGGCATCTCGTGTCCGACCCCGGTTCGGGACCGCAGAGGCGTGATTCTGAACGAGCTCGCCGGGCGGCCAGCCGCGCTTGTGACGTTCCTCGACGGCATTTGGATCAGGCGCCCGCGTCCGGAGCACTGCCTGGCCGTCGGCGAAGCGCTGGCGAAGCTGCATCTTGCCGGCCGGAGCTATGCCGAGGCCCGCGAGAACGCGCTCGGCCCGACCGGCTGGCAGGCGCTCTTCCAGCGCTTCGAGGCGCGGGCCGACGAGGTGGCGCCGGGGCTCGGCGCGGAGATCCGCCGGGAGCTGGCGGAGCTGGTGCCGAGCTGGCCCAAAGGCCTGCCGGCCGGCGTCATCCATGCCGATCTGTTCCCCGACAACGTGTTCTTCCGCGGCAGCAAGCTGTCCGGTCTGATCGATTTCTATTTCGCCTGCAACGACTTCCTCGCCTACGACATCGCCGTGTGCCTCAACGCCTGGTGCTTCGAGCCGGACTTCGCGTTCAACATCACCAAGAGCCGCGCGCTACTCAAAGGCTACGGCGCCGTGCGCGAGCTGCAGCCGGCCGAGCAGGCGGCGCTGCCGGTGCTCGCCCGCGGAGCGGCGCTGCGTTTCCTGCTGACGCGCGCTCACGACTGGCTGCACACGTCGGAGCACGCGCTGGTCAAGCCGCACAACCCGCTCGACTACCTGAGGCGCCTGCGCTTCCACCGCGCCACGCGGTCAGCGGGCGAGTACGGGCTCGAAGCCGCCCGATGAACCGGAAACGCCCCGCGGTCGAGATCTATACCGACGGCGCCTGCTCCGGAAACCCGGGCCCAGGCGGCTGGGGCGTCGTGCTCATGTCCGGCGCGCACCGGAAGGAGCTCTGGGGAGCGGAGCCGATGACGACCAACAACCGCATGGAGCTGATGGCGGCCATCCAGGCGCTCGAGGCGCTGCGGCGGCCATCGGTGGTCGCGCTCTATACCGACAGCGCCTACTTGCGCAACGGCATCACGGCGTGGATCCATGCGTGGAAGCGCAACGACTGGCGCACCGCCGACAGGAAGCCGGTGAAGAACGCGGAGCTGTGGCAACGCCTCGACCAGGCGCTCGGCGCGCACGAGATCACCTGGCACTGGGTCAAGGGCCACGCCGGGCACCCGGAAAACGAGCGCGCCGACGAATTGGCGCGCACGGCGATCCGCAAGCTCCGCGGCGAGTGAGCAGAGAGCGCCCGAATTTAGAATCAGAACCGGCAGGCGAGCAGCGACGCGGCGCTCGACTTGTCGTGCTGCGGCGGCGCGTCTTCGACATTGAGGACGGTGACGATACCGTCGTCGACGACCATCGAGTAGCGCTTCGAGCGCACGCCGAGCCCGCGCGCGGACAGGTCGATGTCGAGGCCGAGCTTCCTGGCGAAGTCCGCACTGCCGTCGGCCAGCATCGTGATCTTGCCCTCGGCGCCGGTGTCCTTGGCCCATTGCGTGAGCACGAAGACGTCGTTGACGGCGGTGCAGGCGATCATGTCGATGCCCTTGTTCTTGAATTCCGGCGCATTGGCGACGAAGCCCGGCATGTGCTGCTTGTGGCATGTCGGCGTGTAGGCGCCGGGGACCGCGAACAGCGCCACCTTCCTGCCGCCGAACACTTCGCCCGTCGTCGCCTGCTTCGGGCCCTCGGGACCCATCACCGTGAAAGTCGCGTCGGGCAAACGGTCGCCCACCTTGATGGTCATGATGCTCTCCGGAAACGCGTTTCTATGCCAGACCTGCCGACAGGCATCGAACCGGGAACCTACACACAGTTCTACTCAGCTCAAAGAGCGGTTTCGGACGCACGCGCATACGAGCGCGCTCATTCGATTGTCCACCGGACCTCCGATTGGCCCTTGCTCGAGACCATGGTGACGAGCACGGTCTTGCCGCGCAGCGCCTCCGGCTCGGAGCCCTGCGCCAGATCCACCTCGAACCGGACGGCGTCTGCGTGCTCCGCTATCCTCCTCGGCAGCGGCACGTAGATCCCTTCGGGCGCCTCGACGAAGAGGTCCGCCGATGCCGCCGCCGCGGGGAATACCGCCTCGAGGACGAGCCTCTGCCGGTCCGCCCCGAGATGAGCCTCCGCCTTCCTCAGCACGGGATCCTGCGGATTGCGCTCGCCCGCCTTGCGCGGCACGGCGGCGAGCGCCATTGCGATCTCGGGCGAGCTGGCCGCCGTCGCGCCAGCCGGGATCGACAGGGAAAGCCTCGCCTCTGCGGGCACGCAGATCTCCCGGCAGACGCCGTAGTCGAGCGACAGGCGCAATTCGACCGGCTCGGCGGGATCGCGGGGGCGGATCTCGACCGGGAAGACGACGGAGTCGGCGTAACCCACGGAATCGCCTGCAGCATCCTTGAAGCGACGCGGCGCAGGGTAGAGCACCTTCGCGGATGCGAGGTTCAGCGAGCCGGACCAGTCGAAGTGCGGCGGCAGGCCGCCCGAGTCGCCGGGCATGCGCCAGTAGGTCTTCCAGCCCTGCGACATGCTGACCTCGACACCGGCGACGATCCGCGGCGACCGACCCTCATCCGCCGGCGTGCCGGCCAACAGGCGCGCCTTGGAGCCATGACCATTGACCCAGGGCGTGGCCATCTGCCCGGCCGCAGCCGCAGGCGAGAGAGCAGGCAAAGCCGCCAGCGCTGCTGCCGCGATGCGCAAGACGAATTCAGCCGACAATCCATCCTCCTCTTGCCTGGCTCTCCCCGTCGCCTATGTAGCCTGGGTTGAGGACACGGCAAGTCCAATCAACTGAGCGTGAGGTGCGGGAATTGCAGCACCCCGACCGCAATTCGCAGCTTCACATGTGAAGGAAGCTGGGGCTAGTCTCCAAAAATGACATCGAAACGGCGGACGCGAAGTGTCTCCGGCAGCAGCTATCTCGAAGGTCAGCTGCTCATTGCCATGCCAGCGATGTCCGACAGGCGGTTCGCGCGGTCGGTCATCTACATGTGCGCCCACTCGGCCGAAGGCGCGATGGGCCTGATCATCAATCAACGGGCGCCGAGCATAAACTTCCCCGATCTGCTCGAACGGCTGCAGCTCGTCGACGAGGATGCCGAAGCGGCCGTGCCGCCGGACATGATGCAGATGGCCATCCATCTCGGCGGGCCGGTCGAGCCCGAGCGCGGCTTCGTCCTGCACAGCGCGGACTATTACACCCCGTCCTCGACGCTGCCGATCAACGACGAGGTCTGTCTCACCGCTACGATCGACATCCTGAAGGCGCTCGCGGCGGGAGAGGGCCCGGACCGGGCGATCCTCGCGCTCGGCTACGCCGGCTGGGCGCCCGGGCAGCTCGAAAGCGAGATTCACGCCAACGGCTGGCTGCATTGTGCGGCGGACCTCGAGCTCGTTTTCGACCTCGATCTCGAGGAGAAATACGAGCGGGCGCTGTTCAAGCTCGGCATCGATCCGACGCACCTCGTCAACGCCGCCGGGCATGCCTGAGGCAGGAGCCGCCGGTTCCGGCTGCAGCCGGCCGGGTGAGCTGACCCATCGCGCCAGCGGAGAATGCGGCCACCGCGCGTCCCGTCGTTAACGTCTTGGAGGGCTTGCCCGTTATTGCGGTTGTGCCGGGGTCAGCCGCTCACCGGCTTTGCCGACCCTCGATGACGAAACGGTCTTGGTGGAGGCGGGGCGTCTGAACGGCGGGTCCTGCGATGGCGCGGATCCGGACCTGCTACGGGCGTTCCCGTCGCGGGTCCGACCCCTTCGGCTCAATTTCGTTTCAGACCCTGCGGGTCTCACTTCACCGTTGCGGGCCCTTGGCATCGCCCCGGGGCCGGCCTGCTTCGGCAACCCGGGCGCCGGAGCTTCCGGTGCTGACGGGCGTGGTCGACAGCAGCTCACCGATCGGCACCCCGGCGAGCTTCGCGAGGCTCTCCGCGATGGCCGGGGGCAGCGAAGGGTATTGCTGAGGCCCCGGCCGGGGGACAGGAGGTGCGGCTGGGTTTGCCGGCTGGGCGCCCGGTCCTTCCGACGGCCGTGGAGCGGGCGCCATGGGCGGCGGTCCAGCGACCGGCTTCGTCGGCGCGGCAGAGACGGCATCCGGAATGCGCGGCGCCGGGGCGCCCGGGGTGCCAGGCCGCATCGGTTGCGGCGGCTGTCGCGGGGCCTGCGCAGCCTGTGGCACAGATGCCTGAACGGCTCGCGGCGGCAGGGCCGGAGTCCCTGGCGAGGGCGGCGGCGCGGGCGGGGGCGATCCGGCCGGCGGCAAACCATGGTGTGCAACGGCCGGGAGCCCCGGATGCTGACCGTTGGCGGCTGGCGGCGCCTTCGGCCGCGCCGGTGCTCCTTGCGTCTGCGGCGGCGCCAGCGCAGGAGGCCGCTGGCTCCTGGCTCGCGGCTGAGTCCGTTCCGGCGGGGGGATATGGTCGGCCGAAGAGGCTCCGTTGCCCCCCGCATCGGCACGCGGCCTGACGGGTGGCGGAGCGGAAGGCTGCAACGGTAACGGCGGCACCGAGATCGCGGGCGGCGCCTGAGGCGGAGGCAGCGCGGGGGGCGAAGTGGCTGATGGGCCCTCGGCCTTGCCGGTGCGCGTGTGCTTGCCGCCTGCTCGCGAGTGAAGCTGCCCGGCCTTCATACCGCGCCCAGCCCCATTCCGCGCCGGCCTTTCCGTAGCCGCCTCGGCTGCCGCAACGGGGATGGCCGGCGGCGCGTCCTCGGCTCTGCCGTTCGGCTTCAATTCCGCAGCCGAAACGGCAGCGGGAGCCGGCAGCTCGGCGCCATTGCCGACGGCCCCCGAAGACCCCGCAGGCTCGCGCTCAGGACGCTTCCGGCTCGTCGCCTTGCGGAACAGGACCCGGCGCTGCAGCCGGCGCTCGGACTTGCGGATCGTCCGGAGAAGCTGCAGCACCTCGCGATCGGACATCGGCTCGCCGTAGTAGTAGCCCTGCGCGAGCTCGCAGCCGAGCCCGCGCAGGAAATTGGCGTCCTCGGCCGCCTCGATGCCCTCGGCGACGACCTTCTTCCCGAGCTCGTGGGCAAGGGCGACGATCGAGCGCACGATTGCCGCGCCCGGCCCCTCACCGCTGCTCGATTGCACGAGTCCATGGTCGATCCTGATGGTGTCGAACGGGAACCGCTGCAGGTAGGCGAGCGAGGAGTAGCCGACGCCGAAGTCGTCGATGACGAGGCCTGCGCCGGCGCTGCGCAGCCATTCCAGGCCGTGGACCGCCAGCTCGGGATTGTCCATGACCGTCGATTCGGTGATCTCGAGCCGCAGGGAGCCGGGCGGTACCAGTGCGCGCCCCAGAACGTGACGGACCTCCTGGATGAGCTCCTGCCGGAAGAGCTGACGGCTCGAGATGTTGACGCTGACGAACAGCGGGTTGTCCCCGCGCGGCAGCTCCTTCTGCCACTTTGCGGCCTCCTGGGCCGACCGGACGAGCATATGGGAGCTGAGCTTGGCGACGAGGTCGATGTCCTTTGCGTCGTGCATGAAATCGGCAGGACCGAGCGTGCCGAGCTTCGGGTGGTCCCAGCGGACCATGGCCTCGAAGCCGGCCAGCTCCTCCGTCGGCAGATGGATGATCGGCTGGTAGAGGATGCGGATCTGATTGCGCTCCAGCGCCCGCCCGAGGTCGCTTTCGATGGTTGCGGCCTCGTCGGGCTCCTTGCGCATCTCCGGGCGGAACATCTCCACCCGGTCGGCGCCGCCGCGCTTGGCGCGGTACATGGCGACCTCCGCCTCCTTGAGCAGATCGTGCGCGCCGGCCTCGCTGCCGTCCATCACGGCAATGCCCGTCGAGGCCGTGAGCACGATCTCCTGGCCGGCGATCTTGATGGGCGAGCGCAGGCTGCGCCGCACGCGCTCGGCCATGAGCGCCAGCTCGCGCTGATCCTGGCGGGCGAAGAGCAGCATCGCGAACTGGTCGCCGCCGACCCGCGCCAGCGTATCCTGCGGGCCGAGAGGGCGCATCAGGCGCCGCGCCACCGTCAGCAGCAGGCTGTCGCCCACGGTCAGCCCCAGCGAGGCATTCACGTTCTTGAACTTGTCGATGTCGATGAAGAAGACGGTCGGGCGCAACTGCGGCTCGAGCTTGGCGCGCAGCACCGCCACGCCGATGCGGTCCAGGAACAGCTCGCGGTTGGGCAGGCCGGTCAGGCTGTCGTGAACGGCGTCGTGCATCAGCCGCTCCTGCGCCCGCTTGGCCTCGGTCACGTCCCGCATCAGGCCCGCACACCTGAGCGCCCGCCGGTCCGAATGCGGCATGCTCGCCGCCTCGAGCTCGAACCAGCGATAGGAGTTGTCGGAGTGCCGCAGGCGCAGCTCGATATGGATGCTGCCGCCGTTGCGCTCCTGCAGCCCCCACAGCGAAAGCCTGAACCGCTCCCGGTCGGCCGGATGCAGGTGCTTGGCGAAGTCGTCGACCTTCGACGACAGCTCGCCGGCGCCGAGCCCGAGCGCCGCCTCCATGAGAGGGCTGACCTTGATCTCGTCGCGCCGGGCGAACCATTCCCAGACCGCCGCCCCGGCGCCGTCGATGGCCTGGGAGCGCAACTGCAGCTCCGTAGGCGCGGCGCCGTAGAGCGGCTCGAAGGAGCGGAACGCGAACTGCGTCACCGTGAACCCCATCAGCACGATGATCAGCACCAGCCCCGCGACGAGGCCCGACACGACGACGTCACCGGCCAGCTTGCCGGTCAAGGTCATGCCGGCGGCGAAGATCCACACCAGCAGCAGGAGCCAGGTCGGGATGAGCGACAGCGCGCGCTCCTGGCCGCGAACAGCCAGATAGAGCGTGAGCAGCCCGCCGACGCTGCCGATGGCGAGGAAGGAGGCGCGTGCGAACGTGGCGGCGAGCCGCGGATCGATGACCGCGATGGCGATGAGCGCGAGCTGCCCGGCGATCCAGACGCTGGCCAGCATGCGGATGAAGCCGTGCCAGGAGCTGAGCCGCAGGAAGACGCCGGCGAAGATGACGATGCTCGCCGCGATGGCGGACTCGGTGGCTGCCCGGTAGACGGCGTTGTCCTCGGGCCGGAGCTGGAACAGCTTGTGCCAGAACCCGAAATCGACGCACAGGTAGCCGAGCACGCACCAGGCGACGAGCGACGCGGCCGGGAAGATCGCCTTGTGGTTGGCGGCGAACACGGCCGTGAGGAAGATCGCGAGCAGGCCCGTGATCCCTAGCATGATGCCGTTGAAGAGCTGGCGGTCGCGCGCCTTGAGCTCGTACTCGAGCGGCTTCCAGAGGAAGATGCGCGGGAAGCGGTCCGACGACAGCTCGGCGACATAGGTGATCGTCTGGCCTGGCTCCAGCGTGATGCGGAAGATGTCGGCGCGATCGCTCTTGACCCGGTCGGGAAGGTAGCCGAGCGAGGGCGTCACCGCGTCGATGCGGCGGGCGTCGAGATCCGGCCAGATGACCGACGAGCCGATGACGGTATACCGCTCGGCCGTCAACCAGCGCTCGATCGCCTTGTCCGACGGGTTATGCAGAGCGAAGACGATCCAGCTCGGGCTGGTTCCGGGCGTCGTAGCCCTGATCGACATGCGCCCGCTGACGCCGTCCGGACCCGATGCCGTCTCGACCTGCAGCGTGTCGCCGCGTCCCCCGTGGATCTCGCCCAGCCCCGTGATCTCGATCCGGTCCTGACCGGGATCGACCGGTATCGATTCGAGCGCCCGCGCCGGTCCGGCAGCCAGCGACAGGCCGATCACGAGCAGCAGCAGCGCCGCAATTCGCCCGCCGGTCCGCCTTGGCGGGCCTGCCGAGCGACACGGGCCGGCTCGGCTCATGCGGCGCCCCCGGACGGCAGAATCCTCTCCCGCGGGTCGTCGGCCAGCGTCGCGTACAGCAGATGGTCCTGCCAGACGCCGTCGATCTTCAGGTAGCGGCGCGCCAAACCCTCGCGCTGGAAGCCATTGCGCTCGAGCACCCGGATGGAAGCCTGGTTGCGCGGCATGCAGGCGGCCTCGAGCCGGTGCAGCTTGAGCTCGTCGAAGGCGAAGACCATGGCGCCGGAAAGCGCCATCGTCATATGCCCGCGCCCGGCGTAGGGCTGGCCGGTCCAGTAGCCCACCGCGGCCGCCTGCGTGACGCCGCGGCGCACGTTGCTCAAGGTCAGCCCTCCGAGCAGGCCGTCGTCGGCCTCCCGAAAGAGCAGGAAGGCGTAGCCGAGATCCTCGCGCAGCTCGCGCTGATAGTGGCGCACGCGCCGACGGAACGCGTCGCGGGAAAGCTCATCCCGCCACCACTGCGGCTCCCAGGGAACGAGATGACTGCGGCTTCGCGCCCGCAGCTCGGCCCAGGCGCCGTAATCGCCCATGTGCGGCGGCCTGAGATAGAGCCCGCCGACGCGCACCAGCGGGGTTGCTTCGCTGCCGAGGCCGGATCTCAGGAATGCCATTGACGGTCCTCCTCTGGGCTAGCCAGCAAGGCGGCGTTCGGCATGGAGCGCATGATCGACGGAACGCCTGCCGGCCCCGACGACGGCTACCGACGGAGGGGCCGACCGGGCAACGCGCTCGGCGACGGCCCGGATCCTTTCGGGCGTCACATCCTCGACGCGCTGGACGAGCTCGGCCGCCGGCACCAGCCGGTCGAAGGACAGGAGCTGCCGCGCCATCTGCTCGGCCCGCGCCGACGAGCTCTCGAGGCTCGTCAGCAGACCCGCCTTCAGTTGCGCCTTTGCTCGCGCCACTTCCGCCGCGGTCGGGGCCGTCGCGGCGAGGCCGGACAGCTCTGCTCCAATCAAGTCGATCAGCTCCCCCATCTGCTCCGGACCCGTAGCAGCGTGAATGTCGAACATACCCGAATCGGCCATGCCCCAGGCAGTCGAGTAGATCGCATAGCAGAGGCCCCGGTTCTCGCGCGCCGCCTGGAAAAGGCGGGACGACATTCCCCCGCCGAACAGCCCGGAAAAGACCTGCGCAGCGTAGAACTCCTCCTCGCGGTAGGACGGCGCCTCGAACCCGAGCAGCAGATGGCTCTGCTCGAACAGCTTCCTGGAAGCGCGCCGGCCTCCCACGTAGCGCGCCGCGGAGCCGTCCTCCGATTCGCCCCCATTGAGGCCGGAAAATTGGGCTTCAGCGTGGCGGACGAGGCTCTCGTGGTCGATTGCTCCGGCAGCGGAAATAACCATCCGGGACGCAAGATAGCGGGTGCGCAGAAACTTTCTGAGGTCGTCGGAGGTCAGCCGGGCGACGCTCTCGCGCGTGCCGATGATCGGCCGTCCGACGGACTGGCCGGGGTAGGCGGCGTCCTGGACCAGGTCGTAGGCGATCTCGTCTGGGCTGTCCTGAATGCCGGCGATCTCCTGCTGGATCACCTCGCGCTCACGCTCGAGCTCCGCCTCTGCGAAGGTGGAATTCAGCAGGATGTCGGCAAGGATGTCGAGCGCGATCGCCTCGTCCCCCTTGAGCACGCGGGCGTAGTAGGCGGTCATCTCCAGGCTGGTGGCGGCGTTGAGCTCGCCGCCGACCTGCTCGATTTCTTCCGCGATCTGACGGGCCGAGCGGCGCCTGGTGCCTTTGAAGGCCATATGCTCGAGAAGGTGCGAGATGCCGTTCTCGCTCTCGCTCTCGTGGCGGGCGCCGGTTGCGACCCACACTCCGAGCGAGATCGTCTCCACATGCGGCATGTGGTGGGAGACCACCCTGAGCCCGTTGCGAAGAGTAGTCGTCGTCGTCGTCATGCCGGCTGCTCCGGGGCTCTTCCGGCCCGCTCCTCGATGAAGCGCTCGACCGCGCCGAGATCGTTGGCGAGCACGCTCAGCCGTTCCTGGTCGGACATCAGCGATGCGAGCCGCGGCGGCAGGGCCGGCCGCTCGCCCAGGATCGCCTCCATCGCATCGGGGAACTTGGCCGGATGGGCCGTCGCCAGCACGATCTGCGGCGTCGTGCCGGCGGGCAGGCAGCGCTCCGCCGCGATCAGCCCGCAGGCGGTGTGCGGCTCGGCGGTGTAGCCGCTCGCCGCCCGCGTCCGCCGGATCGACTCGGCGACCTCCTCCTCCGTGGCTGCTGCGGCGGCGAAATCGCGGGCGATCAGCCCGGGGCCGCCCTTGACCTCGAAGCGGCCCGACTGCGCCAGCGCCGCCATCTGGCCGCGGACCAGGGCGGCGTCGCGGCCCTGGGCCTCGAACAGGTAGCGCTCGAAATTGGAGGACACCTCGATGTCCATGGACGGCGACGCGGTCGCGGTCACGCCCCGCTTCTCGTAGACGCCGGTCGCAACCGTGCGCGGCAGGATGTCGTTGACGTTGGACCCGATGGCCAGACGCTCGACGGGCAACCCCATGCGCCGCGCCGCGTATCCGGCGAAGACGTCACCGAAGTTGCCGGTCGGGACGGCGAACGAGACGGGCCGGTGGGGAGCCCCGAGCGCAACGGCGGCGGTGAAGTAGTAGGTGACCTGGGCGGCGATGCGCGCCCAGTTGATGGAGTTCACACCGGCCAGCCGAGTCCGGTCGCGGAAGGCATGGTCGTTGAACATGGCCTTCACCAGCGCCTGGCAGTCGTCGAAGGTCCCCTCGATGGCCACGGCATGCACGTTGGGCTCGCGTGGCGTCGTCATCATGCGCCGCTGCACGTCCGAGACGCGGCCGGCAGGAAACAGGATCACCACGTCGACGGCAGCCGATCCGCGGAACGCCTCGATGGCCGCGCCGCCGGTATCGCCCGAGGTGGCCCCGACGATGGTCGCGCGCTGCCCGCGCTTGCGCAGCACGTGATCCATGAGGCGGGCGAGGAGCTGCATGGCGACATCCTTGAACGCCAGCGTCGGACCGTGGAACAGCTCCAGCACCCAAAGGTTGCTTCCGATCTGGACCAGAGGCGCCACGGCCGGGTGACCGAAGGTTGCATAAGCGGCCCTGGTCATCGCCAGCAGCTCGTCGCGGGCGAACGCGCCCCCGGTAAACGGCTCGATGACCTCCACCGCGGCCTCCGCGAACGGCCGGCCGGCCAGGCCGGCGATGGCTTCGGGCGGCAGCCTCGGCCAGACCTCGGGAACGTAGAGCCCGCCGTCGCGCGCCAGGCCCGCCAGCAGGACGTCCTCGAAGCCGAGCGCAGGCGCCGAGCCTCTGGTCGAGATGTACTTCACGCAGCATGAGCCTTCTTCAGCGGGCGCCGGGAAGCGGCGGCCTGACCGTGCAATTTGGTGGGGAACACTAGTAGTGCGCAGAGGTGACCGGAACAAGCCGCCCCGCCCCTCTCTCCCCCGTTCGGGGCGCTGCGGATCAGGCCCCGCGCAACTCGCGCCGGCGCGACAGTACGAATGCGGCAAAGATGCCGACGAGGGTGAGCGCCAGGCCCCACCATGTGAGGGCATACTCCAGATGCCGGTTCGGGATCTCGATCCGGCTGGCGCGCGGCGCCGGCAGGCCGCCCGGCGGTACGGGCGAGATCTGGTCCACGTAGAAATCGAGCCCGCTCGGGCCCTTGCCCTGCCATCGCGCCAGCTCAGCGGCGCTGGCGTCGGACGCACCGAGAAGCTCCCTGGGGTGGCGCAGGAACCAGATGTTCGCAGCCGGAGTGGCGGCCCCCGTGAACGGCCCGCGCTGCTCCGCCGTGCGGATTTGTCCGATGATCTCGATCTCGCCCGAAACCTGCCCGTCGGGCCGGGTCTGCGGATCCTTGCGCGCCTCGGGGACGAAGCCCCGGTTGACGTAGAGCCGCGCGTCCCCCGCCGCACGATCGAACGGCGTCAAGACCCAGTAGCCGGGCCCTCCAGGTACGGCGCCCCTCGGCGCGTTCGTAAACACGTGCCGCTCGCCTGCATGATCGAAGCGTCCGATGAGGCGCACGGTCGTGAACTCGCACGACTCCGCCAGTCCGGCCTCGCCGAGGGGACGGCAGGCGAGAGAGGACCAGCGCTCGGGCAGCAGCGGCTCGGCCGAGGCCCGCGCCGCGATGGTCGCGATCAGCTCCTCCTTCCAGGTTTTGCGCTGCCATTGCCAGCTCCCGAGCCCCACCAGCACGGCGAGCGCAGCCAGCGCGGCCACCGTTGGCGCAATCAGGCGCTTGCCTCTCAGGTTGTCCAGCATCGGCTAGGATTCGTCATCGGCCGGGCGGGCCTCTTCCGCCCTGTACTGCAGCGCGATCAGCGTCGCTTTCATCGGCCGCAGCAGTCCGAACGCCAGCAGGCCCGTCAGAGGCGCCCACAGCATCAGGTGCGCCCACAGCGGCGGCGACAGTTTGAACTCGACGATGAGAGCGGCGCCCAGCACCAGCAGGCCGAGGATCATGATGACGAACACCGCCGGCCCGTCGCCGCTGTCGGCGAAGGCGTTGCTCAAGCCGCAGGTCTCGCACCGCTCGCGCACCGCGAGCGTCAGCGGCCCGCGGAACAGGCGCCCCTCGGCGCAGCGCGGGCAGCGCCCGCGACGTCCGGCTCGCAGGGCAGAACCAGCGGCAGTCTCGTCAGCCATGCCGCAGATGTGTCGCACCCGCCCTATCTCTGCAAGGTGAGCTTTCGCCACAGCGGCCGTTTGGTGCAAGAGTAGAGCACGAAATGCAGCGGCGGGGCGGCCCAAGGACCGCCCCGCCGCTGACCTGCACCGGGCACTGCTGTTTCAGTGCGTGGCCGGTATGCCGGCGCCCCAGACGTAGATGCAGGCAAACAGGAACAGCCAGACGACGTCCACGAAATGCCAGTACCAGGCAGCCGCTTCGAAGCCGAAGTGCTGCTTGGGTGTGAAGTGGCCCTTCAGCGCCCGCATCAGGCAGACGAACAGGAAGATCGTGCCGATGATGACGTGCGCGCCGTGGAAGCCGGTGGCCATGAAGAACGTCGAGCCGTAGATGTGCCCGGCGTAGTTGAACGCTGCATGCCCGTACTCGTAGGCCTGCAGCGCGGTGAACGAGATGCCCAGGAGCACCGTGAGCACGAGCCCCCAGACGAGGCCCTTGCGGTCGTTCTCGAGCAGCGCGTGGTGCGCCCACGTTACGGTCGTGCCGGACAGCAGCAGGATGAGCGTGTTGACGAGCGGCAGTCCCCACGGGTCGAAGGTGCCATGGAACGCATCAGACGCCACCGGCGGCCACTGCCCGCCCGTCAGCTCGTTGCGCCCCACGAGACCCAAGACGGACGTGTCCGAGGGGGCGACCGTGCCGTCCGGCAGGGTGATCGGCAGCGGCGTCACGCCCGACGGAAACAGCGCCGCATCGAAGTAGGCCCAGAACCACGCGACGAAGAACATCACCTCCGAGGCGATGAACAGGATCATGCCGTAGCGAAGGTGGAGCTGCACGACCGGCGTATGATCGCCCTTGTGCGCCTCGCGCACGACGTCGCGCCACCAGAGATATGCGACCCCGGCGACCGAGGCCAGGCCGAGGAAGAAGACCGTCGGCCCGCGCGCTCCGAACAGCCCCTCGGCGCCGCCGAGCGAGCGCATCCAGATGATGCCGCCGACCGCCATGACGAAGGCCCCGAGCGAGGCCAGCACCGGCCATGGGCTCGGGTCGACGAGATGGTAATCGTGATGCTTGGCGTGGCTATCGGCCATGATGGTCTCCGTCGTCCATGTGCATCCCGGTCTCGCGTCCAGCGAGAGGGGCCGGCGCCCGCGGGCATATCTCCAGCAATCCCGACCTCCCGTGCCAGCGGGCGGTCATGGTCATGACCCCTTGCCGCCGGCGCCTGCGGCCGCCGCCGGGGCCGGACCGGGCCGGGCTGCAACGGCCCTCGCCTCCTCGACGGGGTAGAACGTGTAGGAGAGCGTGATCTGGCTCAGCCGGCCCGCGCTCTTGTCGTCGACGATCGCGGGATCGACGAAGAAGCTGACCGGCATCTCGATCGATTGGCCCGGCTCCAGCCGCTGCTCCTGGAAGCAGAAGCACTCGAGCTTGTTGAAGTAGCTGCCGGCGATCTCCGGCGTCACGTTGAAGGTGGCGGTCCCGGTGATCGCCAGGCCCGACGTGTTCTCGGCGCGGTAGAACGCCAGCGTGTTCTCCCCGATCCTGACGTCGATGGTCCGCTGCACCGGCCGGAAGCTCCAGCCGAGCCCGGGCGCGACATTGGCGTCGAAGCGGATGGTAACGGCGCGGTCGAGCACCGTGTCCGACGGTTTCCCGGCCCTCTGGGTGGTGCCCGCGTAGCCGGTAACCTGGCAGAACAGGCTGTAGAGCGGTACCGCGGCATAGGCGAGGCCCAGCATGCCCGCGGCTATGGCCGCGCACCACACCGCAACTCGGCGATGCCTCGTCTCCAGTCCCGCTCCGATACCCGGCTCAGTCATGACCCGACCGTGTTGCCGCCGCCTGCAGGCCCCTGGCGCTACAGGGGGCGATTGAGGACATTGCCACCGAGGTGCACGAGCGTCGCGAGATAGAACAGAAGCACGAGCACGCCGAGCGCCAGTGCGATGGCGATCGAGCGGTTGCGCTGCCGCCGCCGCCTCTCCAGCTCGTTCTCCTCATCCCGTTCATCGGCCGCCAACCGCCTCTCCCGATCATGCCAGCAGTGGTCGTGCGAGCTGCTCCGCCAGCAGCACGGCGAACAGCAGGAAAAGGTAGAGGATCGAGAACGCGAACAGCTTTTTTGCCGCGTGATCGGCCTCGCGCCCCTCCTCGCGCACGCGATAGAGCCTGACGGCGAGCGCCAGGAGAGCCGCGCCGAGCCCGATCGCTGCGACGAGATAGGCCATGCCCCCGAGCCCGATGAAGGCGGGCGCCACCGCGACCGGCGCCAGCAGGGCGCTGTAGAGGAGGATCTGGCGGCGCGTCTCGCGCGCGCCCGCCACCACCGGAAGCATCGGAACGCCGACCCGCTCGTAGTCGCGCGAGCGGTAGAGCGCCAGCGCCCAGAAATGCGGCGGCGTCCAGAAGAAGATGATGAGGAACAGCACGATGCTTTCCAGGCTGACCGTGCCGGTCACGGCCGCCCAGCCGATCATGGGCGGGAATGCGCCCGCCGCGCCGCCGATGACGATGTTCTGCGACGTACGCCGCTTGAGCCACATCGTATACACGAGGATGTAGAAGGCGATGGTGAGGGCGAGCAGCGCCCCGGCCGCCCAGTTTACCAGCAGGCCCAGCGTCAGCACCGAGAAGACGGCGAGCACGACGCCGAAGGTCAGCGCCTCGTCCGGCGTGACGCGCCCGCGCGGGATCGGCCGCGCCGCCGTGCGCGCCATGCGCGCGTCGATGTCGGCGTCGTACCACATGTTGAGCGCGCCCGAGGCGCCGGCGCCGACCGTGATGCAGAGCAGCGCGATGCCGGCGAGCACCGGGTGAAGCTGGCCCGGCGCGGCGACGAGGCCGACGAGCGCCGTGAACACGACGAGCGACATCACGCGCGGCTTCATGAGCGCGAAGAAGTCGCCGACGCTGCCGCCCGCCGACGAGGTCAGAATCTGTGTTTCGGCTTCGATGCTCTTGTCCGCCATCGGCTATCGTCCGTCGGCTCGTCCTCTGTTCTCGACGGCCCCGGGCAATGCGCATCGCTGCCCGGCTCCGTGTCCCGCGTCGTCCGCCCGCCCGCGAGGGCCCGAATACGAGCCCCCTCGCGCGCCCGGCGTCAGTGATGCTCGGCCCGCCTGATCCGCGGCAGCGTCTCGAAGCTGTGGAACGGAGGCGGCGAGGGCAGCGACCACTCCAGCGTCGTCGCCCCTTCGCCCCATGGGTTGTCGACCGTCCGCTGCCTGCGCGCGAAGGCGATCACCACGCCGACGAAGAACACGACCGTCCCCAGCGCCGTGATGTAGGAGCCCATCGACGACACGTAGTTCCAGTGGGCGAAGGCATCCGGGTAGTCCGCATAGCGCCGCGGCATGCCTGAGAGCCCGAGGAAGTGCTGCGGGAAGAACAGGATGTTGGCGCCGATGAAGGTCAGCCAGAAGTGCAGCTTGCCCCAGAACTCCGAGTACATG
>JAHDXT010000047.1 GCA_023384095.1 Hyphomicrobiaceae bacterium
TGGCGCACCGGGCAGGATTCGAACCCACGACCCCCAGATTCGTAGTCTGGTGCTCTATCCAGCTGAGCTACCGGTGCTTAGGCCATGAATGCAGCGCGCGCGTCGGCGGGGCGGCGCTGCAGGCAGGGCGCCACTACTAATACCTGCCGCGGGGAAGCGCAAGAGGCTCGGCAGCGCAGCAGGTGGCGCGGGTTTTGCCTCGGATGACAGCCGTCCGCTCCTGATTGGCAGCAGCGCCAGCACCCGCTTTCCGGCACGCGGATCGCTTCGCGGCCCCATCGGGCAAGGACAGCCACACAGGCGAACCCTTGGCAGCCCGGAGCTAAGATGCCAAGGTGCGAGGTACCCCTTGGGGCATGTCGGGGATTCAGCAAAAAGGAAGGTGGATACAATGAGTTCCAGGAGACGGATGATCGCTCTTGCGGCTGGCGCGGCCGTTGCGCTCGGCGCGACCATGGCGCTCGCCCAGGAGATGAAGTTCTTCCGCATCGGCACGGGCGGCGCCGGCGGCACCTACTTCCCGATCGGGGGCCTGATGGCCAACGCCATCTCGGCGCCTCCGGGATCGACACCATGCGACAAGGGCGGCGCCTGCGGCGTCCCCAACCTGGTCGCCATCGCGCAGACCACCAACGCCTCCGTCGCCAATGTCACGGGCGTCCAGAACGGCCATATGGAATCGGGCCTCGCGGCCGCCGACATCGTCTACCAGGCCTTCAACGGCGAGGGCCGTTTCGAGAGCAAGTTCGGCAAGCTCCGCGTCATCGCCAATCTGTTCCCCGAGCACATGCACCTCGTGCTTCCCAAGGGCGGCAAGCTCAACGGCATCAAAGACCTCAAGGGCAAGCGCGTCGGCATCTTCCAGGCCGGGTCGGGCACCCAGGTGGTAGTGCTCGAGCTGCTCAAGATCTACGGCATCACCAAGAACGACATCCAGGCGGCCGAGCTGAACGCCCAGCAGAGCGCTGACCGCATGGCCGACGGCCAGCTCGACGCGTTCTTCATCGTCGGCGGCTCGCCGCTCGCGGGCATCGCCCAGCTCGCCGCGACCAAGGGAATGGAGATCTATGAGCTCACCGACGAGGAGCGCGCCGCATTCCTCAAGGTCGTGCCCTACTACTACGACGACGTCATCAAGGCCGGCACCTACGAGGGCCAGACGAAGAACATCAAGACGGTCGCCGTCGGCGCCCAGTGGGTGGTCAGCTCCGACGTGCCGGCGGACCTCGTCTACGAGGTCACCAAGGCGCTGTGGAACGACAACACGCGCAAGCTGTTCGACGCCGGCCACGCCAAGGCGAAGGACATCCAGCTCACTTCGGCGCTGAAGGCGGTGAACACCCCGCTGCATCCGGGCGCGGAGAAATTCTACAAGGAGAAGGGCGTCCTCAAGTAGGGGGGCCTGCGGATGAAAACCGGCCGGCCGGGCGAGGGCCCGACCGGCCGTCGCAGCTTTTTTGAGGTCCATCGGATGCAGCAGGTCGGGTGATGGAAGCCAGCAGCGGCGAGCAGGCCGGGAACGTGGACAGGGAGCCGGGTAGCGAGCGTCTCCCGCGCAATGTCGGCCGCAGCGCGCAATGGTTCGTCTATGTGTTCCTGATCCTCTTCGGGATCTATCACTACGTCACCGCCGGCACCGGGATTCCCGTCGACTACTGGCATATGGGAATCCATCTCTCCGGCGTGCTCGTCGTCATCTTCATTCTCTACCCCGCAAGCTCCCGGGCGGCATCGGCGGATGCGCGGAACCGCTGGCTCGCGCCGGCGGGGGTGCCGGCGATCGACTGGCTGCTGGGGGCTGTCGGCGCCGCGGCGGCGCTGTGGATCGGCTTTTCCTGGGAAGGGTTCGACTTCTCGCTGTTCGGTCACAGCGTGCGGCTGCAGGAGCAGGCGCTCCGCCAGGGCGACCCGGCCGGCATCGACATCGTATTCGGCAGTCTGCTGATGTTCATCGTGCTCGAGGCCACGCGGCGCGTGATCGGCTGGGTTCTGCCGATCATCGTGATGGTGTTCACCGGGTTCGCGCTCTTCGGTCCCTACATGCCGTTCGACCTGCTGAAGCACCCGGGGGTCGAATGGAGCCAGTTCGTCAACAACGTCTATTTCCCGTCCGAGGGCATCTTCGGCATCCCGCTCTGGGTGGCCTCCACCATCGTCTTCCATTTCGTGCTGTTCGGATCGGTCGCCCAGAAGATGGGGTTGGGCAAGCTGTTCGTGGACGTCTCGACGGTGGTGGCCGGCCGCTATATCGGCGGGCCGGCCAAGGTGTCGGTCGTCTCGTCGGCCCTGTTCGGCACCATATCCGGCTCATCCGTGGCCAATGTCGTCTCGACGGGGTCGCTGACGATCCCCAACATGAAGCGCCTCGGCTATCGTGCCCACTTCGCCGGCGCGGTGGAAGCGGCGGCCAGCGCCGGCGGCCAGATCACGCCGCCCATCATGGGCGCTGCGGCGTTCATCATGGCCGAGTTCCTGCAGATCCCGTACTCGAAGATCGTGATTGCCGCGGCCGCGCCTGCCTTCATGCATTACCTCGGCGTGTTCACGATGGTGCACTTCGAGGCCAAGCGGCTCGGGCTGCAGGGAGAAGCGCCGGAGAACATCCCGCGCGCCGCTGACGTCATCAAGCGCGGCTGGCCGGCCGCCTTGCCGCTGGTCGTGCTGCTCTATGTGCTGTTCAGCGGCTTCACGCCCTATATGGCGGCGTTCTGGGGAATTACGGTGTGCATCGCCGTCGGGCTCGTCAACCCGATGCACCGCATGAGCCTCAAGGACCTGGCGGATGCGTTCTACGAGGGCGGGCGCAGCGCGCTCGCGGTGGGCGCCATCTGCGCGGCCGTCGGCGTCGTGGTCGCCGTCATCACGCTCACCGGCCTTGCGTTCCGCATGGGGTTCATGGTGACCAATGCGGCGCAGAGCGTCGGCGGCATGCTGCATCTGGCGCTGACGTTCGGGCCGGTCGAGCTGCTGACGCTGCAGGACCTGACGCTGTTCCTGTCGATGCTGTTCATCGGCATCGCCTGTACACTGATGGGCGCCGGCATCCCGACGACGGCGCTCTACATCATGCTGGCGACCGTGGCGCAGCCGGCGTTCACGAATCTCGGCGTGCCGCCCCTGGCGACGCACCTGTTCGTGTTCTACTACGGCATCATCGCCGAGGTCACGCCACCGGTCTGCACCTCGGCCTACGCCGCCGCCGCCATAGCCAATGCCAATCCCTGGCGCACCGGATTGACCGCCTTCAGGCTGTCGTGCGGGAAGATCCTCGTGCCATTCGTGTTCTGCTATTCTCCGGCCCTGTTGCTGGTCCTGCCCGGGTACACTTGGCTGGAGTTCTTCCAAACTGGGCTGACCTGCGCCGCCGGCGTGGCGCTGCTCGGCATCGCGTTCACCGGGTTCCTCAACACGCCATTGAGAATGCCCGTGCGGCTGCTGCTCGGGGCGGCCGGCCTCGCCTCCGTGCATCCGGGGATCTGGACGGACCTGCTGGCGCTGGTGATCGCGGCGCCGATCCTGGCCCAGCAGTATCTCTTCAAGCGACAACCGGTCGCCGCAACGCGAGTCTGAGGGCGCCGCGGGCTATTCGAGGTCCTCGCGGTCGCCTTGCGTCGGCGGCGCCGAGACGACGAGGAAGCGGACCGGCCGATCGCCGGGATTGTGCGCGCGGTGGGCCATCCCCGGCGGCATCTCGAGCCCTTCGCCGGGCTCGAGCCTCACCGTATCGCCCTCCTCACGCTCCATGCCGAGCGTGCCGGAGAGCACGTAGAAGAACTGGCGCGCCCGCCGGTGCACATGGCACTTCTCGGTGGTGCCCGGCGCCATCGCCTCTTCGGCTACCGCGAGGTCGGGCCGCGTCAGCAGGCGCCAGGCCGAGCAATCCACACCCCATGTCTCGTGCACGATCGATCGGCGGCTGACCTTGTCCATGAATACTGCCCCGAAACACCCTGCAATCGTGCGACCTTGCCCGCGCCGCGTCCGCGAAGCAATACGGGAGCCAATGCGTCGGGACATGTGCGGGGCGCATCCGTGCCAAGCGCCGGCACGCGGTTCACGCGTCGGCGCCGCCGTGCCAATGTGAAAGAAAGCTGTCGAGGATCAACCAGTTGCGTCGCAAGATCGGACTGCTGCCGGACGACGACGATACCTGTGGCTGGGTGCGGCTGCTGCCGCCCCGCATGGACGTGAGGCGGGTCGCGGGACGCCGGTCCTTCGACTGGGCGGTGGTCGGGGCGGGCTACACGGGATTGGCCGCGGCGCGCCGGCTCGCCGAGCATTTCCCGGGACAGTCGATCGCCTTGGTCGAAGCCCAGCGCGCGGGCGAGGGCGCCGCCGGGCGCAACTCCGGTTTCGCGGTCGAGATCTCGCCCTCTCCGATCCAGCACGTGGTATCGGCGCAGGCGACCTACGGCCGCTCCTATCGTCTCAACCGGTTCGGGCAGGATCTGCTGCGCCGCCTCGTCGAAAAGCACGCAATCGCATGCGATTGGCGCGAGGCCGGCAAGTACCAGTCGGCGGCGGAGGAGCATCACTTCGACCGGCTGGATGCTTTTGCCCGGCATCTGGATGAGCTCGGCATACCGCACCAGGTCCTGGACGGCGAGGCACTCGCAGCCCGCCTGGGCACCCGGCATTACCGGCGCGCCGTGCACACCCGGCAGACGGTGCTGGTGCAGCCGGCGGCCTTGACACGCGGGCTTGCACTCTGCCTGCCGAAGAACGTGGAGCTGCTCGAGGAATCGCCCGTGCTCGAGCTCGAGGCCGGCTCCGGCGTCTCGCTCACATGCCCGTCGGGCACGGTAAGCGCCGGCAAGCTGATCCTCGCCACCAACAGCTATCTCCCGCAGTTCGGGGCGTGGCGGAACAGGCTTCTCTCGTTCACGCTGACAGCCGCCCTGAGCCGACCTCTCACCGAGGAGGAGCATCAGGCGCTCGGCGCGCCCGAGCCGTGGGGCGTCATCTCCATCCACCGCTTCGGGGCGACGGTCCGCTACACGGTGGACCGGCGCATCCTGATTCGCAATACGTTCGAGTACTGGCCGCGCATGGCCATGAGCCGGAGCGATCTGCTGGCGCGCCGCGGGATCATCGAGCAGTCGTTCCGCGCACGGTTCCCGCAGCTCGGCAAGGTGACGTTCGATTACTTCTGGACCGGGGTCATCTGCGCCAGCCGCAACATCACGGCCGGCTTCGGCGAGATCGCGAAAGGCGTATTCGCGGCCGGCGGCTGCAATGCAGGCGGCATCTCGCGCAACACGGGGCTGGGTACGCTCATCGCGGATTACGCGGCGGGAGCCGGATCGGAGCTGCTGAGCGAGGTGGTCGCGATGCCAATTCCGGCCTGGATGCCGCCGCGGCCGATGCTGGATATCGGCATCCGCCTCGACCTGGCCAGGCGCAGGCGCGGCCTCGGAGCGGAGCTGTAGCAAGCTCCGCCCCGATGACCCACACAAGGCACATCAACGGTTGTCCGGGACTTGCCACCAGGGGCGGCTCGCCTCGCGGTAGGCATCCGCGCGGCTCAGGCCGATGTCCTTCAGGGTATGGTCGCTGAGCGCCAGCAGCGCCCGGCGCTCGCCGTAGGTCCGGTAGGCCACCGGCAGCCGACGGACGATCTGCAGGAGCTGGCCCATTCCTGTCGCCGCCGGACCATGCCTGGCATGGCATGCGCTCTGTGTGGTGCTCGTCATCTCAACTCTCCGTTCTTGTTTCGCAGCGAAGCCGCGCGGTTCGTTGCAGGGCACTGACTAACATGTGCCCTTGCATAATGGAAACGAATGCTGTTTATGTCTTGCATGATGATCGCTTATGAGTGCCTCTCCGATTCAGCAGAGATCGATCATGCCCCGAGACATCGACATTGCCCTTCTGCGCGCCTTCCTCGCCGTGGTCGAGACCGGTGGCGTGACGAACGCCGCTCGCATCCTCAACCGGACGCAAGCGGCCGTCAGTCTCCAGATCAAGCGGCTCGAGGAGCTGTTCGGAACGGAGCTGTTCCAGCGCGAGCGCAAGCGTTTCTCGCTGTCGCCGGCAGGTGAGCGCCTGTTCGGCAGCGCGCAGCGCCTCGTCGCGCTCAACGACGCGACCTGGGGCGCGATGACGACGCCGCAGTTCGAAGGCGAGGTCCGGCTGGGTGTCCCGCCCGATATCGTCACCAGCCTCGTTCCCCCCGTACTGCAGCGCTTCAGCCAGTCCTGGCCGCGGATCAACGTCTCACTCGTCTGCAAGGCATCGACGTCGCTGATGCAGGATCTCGCGGACCGCAAGGTGGACCTGATCATGACAACCGAGATCAGCTGCGGTCCCATGGGTGAGGCGCTGCTGACGGACCGTCTCGTCTGGGTCGGCGGGCCGGGCTCTGACGCACACCTGCAGCGCCCGCTGCCCGTTTCGCTCGGCACGAAGCTCTGCCTGTTCCGCCCGGAGGTGATAAAGGCGCTGCATGCGGCGCAGATCGATTGGCGGCCGGTCAGCCAGGACTGCAACATGGAGCCTGTCTACGCGACATTGAAGGCGGGGCTCGCGGTCGCCCCGCTCATGCGCACGGCGGTGCCCGAGTATCTCGAGATCCTTTGCGCCGATGCCGGCCTGCCGCCGCTCCCTGATTTCATGGTGAACCTCTATCTGCCGGCGAGCGCGAGCGAGATCGCCCGCGAGCTGGCGCGTCACATCCGGCAGGGAATCGAGTTGCGCTTCGGCCCAAGCCGCGGACGTCTGCCGAGACGTCGCGATGCCCGGGAGCCGGCGGTCGCCTCGGGCGCCCGCAACATACGCCCCCTTGCCGGTACACCGCGGCGGGTTGCGGCCCGCTGATGCCGGGTCGGCGCAACGAGGCGACCGGCAGCCTGGACGATCAGGCGAGCTCGCCCGACGCGCGTCGGTGGCCGGCGCGAGTGGCCGGGCTCTGGCTCAGGCGGCGCTGGAAGGCCGATCCCGCAGCGATGGTGCGCTGGGCCGGGTTGCAGCCCGCCGTCGTCGTCACCGGCGCCTCGGAGGGGATCGGATTCGAGATCGCGAGGCGCTTCGCGGGGAGCGGGCGCACCGTGGCGCTCGTTGCGCGCCGGCCCGAGCCGCTCCAGAAAGCGGTATTGCTCGTCCGGGGCGAATCCGCTGCCGCCGCCATTGCCGTCGAGCTCGACGTCACGCGATCCGATGCGGCCGAGGTGCTGGAAGCAGAGCTTCTGCGGCACGGCCTCTACGCTGATATCCTGGTCAACAACGCCGGGATCGGCTTGAGCGGCGATTACACCAGCCATCCGCCGCAGCGCATAGGCGAGCTGCTGGAGCTCAACGTGCGCGCGCTGTCCCTGCTCATGCGGCATTTCCTGCCCGCCATGTGCGTGCGCGGCCGCGGCGGCGTGCTCAACGTCGGGTCGCTGGGCGGCTATGCCCCCGGCCCGTATCAGGCGGCCTACTACGCGAGCAAGGCTTACGTCATCGCCCTGACGGAGGCAGTGGCGTGGGAGTGCCGGGGGCTCGGGGTGCGCATCGCCGTGTTCGCGCCGGGGCCGGTGCGCACGCGCTTCCACGCACGAATGGGCGCGGAGGGCTCGCTCTATCGCTGGCTCCTGCCGGCGCCGACGCCATCGATGGCGGCCGGGTCGGCAGTGCGCTGGTTCGGGTGGGGACGCACCGTCATAACGCCGGGGATCATGGGTCCGTTGATTGCGGTCGCCATGCGCTTGACCCCGCACGTGGTTTTGGTACCGATTGTCGGCTGGCTGCTGAAGCCGAGGGAAATCCTGAGCAATGCTGGACACGAGAGCGGCAGACGCGGATAGCGGCGCGGCGTCCTCCGGCGCTGGCCACGGGCCCGCGCCAATGCGCGAGCGCCGGCCGGTGGTCATCGTTCTGCACCAGTCCCATTCGAACCCCGGCCACGTGGGACAATGGCTCAGGATGCGAGGCCATGCTCTCGACGTTCGCCGCCCGCGCTATGGCGACCCGCTGCCCCAGTCGCTCGAGCACCATGCCGGCGCCATCATCTTCGGCGGGCCGATGAGCGCCAACGATCCGGACGAGTTCATCAGGACCGAGACCGAATGGATCGAGGTCGCGCTCCGGGAGCGGAAGCCCTTTCTCGGCATCTGCCTCGGCGCGCAGATGCTGGCGAGGCATCTCGGCGCCCGCGTCTTCGGGCACCCCGACAGCCATGTCGAGATCGGCTATCACCCGATCTGCCCGACGCCGCATGCCAGCCGTTTCGGGCGTTGGCCGGAGCGGGTCTACCAGTGGCATCGCGAGGGTTTCGATCGTCCGCACGGCGCCGTGGCGCTTGCAACGGCCAACGGCACGTTCGAGACGCAGGCGGTGGTCTACGGCGAGACCGCGTTTGCGGTGCAGTTCCACCCCGAGATCACGTACGCGATGGTCAACCGGTGGAGCGGCAGCCATCCGCAGCGCCTGACGCTGCCGGGCGCCCAGGACCGGCCGTCCCAGCTCTCGGATCACCTCTCGCAAGGGCCGGCGGTGCGACGCTGGCTCGACGCCTTCATGCCGCGCTGGCTTGCATCGGACGTACAGCGAGCTTTGTAGCGCCGGTGGCTCGTCCCCCCACCGAGTAGCGCTCGACCAGAACGCGAAAAATTTGCGAAGACGCAACCAATTGCGGTTAGATTAGGCTGCGCCGGGAACACTGGTTCCGCGTATCCGGCGCGAGGCGCGGCGGCGCTCGGAACACGAACCTCGATCCGAAACCTGCCGCCGCGCCTCACTCGACCCGTCAGCGCAACTTTCGCGATCAGCTCAGCTCTTTACGCACGATCGCAGCGCCTGCGACCATCGCCTTCATTTTCCCGAATGCGACCTCTCGCGGCAGGTATTTCATCCCGCAGTCGGGGGCGACGATGAAATCCTCTGCCGGGGCGAAGGGCAGCGCGCGCCTGATACGGTCGGCGACGATCTCGGGCGTCTCGACCCGCATATCCGACAGGTCGATCACGCCCAGCATCAGCTTCTTGCCCTTCAGCTCGGCCACGACGCTGCAGTCGAGGTTGGATTGCGCGGTCTCGAACGAGACCTGGTCGCACGAGCATTGGCTCAACTGGCCGAGGAAGGAGTAGCCGCTCGGGCGCTGGTGGATGATGGCAGCGTAGCCGAAGCAGATGTGGACCGCGGTCGTGCCGCCGACGCCGTCGAGCGCTGCGTTGAGCGCCTTCAGCCCAAACTCCTCGGCCGCCTTCGGGCGCGCCTGCATATAGGGCTCGTCGATCTGCACGATGTCGGCACCGGCGGCAAACAGGTCCCTGATCTCGGCATTGACGGCGAGGGCATAGTCCATCGCGGCCGCCTCCGGCGTCTCGTAGAAGTCGTTCTGCGCCTGCTGGCTCATGGTGAATGGGCCCGGCACCGTCATCTTGACCTTACGTGTCGTGTGGCGCTTCAGGAATTTCAGGTCCTGGACCTCGACGGCGTGCTTGCGGCGGATCTTGCCCACGATGCGTGGCACCGGGTTCGGATGTCCCGAGCGGTCCAGCGCCGTGCCAGGGTTGTCGATATCTACCCCCTCCAAGGCAGTGGCGAACCGGTTGGAGTAGCTCTCGCGCCGGATCTCGCCGTCGGTGATGATGTCGAGGCCGGCCTCCTCCTGCGCCTTGATCGCCAGGATGGTGGCATCGTCCTGCGCCTCTGCCAGGAACGGCTCCGGTATGCGCCAGAGCTCCTTGGCCCTGACGCGCGGAGGGAAGCGGCCTGCCAGCTTCTTGCGGTCGATCAGCCACTCCGGCTGCGGGTAGCTGCCGACGAGCGTGGTCGGGAAAAGCACGGCTGAAACTCCCTCTGTTGGTTCAGATCGATCTCTCTCGTGAAGCTGCCGCCCCTTCAGTGCGCCTGGGCACTGGTCGAAGCTTCCGCGTAAGCCCAGCAGCCGTCGCGTGGAACCCAGACGATGACCTCGTCGCCGCCGGCGTGGCGGGGCACCGAGCCGTATTCGTTGATCTCCCAGACGGTCTCGCCGCTCGTTACGGTGTAGGCCGTCTGCACGCCCTGGAAGCGGGCCTCGCGCACCATGCCGGCGACGCGGTTCCAATGCCCGGCCGGCCCGGTCTCGGCGCTCCCCGCCGACAGGCGCAGATTTTCCGGCCGCACGGCGACCGTGACTTCCGTTCCGGCGGCGATGCGCTGGGGCACGCGGCTCGCCAGCTCCTGACCCCCGGCGATGGCGACGCGTGCCGCCCCGGCATCGCTGGCGATGATCCTGCCGGAGATGAGGTTCGTCGCCCCGGTGAACTCCGCGACGAACAGGCTCGAAGGGCTGGTGTAGAGCTCCGTCGGGGTCGCAAGCTGGATGAGCCTGCCGTCGCGCATGACGCCGATGCGGTCGGCGACCGCGACCGCCTCCGATTGGTCGTGCGTGACATAGAGGGCGGTGACGCCGGCGTCCTTGATGATGCGCCGCAGCTCGTCGCGCAGTCTGAGCCGCAGCTTGGCGTCGAGGTTGGAGAGCGGCTCGTCCAGCAGCAGCAGCCGCGGCTGGTAGACGAGGCTTCTGGCCAGCGCCACGCGCTGCATCTGGCCGCCGCTGAGCGCCGTTGCCGAGCGCCCGGCGTACTCGGTCAGCGAGACGATGGCGAGTGCGCCGGCCACGCGCCTCTCCATTTCGGCGCGCGGCAGTCTGCGGTTGAGCAGCGGGTAGCGCACGTTCTCCGCCACCGTCATGTGCGGCCAGACGGCATACGACTGGAAGACCATGCCGACGTTGCGCTTCTGCGGCCTGACGAAGATGCCGCCGGCTGGATCGGAGACGATATCGTCTCCGATCCGGATCTGCCCTGACGTCGGCGTTTCCAGGCCCGCGACCGAGCGCATCGTCGTGGTCTTGCCGCAGCCCGAGGGCCCGAGCAGCACCACGATCTCGCCGGCCGTGGCAACGAACGATACGTCGTCGATTGCCGGCCGGCCGGCAAGAAAAGTCTTGTTGAGACGCGAGACAGCGAGCTCCGCAGTCATCCGGTTGCGCTCACTGACGGTAATTGAAAACGGTGTTCCACTCGTTGACCCAGCCGTTGCGCAGCTCGGCATACTCCTTGATGCTCGGGAACCAGAGCTTCAGGCCCGCCTTCTCAGCCCCTTCCGGCAGCGAGCCGCCGGCGAGCACCGTCATGCCGCCGGAGTTGTTCACCCAGGTTTCCTGACCTTCCTCCGAAAGGATCCAATCGAGATAGAGCCGGGCGGCGTTCGGATGCGGCGCCGTGGCGGAGATGCCGGCCACCGATACTGTCATCGGCACGCCGTCGGCGGGATAGACGATCCCGATCGGCGCGCCATCCTTCATCGCCGGGATGATCGAGTTTGTCTTGAGCGGCACGACACGCACCTCGCCCCGGATGACGGCGGCCAGCAATGGGGAATCACTGGGGTGCATGACGGGCTGCTTCGTCGCGAGATTCTTCCACTCGCTCTCGCCGAGCACCTTGCGCTGGAACATGGCGAGCGTCCAGCTCGTGCCGCCGGCGCCTGCCGGGATCCAGCCGAGCTTTTCGTCGAAGTCCGGCTTCGAGAGATCGGCCCAGGACTTCGGCGGGTTCTTCACCAGCGCCTTGTTGTAGGCGAGCACGTAGCCCCAAGCGGTCTTCGGCCACATCTTCGCCGAGATGGCGCGGATCTCGGCCGGATACTTGCCGGCATTCGCCGGCGCGTAGTCGGCGAGCAGCTTCTCGTAGCTCTTGGCAAGTCCGCTGTCGGAGAACTCGATGATGTCGGCGGCGAGCTTGCCCGAGGCCGCCTCGGCGTCGACGCGAGCGATCAGGCGGCTGCCCGGCGCACGCACGATCTCGATCTTGACGTCGGGAAAGCGGGTGTTGAAGCGTTTCGCAAGCTGCTGCTCGGACTCGAGCTGGTTGGCCGTGTAGATCGTCACCGCGCCCTCCTTGCTCGCGGCAGCGACGAGAGCCGGATCAGCCTTGAACTCGGCCGCTTGCGCCGATGTGGCGAGGGCGGCGATCAGTGCCGAAATCAGCATTTGGTATTTCATTTTCTCCTCCCGATTTCACGTTGACGAAATTTCACCGCTTGCGCCTGGTGAGCCAGCTCACACTTCCTATGATCAGGAACAGCAGCGCCGACTGGAAGACGCTGAAGGCGGCCGATACGCCGATGCTGCCGCCTTCCCAGAAATCGAGCAGCAGAACGGACATGATGATGCTGTCGCTGGTGTAGAGGAACAGCGACGAGCCGAGCTCGCGGATCGACAGCACGAACAGCAGCGTCATTCCCGAGATCAGGCCAGGCAACGTCAGCGGGACGACGACCTTGCGGATGGTCGTCAGCAGGCCCAGGCCGCAGATCCAGGAGGCCTCTTCCAGCTCCCTGTGGATCTGGATCAGCGATGTCGAGAGCGCCTTCATGGTGTCGGGCAGGAAGCGGGCGATGAAGGCGATGGCCAGGATCGCCGTCGTGCCGTAGAGGCCGCCGGGGAGGCCCACCCAGGCCCACAGGTAGGCGACGCCGATGACGAGGCCCGGAATGGCGACCGGCACAGTGGCGATGTAGTCGATCGGGGTCCGCAGCCGCACGCTCGTGCGCTGCACGGTATATGCGATGGCGAATGCGAGGGCGCCGCCGAAAATCGCGGCTGCCCCGCCGACGATGAGCGAGTTCCAGATAGAGCGCATCGTCAGCGGATTGGCGAACAGCGCCTCGAAGTGGCCGAGCGAATACTGCCGCGCATCGAACAGGCTGCCGATGTCGGGCACGAACATGTATTTCCGGAAGGCGACGATCAGGAGCGCGGCGAACGGCAGTACGACCACGAAAAAAAGGTAGAGAAGCCCGAATGCGAGCGTGAAATACCGCCAGCGCCCGAGGTCGATGAGCTTGGGCCGGAACGATTTGCCGGCGACCGTGACGAAGCTGCGCCCTCTCAAGGCGCGCTGCTGCAGCCAGATGCCGAGCGCGGTGACTGCGACCAGCAGCATGGAGACGGCAGCGGCCTTATTGTAGAGGGGCGGCGTCCACGACAGCAGCGAGAACAGGTAGGTGGTGAGGAACGGCTCGTTGGCCGGCGTGCCGAGAATGGCCGGCGTGCCGTACACCCCGAGCATGATGACGAATGCCAGCAGGCCGCCCGACAGGATCGCGGGCGCCATCAGCGGGATGGTGATGCGCATCATGGTCTGAAAGACGCTCGATCCCGAGACCTCGGACGCCTCCTCGAGCGACGGGTCCATATTCTCCAGCGCCGATGCGGTGAACATGAAGACGTATGGCGCATAGTAGACGCCGAACACGACCGTGATCCCGGTCAGCGAATAGAAGTTGACCTTCCACGGAAGGCCCATCGCCTGCAGCACGACGTTGATGAGGCCCGTCTCCGGCGATCCGAGCAGCGACCAGGCGAACCCCGCCACCAGCGGCGGAATGAACAGCGGCATCAGGCCGGCCGAGCGGATCAGGCCCTTCATCGGCGTGTTGGTGCGAACGACGATCCACGCGAACAGCAGGCCGGTGACGACCGAGAGCAGTGCGCCGAAGCTGCAGGCCAGGAGCGAGTTGACAGTCGCCGCCCGCACGGTGGGATTGACGGCCAGATCGAGATAATGCTCGAGCGTCAGCGGCGGCAGCGCCTCCCGCGCCGTCATCGGATTGACGTCCGTCAGCGAGCCGAGCACCAGCCTGGCCACCGGATAGATGACGAGCACGCCGAGAATGAGCAGCAGAAACAGCGGCCAGAGCCAGGGCAGGGGCCGGAATGAGATCGCGCGTCCTCGGGCGGCAGCCGAGGCTTCGATTCGTGACGCGGCGACACTCATAATGCGGGAGCCTCTCAGGCCTTGGCCGGACGCGTCGCAGCCGGCGCCCGGCTCGCGACGTGCTGCATCAGTCCGCCGTGCTTCAGGATGTCGAGCACGATCGGTGCCGGAGCGATGCCCTGCAGGACCGACGCACCGGCATCGAACGACAGTCTGCCTTTCGTGAGATCGACCCAACTGTCGCGGCCCTGCGAGCGGTCCGCGACATCAGCCTTCATCACGAGCATCGGCAGTCCGATATTGACGGCGTTGCGGTAGAAGATGCGCGAGAAAGACTTCGCCACGACGCAAGCGAGGCCGAGGCCCTTCAGCCCGATGGGCGCGTGCTCGCGCGAGGAGCCGCAGCCGAAGTTGCTGCCGGCGATCAGAATGTCGCCGCGGGCGATACGCTGCGCCCAGGCCGGATCGACGCCCGACAGCGCGTGCGGCCCGAGATCCTCGGGCGTCCTCAGCGCCAGATAGCGCGCCGGCATGATCTGGTCGGTGTCGACGTCGTCGCCGAAGAACCAGGCTCTTCCCTTGTGCCACATGATCGCGCGCTCACAGGTCGTCGGGGCTGGCGATGACGCCTTTGACGGCGCTCGCGGCAGCGATGACGGGGTTGCACAGGTAGGTCTCGCTCTTCACCGAGCCCTGGCGGCCGGGGAAATTGCGGTTCGAGGTCGCAAGGCAGCGCTCGCCGTCGGCGAGCACGCCGGCCTGCGCGCCGATGCATGGCCCGCAGGTCGGCATCGAGAATGCGGCGCCGGCCTCCAGGAACACCTGCGCCAGCCCTTCCTCGACGGCCTGCCTGTGAATTTTGGCGGTGCTCGGGATGACGATGACGCGCAAGCCGTCGGCGACGCGGCGGCCCTCCAGGATCTTTGCGGCAGCGCGCAGATCGCTGATCCAGCCGTTGGTGCACGAGCCGATGTAGACCTGGTCGAGCGCGAGGCCCCTCACCTCCCGCCAGCTCGCCGTGTTGCTCGGCAGGAAAGGCGCGGCGATCACCGGCTCGAGGTCTCCGATCGGGATCTCGATCTCCTCGGAGACGACGGCGCCCGCGTCGCCACGGATCGGCTCGAACGGCCGCCTGGCGATCGGCCTCACGTAGGCGAGCGTCTTGGCATCCGGCTCGATGATGGCGTTCTGGCCGCCGGCCTCGATCGCCATGTTGCTCATCGACAGCCGTTCCTCGACCTCCAGCTCGGCGACGGGGTCGCCGACGAATTCCATCGCCGCGTTGTCGGCGCCGGCGACGCCGATGCGGCCGATGGTGTGCAGGATCAGATCCTTGCCGGTGACCCATTTCTGGAGCCGGCCGGTATAGCGGTAGCGGATGGTGCGCGGCACCTCGATCCAGGTGCGCCCGGTGGCGAGGATCGCAGCGATGTCGGTGGAGCCCATTCCGGTCGCGTAGCAGCCGAGCGCGCCGGCCATGCAGGCGTGTGAGTTCCCGCCGACGATCAGCTCGCCCGGCAGCGTCACTCCGCGCTCGATCCCCAAGGCGTTGTGGATCGCGGCGCTGCCCATCTCGTAAAGCGGAATGTCGTACTTGCGGCACAGCGTGCGGATCAGCTTCAGCACCTCCGCCGTCTCGATGCTGCGCGCCGGCGCATTCACCATCGACGTGACGAAGACGCGGCTCTTGTCGAAGACCGACGAGACGCCGTGCTTCTCGAGCAGGCCCAGCGTGATCGGCGCACCGAGGTCGTCCGACCAGGTCTGATCGACCGAGACATCGACGTACTCGCCGGGACGCACGCTGTCGCGCCCCGCATGCCGTGCGATGATCTTCTCAGTGAGGGTCTGAGCCATGGTGCGCTTTCCCGGCTCACTCGGCCGCGGCGCGCTGTGGCGCGGGCTGGCGGATCTCGGGCAGCATGGCGCTCGCGTCGCGGACCAGCTCGAGCCGAGTCAGCCGATCGACCAGCGCATCGGCCGCCTCGCTCGCGATGACGAGTCCGAGCAGCTCGCGCGCCTTGGATTCGATCAACGAGGCGGGCACCGGATTGACCCACTCTCCGCGCGGCATATCGGCGGAACCCACGAGACGCCGGCCGTCATGGGTTTCGATCGCGACCTCCGCGGTCCACTTGTCGGGGAAGCCCTCGTCGAACCGCTTCTCCTCGATGACCCGCACCTTCTTCATGAATTCGCGAATGGCGGGATCCACGAGCCGCCGGTCCGTGAATGCCTCCAGGCCGACCCGGCGATGCAGGATGGCGTTGGCCACCATGAACTGAGCGCTGAACTTGGCCTTGTACGGACTCGGCGGGTCGGGCTCGTCGATGGTCAGGGCCGAATTCGACGGCAGCATCACCGTGACGGCCGCCACCTCCTCGGCCCGCAAGTCGTTCTCCTGGGTGAGCCGCAGAGTCTCGTCGATGGTGACGTGGCCATGCCGGCAGCAGGCGTGGATCTTGTAGCCGTTCTCCGTGACCTTGAAGTAGGTCCCGAGCCGATCGGTGATCCGGCTCCAATCGACGGCCGAAGACAGTGTCGCGACGAAGCCGCGCTCCCCCTCGATGATGTCGACCGAGCCGGTGAAGCCATGGCGCGCCAGCGACGCGGCCATCACACCGTTCATGCACGACTTGCCCGGATGCAGCACCTTGGTGTCGTCACCGATCTTCAGGTATTGCCACAGGCCGGCCGCCTGGCTGCCGGCGTTGCCGAACGCCCATTGCGTCTCCTCGACAGTGAGCCCCATCAGCTTGGCGCAGGCCGCCGCGGCGCCGAACGTGCCGACCGTGCCGGTCGAATGGAACTCCTCGTAGTGCGGCGCGGCGATCGCCTCGCCGAGCCGGTACTGGACGTCGAACCCGGCGACGATCGCCTCGATCAGCCGCTTGCCGTCCACCTTCAGCTTCTCCGCGACGGCGACGGCCGCAGCCATCATGGCGACGCCGCCGTGCACGATCGAGGGCAGATGGATGTCGTCGAGCTCTATCGTGTGAGAGGCGGCGCCGTTGGCGAAAGCCGCCCAGGTCGCCGAGGTCGACGAGCCGTCGAAGAACAGCGTCGCCTCGGGCTTGGCCGCTTCGGCGCGCGCAATAGCGGATACGGCTTTGCCCTGACGCGTGGTGCGGCTGCCGACAGCGGCGACGGCAACCCAGTCGACGAGCGCGGTCTTCGCGGCAGCTATGGCTTCGCCAGGGAGCCTGTCGTAGCTCACGCCGACGACGTATTCGGCGAGAAGTCGGGTTGCTGCCGGCTTGTTGTCGGCATCGTAGCGTCTCAGCCCGGTTGCCAGCGTCGTCACATGCGCCTCCCTATCCCGAGTCCCGCTGTTCACAGCATCGATCATCGCCCCGAACGGTCCAATCGCATGCGGTAGGCGAACCGGTCCGCCGGATGCAGGCCGGCAGAGACCAGGAACACCCAGCCGCTGGCATCGACATAACGGCGCAGGATGCGCAACGCTGGAGCCCCCGGGCTTGCGGCGAGCGGGCCAGCAAGGTCTTCCGGCACGGCAGCGCCCTGGATCTCCTGCTCGATGACGTCGAGCTGAACGCCGTTGTGCCTGGCCAGCAGATCGCAAAGCGCGGTGGTCTCGTCGGAGAGATGGCGCTTGATGGTGGCCAGCTCGTGCGCGACGTATGCTTCGCTGGCGCAGATCGGCCGCCTTGGCCGCGCCGGATCGATCCGCAGGCTCTGGATTCGCAGCCAACGCGACCCCGCGGCGATGCCGAGGCTCGCGGCGAGCTCTCTGTCCATCACGACGGGCCGCACGTTCTGGACCACGCGCCGGGTATCCCTGGCGTAATGGCTCAGCTCCTCGATCGAAAGCACGGACTGGCCGAAGCCCGCAGCCGGCCGCGGCTCCAAGACGCGCGTGCCGGCTCCACGGCGGCGCTCGACCAGCCCTTCCCTCTCGAGCAGGCTCAGTGCGGCGCGGACCGTCGCGCGCGACACGCCATGGGTCTCGGCCAGCTCGATCTCTCCAGGCAGCAGACTGCCCGGCTCGTGCCGGCCACTGCGGATGGCGGTCTGCAGATCACGTGCGATGTTGGCGTAGAGCGGCTCGGTCATGTGCGACCCGGCAAACTAGCTCGCCCATGTACGCACATTTCAAATGTCCGTACAAGTAAATTGTCCCGGCGGGCCACGGGCCGGAGGAGGAGGGTCGATTAATCCGCTTCTCCGGGTTCCGCCGCTGACTTGGCGAGGCTGATCGCCTGGCGCAGCAGGTCGAGATCGCCGATCTCGTTGGCGAGGATGAGCACCAGACTGGCGTTGAGGGCGGCGCTTTCGTCATCGCCCAGGCCGCGATGCGCCTCGATCAGCAGTCGGTAGGCGAGGTCTGGGTCGGCAAGCCTGCACTCGTTCTCAAGCCCGCTCATTCGTGAGCCTCCGATGATTCTGACGTTCGTCCGGATGCGCGCGCGATCGCGGCGGCCACCCAGGCCGGGTCATAGCTGCGGAACCGCGCTGCGAGGTGCTGGTCCGGCCGCACCACGTAAGTCGACCCGGCCCTCGCATCGAGCCGTTGCGAGACGAGTCCCTGCGGGTCCTCGAGATCGCGGCCGAGCAGCAGTTGCCGGGCGTCCGCGACTGGCGGCGGCGCCGAGCCATCGGGCGCGTGGATGACCGTGAACCCCCGCCCCAGCGCGTCGAGCAGCCAGCGAGCGCCCGACGGCTGGTGTCGGCAAGGCGCGTCGGGCAGCGGCGCCCCGAGCCGGGCGGCGCCGGCGAACGCGTCTCGATCCGGTGTCGACAGCGGCGTGTCGTAGATGGTGGCAGTCGACAGCCGGCCGGAGTTGACGTAGCGCCTGCCGAACCCGGTGCGCCGCGCCAGCGCCAGGGCCGCATCGCGGAAGTGACGCTCGGTATTGGTCCGAGGGGCGATGAAGTCCGTTGAGCGGGTCGAATGGCCGATGTTCTCGTCCGCGGCCTGGCAGCGCTCGAGGTCGTAGCTTTCGATGAGGTCCCGAGGCGCGTCGCCGCCCAGGACCGCAGCGAGCTTCCAGCCCAGATTGTCGGCGTCCTGCACGCCCGAGTTCCCTCCGCGGGCGCCGAACGGGGACACCTGATGCGCCGCGTCCCCGAGGAATATGACGCCGCCGTGCACGAAGCGTGCGATGCGGCAGCACTGGAAGCTGTAGACCGAGACCCAATCGACCTCGAAGTCGCGATGGCCGAGCATCCGCTCGATGCGGGGAACGACGTTCTCCAGCCGCGTCTCCGACTCTATGTCCGCCTTGGGGCTGAGCTGCAGGTCGATGCGCCAGATGTCGTCCGGCTGCTTGTGCAGCAGCGCCGACTGGCCGGAATGGAACGGCGGGTCGAACCAGAACCAGCGCTCGCTCGGGAACGGCGCCGTCATCCTGACGTCGGTGATGAGGAAGCGCTCGTCGAAGACCTCGCCCTCGAAGCCGAGGCCCAGGAACGCGCGGATCGAGGAACGCGCGCCGTCGCAGGCGAGAACCCAGTCGGCCGTCAGAGGATAGCTTCCGTCCGGCGTGTCGATGGTCAGCACGGAGTGGTCCGCGTGCCGCTCGAGTCCAACCACCTTGTTGCGCCAGCGCAGCTCCACCTCGGGCAGCTCCGCACAGCGCTCGACCAAAAGCTTCTCGACGTAATACTGCTGCAGGTTGATGAACGCCGGCATCTTGTGCCCGGCCTCCGGCAGCAGATCGAACTGGTAGACGAGATCGCCGGCCTGGAACACCTTGCCGACCTGCCAGGTGACGCCCTTTTCGAGCATGGGCCTGGCGACGCCCAGACGGTCCCAGATCTCGAGCGTGCGCTTGGCATAGCAGATGCCGCGGCTGCCCTCGCCGATGCGGTCGGTATCGTCGAGGACGACGACAGGCACGCCGCGCAACGCGAGATCGAGCGCCGCGGTGAGCCCGACCGGGCCGGCGCCGACGACGATCACCGGGTGATGCGCCGGGCGCGCGCGGTCCTGGTCCGGCGACCGGCGGTAGTCGAAGCTGAACAGAGGCTTGCGACTCTCCTGCGCCACCATCACTCTCCCTTGCGTACCGCGCGCCCCGTCAGGTGACCGCCTCGGGTCCCTCGATGCCGAGCGCCGCCAGGTCCGGCGCGCGGCGCGCGGCGTCGAGCTGCAGGAAGTACTCGTCGAGCTGCGGCGGCTCGACGGACGTGCCGGCCAGCATGGCGTGGACCTGTCCGCGGTGATGGATCTGGTGCACGAAGAGGTGCGAGAGCGTGTCGCCGATCGTCTCGCTGTCGATCCCGTCGGGGCCGCGGTCGATGCCGATGACGCGGTCGAGGTCCGACGCCGACAGCCGGTCGCAGAACCCGATCAGCCGCTGATCCGTGGCGATCTGATCGGTGCGGAGGACCGCGAGCTCCTGCACCGGCTTGCGGACCGAGTAGTGCGTATGCCCGTGCCTGCCGCCTTCGAGCGCATCGAGGTAGTAGAGATCGACCAGCAGGATGTGGTCGAACGTGGCCTGGATCGAAGGGAAAAAGCTCGTGCGCGTTGCCCGGAACTCCGCCGGGCTCAAGCGGCTGCAGGCTTCGAAGAGCCGCCAGTTCGACCAGGCATTGTTTCGCGCCATGCGGCGGAAGTGCGTGTCGAGCTTCATCGGCTGCGCCTCATCCCTGCAGCGCGGCCCACATCTCGCGGTCGCGCTCGGCCGTCCAGATCACCGGGTGGTCGATGCCGCGGGCCTCGTCGTAGGCACGCGAGACATTGAACGGCAGGCAATGCTCGTAAATGGCGAACGTCCCGAATTTCGGGTCCATGGCCTTGCGCACCTCGGTATAGGCCTCCTTCAGCGTGTGGCCCTTCTTGACGGAAGCCGACGCGGTGCCGAACAGCGTGTTCAGGAACGCGCGCGTCTGGGCGATCGCCTCGTCCACCCTGGCCCTGCCGACCAGCGCATCGCCGCGGCCCGGCACCAGCGCATCCGGCTTGAACCCGGCGAGGCGGTCGAGCGTCGCCGGCCAGTCCCGCAAGTGGGCGTCGCCACAGTAGCACGCGGAGTTGTACTCCACGAGGTCGCCGGAGAACATCACGCCGGCGTCCGGCACCCAGGCTACCGTGTCGCCGGCGGTGTGCCCGCGCCCGAGGCGGATCAGGCGGACCTCCCTGCGGCCGAGCCAGACCGACATCTCCGCCGGAAATGTGAGCGTGGGCCAGGTCAGCCCGGGGATCGTGTCGGCGGCCCGGAACAGGCGCGGGAAACGGCCGTACTCGGAATCCCAATCCTCCTGGCCGCGCTCGGCGATGAGCTCGCGGGTGGCATCGGAGGCGATGATCTCGCGGGCGTCGTAGGCGGAGGCGCCGAGCACCCGGACGGCGTGATAGTGCGAGAGAACGACGTAGGCGATCGGCTTGTCGGTAACCTGCCGGACGCGCTCGATGACCTGTTCGGCCATGGCTGGCGTGGCCTGGGCATCGATCACCATGCAAGCGTCGTCGCCGACGATGACGCCGGTGTTGGGATCACCTTCCGCAGTGAAGGCGTAGAGGCCCGGCCCGATCCCGGAGAAGCTGATATTCTTGTCGGCGAGATCTCCAGTCGACGCGAAGCGTGCCGTCATTGTCCAACCCTCGAATCTCTCTGAGCGGGGCCCCGAGTGCTCCCGGAGTTCCCGACCAAACCTTCGGCCCCATCTCATCACGTTGCCGCAGAGCGGGAAAGTCATCTTCGGCTTGGCGGGCCCGCTGCAGGATTCTGTATAGTGCGGCCGCCGGCTGCACTGGCTGGGCGGAACGCGGAGGAGGACGGCATGAAGCGTCGCGCATTTCTCAAGGCGGGCGGGCTCGCGGCCGCGGCGTCGGCCCTGGCCCGTCCGGCCATAGCCCAGGCCGCGCCTGAGCTGCGCTGGCGACTCACGTCGGCGTTCCCGAAGGGGCTCGATACCATCTTCGGGGCGGCGCAGCGCTTCGCCCGCCACGTTTCGGAAGCGACCGATGGCCGGTTCCAGATCGAGCCCCATGCCGCCGGTGAGATCGCGCCGGGGCTGAAGGCGCTCGACGCCGTCGCCGACGGCAAGGTCGAGTGCGCGCAGACACCCACCTATTTCCATATCGACAAGGAGCCCGTGCTGGCGTTCGGCGCCGGCATCCCGTTCGGCCTCAATGCGCGCCATCAACACGCCTGGTGGCATCTCGGCGGCGGCGCGGAGATCGTCAACGAGGCGCTGCGCAAGTTCAACGCTCACGCCATCGCGATGGGCAACTCGGGCACGCAGATGGGCGGCTGGTTCCGCAAGGAGATCCGCTCGGTCGAGGATCTGAAAGGGCTGAAATTCCGGATCGGCGGCATGGGCGGGCAGGTGCTGGCGAAGCTCGGTGTGCTGCCGCAGCAGATGGCCCCTGGCGATGTTCGCGCTGCGCTCGAGCGCGGCACGCTCGATGCCGCCGAGTTCGTCGGTCCCTACGACGACGAGAGGCTCGGGCTGCACATGGTGGCAAGTCATTACTACTGCCCCGGCTGGTGGGAGGGCGGAGCGATGCTGCACCTCGTCGTCAACCTGGAGAAGTGGCAGGCGCTGCCGAGGTCCTATCAGTCTGTTCTGAACCTGGCGGGCGAGGCGACCAACAACTGGATGCTCGCCCGCTACGACGCCGACAATCCCGCGGCCCTGCGGCGGCTGGTCGAGGGCGGCGCCGTGGTCCATTCGTTCCCCGCTCCGGTGATCGAAGCCTGCTGGACGGCAGCCAACGCGCTCTATGCCGAGGTCGCCGCGAGCAACGCCGCGTTCGGCAAGGCGCTCGAGTCGCACGACGCGTTCAGGGCCCAATCCCTGTCCTACTGGCGCATTGCCGATCATCCCTACGACACGATGATGCTCGACCTCGTGCTCAGGCGGGGCTAGGGCGATCAGCGCCAAGCCGGCATCCGCCCGAGCTGATACGTGTTAACCCGCAGATTTGCGGGCGTGTGCTAACTTGCGGGCTCGGCAGACCAGCGGCGAAATGACGTGACCGGCAAGCGCATTCTCCTGATCATCGGTGGCGGAATCTCCGCCTACAAGTGCCTCGATCTCATCCGGCGGCTGCGCGAGCGCGGCGCCTCGGTGCGCACGGTGATGACCGCGTCCGCCGGCCAGTTCATCACGCCGCTGGCGGTCGGCGCCATCTCGGGCGACCGGGTGTTCACCGACCTGTTCGACCGCGAGGACGAGCACGACGTGGGGCACATCCGCCTCAGCCGCGAGGCGGATCTGATCGTGATCGCGCCGGCAACCGCGAGCCTGCTCGCCAGGATGGCCGGCGGCCTGGCCGACGACCTCGCCACCGCCGTGCTCCTGGCGAGCGACAAGCCGATACTGGCCGCGCCCGCCATGAACCCGCGCATGTGGCTCAATCCCGCCACGCAGCGCAACGTCGCGACATTGCAGGCTGACGGCGTCCGCTTCGTCGGGCCGAACAGCGGCGAGATGGCTGAAAAGGGCGAGGCCGGGCCCGGCCGCATGGCCGAGCCGCTCGAGATCGTGGCTGCCGTCGCGGCCATGCTGGCCGGGGCGGCGGCCCCAGGGCCGCTCGCCGGCCGGCATGTGCTCGTCACCAGCGGGCCGACGCGCGAGCCCATCGACCCGGTGCGCTACATCGCCAACCGGTCTTCCGGAAAGCAGGGCCAGGCCATCGCGCGCGCGGCTGCCGAGCTCGGCGCACGCGTGACGCTCGTCACCGGCCCCGTCTCGCTTCCCGATCCCCGGGATGTCGATGTCGTCCATGTCGAGACGGCGCTGGAAATGCTGGCGGCGGTCGAGGCGGCGCTGCCGGCCGACATCGGCATCTTCGCGGCCGCAGTCGCCGACTGGCGCGTCGCCAAGGCGGCCGGACAGAAGATCAAGAAGGACAAGGCTGCCGGAGCCCCCGCGCTGACGTTCGTCGAGAACCCCGACATCCTGAGGACTGTCGCCGCCCGCGGGCCGTCGCGCCCGGCGCTGGTCATCGGCTTCGCCGCCGAGACCGAGAACGTGGTCGAGCTGGGCAAGAGGAAGCGCAAGGCCAAGGGCTGCGACTGGATCGTCGCCAACGATGTCTCGGCAGCGGGCGGCGCCATGGGCGGCGACCGCAATACGGTGCATCTGATCACGGCGGGCGGCGTCGAGAGCTGGCCGGCGATGGACAAGGCCGAAGTCGCGCGCCGGCTGCTTCTCCGAGCCGCAAATCACCTCCTGCAGACGCAGGTGGCTGTCTGATGAATCGCGCTGCGACAAGGGCCCTGCAGGTCCGCATCGTGCGGCTCGTCCACGCCGAGGGCCTGCCGCTTCCCGCCTACCAGTCAGGCGAGGCAGCCGGCATGGACCTGTTGGCGGCGGTGGACGAGGCGCAGCCCGTCGTGCTTGCTCCGGGCGAGCGCGAGCTCATCCCGACCGGGCTCGTGCTCGAGCTGCCACGCGGCATGGAAGCCCAGATACGGCCGCGCTCGGGCCTGGCGTTGCGCCACGGGATCACGGTGCTGAACAGTCCAGGCACCGTCGACAGCGATTATCGCGGCGAGGTCAAGGTGCTGCTCGTCAATCTCGGTGGGGCCGACTGGGAGATCCAGCGCGGCGAGAGGATCGCCCAGCTCGTGTTTCAACGGGTCGAACGGGCGGTTCTGGTCGAGGTGGCCGTGCTCAACGAGACAGGGCGCGGAGCGGGCGGGTTCGGCTCGACCGGGATGGAGGCGGCGCTGCCCGCGTCACGCCTGCGCACGCGGTCGCGGATCAAGGGTGCGAAAAGCGCCGCCTCGCGGCGGAGAGCGAAGTCCCCGACCAAGCCGCGCAAGTGACGCCCGCTCGAGCGGGCGGCGCTGCAGCAGACTTGACAAGCCGGCCTGTCGGGTGTGGCGTCCGCTGGGCATGGGAGCATCGAACGCACCCGCGAGGCTCGGGCAGGCATGACGAGACTGACGCCGGAAGAGATCCAGCGCTACAAGCGCCACCTCGTGCTGCGCGAGGTCGGCGGGCAAGGGCAGCAGAAGCTGAAAGCGGCGCGTGTCCTGGTGGTGGGCGCCGGAGGGCTCGGCTCACCGGTCGTCATGTATCTCGCGGCGGCGGGGGTCGGCGCCATCGGGATCATCGACGATGACCACGTGTCGCTCGACAACCTGCAGCGTCAGATCGTGCACGACACGGCGCATGTCGGGGCGCTGAAGGTCGACAGCGCCAGGCTCACGGCCGGGCGGCTCAATCCGCACGTGACGATCGAGACGCATCACTGCCGGCTCACGGCCGACAACGCGCTCGACATCATCGGCCGCTACGACATCGTCGCTGACGGGTCCGACAACTTCGCCACGCGCTACCTCACGAGCGACGCCTGCTATCTCGCCGGGCGCACGCTGGTGTTCGCGGCGGTGGGCCCGTTCGACGGCTATGTCACGGTTTTCAAGCCGCACCAGAAGAACGCCGGGGGCGAGCCGTGGCCGAGCTACCGCTGCATCTTTCCGGAGGCGCCGCCGCCAGGCACCGTGGCGCCGTGCAGCGAGATCGGCGTGCTGGGCTCGGTCGTCGGCGTCGTCGGCACGCTGCAGGCGACCGAGGTGCTGAAAGAGATCCTCGACATCGGCGAATCGCTGGCCGGGCGGCTGCTGATCTACGATGCCCTCTCGGCCCGGTTCGAGACGGTCAACGTCGGCTGGGACCCCGACAACCCGCTGTCGGGCCGCAATCCGTCGATTCGCGACCTCTCCATCCATGCGGGGGCCGCAGGCGAGACTTGCGCGGCCTGAGCTGGCCCGAGCTGCAGCGCAGAACGGGCGCCCCGCTGTGAGGGCGCCCGCCCGTGATGGTCAGAAGCGGAAGTTCAGGCCGGCACGGACCACATCGACCCGGTTGTCGAACGTGAAGTCCTGGCCCGCGGCAGTGATGCCGTCGTAGCTGCCGAAGTCCATGTGAAGGTATTCGACCTTCGCCGACACGGAATCGCTGAATGCCACCTCGAGGCCGCCGCCGACCACCCATCCGGAGCGGACTTCGCGGTCGCTGGCCGTCTCGCCGGCGAGCTCGAGCGCATGCTCCTCGAGGCTTGCGAAGGCCAGGCCGCCCGTGCCGTAGAGCAGCAGCGGCCCCATGACGATTCCGGCCCGGCCGCGCATGGTGCCCCACCAGGGCCCGTAGCTGGTCCGGTAGATCTGGCCGCCGGCCAGCTCCTTGTCGTCGGCGCTGATGTCCATGAAGCCGAGGTCGCCCTCGACGCCGACGAGGAAGCTCGGGCCGAGCAGGTAGTTGTAGCCGACGCTGGCGCTGGCGAGGTAGCCTTCCGGATCGGAGCTGGCCGAGCCGGACAAGCCGGCCGAATCGAAAGAGCTGTCGGAATCGCCCCAGCCATAGCCGCCGCTGAGTCCCCAGTAGAGCCCCTGCCACAACGGCGGCCGGCTCGGTGCATAGGGCTCGTTGAAGGTGGCCGGCGGCAACTTGCGCGGTCCGCCCAGGTCCGCAGCGGGCGCGGGCGAAACAAGCAGGCAGGTGCACGCGGCACCCAGCAACAGGCGAATATGCATTCTGGCGCTCCTTGCAGCGGGCGACCCGATCAGGTCACTGGGTCCCGCGAGCTCGAGCACCTCCCCCCGGTGGTTACATCATGCAACCGCCGCCGCCTACCTCGGCGATCGCTGTGGCCATGGCGTGGCGCAATCGCGATAAGATCGTGAAAACAATAATGTGTAGGCGTTCGCTGCGTTCGTATTGCAACGGTCGCGTGCGACAAGGCGATGACGGAGCGGGCGTCTGCCGGGAAAGAGGAAATGCCGAAAGGTGCCGGCGCCTCAATCGTCGTGCAGCGTGAACTGCAGCAGCACCGTCCGCTGCAGAAGCGGATTGAAGTTGTCGTCCGAGATCAGGGTGAGGACTGTCTCGCCGCGCGGCCCGCGATGCACGGCCACGCCTTCCATGTTGTCGATCTGATAGCCCATGTCGGCTTCGAGCAGGACTTCACCTTTCATCACCGAGCCCGGCGAAATCTCGCCGGGGCCGAGCTGCCGCACACGCATTCTGACGCCTTCGGTCCACCGGAACCGCCGCTCGAGCACGACGAGGCCGCCGTCACGAAGCGGGGCGGAGTCGGTGATGTCGAACCCGCCGCTGTCGGTCAGATAGACCGCGCGTGGCCCGTTCCCGGTCCAGATCCAGCCGGTGTGATGGCCGCGCGCGTCCATCAGGCGCTCCGAGAACGCAACCGGGGAGCCCTTGAACCGGCCGGCCTGAAGCACGCTCACTGATTCGAATCCCATGTTGGAGCTCATGCCCCGCGCATCGCGTGGCCGCTCGAGATAGCTCAGCGGCGCCGACAGGCCGGTCTCGTCGAGGCGAAAGCGGCCGATCCGGTGGTTGCGCTCGAACGCGACCAGAGCCGTGCCCCCGCCGAGGCTTCCCTCCGCCAGCGTCACCGCCTCGGGATCCCGGTCCCGAAGGCGCGTCAGCCGCTTCCCTCCGAGCGCCAGCAGCGGTCCGGTCCGTGCGGCGCCGACACCGGTCGGCCGCACGCCCGTGTAGGCGATCTCCGCCGTCAGCCATGCGCCGGCGTCGGAGACGGCCAGCAACCGGCGGCCATCCGCGTCGAGGACCAGCCCCGACCAGCCGCCGAAGCTCGCCGCGGGCGAGCTCAGCACCAGCCCGCCGCGCCATTCGAGCCGGCCGAAGCGCCGCTTGTCGGGATCCTGCCGGTCGAAGCCCGCGATCGGTCGGGCCACGACCTCGATCGGCTGTATCCGGTCGGTGACGGGTTTCTGCGCCGCGGAGGAACTGCTCAAAGCCACCAACGCGACAGCGAGCGTCACGACCGGCGCTGCCAGTGCGGGGCAAGACCAGCGCCGATCCGACGTATGCCGCATGCGGCCCCCTCCCGAATGATGTCGCGGCCGGCTCAGTGCAGATGCGCCCGCCCGCGCGGGCGCCGCGGCACGGGCGCCGGCTCGCCGTTCTCCTCGAACAGCTCGACCAGCTTGTCGGTCATGGCCCCGGCGAGCTCGGACGGGTCGGTGATCGTCACAGCGCGGCGATAGTAGCGTGTCACGTCGTGGCCGATGCCGATCGCGATGAGCTCAACGGGCGAGCGGGACTCGATCTCATCGATCACCTGCCGCAGGTGATGCTCCAGGTACGAGCCCGAGTTGACCGAAAGCGTCGAGTCGTCGACCGGCGCGCCGTCCGAGATCATCATCAGGATGCGCCGCTGCTCGGACCGCCCCAGCAGGCGGTTGTGCGCCCAGGCCAGCGCCTCGCCGTCGATGTTCTCCTTGAGCAGGCCCTCGCGCATCATCAGCGACAGGTTGCGCTTGGCCCGCCGCCAGGGCGCATCGGCGGACTTGTAGACGATGTGGCGCAGATCGTTGAGCCGTCCGGGGTTGGGCGGCTTGCCGGCCGCGAGCCACTGCTCGCGCGACTGGCCGCCCTTCCAGGCGCGGGTCGTGAAGCCCAGGATTTCCACCTTGACGCCGCAGCGCTCGAGCGTGCGCGCCAGGATGTCGGCGCAGCAGGCGGCGACCATGATCGGCCGTCCGCGCATGCTGCCCGAGTTGTCGAGCACGAGGCTCACGACCGTGTCGCGGAAATCGGTGTCGCGCTCGCGCTTGAAAGACAGCGGGTGGGTCGGATCGATGATGATCCGCGGCAGGCGTGAGGCATCGAGCGTGCCTTCCTCGAGATCGAAGTCCCAGGCCCGGTTCTGCTGCGCCAGCAAGCGCCGCTGCAGGCGGTTGGCGAGCCGCGACACGGCCCCGGACAGCGCGCGGAGCTCCTTGTCCAGGAACGTCCTCAGCCGCTCCAGCTCGTCGGGCGTGGAGAGGTCCTCGGCGGCGATCTCCTCGTCGTGGGCGCGGCTGAAAACCCGGTAGCCGAACGCCTCCGGATTGTCGAGGACGGACGCATTCGGCCGCCACGGCTCGCGTGTCTCGGCGGTCTCCTCGCCCTCCGCGTCGGCATCGAACTGATCGGCATCGGCAAGCTCGCTGGCGTCCTGCGATTCGCCTTCCTCGCCCTCGGCCATCTGCTCCTCGGAGACCTGCTCCTGGCCCTCGGAGCCCTCCTCGCTCATCTCCGCCTGCTCATCGCCGCCGTCGGGATTCTCGTCGTCGGCATCGTCCTCGTCGGGCTCTCCCTCCGCCAGCTCGTCGGTCAGCTCGAGCTGCCGCAGGACATCGCGCAGCAGGCGGCCGAACGCTTCCTGATCGTCGCAGAGCCCCTCCATGCGGGCGAGCGTCTTGCCGGCCCGCTCCTCGACCCAGGGCCGCCAGACGTCGACCAGCGACCTCGCCGAGCTGGGGGGCGGCAGTCCGCTCAGCCGCTCGCGCACCATCAGCGCCAGGGCGTCCTCGAGCGGGGCCTCCGCGCGGTCCCTGACGTCGGCGTAGCGGCCGTGCCCGTACTGGTCCTCGGTCTTGGCCGTGAGGTTGTCGGCCATGCCCTGCATGCGGTTCGATCCGAGCGCCTCCACACGCGCGCGCTCGACGGCCTCGAACACGGACCGGGCCGGACCCGCCTCGGGCGCGAGGCGGCGATGGATCTTCCTGTCGTGAACGGCGGCTGTGAGGGCAAGGCTGTCCGCCCAGCCGCGAATCACCGCGATCTCGCGCGGCGAGGGCACGCGGGAGGGCTCGGGAAGCTGCACCGTCTTGCCGTCGAGCTCCGGTCGGCCGGCGGAATAGGTGACCTCGAGCTCGTCGTCCCCCGCGATGGCGCGCACCGCCAGCCCGAGCACGCGCTTGAACGGCTCGGCCGGGGCTTCCTTGCGTTTTGGAGTGGATGGCGGGGCCATGCGGTTACTCGGCAGTCGAAGAACGGCAATCGGCAGTCGGCAGTTGGGATCAGCCGTCTCTCGACCGCCGATTGGCGACTGCCGATTGCCGCATCATCAGCTCAACGCCACGTTGGCCGCGCTCTCCGGAAGGTCCTCGCCGAAGCAGCGCTGATAGAACTCCGCCACCAGTGGCCGCTCGAGCTCGTCGCACTTGTTGAGGAACGTCAGCCGGAACGCGAAGCCGATGTCGCCGAAAATCTCGGCATTCTCCGCCCAGGTCATCACCGTGCGCGGGCTCATGACGGTCGACAGGTCGCCGTTGATGAACGCGTTGCGTGTGAGGTCCGCGACGCGCACCATGTTCGAGACCGCCTTTCGCCTGGCCTCCGACGTGGCGAACGACTTGACCTTCGAGAGCACGATGCGGGCCTCGTCGTCGTGCGGCAGATAGTTGAGCGTGCACACGATCGACCAGCGGTCCATCTGGCCCTGGTTGATCTGCTGCGTGCCGTGATAGA
>JAHDXT010000048.1 GCA_023384095.1 Hyphomicrobiaceae bacterium
CAGATCAGGTGTGGAGAGTTGCGTGGATGGCCGCCTTCGCGGCCATGACGGAAGAAAGGGCAAAGGGACCAAGCGGGACACTGCCCTTCGGCTCAGTTTCGTTTCACACCCGCAGGGTTGACCCCGAACCACTCACCCCGACCCTCTCCCCCGCATGCGGGGGAGAAGTGGAGGTGCTTCAAACTCGCACCCCGCAAGAGCTAACGGTGCGACGGCGACTGCTGGCGGGCGCGGCTCGGCTCCTGAAGCGGCCCCTGCTGCGGCCCGGGGAACAGCGTGCGGATGTCCGGCGGCAGCATCTGCTTGACTTCCGAAATCTGCCCGCCCGGGATGCTCTTCTCGAGCACGCGAAATACGGCGCGCGCCGCTTCGTCGGCGCCGAGGGGCCGGATATTCTGCAGATGCTCGTTGATCTTGGCGAGAAACTCGTCGAGCGACCGGATCCGCTGCGGCATCGTCGAGGGCCGATATCCCTCGTAGAAGATGCCGCGGATCAGCATCGGCAATTGAGCCGAGAGGTCGGCCGCCTCGTCCACGGTCAGTCGGTCGCGCAGGGCGAACAGCACGGCCCGCAACGCGTTGTAGCAGCGCTGTCGGTCCGGACCCAGGTCCTCGCCGATCTCCTTCAGCCAGATGTTGGTGGTCTGGAGCGTCTTGTCGAATACTTCAAGCCCGCTTGCGCTCATGTCTCGGCTCCGTCCTTTGAGCTCTGGGACCAACCCGCATCTCGGCGCCCAAGCTAGATGCTTATGCACCCGAACGCGCAAAGCTGGGGCCGGTTCCGACCCGCGGCTCGGTGCGCGGCCGGTCGGGGTCTCAGCGCCGCGCCTGGCGGGCGCAGTCGATGCAGCTCGGCAGCGAAGGGTCGAGGTCCAGGCGCCGGGCGTCGATCGGCTCGCCGCAGGCCAGGCAGTATCCGTACTCGCCATCCGCGATGCGCTGCAGCGCCGCCTCGATGCGGGCCAACTCCTGCTCGCGCTGCCGCCCCGTTGCGATCGCGGTCGCCTGCTCCTGGATCGCGTGCATGCGCGAGAGGCGCCCGACCGTCGTCTGGTCGAGCTCGACGGTACTGCGGTCGACTTCCGTCAAGCCCTGGTACTCCATGAGCTCGGCCCGGCGCACCTCGAGCCTCGCGGCGTACTTGTCTGCATCGCGTTTGCGTGTCATGGCCGACTGCTCCATATGAGGCTCGTGAGCTGGCTACCGCTGGAGCCACCCGGGGGTGAAGCTGCGGCTGCGCGCCGCTGCCGCCATCAGCGATGCTACACGACATCTGTCCGTTCCCAATGGAAGGGTAAGTGACTTGAACGACCAGCCGTTCCACCCGTTCGACCGCGCGCCAGCCGCCGGCGGTCCGGCTTCTGCCGCCGATGGCCGCCCGGCGGCGCTCGCGCGCGAGATCTCCCGGCGGCGCACGTTCGCCATCATCTCGCATCCGGACGCCGGCAAGACCACGCTGACCGAAAAGCTGCTGCTGTTCGGCGGCGCAATCCAGCTCGCTGGCCAGGTGAAGGCCAAGAGAGACCGGCGCGCCACCCGCTCCGACTGGATGTCCATCGAGCGGGCCCGCGGCATCTCCGTCGTCACCTCGGTGATGACGTTCGAGTACAGCGGCAAGGTCTTCAACCTGCTCGACACGCCGGGCCACGAGGACTTCTCCGATCACACCTACCGCACACTGACGGCCGTCGATGCCGCCGTCATGGTGATCGACGCGGCCAAGGGCATCGAGGCGCGCACCCTCAAGCTGTTCGAGATCTGCCGCCTGCGGGACATCCCGATCATCACCTTCATCAACAAGATGGACCGCGAGAGCCGCGAGCCGCTGGAGCTGCTCGACGAGATCGAGCGCGTGCTGGCGCTCGACACCGCGCCGATGGTGTGGCCGATCGGACGCGGCCGCGAGTTCCGCGGCATCTACGACCTCAACCGCTCGCGCGTGCACCGTCTGGACGGGGAGCCGGACGGACTTCCCGTGACGGGTCCCGACGACCCCGCGATCGGTGAGCTTCTGGAGCGTGACCAGCTCGACCGCTGGCGCGAGGAGGTCGGGCTGGTCGTCGACGCCTGCGGCCGTTTCGACCTCGAGGCCTTCCGGCACGGCGCGCTGACGCCGGTCTTCTTCGGCAGCGCGCTCCGGAACTTCGGCGTGCGCGACCTGCTCGACGCGCTGGTCGACCATGCGCCGCCGCCGGCCGGACAGAAGGCCGACGAGCGGTTCGTCGAGGCGACCGAGCCGCACATGACAGGGGTCATCTTCAAGATCCAGGCCAACATGGACCCGAACCACCGCGACCGCATCGCCTTCATGCGCGTGTGCTCGGGCCGGCTGACGCGCGGCATGCGCGTCAAGCTGATGCGCACGGGCAAGACCATGGCGCTGCAGGCGCCGCAGTTCTTCTTCGCCCAGGATCGTTCAATCGCCGACGAGGCCTACGCCGGCGACGTGGTCGGCATCCCCAACCACGGCACGCTGCGCATCGGCGACACGCTGACCGATGGCGAGGACCTGACGTTTCTCGGCATCCCGAGCTTTGCCCCCGAGATCCTGCGCCGCGTCCGTCTCGACGACGCCATCCGCGCCAAGAAGCTCCGCGCCGCCCTGCAGGAGATGGCCGAGGAGGGTGTGGTCCAGCTTTTCAATCCGCTCGACGGCTCGCCGCCCATCATCGGCGTCATCGGAGCGCTGCAGCTCGACGTGCTCGCCGACCGGCTCGCCACGGAATACGGTCTGCCCGTTGCCTTCGAGACGAGCTCCTTCGAGCTGGTGCGCTGGATCTCCGCGGACGACAGGTCCGCCCTGCAGCGCTTCGTCGAGAAGAACAGGACGGCCATCGCGACCGACCTCGACGGGTCGCAGGTGTTCCTCGCGCCGAGCGCTTTCATGCTGCAATGGACGGCGGAACGGGCCTCTGAAATCCGGTTCACGGACATCAAGCTTCGCATCGGAGGCGGGGCCGGCGAAGGCTGACGCGAAAGCGGCATCCGCCACCCGACATTTCGGGGTACGACAAACTAATCCGTATTCAGCACCCGGATCTGGAACCAGCGGGCCTTCTTGAGAGTTTTCCGGTTCCAGACCTGCTTCGCCCGTTTCTCGAGAGAGCGCCATGCGTCGTCGGACCGTCCCGGGTATCCTGCTGGCATGGTCTTTGTCGCTGGCAGGCAGCCCCGGGCCGCTGAAGGCGCAGGATCAGCAGACGCTCGACACCGACCGCGTGCGGGTGCGCGTCGAGACCATCGCGACCGGGCTCAACCACCCGTGGGGCATCGCACTGCTGCCGGACGGCAGATACCTGGTGACCGAGCGCAACTCCGGCGAGCTGCGCATCGGCACGCGCGGCGGCGACCTCTCCGCGCCCGTCGAGGGGGTGCCGGACGTCTACCGCTATCTCGGCGAGTCGAGCCAGGGGGGGCTGTTCCACGTCGCCCTGCATCCCAAGTTCGCCGCCAACCGGCTCGTATACCTCAGCTACTCCCAGCCCTCCTCGGAAGGTGCGGGCACCGCTATCGCCCGCGGGCGGCTGAACGACGACGAGGAATCGCCGGCGCTGGAGGACGTCGAGGTCATGTTCTCGATGAACAAGCACGACTCGGGCGGCATGCACTTCGGCGGCCGGTTCGTGTTCGACGCCAGCGGAAAGAACGTATTCCTTTCGATCGGCGACCGCCGGAACATGTCCCGCGCACAGGACCCGACGGATCATGCGGGCTCCATCATCCGCATCACAGACGAGGGCGACACGCCCGACGACAACCCGTTCGTCGACGTCGAGGGAAAGGACGACAAAATCTATGCCATGGGGCTGCGCAACGTTCAGGGCATGGCGATCCATCCCGACACGGGCGAGCTCTGGGTCAACGATCACGGCCCACTCGGCGGCGACGAGATCAATCTCGTCATGGCCGGCCTCAACTACGGCTGGCCGTTCCAGACAGGCGGCCTCGACTACTCCGGCGCGCGCATCGGGAGCGGCGCACGGGTCGAGGGCGTGGAGCCGCCGGTCCATATCTGGGAGCAACGCATCGCACCCTCAGGGCTCGCCATCTACAACGGCGGCCTGTTCGCGCAGTGGCGCGGCGACCTGCTGCATGGCGGCCTCTACGCCCGCGGCCTCGTGCGTACCAGGATCGCGGACGGCAAGGTCGTCGAAAACGAGATCATGCTGACCGACCCCGACCGCCGCATCCGCGACGTGCAGGTGGACGCGGATGGCGCGATCTGGCTTATAACGGAGCATGAGGACGGCGAGGTCCTCCGGCTCGTTCCGGAGGACACGGTCGCGACGGGCGCAATACCCCGCATCCAGCCGCCGCCAGCGACGGGCACGATCCCCGGCAAGCAGAAGGAGTAGGCCATGGACTGGACAGCACCGGCTCTGCTGGACGCCGCCGTCGGCCTCGAGGCGACGGGCTACTACTCGCCCGACGAGGCTGCGGGATAGCGGCGCGTCCGGGGCGACCTTCACCCCTGATCCACGCTCGCGGAGGCGTTCCGGCTACCGCAGGCAGGCGTGCTTTGCGTGGCCACCAGTATGGGGAGCGACCGGGATGAGCGCCAGGGTGCCACCCGACGCGCGACCGCGACTGGCGCGCGGCGTCCGCCTGCACCAGGATCGCGCTCGCGGCCGGACCGTGCTGCTCGCCCCCGAGCGAGTGATCTCTCCCAATCCTTCGGCCGTCGAGATTCTGCGGCGGTGCGATGGCACACTCACGTTCGCCGCCATCGTCGAGGACCTTGCCCGCGTGCATCGGGCGGAGCCCGGCCGCATCGCCGCGGATGCCTCGGCTCTGCTCCGCGACCTTGCAGACCGACGCATGGTGGAGCTGTGACACACCCGCCGCCGCTGGGAATGCTGGCCGAGGTCACCCACCGCTGCCCCCTCGCGTGCCCCTACTGCTCCAATCCCGTCCAGCTCGACCGTCGCTCCGACGAGCTCGACACGGCGGCCTGGCTCGGCGTCTTCGAGCAGGCGGCGGCGCTCGGCGTGCTCCAGCTCCATCTCTCGGGAGGCGAGCCGGCCGCGCGTCCCGACATCGTGGAGCTGACCCGCGGAGCCGCGGCGGCGGGGCTCTACACCAACCTGATCACCTCCGGCATAGGCTTGAGCGCGGCGCGGCTGGAGGCGCTGGCCGGCGCCGGGCTCGATCACGTGCAGTTGTCCTGGCAGGACACGGACAGCGCCAACGCGGACGAGATCGCGGGCTTTGCCGGCGCTTACGCCAGGAAACAGGAGACCGCGCGCGCTGTGATCGCGCTCGGCCTGCCGCTCACCATCAACGTGGTGGTGCACCGGCTGAACATCGGAAGGGTCGCGGAGATGGCCGCCGCCGCTCATCGCGCCGGGGCCCGCCGCATCGAGATCGCGCACGCGCAGTATTACGGCTGGGGGCTCGTCAATCGCGCGGCGCTGCTGCCGACCCTCGACCAGGTGGAAGCCGCCCACGCCGCCGTGGCCCGCGTCCGGCAGGAGCTGCAGCCGGCCATCCTCGTCGACTACGTGGCCCCCGACCATTTCTCTCGCTGGCCGAAGCCGTGCATGAACGGCTGGGGGCGGCAGTCGCTCAACGTCACGCCGCGGGGCAAGGTGCTGCCGTGCCATGCCGCCGAGACGATCCCCGGGCTCGTGTTCTGGAACGTGCGGGAGCACCCGCTGCGGGAGATCTGGGAGGCATCCCCCGCCTTCACCGCCTTCCGGGGCGAGGCGTGGATGAAGGAGCCGTGCCGCTCCTGCCCGCGCAAGGAGATCGATTTCGGCGGCTGCCGCTGCCAGGCGTTCGCCTGGACGGGCGATGCCGCCGATGCGGATCCCGCCTGCCAGCACTCGCCCCACCATGCAGCCCTGAGGGCGGCGGTCGCCGCGCCTCGCACGGACGGGCTGCGCTATCGGCGTTTCTCCGGGGCGCCGGCAGGGCCGGGCGGATGACACTCGGGCCCGCTCGAGCAGCCGCAGCCATCGCGGGATCGGCCGCCGGGCTTGCCCTCGCCGCCGCGCCTGCCGAGGCGCATTCGCCCATGCCTGCGGGCGCTGACGGCCTTTGGTCGGCCTGGTCCGCCGACCCCTACGCGCTTGTTCCGCTCCTCGCCGCCTGCCTGCTCTACGGGCGCGGGGTCGTCCGATTGTGGCGGCGCGCAGGCCGCGAGCCGGCGGCGCTCTCGAGGTTGCATGTCGCTCTGTTCACCGCCGGCGGGATCGTGGTGCTGCTCGCACTAACCTCGCCGCTGGAGAGGCTGGCGGGGCTGCTGCTGGCGGCGCACATGGCGCAGCACCTGCTGCTGATGACCCTCGCTCCGCTGTTGCTCATCGCCGGGCGTCCGGATGTCGCGTACGCCTGGGCCTTGCCGCGGTCGTGGATCGAGGCGGTTGCGCTCGGCGACGGCTGGCGCCTGCCGCGCCGGATGTTCCGGGCTGCCGTCCGACCCTTTCCGGCGACGCTGCTGCATGGAACGGCGCTGTGGGTGTGGCATGCCCCGGCGGCTTTCGACGCGGCCCTGCGCAGCCCGGCGCTGCATGCCCTCGAGCACGCCATGTTTCTCGGCACCGCCCTGCTGTTCTGGCGCAGCATCACCGGCGCGGCGCACGTCGCCCGCACGAGCGCCGCCGCGATCCTGGCGACGCTCATCACGGTCATTCACAGCGGCTTCCTCGGTGCGCTGCTGACCTTTGCCCCGAGGCCGCTGTATTCGGCCTATGCCGGCGGTCTGCCGGACTTCGGACTGACGCCGCTCGGCGACCAGCAGCTCGCCGGGCTCCTGATGTGGGTCCCCGCGGGCCTGTTCTATCTCGCCGCCGTGCTGTTGCTCGCCTGGCGCCTGCTGGACGGCGATGCGCCCGACAGGCCGCTGCGGCTGCCGGGCTGAAGCGGCGGCTCTCGGTCGGCCCTCGTTCGGCCCGTCAGAGCGCCTTCTGCATCTCGCGGACGAAGTCGCTCAGGCCGAGCAGACGCTCCCGGCGCAGCCGTTCCGCTGCGAGGATCGCACTCAGGCCGGCGACGCTCGCTTCGAGGTCCGAGTTGATGATCACGTAGTCGTACTCGGCCCAGTGGCTGATCTCGGCCGCCGCATCGGACATCCGGCGCGCCACCGAATCGGGCGCGTCCTGGGCGCGCGCCTCGAGCCGCTGCTGGAGAACCTCGCCCGACGGCGGCAGGAGGAAAACCCGCACGAGGTCCTGCGCGACCTTCTCGTTGAGCTGCTGCGCGCCCTGCCAGTCGATGTCGAACAGCACGTCGCGCCCGCCCGCGAGCGCGCGCTCGACGGCCAGTGCCGGCGTGCCGTAGTAGTTGCCGAACACGCGCGCCCATTCGAGCAGGTCGCCGGCGTCGCGCATCCGTTTGAACTCGGTCTCGCTGACGAAAAAGTAGTCCTTCCCATGCACCTCGCCCTGGCGCGGGTTGCGGGTCGTCACCGATACCGACATCTCGATGCCGCGCTCGGAGGTGAGAAGGCGGCGGGCCAGCGTGGTCTTGCCGGCGCCCGACGGCGAGGACAGCACCAGCATGATGCCGCGGCGCTCGATGGTAGGCGAATGCACGGCTTTACTCGATGTTCTGGATCTGCTCACGCATCTGCTCGATCAACGCCTTGAGCTGCAGGCCCATGCGCGTGATCTCTCCGTCGTTCGACTTCGAGCACAGCGTATTGGCCTCTCGGTTGAACTCCTGCGACAGGAAGTCGAGCCTGCGCCCGACCGGCTCACCGGTATCGAGCAATTCGCGGGCGGCGGCAATATGGGCCTTGAGCCTTTGCAGCTCCTCCTCGCTGTCGGCGCGGGTGGCGAGCAGCGCGGCCTCCTGGTAGAGACGCGCCTCATCGAGCGAGGTGGAGGCCTCGAGCAGCCTCGCGACCTGCTCGCGCAGCCTGCGCCTGACCGCCTCCGGCGAGCGAGCCGGCGAATCGGAGATCGTCCCGACGCATCGCTCGATTGCGGACAGCAGCTCGATCAGCACGGCGCGCAGGCGCGCTCCCTCCGCGGCCCGGGCCGCCTGGATGCCTTCGAGCGCCGCCTCGAGGCTCGCGAACATGGCGCGCGTGCGGGCCTCCGCCTCCTCCTCGCTTTCGGCAGCCTCGACGATCTCCAGCACGCCCTTGACGGCGAGCAGGCTGTCCACGCTCGCGCCGCTGCCGCCTACGGCAACGCGCACGCGCTCCGCGGCCGTCAGGACCTGCTGCAGCAGATCTGGATTGAGCCTGATCTGCGAGACGCCTTCTTCGCGCTTGACGGTGAGCGCTATGGCGACGCTGCCACGCGCGAGGCGCCGGGACACTGCTTCGCGTACCCGCGGCTCGAGCGTTTCATGCCCGGGCGGCAGCTTGAGGCGCAGATCGAGACCGCGCCCGTTGACGCTGCGCACCTCCCAGTGCCAGCGCGTCGACCCTGCGGCGCCATCCGCGCGCGCGAATCCGGTCATGCTCTTGAGCGTCATCGAGTAACCAGGATTGGCGGGCCCGCCGGTGCGGCGCCCGCTAAGTGATGCAGAATGCGGCGCACCCTAGCGGCTGCAACCGCGGCCAACAAGCGAGCATGGGGCCGCGGGCCTGGGCGCGCACCGCTCTCTCAGCGTTTCGGCTTTCGGACCGGCAGCGGCGGCACGTCGGCGCCGGGCGCGGCTGCAGGTCCGGCGCCTGCCGTGGTGGCGGCGGCGGCAGGCTGGACGGCAGCCGCCGCTTCCTGCCCGGCCTGATCGGCGCCGCCGGCGGACTTCAACTGCTCCTTCGCGGCCTCCGCCTGCTTGGCCCGGATTTCCTTCTCGACCCTGCGCCAGTTGGCGACGGCGACGTTGTGCTCCTCCAGCGTCGCTGAGAACACGCTCGCCCCGTTGCCGCTGGCCACGAAATAGATGTAGTCCGTCTTCGATGGATTGAGTACGGCCTGGATGGCGGCACGACCCGGGTTGCAGATGGGCGTCGGCGGCAAACCCTTCATCTGGTACGTATTGTGGTCGGTCTTTTGCGAGATCTCGCTGCGGTAGATCGGCCGGCCCCAGTTCACCTGACCGCCGAACAAGCCATAGAGGATGGTCGGGTCCGATTGCAGCGGCATGCCGCGGCGCAGCCGGTTGATGAACACCGAGGCGATGTCCGCGTATTTGTCGTTGCGGCCCGTCTCGCGCTCGACGATGGACGCCAGGATCACCGCTTCCTCGATGCTCTGCAGCGGCAGGTCCGGCTGCCGACCCGCCCAGGCGGTCTGCAGGAATCTGGCCCGCTCCGATTGCATCATCTCGATGACGGCCTGGCGGGAGCTGCCGCGCGGCACGCGGTAGGTGTCCGGAAGCAGCGTGCCCTCCTTCGGCACCGTCTCGATGTCGCCGGCGAGGCCCGGATCCGCCCTGGCGCGCTCGACGATCTGGTGGCTGGTCAGCCCCTCGGGGATCGTCAGCCGGAACAGCACGACCTTGCCTTCCCCGATCAGCTCCGCCACCTCGCGCATGCTGATCGCGGCCTTCAGCTCGTAGTCGCCGGCCTTGAGCTGCAAGGGCCTGCCGCCGAACCAGCCGGAGAGCTGGCGCGCCAGGTAGTAGGCCACGAACACGTGCTGGCTGGAGATGACGCCTTCCCGCTCGAGCCTCTCGGCGATCTCCCGGGAGGCCTCGCCCCTGCGGATGACGACCGTCCGCGTCTCCTGCAGAGGCCCTGCTTCGTCCAGCTCGGAAGAGACCCAGAACACGGCGCCTGCGCCGACCGCCAGCGCCAGGAAGCTGAACGTCAGAAGCGCGTTTACGAACCTGAGCGTGGGACCCAACCTCTTAACCTCGCGGCGCGTTCTCGAGCCCTTCGGTCGTGACGGTGCGCGGGTCGGCTCGAGGGCTTCAGCCGGACTGCGCGGCATGAGGCCCGGAGGCCGCGTCGTACCCTCGCTGCCGGGCCGCATGTTCAGCATCGGTTTCCCGACCCTCCATCGACAATAATGCGGCGACGAATGGCTGGCTCGTGCGACACCGACGCATTGTTACCGGATGAGCAACTGCTTCACCAGCGCCGTAGGATGACCACTGAATGTGGCGAGAGCGCGCACACGAGGAGCCGCGAGCCGATGATCCGGCCGGCCCCTCGTCTCGCGGATGACGGCGCCGCTCAGCTTTCCAGCCGGCGCAGGATCAGAGACGCGTTGGTGCCGCCGAAACCGAACGAGTTGGACAGGACCGTGTCGACCCGCCGCTGCCGCGCAGTGTGCGGCACGAGGTCGATCGCCGTGCTGACGGACGGGTTGTCGAGGTTGAGCGTCGGCGGCACGATATTGTCGCGGATCGCCAGCACACTGAAGATGGCCTCGACCGCGCCCGCCGCGCCGAGCAGGTGGCCGATCGCCGACTTGGTGGACGACATGGACAGCTTGGCGGCCGCGTTGCCGAACAGACGCTCGACCGCGCTGAGCTCGATCTCGTCTCCCATCGGGGTCGACGTGCCGTGGGCGTTCACGTAGTCGATGTCGCTCAGGTCGATGCCGGCCCGCGCAATGGCGGCCTTCATGCAGCGGAACGCGCCATCGCCGTCCTCGGCCGGCGCGGTGATGTGGTAGGCGTCGCCCGACAGGCCGTAGCCGATCACCTCCGCGTAGATCCGTGCGCCCCGCGTCCGGGCATGCTGCAGGTCTTCGAGCACCACGATCCCGGCGCCCTCGCCCATGACGAAGCCGTCGCGGTCCCTGTCGTAGGGTCTGGATGCTTTCGTCGGCTGGTCGTTGAAGCTGGTCGACAGCGCCCGGCAGGCCGCGAACCCGGCGAGCGCGATGCGGCAGATCGGGCTCTCGGTACCGCCCGCCACCATGACATCCGCGTCGCCGAGCGCGATCAGCCGCGCGGCGTCGCCGATCGCATGCGCGCCGGTCGAGCAGGCGGTGACGACGGCGTGATTGGGGCCCTTGAGCTGGTGCTTGATCGACACCTGCCCCGAGGCGAGGTTGATGAGCCGGCCCGGGATGAAGAACGGGCTGACGCGGCGGGGGCCCTTCTCCTTCAGGAGGATGGAGGTCTCGGCGATGCCCTGCAGGCCGCCGATGCCGGAGCCGATGAGGACGCCGGCGCGCTCCTGCTGCTCCGCAGTGCGGGCCTCGAAGCCGGAATCGGCGATCGCCTGATCGGCGGCGGCGACGGCATAGATGATGAAGTCGTCGACCTTGCGCTGGTCCTTGGGCTCCATCCAGTCGTTCGCATTGAAGGTGCCGTCGGAGCCATCGCCGCGCGGGACGGGGCAGGCGATCTGGCACGACAGGTCCGAGACCTCGAACTCCTCCACCCGCCGCGCGCCGCTGCGGCCGTCGAGCAGGCGCGACCAAGTCGCCTCGACGCCGCTTGCCAACGGCGTGACGAGGCCCAGTCCTGTGATGACAACCCTTCGCATGCGCAATCCTTCGCCGGCGCGGCAGAGACCGCTAACGCCGACACGCCGTGCGGAGCCGTCCTGCCGGCGTCAGACGACCCGGCAGCACCGCCTCCTCACGCCGCATTCGCATTCTTCTCGAGGAACTTCACCGCGTCGCCGACGGTCAGGATATGCTCGGCTGCATCGTCAGGGATCTCGCACCCGAACTCCTCCTCGAATGCCATCACCAGCTCCACGGTATCGAGGCTGTCGGCGCCGAGATCGTCGATGAAGGAGGCGTTCTCGGTCACCTTCTCCGCTTCCACGCCGAGATGCTCGACCACGATCTTCTTCACGCGCTCGGCAACATCGCTCATAGCATTTCCCTCGTGTCGTCAGTTATCACATGAGTTGGCTGTTGATCGCCCCGACCGGTCACGAACGGACCGGGGCGGAGTCTCCGAGCGGGCTACCAGAGTCACGGTCCGCCAGAACCGAAATCGCCTGATCTTGGCAGCTTATCCCCAAGTACTCCTCACGAAAGCAGGCGCTCCTAACACACTTCCCAGACCTTGGCCAGCATCGCAAGGGCCCTCGTCGCGGACGCCTGCCGGGCCGCAAAACCCATTGCGGATGAGCGGTTTCGAACGGTCAGATCATGACCATACCGCCGTTCACATGCAGCGTCTGCCCGGTCATGTAGCGGGCTTCCGCACTCGACAGGTAGAGCACCGCGGCGGCGATGTCATCGGGAGTGCCGAACGTCGCCGCGGGAATGTGGGCGGCGATCGCCTCCACCTGCTTCTCGGTCAGCGCGTCCGTCATCGCCGTCTTGATGAAGCCGGGCGCGATGCAGTTGGCCGTGATGCCGCGTGAGGCGACCTCGCGCGCGAGCGACTTCGTCATGCCGACCATGCCGGCCTTGGCCGCGGCATAGTTGCCCTGACCCGGGTTGCCGATGACGCCTGAGATCGACGTGATGTTGACGATTCGTCCCCATTGGCGGCGCATCATGTTGCGCACCGCGGCGCGGCAGAGCATGAAAGCCGACGTGAGGTCGACCGCGATCACGCGGTCCCACTCCTCGTCCTTCATCCGCATGAAGATGTTGTCCTTCGTCATGCCGGCGTTGTTGACGAGGATGTCGAGGGTGCCGAGCCTGGCCTCCGCCTCTGCAGCGAGCCTCTGCACGGCGGCGCGGTCGCCGAGATCGCACGGGACGACATGCACGCGATCCCGGAGCTCGCCGGCGAGCGCCTCGAGCCGGTCGACCCTGGTGCCGGAGATGGCGACGGCAGCGCCGGCGGCATGCAGCTTGCGCGCTATGGCGTCGCCGATGCCCCCCGTTGCACCTGTGACGAGCGCGCCTCTGCCGGCCAGACTGAACATGTTCCTTAACTCCCGAGGGCCGTCGCGGCGGCATCCAGCTCCGCCGGCGAGCCGACGGAAGTCGCGCTGGCATCCTTGAGGATGCGCTTGACGAGGCCCGAGAGCACCTTGCCTGCCCCGATCTCGTAGAACTCCGTGACGCCGAGCGAGCCCATCCTCAGCACGCACTCGCGCCAGCGCACGGTCCCGGTCACCTGCTCGACGAGGCGCTTCTTGATCTCCGCCGGGTCGCTGATCGGCTCCGCGAGAATGTTGGCCACCACCGGAACCAGCGGCCGGCGCACCTCGGCCCTGGCCAGCGCCTCGGCCATGACCTCGGCGGCAGGCTGCATGAGCGCGCAGTGGAACGGCGCGCTCACCGGCAGCGGCAGCGCCCGGCGCACCCCGTACTTGCGGCCGATCTCCGCGACCCGGTCGATGGCCGTTTTGTGCCCCGACAGCACCACCTGGGCCGGCTCGTTGTCGTTGGCGATCTGGCAGACATCGCCTTGGGCGGCCTCCGCGGCCACCTTCTCCGCGACGTCGAGGCCGACGCCGATGAGTGCCGCCATTGCCCCCTGCCCCACCGGCACGGCCTGCTGCATGGCCCGGCCGCGGGCCCGCAACAGCTTCGCCGCCTCTCCGATCGAAAGCGCGCGCGTCGCGGCCAGCGCCGAGTACTCCCCCAGCGAATGGCCCGCGACATAGGAGACGCGTTCCGCGAGGCTGAACCCCTTCTCCGCCTCCAGTACCCGGATCACGGCCATGGAGACGGCCATCAGCGCGGGCTGGGCGTTCTCGGTGAGCGTCAGGACGTTCCTCGGGCCTTCCCAGATGGTGCGCGACAGCGGCTCGCCGAGAGCGTCGTCGACCTCGTCGAAGACGTCCTGCGCCGCCTTGTGAGCCAGGGCCAGGTCGCGGCCCATGCCGACCTCCTGGCTGCCCTGACCCGGGAAGACGAATGCCACCGCCATCGCACTGCCGCCTTTAGTGCTGCATTCTGTCGCGCGCCGCGTCCCCGGCTTTAGGCATGGCTCCCCGGGCGCTGTCAAGCCGGTTGCAGTGCCTGACGTACCCGCAGCAGCATCAGGAACGATCGAGGGAGGCGGGTGAGGACGGCGCCCCCCCTCTCGCGACCGAACCGCTTGCGCGCCCTTGCCGATGGCGTATAAGGAGCCCGTTCAAGCCATCCCGGCTGGAGGCTGAACGGCGGGCGCGGTTCTTCTTGTTGCAAGGCCGCGCGAGGGTTTTATCCCGTCCGCCGGTGTCTCCGCTCTTTGAGGTCGTCCTTCGAGGCCTTTCCCGCCGCGCTTCCTGCGCGGCCTGAATCGGCCTGAAAGGGGCTCCGCGCCGGGGTGGAAAACCGAGGAGAAAGGCAAAACCGCATGCCGCATTACGAGCATGTCTTCCTGGCGCGCCAGGAGGTCTCGCCACAGCAGGTCGAGACCCTGATGAAGGAGTTCGGGCAGGTCATCGCCGAGGGCGGCGGCTCGGTCGGCAAGAGCGAGTACTGGGGCCTCAAGAGCCTTGCCTACAAGATCAAGAAGAGCCGCAAGGCGCATTACGCGCTGATGAACATCGACGCCCCGGCCGCTGCGGTGAGCGAGATGGAGCGGCGCATGGGGCTGTCCACGGACATTCTCCGCTTCCTGACGCTGCGTGTCGAGCAGCACGAGACCGAGCCGTCGGTGCAGATGCGCAAGAGCGACGAGCGGCGCGAGGGCGAGCGGGGCGGCTTCCGCGGCGAGCGCGGCGGTTTCCGCGGCGACCGCGGCCCCCGCGAAGGGGGCGGTTTCCGCAGCGGCGATCGCGAGGGCGGCTCGACCTTCCGCTCGCGGCCGCCGGGAGGCGGCGGCTACCGTGGCCCGCGCGAAGGCGGCGACCGGGAGGGCGGCGCCGGCCCGCGCACTCCGCGCGCCCCGCAATCGGGCTCGGAGGACTGATCCATGGCAGACGTATCCGCTGCCGGCGCCCGCCGGCCGTTCCATCGCCGCCGCAAGACCTGCCCCTTCTCCGGGCAGAACGCGCCGAGGATCGACTACAAGGACGTGCGCCTGCTCGGCCGTTACATCTCCGAGCGCGGCAAGATCGTGCCGAGCCGCATCACCGCGGTTTCGGCCAAGAAGCAGCGGGAGCTCGCCCGCGCCATCAAGCGGGCTCGCTTCCTCGGCCTTCTGCCCTATGTCTTGAAGTAGTCACGAGAGTTGCGGTCCCGCCCGCGGTGAATGCCTGCGGGCGGGGTCCATGAAGCACACGTGGTTGAGGCGGGCCGGTTTGCCGGAGACGCGCACTCTAACCGCCGCACGCGCGGGACAGCTGGTGCCATGCCATTCGCCCTTCTGGTCGGCCTCGGAGCCGGGCTCGTGTCGGCGCTGCTGTTCGCGTCCGCATCGACCGGCACCCTGCTCGGCCTTCTGGTCCTGTTCTTCCTGACGCCGCTGCCCGTCGCCATCGCGGGGCTGGGCTGGGGCTGGGCCTCGGCCGCCACGGCGGCCGTTGCCGCGCCGGTGCTGATCTCGGCCCTCGTCGCGCCGCGCGCGGCGTTCTTCCATTTCATCGCGCTCGGGCTGCCGACAGTCGCTCTCTCTTACCTGTCGCTCCTGAACCGGGGCGTCGCCGTGAATGGCGAGTCGAAGCTGGAGTGGTATCCGGTCGGGCGGATCGTCGCCATCGCAGCCCTCTGGGCGGGCGTGCTCGCCACGCTCGCGCTGCTGACGACCGCCACCGACGTGGAGGGCCTGCGTGCTGCCCTGCGCGAGACTTTCGATCGCGTGTTCGTGCAGCAGATCGAGGCGGCGCAGCCCGGCGGCCAGACGCTGGACGAAGCCGAGATCGCCGCCTTCACCGACCTCATGGCCGTGAGCTTCGCCCCTGCCGTGGCGACGATGTGGATGGCGGTCGCCATGCTCAATCTCTGGCTCGCCGGCCTGATCACGCGCGCCTCGGGCCTGCTGGTGCGGCCATGGCCGGAGCTGGCCGCTCTGGCGCTACCACGCCAGGCGCAGCTCGCCTTCGCGGCGGCGATCGCACTCACCTTCCTGCCCGGGTACGCGGGTCTGATCGCGTCCGGCTTCGCCAGCGCCTTCCTGTTCGCGTTCCTGCTGGTCGGGCTCGCCATTCTGCACTACGTGACGCGCGGCATGGGCTCACGCGGCCTGATCCTCTGCGCGGTTTATGCCTCGCTCGTTTTCCTCAACCCGTTCAGCGGACTGGCGGTGGCGACGATCGGCCTTGCGGAGCCGGTCTCGCCGCTGAAGCGCAAGCCGCCGCCGTCTCCGCCGACCATCATCTGAACCACGCCATTCGAACCACAGGAGCACGAAGTCATGCAGGTCATTCTCTTGGAGCGCATCGGCCGCCTCGGCCAGATGGGGGACGTCGTCTCCGTGCGGGACGGCTATGCCCGCAACTTCCTCCTGCCCAAAGGCAAGGCGCTTCGCGCCACCAAGGAGAACATGGAGGAGTTCCAGGGCCGCCGCGTGCAGCTCGAGGCCCGCAATCTCGAGCTCAAGAAGGAGGCCGAGGCCGTGGCGGCCAAGCTCGAGGGGCGGCAGTTCATGACCATCCGCCAGGCAGGCGACACAGGCCAGCTCTACGGCTCCGTGACGGCACGCGACGTCGCCGAGCTGGTCCAGGCCGGCGGCTTCACCGTCGACCGCTCGCAGGCCGTGCTCGAGCGGCCGATCAAGTCGCTGGGGCTGCACGCGGTCAGGATCGCCCTGCACCCCGAGGTGCATGTGAGGGTCGCCGTCAACATCGCCCGCTCCGAGGAGGAGGCGGCCCGGCAGGCCCGCGGCGAGGACGTCACCGTCGTGCGCGAGGAGCGGATGGAGCTCGAGACTTTCGATCCGGACGCGATGTTCGAAGAGGAAGGAGCTCCCGAGGCGGCCCGAGGCGGCGAGGGCCAGCCCGCCTGAGTGCGGCGCTCCCGCTCAGACCACCACCCGAGTCCGTCCAACGTGTTGCAGCAACACATTAATCTCGACTTGCTGTACCGGTTTGTTGAGGGCACATTTCAGCTCGTCAAACGTTAGGAGCACAATGTAGCAGCGGCGTCCCAGGGGTCCTTCGCCATGTTCTGGCAACTGGAATCCTTATTTCGCCGGACCATCGTCACCGGCAGCCTCAGCGTCAGCGATTCGCAAGGCCGCCAGCACCATTTCGGGGACGGGTCTGGCACACGGATCGCGATCAGGCTGGCGGACAGGGCCACCGAGCGAGCGATCGCCTTCGATCCCCAGCTTGCGCTGGGCGAGGCCTATATGCAGGGCCGGCTCGAGGTCGAGAACGGCGGCATCTATGACTTCCTCGAACTCGTCGTGCGCAGCGCCGCTCAGCGGCCGCCCCCGCACTGGATGGGCTGGCTCGACGGTATGCGGCGCTGGCGGCGCGGTTTGCAGCAGTTCAACCCTGTTTTCCGCGCCCGCCGCAATGCGGCGTTCCACTACGACATCGACGGCGCCATCTACGAGCTGTTCCTCGATGCCGACCGGCAGTACTCCTGCGCCTACTTCCAGCCCGGCGCGGAGCTGGCCGAGGCACAGCAGGCCAAGAAGGCGCACATTGCGGCCAAGCTGGCGCTGGGGCCGGGCCACAAGGTGCTCGACGTCGGCTCGGGCTGGGGCGGGCTGGCGCTGTGGCTCGCCGCCAGCACCGGCTGCCGCGTGAAGGGCGTGACGCTCAGCTCGGAGCAGCTCGCCGTGGCGCAGGAGCGCGCCCGCAAGCAGGGGCTCCAATCGATGGTGGAGTTCGAGCTAGAGGACTATCGCCGCGTGGCGGGGACGTTCGACCGGATCGTCTCGGTGGGCATGTTCGAGCATGTCGGCGTCAATCACTACGCCACTTTCTTCCGCCGCATCAGCCGGCTGCTCAATCCGGACGGCGTCGCCTTGCTGCACTCGATCGGCCGCTCGGACGGACCCGGCTTCACGAATCCGTTCATCGCCAAGTACATCTTCCCCGGCGGATACTTCCCGGCGCTGTCGGAGGTGCTGCCGGCAATCGAGCGCTCGGGGCTGATCGTCTCGGACGTCGAAATCCTCCGCCTCCACTACGCGGAGACGCTGAGGGCCTGGCGCGAGCGATTCGTGGCCCGCCGCGCCGCGGCGGTCCAGCGTAAGGGCGAGGCGTTCTGCCGGATGTGGGAATTCTACCTCGCCGGCTCTGAAGCTGCATTCCGCCACCAGGGCCTCGTCGTCTTCCAGATCCAGCTCGCGAAGCGCATCGACACGCTGCCGATCACGCGCGACTACATGACGGAGACGGAGCGGCGCCTGCAGCGCTCGCCAGGCAGTCCGTCCGCGCCCGCCCGCCTCGCCGGGGAGTGATTTTCTGCTCCCGTCGACGTGGGGCGTGCTCCTGGAAGCGTGGAGCGCATCACATCAGCCCGCCCCTCGACGGGCAGGGCGGCGCGCCGCAGGCGCGCGGATGGGGTGGAGCCCGTGCGCAAACGTCCTAAATCGGGCGCCCCCAACCCCAACGCCTCTCAGCGCGCTGGATTCGCGCAACATTTGGATCCGGCGCCGGCCGATTCGCATCGCTGCAAGCGCGTTCGGCGGGCGGTGTGCATTGCGGGGATGGCGCGGGAGCTGATGCAGATGCCGGGCATGATCCGCCGCCGGATCTGCTAGCTTCGCACGCATGACGCAGACAGCCCTCCTCCCCTCCGACAGGCTCCGCGCGCAGGCGGCCGCCGCCGAGCCGCTGGAGTTCCGCCAGCCGCCCCACAACATCGAGGCCGAGCAGGCGCTGCTCGGCGCCATCCTAGTCAACAACGAGGCCTTGGACCGGGTCGCCGGATTCCTGGAGGCGCAGCACTTCTACGATCCTATCCACCAGCAGATCTTCGAGGTGGCCGGCAAGCTGATCCAGGCCGGCAAGCAGGCGACGCCGATCACGCTGCGCACATTTTTCGAGAGCGCGGAGCCGATCGACGACGACCTGACGGTGCCGCAGTACCTCGGCCGGCTGGCGGCCAGCGCGACGACCATCATCAACGCCGCGGACTACGGCCGCACGGTCTACGACCTCGCCACCCGGCGGTCGCTGATCGTGATCGGCGAGGACATGGTCAACGGCGCCTACGACAGCCCGGTCGACTTCCCGCCCGAGCAGCAGATCCAGGAAGCCGAGGGCCGCCTCTACGACCTCGCCGAGAGCGGCAAGTACGGCCAGGGGTTCCTCAGCTTCGGCACGGCGCTGACGCAAGCCATCGACATGGCCAACAACGCCTATCAGCGCGACGGCCACCTGTCCGGCCTGTCCACCGGACTTGCCGATCTCGACGCAAAGCTCGGCGGGCTGCAAAGCTCTGACCTCGTCATCCTGGCCGGCCGCCCTTCCATGGGCAAGACGGCGCTCGCCACCAATATCGCCTACAACATCGCCAGGGCGTTCCGGGCCGAGAAGCAGCCGGACGGCAGCGACAAGACGGTTGACGGCGGCATCGTCGGCTTCTTCTCGCTCGAGATGTCGGCCGAGCAGCTCGCCACCCGCATCCTTTCGGAGCAGGCCGAGCTCTCGTCGGAGAAGATCCGCCGCGGCATGATCACCGAGGACGAGTTCGGGCGGCTGGTCAGGGTGAGCCAGCAGATGGCGCAGGTGCCGCTCTACATCGACCAGACGGGCGGCATCTCGGTCGCGCAGCTCGCCGCGCGCGCCCGCAAGCTGAAGCGCCAGCGCAGCCTCGGAATGCTGGTCGTCGACTACCTGCAGCTCCTCACCGGCTCCTCGCGGCGGGCTTCGGAAGGCCGCGTGCAGGAGGTCTCGGAGATCACCACCGGGCTCAAGGCGCTCGCCAAGGAGCTCGGTGTGCCGGTGCTCGCGTTGTCGCAGCTCTCCCGCGCAGTGGAGCAGCGCGAGGACAAGCGGCCGCAGCTCTCGGACCTGCGTGAATCGGGCTCGATCGAGCAGGACGCCGACGTGGTGATGTTCGTTTTCCGCGAGGAATACTATGTAGAGCGGCGCAAGCCCTCGGAGTCGAACGTCGAGGAGCTGCTCAAGTGGCAGCAGGAGATGACGCTGGTGCACGGCAAGGCCGAGGTCATCATCGGCAAGCAGCGGCACGGGCCGACCGGCACCGTGCAGCTCTCGTTCGAGGCGAACTTCACCCGCTTCGGCAATCTCGCGCGCGAGTATCAGATGCCCGAGCGGGCCTATTGAGCTAGTAAGGCGTCCATGAACGCCAGCACCGATACGGACGGACGCGAGGACCTGATCCCGCCGAACGCGCGCGCGGTGCTGCGCATCGACCTCGACGCGCTGCGCGCCAACTGGCGCAAGCTCAACGAGGCATCGGGGTCGGCCGAGTGCGCCGGGGTCATCAAGGCCGACGCCTACGGCCTAGGCATCGAGCAGATCTGCCGCGCCCTGACCGAGGAAGGCTGCCGCACCTTCTTCGCCGCCACGCTGGACGAGGGCCGGCGGATCCGCATGGTGCAGCCGGGCGCCGTAATCTACATCCTGGACGGCCTGCTGCCGGGCGCCGCCGAGCACTACTCGGGGTTCGACCTGCGCCCGGCGCTCTCCAGCCTGCCCGAGGTCCGCGAGTGGGCCGCCTACTGCCGCGAGCGCGGCCGGCGGCTGTCGGCCGCGATCCACATCGACACCGGCATGAACCGGCTGGGCCTGCCGGAATGGGAGGTCGGTGAGCTGGCCGCCAGCCCGGAGCTTACGGAAAGCTTCAACGTCGCGCTGGTGATGAGCCACCTGGCTTGCGCCGACACCCCCGAGCACCCGATGAATGCCGCCCAGCGGGCCAGGTTCGAGGAGCTGACGCGGCGGCTGCCGCGCGCGCCGCTGAGCCTCGCCAACTCCGGCGGCATCTTTCTCGGACCCGACTACCACTACGATCTCGTGCGCCCGGGCATCGTGCTCTATGGCGGCCGGGCACACGAGAACCGGCCGAACCCGATGCAGACGGTAGTCCGGCTGTCCGCCAGGGTGCTGCAGGTGCGCGAGGCCGGACCCGGCGAAGCCGTCGGCTATGGAGCCACCTACACGATCGAACGGCCCTCCCGGATCGCGACGATCGCCTGCGGCTATGCCGACGGCTTCCTCAGGGCCTTGAGCGGCTCGACGGGGAAGCCGGGCCCGGTCGGCTTCATCGGCCCGCACCCGGTGCGGGTGATCGGGCGCGTTTCCATGGACCTCATCACGGTTGACGTCAGCAACGTGCCCGAGGCGCTGGCGCATCGCGGGGCGTGGGTGGAGGTGATGGGCGACCGCGTCACGCTCGACGATCTCACCGACAGGGCCGGAACGATCGGTTACGAGCTGCTGTCGCGGCTGGGCCGCCGCGTGCACAGGATCTACGAGGGGGCGGGTGTTTGAGGCATTGCTGCGCAAAATCAGATCTCGACCTGCAGTCGTCCCGGTGAAGGCCGGGGCGATACAGGTAGAGAATAGACCGAGCGACGCCATGCGGCCGTGGCGACGGCTGCTGCGGTTCACTTCGGCCCTCCCCTTGACGGGGAGGGCGGCGCGGCGGAGCCGCGCGGGTGGGGTGGGGCCACAACTGAGACGCTGGCGCCTGGGCACCCCCAACCCCAACCCCAACCCCTCGCTGCAAGAGGGAGGGGATTCTGTCAGCAACAAATTCGTGGCCGCGTGGATTTGGCGCCTCGCCGGCGGAGAGCGGTGCGGTGAGCGGCTGGCGCCGGCGATAGGGGAGCGATAGTCCGCCATGGCCAGGCCCGCACGAGCCGCCTTCGTCTGCCAGAACTGTGGCTCGATCGCCAGCCGCTGGGCCGGCAAGTGCGCGGGCTGCGGCGAGTGGAACACGCTCGTCGAGGAGACGGACGCCGGCCCCGTCCCGCCGGGGACAGGGCTGACGCGGACCACGCGCGGCCGAGCCGTCGCGCTCGAGCCGCTGGCCGGCAGCTCGCAATCCGCGCCGCGCATCGCGACGGGGCTCGCCGAGCTCGACCGGGTGACCGGCGGCGGCATCGTGCCGGGGTCCGCACTCCTGATCGGCGGCGAGCCGGGGATCGGCAAATCGACCCTGCTGCTGCAGCTCGCGGCCTCGCTCGCCGCCGCGGGCCACCGCGCGGTCTACTTCTCCGGCGAGGAGGCCGTCGCCCAGGTGCGGCTGCGGGCCGACCGGCTTGGACTGGCGCAGGCGCCCGTCTCGCTCGCATCCGAGACGAACCTCGCCAACATCCTGGCCACCCTCGCGGAGGGGCGGCGGCCCGACCTCGTGGTCATCGACTCGATCCAGACGCTGTGGGCGGACGCGCTCGATGCCGCTCCAGGCACGGTGAGCCAGGTGCGCGCCGCGACCCAGGCGCTGATCCGTTTCGCGAAATCCCACGGCAGCGCCCTGCTGCTGGTCGGCCACGTCACCAAGGACGGCCAGATCGCCGGCCCGAAGGTGGTCGAGCACATGGTCGACACGGTGCTCTACTTCGAGGGCGACCGCGGCCACCCGTTCCGCATCCTGCGCGCGGTGAAGAACCGGTTCGGGGCCACCGACGAGATCGGCGTCTTCGAGATGGCGGGCCAGGGGCTGCGGGAGGTTGCCAACCCGTCCGAGCTGTTTCTCGGCGACCGCGACGCCGACACGCCCGGCGCCGCCGTGTTCGCGGGGATCGAGGGCACGCGTCCGCTGCTGGTCGAGATCCAGGCGCTGGTCGCGCCATCGACGCTCGGCACGCCGCGTCGGGCCGTGGTCGGCTGGGACGCGAGCCGGCTCGCCATGCTGCTCGCCGTGCTCGATGCGCGCTGCGGCTTGAGCTTCGCCCAGACCGACGTCTATCTCAACGTCGCAGGCGGCCTCAAGATCGCCGAGCCGGCGGCAGACCTTGCCGCCGCGGCCGCCCTGATCTCGTCAATTTCCGGTGTTGCGCTGCCCCAGAATCAGGTGTTCTTCGGGGAGATCAGCCTTTCCGGCGCGGTTCGGGCCGCCGCACACATGACGACCAGGCTGAAAGAGGCGCAGAAGCTCGGGTTCAAGCGCGCCGTCCTGCCGCAAGCCGGCGAGGTCGATACGGCGGCGTTGACGCTTTCTTTGCACCGCATCCCGCATTTGAAGGCGCTTGCGGAGCAGTTGGCGCCGTGCGACTGAAGTTGCGGGGGCAATCCCGCCTGCGGAAGAGTACCTGAGGAGCCTCGATCATGATCGGGCCGCTGACCTATCTCGATGCCGGCCTCCTGGCCATCGCCTTCCTCTCGGGGCTGCTGGCCATGTACCGCGGACTGACGCGCGAGATCCTGTCGATCCTGTCCTGGCTCGCCGCCGCTGCCGCCGTGCTCTATTTCGTGCTCTTCCACAGGCCCTTCGCGGAGGAGCTGGCGCAACAGATCAGCGCACCCGTGGCCATCGCGCAGATTGCGGTCGGCGCGGTGATCTTCCTGATCGTCCTGGTCGTGGTGCACCTGATAACCGCGCGCATCTCGGACACCATCCTCGACAGCCGCGTCGGCATGATCGACCGGATCCTGGGCTTCGCCTTCGGCGTCGTGCGCGGTTTCGTGCTCGTCGTCATCCCGTATATGTTCTACGAATCCTTCGTTCCCGACCCCCAGCAGCAGGTTCCCTGGGTGCGCGAGGCGAAGTCGCTGCCGATGATCCGCAGCACCGGCGAGACCTTCCGCATCATCCTGGCGCGCTACGTGCCCTCGTCGCTGACCGAACCCGCGGGCGAGCAGCAGGGCGCGACGACTTCTCCCAAGAATCAGGATGTCACGCTGTTGTATCCGGGCAGATTTCATATATCAGTCACTCAGCCCGAGGGCCCGGCCGACCGCGGCTGATGCGGCAGAGCGCTCGGAGTTCTGTTCCATCGTCGTCGAGAAGGGTCGGGAGGCGCTGATGGCGAACGAGGCAAGCTCTGATCGGATGCTCGAGGACGTGAGCCGGTTGCAGCACGGCGACGACAGGCTGCGCGAGGAGTGCGGCGTTTTCGGCGTCATCGGTCATGACGACGCGGCCGCGTTGACCGCGCTCGGGTTGCATGCGCTGCAGCACCGCGGCCAGGAGGCGGCCGGCATGGTCAGCTTCGACGGCCAGCAGTTCCATTCCGAGCGCCGGCTGGGGCTCGTCGGCGACAACTTCAACAAGATCGACGTCATCAAACGGCTGAACGGCCACATGGCCGTCGGGCACGTCCGCTACTCGACGACCGGCGAGACCATCCTCCGCAACGTCCAGCCGCTCTTCGCCGACCTCGAGATGGGCGGCTTCGCGGTCGGCCACAACGGCAATCTCACAAATGCTCTGACCCTGCGCCGCGAGCTGGTCCAGTCCGGCGCCATCTTCCAGTCGACCTCGGACACCGAGGTCATCCTCCACCTCATCGCACGCTCGCAGAAGCGGCGCATCGTCGAGCGCCTCGTGGATGCTCTCCGGCAGCTCGAGGGCGCCTACTCGTTCGTCTGCCTCAACAACGACATGCTGATCGGCGCCCGCGATCCCGTGGGTATCCGCCCGCTGGTGATCGGCCGGCTCGGACCAGCCTATGTTCTCGCGTCGGAGACGTGCGCCCTCGACATCGTCGGCGCGGAGTTCCTGCGCGAGGTCGAGAACGGCGAGGTCGTGGTGATCACCGCGGAGGGCGGCCTCGAGAGCCATCGCCCGTTCCCGATGCGGCCGGCCCGGCCCTGCATCTTCGAGTACATCTACTTCGCCCGGCCCGATTCGATCGTCGGCGGGCGCAACGTGTACGAGGTCCGCAAACGGATGGGCGGCGCACTCGCGGAGGAGGCGCCGACAGCCGCCGACGTGGTGGTGCCGGTGCCGGATTCCGGCGTCCCCGCCGCCATCGGCTATGCGCAGGCGTCGGCGCTGCCGTTCGAGCTCGGCATCATCCGCAACCATTACGTGGGGCGCACCTTCATCGAGCCGGAGCAGCGCATCCGCCAGCTCGGCGTGAAGCTCAAGCATTCCGCGAATTCCGCGGCCGTCCGCGGCAAGCGGATCGTGCTGATCGACGACAGCGTCGTGCGCGGCACGACGTCGAAGAAGATCGTCACCATGATGCGGGAGGCCGGCGCACGCGAGGTGCACATGCGCATCGCCTGCCCGGAGATCAAATACGGTGACTTCTACGGCATCGATACGCCATCCCGGCAGGAGCTGCTGGCGGCTACCATGTCGCTGGAGGAGATGCGCGCCTTCATGGGCGCCGATTCGCTGCAGTTCCTCTCCGTGCAGGGCCTCTACCGCGCCATGGGCTACGAGCGGCGGGACAGCATCACGCCGCAGTTCAGCGACCATTGCTTCACGGGCGAGTATCCGACGGACCTGACCGACGTGAACGGCGGGCCGCCTCCGCGCCAGCTCTCGCTTCTGGCGGAGGCGCGCTGAAGGCCGTTACGGTCCGCGCCGCCTGGCAAGGCTTGCATCGAGCAATCCTGATATGGTCTCCTTCTTCCATGGAGAGGGACAGCCGCAAGCTGCTCCGATGGCGGCCTCGCAATGAGGTCCGACGAGGGAGGATCGCTCGTGACTGCAAAGCAGGGTGTGGCCGCTGCGGTGATGCTTCTCACGCTCGGCGCCGCCGGTCAGGCGGTCGCCAACCGGATCAACACGGGCGAGGAAGCCGGAACCTACCACGCGCGCTTCTGTCCCGAGCTCAGCAAGCACCTGACCCGCGCCAGGCTGGACTACACCTGCACGACCTCGCCCGGGACTGCCGAGAATGTCCGCAGGGTGGCGGCCGACCCGCTGCAGATCGGGTTCGGGCAGCTTGACGTGTTCGCGCGGGAGGCGGCAAAGCTCGCCGATCCAGCAGCGCTCGTGCAGGTCCGGACGGACGACGTCCGGCAGTGCCTGTTCGCCGTCACTCGCCATCGCGACCTGCAGAGCTTCGGCGAGCTTGCGGTGCTGGCGCCAGATCTCAGGTTCTTCCTGCCGCCGCAGGACTCGGGCAGTGCGGACACGTTCCGGATCCTGCAGCACATCGATGCCGACGGCCTGGGGCGGGCGAAGAGCATCGAGCACTCGGCAAGCCCCGACGAGGCGATCCGACTGGCGCTCTCGGCGGAGGATTCGGTTGCGTTCTTCGTGCAGTTTCCGGACCCGGACAACAGCCGTTTCAGGATGGTCCGCGAGCTCGGCGGGCATTACGTGCCGATCATCGACCGGGAGATCCTGCGCCAGCTCATCGACGGGCACAAAGTCTACTTCGCCCAGGAGACCCAGGTTTCGAACGCCGACTGGCTGGCGAGCGCGCGCAAGGTGGTGACGGCATGCACGCCGATGGTCCTGTTCACGGGGCCGCCCGAGAGGATCCCGGAGGCGAAGCCGCGCCAGGACCACGAGGATCTGATCGCCACGGTCCGGTCGCTCAGGACCGAGGCGCTGCTGCCGCAGGAGGACACCTTTGCGCGCGTGCTCAACCGCACCAAGGAGCTGTCCGCCGCCAGCGCGGAGCAGCTCATGCGCGCCTCCGAGAAGGCGCGGGAGAGGGCCAAGCCCTATATCGAAAGCGCGAAGGAAGCGACCGACAAGGCGCTCGATGCCGCCAAGCCGGCAATCGAGAAGGCGAAGGACTACGGGCTGAAGTTCTACGAGAGGGCGCGGGAGGAGCTGAAACAGCTCATGGCTCCGAAGCCCGGGGAGACGCCTGCGGAGCAGCCCAGACAGTAACCCGATCGGCGCGCGAGCACCCTCAAACCCGAGAGCGGCCAAAGCCTATGACCACGAGACGACTTGCCGGTCGCAATGCCCTGATCACGGGCGCCTCGCGCGGGATCGGGCGCGCCGTGGCGCTGGCCTTCGCCCGCGAGGGCGCGCACGTCATCCTGCTGGCGCGAACCCAGGGCGCACTGGAGGAAGTCGACGACGAGGTGCGCGAGGCCGGCGGCTCCGCCACGCTGCTGCAGCTCGACCTGCGCAACGGCGACAAGCTCGATGCGCTCGGGCCCACACTCTTTCAGCGCTGGGGCAAGCTCGACATCCTGGTCGGCAACGCCGGCATCCTCGGGCCGCTTTCGCCGCTCGGCCACATCACGGCCGATGCCTGGGCCGACGTCATGAACATCAATCTCACGGCGAACTGGCGCCTGATCCGCACCTGCGACCCCCTCCTGCGCAAATCCGATGCAGGCCGCGCGATCTTCGTCACGTCGGGAGCCGCAGCGGGGACGCATGCCTACTGGGGTCCCTATGCCGTCTCGAAGGCCGGGCTCGAGGCGCTGGTCAGAACCTGGGCGCAGGAGCTGGAGCGCACGCCCGTGCGCGCCAACCTCATCAATCCCGGGCCCGTCAGGACAGGCATGCGCGCCAAGGCATTCCCGGGAGAGGACCCGCGGATGCTGCCGGCGCCCGAGGATCTGGCGCCCGTGTTCGTCGAGCTGGCGAGCGTCGATTGCTCCCTCAACGGCGAAACGGTCAACTTCAGGGAATGGCAGGCGGCGCACCGGCGCCCCACGAAGTGAAGCTGCACGGCCGCGGCCCTCACCTGAGCTCGAGCACCATGCCGTCGTAGGCCGGCTCGACGTGGTCCGGCAGCTCGCGCCTGAGCGCATCGTAGTCGAGCTCGGCGGTGAGGTGGGTCAGCACCGCCCGCTTCGGCCGCAGGCGCTCGATCCAGGCGAGCGCCTCGCGGACGCTGAAATGGCTCGGATGCGGCGTCGGGCGGAGCGCGTCCACGACCCACAGATCGAGCCCTTCCAGGAGCGGAATGGAGGCCTCGGGCAACCCGCTGATGTCGGGCGAGTAGGCGAAACCGCCGATGCGGAATCCGAGCGACTGGGTCTCGGCGTGCTCCTGCGGCACTGGGATGGCCTCGATGACGCCGCCCCGGCCCTCGATGCGCACCGGACAGCGCGGGTCGATGTCGTTGGCCTCGAGAATGGGGGGATAGTTGCCGCCGGGCGGCGTGGCGAAGCAGTAGGCGAAGCGCGTGACCAGGCTGTCGCGGGTGCGGGCGTCGAACCAGACCGGCACGCGCCGCTTCATGACGTAGGCGAGCGGCCGCAGGTCGTCGATGCCGTGCGTGTGGTCCGCGTGGTCGTGGGTATAGAGCACGGCGTCGAGCGCCGTCAGCCTCACGGAAAGGAGCTGCTCGCGAATGTCCGGCCCGGTGTCGATGAGCACCGTCGTGACGCCGCCGGACGCGATCCGCTCCACGAGCGCCGCACAGCGCCGACGCCGGTTCCTGGGGTTGCGCGGATCGCACCGGCCCCAGTCGTTGCCGACGCGCGGGACGCCGCCGGACGAGCCGCAGCCGAGGATCGTCATCCGATAGCTCATGCCGCGGAAGCCGCCAGCCCCGCGCGTGGCACTTTCCTGAACAGCCGGAAGAAATTCTCCGTCGTCGCTGTGGCGAGCTCCTGCCGTGTGACACCCTTGACCCGGGCCAGCGCGTCCGCGGTGTGGACGACGTGGGCCGGCTCGTTGGTCTTGCCGCGGAACGGCTCGGGCGCCAGGAAGGGGGCGTCCGTCTCGACCAGCAGGCGGTCCATCGGCACCTCGGCCGCGACGGCGCGCAGCTCGTCAGACTTGCGGAACGTGATGACGCCGGAGAACGAGACCATCACGCCGAGCATCGCCGCGCGCATCGCAAGCTCGCGCCCGCCGGTGAAGCAGTGCAGGATGGCCGGGAAGGGTCCGATGGCGTGCTCCGCCTCGATGATGCGCACCATGTCCTCGTCGGCGTCCCGCGAGTGGATCTCCAAGGGCAGGCCAGTGATCCGCGCCGCCGCGATGTGCCGGCGCAAGCCCTCGGCCTGCGCCTCCGGCGGGCTCTTCTTGTAGAAGTAGTCGAGCCCCGCCTCGCCGATGGCCACCACCTTCGGGTGGTCGGACAGGCGGACGATCTCCTCGACCGGGATATCGAGCTCCTCGTGCGCATTGTGGGGGTGGGTGCCGACCGAGCAGAATACGTTGCGGTAGCGCTCGGCCAGTGCGATGAGCTCCGGCAGACGGCGGATGCGCGTCGAGATGGTGACGATTGCGCGCACCCCGGCCTGGGCGGCGCGCGCGACGACGTCGTCCAGCTCGGTCGCGAGCTGCGGAAAATCGAGGTGGCAATGATGGTCGACCAGCATCAGGCCTCCTTCGTGTCCTCCGCCTCCACGTAACGCGGGAACACGCCGGAGGGCTGCGGGATCGCCGTGCCGGGCCGCAGCCGCCCGCCGGCGCCGAGAGCGGCGAAGCTCCGCGCGCCATCCTCCTGGCCGAGCAGATCGAGCAGCCTGGCTCCGGAGTCCGGCATCGCCGCCTGGGCCAGGATGGCGACCTGCCGGACGACCTCCGCCGTGACGTAGAGGATCGTCTCCATGCGCTTGACGTCGGTCTTGCGCTTGGCCCAGGGCTCCTCGCCGGCGAAGTAGCGGTTGGTCTCCGCGACCACGGCCCACACGGCGTCGAGATACTGCTTGATCGCCTGCCGGTCCATGGCCGTGCGCGCCTCGGCATAGAGGCCGTCGGTCGCCGCGAGAATGACCTCGTCCGCCGCGGTGAGCGCCCCCGGCTCGGGGATCCGGCCGGCGCAGTTCTTGAAGATCATCGACAGCGAGCGCTGCGCCAGGTTGCCGAGGTCGTTGGCCAGGTCGGCGTTGATTCGGTTGACGATCGCCTCGTGGCTGTAGCTGCCGTCCTGGCCGAACGCCACCTCGCGCAGGAAGAAGTAGCGCAGCGGATCGACGCCGTAGGCCCTGACCAGATCGAACGGGTCGATGACGTTGCCGACCGACTTCGACATCTTCTCGCCGCGGTTGAACAGGA
>JAHDXT010000049.1 GCA_023384095.1 Hyphomicrobiaceae bacterium
AGCAACCGCCTTGTAAGCGGTAGGTCGGGGGTTCAAGTCCCTCTGCCGGCACCAGGACCCTGTGGGTCCATTCCGGTCACACGACGACGGTTCCGCCATCCTGCATCATCGGCAGTCGAGCTGCCGCAGCCGGTCCTTGATATTGGCTCCGACGTCGGCGGCCACGGTTGGACCCATCATGCCGAGGGCGGCTTCGATCTTGCGATAGTGCGCGCAGGCACCGGCCGGGTTGTTCTGGCTGATGCAATCGTTGGCGGCCAGCACCTCGTGTCCGAGGCCGGCCATGGCCAACGTGCTGGCGGGAGCACCCTTGACGTTCCACTTGTCGAAGAACACCCCGCATTTGGCCCGCTCCGACAGCGACTGAGCCGCCAGCGGCGTGGAGCCCGCTGCGATGATGAAGGCGAGCCCGCCGACCACGGGTGCCGCCTTCCTTGTCAGTCTCCGAGCGGTCATCATGGGGCAATCCTCTGAGCTTGCTTCGCCATCGTGGATCGGCAGAGCCGAGCGTGCGGACATTCACCGGGAATCGTTCGGGCCATCTTACGAGGGTTTGGCCGCATTTCGAATCCAGCATGCCCGCTGGATGCACCAGCCGCGGCCACCGACAAGGGTGGACGAGGCGCGCAATTCACTTCCTGCGTCCGCGTCGCCATATCTGCGGCATGACGCGCTTCGCTGCAGACGCTTCCAACATGACCCTGTTCTCCGCCTTGATCGCGGCCGCGGCCCGGCATGGGGCCGACCGGGGGGTGATCGAGGACGCCGAGCGCTCGCCTCTCAGCTATCGCCGGCTCGTGCAGGCGAGCCTGGTGCTCGGCGGCAAGCTTGCCGCCGCCAGCCGGCGTGGCGAGAACGTCGGCGTGATGCTGCCCAACGTGACCGCGCTGCCGGTGACGTTGTTCGGGCTCAACGCCTTCGGCCGCGTGGTGGCGCTGCTCAACTTCACCTCCGGCGCGCGCAACATGCGCTCGGCTGTGAGAACCGCGACCATCCGCACCGTCGTCACGTCGCGGCGCTTCGTCGAGACGGCCAAGCTCGAGGGCGTCGTCGAGGCGCTGGGGAACGAGGATATCGCGCCGGGCCGCAGGCTCGGGATCATCTACCTCGAGGATGTCCGGGCCGGGATCACGACCGCCGACAAGGCCATGGGAGCACTGCAGGCGGTTGCGGCCGGAGCCGTCCATCGCTGGTACGGCCTCGGGCCCGAGCAACCGGCCGTGATCATCTTCACCTCCGGCACGGAGGGGGAGCCGAAAGGCGTCGTGCTGTCGAGCCGCAATCTCGTCGCCAACACCGAGCAGATCTTCGCCTTCGCCGGCAGCGCGCTCCGACCCGACGACATCTTTCTCAACCCGCTGCCGATGTTCCATTCGTTCGGCCTCACCGCCGGGATGCTGATGCCGGTGTTCAACGGCATGAGGACCGTCCTCTACCCGAGCCCGCTGCACTACCGGCAGGTGGCGAAGCTGATCGCGTCGACTAAGGCCACTGTCCTGCTCGCGACCGACACCTTCCTGCAGGGGTATGCCCGCGCCGCAGACCCGGAGGACCTGGCGAGCGTCCGCCTGGTCGTGGCGGGCGCCGAACGTGTGAAGAATTCGACCCGAGCCCTCTGGTCCAAGGCGGGCACCGCCATCCTGGAGGGCTACGGCGTGACCGAATGCGCTCCGGTGGTCGCCTGCAACCATCCGGCAACGAACCGGCCCGGCACCGTCGGCAGGCTGCTGCCCGGCATCGAGCACCGCGTCGAGCCCGTGCCGGGCCTCGAGGGTGCCGGCCGGCTGTCGGTCCGCGGGCCAAACGTCATGCTCGGCACCATGCTGCCGGGCTCTCCGGGCGTGATCGTGCCTCCGCCCGGAGGCTGGCACGACACGGGCGACATCGTCAGCATCGACGAAGAGGGCTTCGTCACCATCCGCGGCCGCGCCAAGCGGTTCGCCAAGATCGGCGGCGAGATGGTCTCGCTCGCGGCGGTGGAGTCGGTCGTGAGCGCCTTGTGGCCGGACGGCAATCACGTCGTCGTCAGTCTCCCCGATCCGCGCAAGGGCGAGCAGCTCGTGCTGGTGACGGACAAGCCGGACGCCGACACCGAGACGATCCACAGGCATATGAGGGAGAGGAACATCCCGGCGATCTGGCTGCCGAACGCTATCCTCGTGCTGCCCGCGATCCCGGTGCTCGGCTCGGGCAAGGTCGACCTGATGGCGACGATCGAGCTGGTCCGCCAGCAGCTCCCCCTGCTATGAGCGCAGCACCCTGCGCGGGGCTCGTCGGGCCTGGCGATCGGCAACGGCTGTAGAGCTCCGCAACGTCCCTCCAGGCCATGACAGCACCCCCGGACACCCGACTGCCGGCATCCGACCGGCAAGACACCTGGAGAGCCCGCCTCGAGGCGGCTGTCGTGACCCCGGTCAAGGCCTTCCGCCCCGCCTATCTGCCGCTGCTGATGGTCTACTTCGCCTACGGGGCGCTCGGCATCACGGCGGTCGCCGACAGCTTCTGGGTGAAGCGGGCGCTGACCCTGACGCCCCAGGACCTGGCGTCGCTCGGCGTCTGGCTGACGCTGCCATGGACCATCAAGATGGTGTTCGGCGAGCTGGTCGATGCCGTGCCGCTGCTCGGCTCGCAGCGCCGCGCCTATGTGTTCCTCGGCGCCGGCCTGGTGGCGGCCGGCCTCCTTCTGCTCGCGGGGGCTGCCGGAGGGTGGATCACCTTCGCGCCGCCGGACTCCATCTACGTGCTCGCCTCGCTGATGACGGTGACCGGCATCGTCCTGCAGGATGTCGTCGCCGACGCGATGAGCACCGAGGTCGTCGCCCGCCAGAACGCGGACGGCACCCCGCGGGACAAGGCGGCCGTCGACCGCGACCTCGGCATGGTCCAGGTGCTCGGGCGGCTGGCGTTGTCGCTCGGCATCTTCTCGGTGGCCTGGCTCGCCGGCTACCTGGCACAGGTTCTCTCCTACGAGACCGTCTTCCTGATCGGGCTCGTCGTGCCCCTGATCTCGGTCACGGGCGCGCTGTTCGTTCGGCTCGAAACCAGCGAGTCGAGGCCCGTCGACTGGCGCCTGCTCGGCGGGGGCCTCGCCTTCGGCATCGTCGTGTCGCTGCTCGGCGTCACCGGCGTGCCCTTCAATCAGGAGTTCATCTTCGTCGTCTCGATGACGGTGATCGTTCTCATGCTGCGGCGGGTGACCGCCGGCACCGGCAGCGAGACGCGGCGCCGCATCTTCTACGCGGCTGTGGTGATCTTCGCGTTTCGCGCCAGCCCCGGCATCGGCGCCGGCTACCAGTGGTTCACCATCGACAGGCTAGGCTTCGACGAAGCGTTCTTCGGCGTGCTGCAGCAGATCGGCGCCGGCATCGGGCTGGCCGCGGCGTGGCTGCTGTCGGACAGCATCACCCGCCAGCCGGTTGCCCGGGTGATGCTGTGGCTGACGATCCTCGGCGCGGTGCTCGCGGTCCCGAACCTGATCCTGGTGCACGAGGCCCACCAGTGGACGCAGCAGACGTTCGGCATCGGCGCCCGCCAGATCGCGATCCTCGATGCGGCGGCGCAATCGCCGCTGCTGCACGTCAGCATGATCCCGATGCTGACGCTGATCGCCATCTACGCGCCGCCGGGCCACCGCGCCACCTGGTTCGCCCTGATGGCCTCGCTGATGAACATGGCGCTGGTCGCCGGTCAGCTCGTGACCAAGTACCTCAACATGATCTTCAGGATCGACCGCGGGGTCTACGACGCCTTGCCGGCCCTGACCTGGAGCGTGCTGATTCTCGGGCTCGTGGTCCCGCTCGCCGTCATCCTGCGCTACGGCCGCTGGATTCGCTAACCAAAGGAGGCGGCAAGTGTGACGGAGTGCAGCAATGGCCCGATCCAATTCGGGCCTCGCGCGTTTCTCGACGGACACGAGGTGCGGCGGACCGTGTCGCCCGGACCACGACCCCGCGAGAGAATCTCGCGGGGTCAAGGGTGATCCTTGACCGCGCTGGACTCCTCGGCCACGACCCTCACGCGCTTGCTCCGGGGAGACACGATGTCGTCGCCACCTGCCGTTTCCGAACCATCCCGAGTGGACCAGCACGCCCCGCAGGAGCGGCGGGCACGCTCCGTCCTGATTCGCGCTTTGCTCGGGCTGCTGCTGCTGTCCGCCATCGTTTCGGGCGGCGCATGGCTGTGGCATGCCGGGATCGAGGCGGAAGCGGAACCGGCAGTTCTGGAGCAGACGGTCAGCGAGCCGGTGCATCCGCCGCGCTGATCGCCGGCTCGACGGTGATCGGCGTGTCGATCGAGTTCGCGATGAAGCACTTCGCGTGAGCCTCGTGGTGGAGGTCGCGCGCCCTGTCGACGTCGGCCGTGCGCGTCAGAGTGATATGCGGGCGCAGCGTCACCGAGACGAAGCGGCCGCCGCCGTCCCCGCCCTCCGCCATGATGCCCTCGGCCTGGTCGAGGTAGCCGGTGACGACGACGCCGGCCGCGGCGCACAGGTGCAGATACCAGAGCTTATGGCAGGCGGAGATCGCCGCGACGAACAGCTCCTCGGGGTTCCAGCGGCTCTGATCGCCGCGGAATGCAGGATCCGACGAGCCTGGAATAACCGGCTTGCCCGGCACTGGGCTCGCGATCTCGTGGTCGCGGGAATAGCTCCTGTAGCCCGCCGTGCCCTGTCCCTGGCTACCCGTCCAACGCACATCGACGCGATAACGATGCTGACGCCCCGCCATGTCTTGCCACCCGCAGCCGCTTGAGCGCGCCTTGCGAGGCGCTTGGCCCGAAACCGGTGGTAGCCTATCACTGCACGCAGCGCATCGCGAGCGCGATGGTCACGGGAGCCGTTCGATGCGTTTCGTAATGCTGGCCCGCAATCCGAATCTCTACTCGCACCAGCGCCTCGTCGAGGCGGCGCGGGAGCGCGGGCACGAGATCGACGTCATCAACACGCTGCACGTGCACATGAACATCACGTCGAGCCGGCCGACGCTGCGCCACGGCGGGCGCACGCTGCCGCTCTACGACGCCGTTATCCCGCGCATCGGCGCCTCCGTCACCCACTACGGCCTCGCGGTTCTGCGCCAGTTCGAGATGCAGGGCGTCTATCCGCTGAACGAGAGCGTCGCCATCGGCCGCGCCCGCGACAAGCTCAGGGCGCTGCAACTGCTGGCGCGCGAGGGGATCGGCCTGCCCGTCACCGCGTTCGCGCACGGTCCGCGCAAGTCGGAGGACGTAATCAAGGAGGTCGGCGGCGCGCCGGTCATCATCAAGCTGCTCGAGGGCACACAGGGCATCGGCGTGATCCTGGCGGAGACGGACGCCTCGGCGCAGTCCATCATCGAGGCGTTCAGCGCCGCCAACATCGACATCATGGTGCAGGAGTACATCAAGGAGGCGCGCGGTTCCGACATCCGGGCCTTCGTGGTCGGCGGCGCCATTGTCGCCGCGATGCAGCGCACCGGGCGCAAGGGCGATTTCCGCGCCAACCTGCACCGCGGCGGCAATGCCGTGGCGGCGGAGCTGAGCGACGAGGAGCGCACCACGGCCCGGCGGGCCGCGGAGATCATGGGCCTCAACGTCTGCGGGGTCGACATGCTGCGCTCCGAGCGCGGTCCCGTCGTCATGGAGGTCAACTCCTCGCCCGGTCTGCGCGGCATCGAGCAGGCGACCGCCGTCGATGTCGCGGGCCTGGTCATCGCCTTCCTGGAGCGCAGCGCACGGCCCGGCCGCACGGAGACGAGGGGCAACGGCTGATCCCTCGCTCTTCCCAGCGGAGGAGCGCGGTGGTATCGGCTGCCGCCAGCCGCACCGCGCGATCAGCGAAACGGACCACCAGATGCACGAGATCCTCATCGCCCCCTCGATCCTGTCCGCCGATTTCGCCAGGCTCGGCGAAGAGGTGCGCGCCATCGACGTCGCCGGCGGCGACTGGGTGCACGTCGACGTCATGGACGGACACTTCGTGCCGAACATCACCATCGGCCCCGCCGTCGTCGCGGCACTGAGGCCGCATACCCGGAAGGTCCTCGACGTGCACCTGATGATCGCGCCGTGCGATCCCTATATCGAGGCGTTCGCCAGGGCCGGCGCCGATATCATCACCGTCCACGCCGAGGCGGGGCCGCACCTCGACCGCTCGCTCCAGCTCATCAGGAGCCTGGGCAGGAAGGCCGGCGTCTCGCTGACGCCGTCCACGCACGAGAGCGCCATTCACCACGTGCTCGACCGGCTCGACCTCGTGCTCGTGATGACGGTCAACCCAGGGTTCGGCGGCCAGTCGTTCATCCCGGCGATGGCGGAAAAGATCGGGAGCATCCGCCGCATGATCGGCCGCCGGCCGATTCACCTCGAGGTGGATGGCGGCGTCAACGTGGAGACTGCGGCTGTAGTTGCTGCGGCGGGCGCCGATGTGCTCGTCGCCGGCAGCGCCGTGTTCGCCGGCGGCCGCTATGCCGAGAACATCGAGGCGATCCGCTCGGCAGCGCGGAGCGCGGCTGCCGTCGCCATTCAGGGCAAATAGCCCTTGGCGAGGTCCATCGACTGCCGGTCCTGCACGTGGCCGTCGCGGCCGGTGCGGGTCACGCTCCAGGTCATGTCGGTGCCGGCGCGCATCGACGAGCGGGACCTCAGCGCGATGGCGACCGTCTCCCCCGCGCGCCCTGCCATCGGCCGGAGCAGCGGGAAATAGAGCTGCTCCCAATGCGTGCGCGGCGCGCCGGGTGCGGTCGAGAGCGTGACGCCGGGAACGAGCTCGGCCGTCCACCACGCGGCAAAGCCGTAGATGGTCGCGCCGGCGTCGAGCACCCATCGCGCGTCCCCCTTGCGTGTCGTGCGGTTGGCAACGGAGAAGTCGATCTCGTCCCAGCGCCTCGCTGGCCGGCCGTGGTCGAGCAGGTCGGCGGGCTCGACCGTGCGCACGTAGACGTTGTTGAGGCTCATGAGCTGCGCCGGGGCGAGATCGATGCCGCGGCCGACGCGCTCCCACGCCGTCAGCTCGACGTGAAAGCGGTCGCTGACGACCGGGGCGACGAGCTGCGCCAGCTTGCCCGGGATGACGATGCCGCGCGGCGCGAGATGGCGGCGCACGGCGTCGTTCAGCGTCTCGATGATGTTCTCCTCGAACGGATAGTTGCCGAGCGTTTCCGACACGACCACGTCGGCGGGCGGCGGGTCCCGCATCTCGGTCGAGTGGCACGGCACGAGGTGGCAGTTGTGCGCCCGGTTCCGCTTCAGGACCTCGCGCGCGACACCGGCGACCTCTGCTGCCTCGTAGAGGTGCACCTCGCGCGCGCCGAGCCGCGCCGCCATCAGCGCCAGCAGCCCGGTTCCGGCACCGATGTCGGCCACGACGGTCTCGCCCTTGCGGATGACGCGCGCCAGCGCTGCCTCGAACGCATCGTTGCGGACGCGGTCTGCGATCAGGGTGCGGTGGTATTCGATGCGCATCTGGCGAGCGAGTGGCGAATAGCGAATAGCGAATAGCAAATAGCAAATAGCAAATAGCAAATAGCGGATCACAGTCGCAGGTGAGGGCCTCGGATCTGGTAGAGCATCAGCGCGGTGGCGACGGCCAGGTTGAGGCTGTCGAGCCGGCCCGCCATGGGAACCTTGACGAGGCGGTCGCAGGCGGCGGCGAGGTCCTCCGACAACCCCGGCCCCTCGCTCCCCATCGCGAGCAGCGTCGGGCCGCGGTAGGTGACGGCGCGGAAGTCCTCGGCGGCGGCCAGGTGCGTGCCCACGACCTCGCCGGGCCAGCTCCGCCGCCATTGCAGGAATGCCTCGCGTCCGGTCCGCACCAGCGGCACCGCGAAAGTCGACCCCATGCTCGCCCGTACCGCCTCGCGCGAATAGGGATCGCAGCAAGTGCCGATCAGCATCACCCCAGCGGCGCCGACGGCATCCGCGGTGCGGATGATGGTGCCGAGATTGCCAGGGTCGCGGACCTCCTCGAGCCCGATCCAGACGGCCTCCGGCGGGACCCCGCACGCGTCCGGCGGCGGCTGCCAGGCTTGCTGGAAGACCGCCAGCATGCTTTGCGGGTTGTCCTTCGAGGCCACCTTGCCGAGCACGGCCTCGCTGACCTCCAGGATCTCGGCGCCCGACCCGGCGGCCCACGCGACGAGCTCGCGGTGGATGCCGCCGTCGGCCGCGCCGGCCTGATGGAGCAGCGTCTTCGGCCGCCAGCCGTGCTCCCGCGCAGTCACGAGCACCGAGGCGCCCTCGGCCACGAACAGCCCGGTCTCGCGGCGCACCTTGCGCATGTCGAGCGCGCGCACCGCCTTGACGGTCGGGTTCTGCAGGCTGGTGACGGCGCGGTGGTGAGCAGGGCGGTCGCGATCATCGCGCGTCATGGCGAGGACCACCGGGTGAACAGCGAGGTGCCGATCGCGCGCCCGCCCGACTGCTCGACGATGGCCAGCTCGCCGCTGTCGAATTCGCCGCCGCGCTCCGCCAGCACCTCGCGCACCAGCCCGTCGATGGCGAGCGCCGAGGCGCGGATCGCGTAGGCGGTGAGGCAGAGGCGAGCGCATGCCGGGTCGAGCAGCCGTGCGCAGCCTCGCATCAGGTCCGGCAGATGCTCGAACAGCTCCCAGACCTCGTTGCCGGGGCCGCGCCCGAACTTCGGCGGGTCGACCAGGATCGTGTGATAGGTGCGGCCGCGGCGCACCTCGCGCGCCACGAACTTGCGGGCGTCGTCGAGCATCCAGCGGACCGGAGCGCCGGCAAGGCCCGATGCGGCCTGGTTCTCCTTGGCCCAGGCGATCGCCTTCTTGGAGGCATCGATGTGAGCGACCTCGGCGCCCGCCCTGGCGGCGATGAGCGAGGCGGCCCCGGTATAGGCGAACAGGTTGAGCACGCGCGGGCGCGTCCCCGTCACCCGCCGCAGGCCGTCCAGCATCCACTCCCAGTGGGGGAGCTGCTCGGGGAAGAGCCCGAGATGGCGGAAGGCGCTCAGCCGGCACAGCATGGTGACGCCGCCGACCTCGACCGGCCAGACGTCGGGCACGGGGCGGCCGGTACGCCAGCGCCCCTTCTCCTCGTCCTCGCCGCCCGAGAAGACGGCGTGCGCGGCCGCCCACTCCCCGGCGGCAAGCCGCGGCTGCCACATGGCCTGTAGCTCCGGCCGGTCCACGGTGATGGCGCCGAACCGCTCGAGCTTGCGGCCGCCCCCGCAGTCGAGGAGCGCGTAATCGGCGAATCCGTTCATGGCCACGAGCGAGAGCGCGGCCGGCGCGCCCGGGAGTGCGCTGCGCCGTGCTGACGATATCGGCCCGTCGGTCATCGCCTGCAGGTGCATCCAGATAGGTGGCCTGCCGTGTCCACCCAGCCAGGCTTTCCGGTGTCCTGGGCTGGGCTGGGCTCGGCAGCGCAATGCGCGGACGAGACCCGCCCGGCCGCTCGCCCCCTCATCACGGAAGCCCCGCGGCATGTCAATGCTCGCCGAGGCTCCGCGGCGTCGATCGTTTGCGCGCTCCTGGTGGCCAATTATGATGTTGGCGCTTGACCTCGGCCGCGACAGACCCCAGAAATCAGGCCCGCTACGCGATGTCGGGGCATAGCTCAGCCTGGTAGAGCACCTGCTTTGGGAGCAGGGGGTCGCGAGTTCGAATCCCGCTGCCCCGACCAACGAACGGACGGCGGCGATTGTAGAGATCGAGATACCGCCCAATCGAAGCGCGCGCGTCCGACACGCCTTGACGGCATGACGCCCGATCAAGCCTACTTCGGACGCGGCATGCTGCCAGTCCGCTTGGCGGCCTAACCCCGGCAGAGGCCCCACTTGTCGAAGCGGAAAAACTGTCCGAACAAGCGGAGCCCACCTCACCCCGACAACGTCGTACCAACGGTTACGGGGAACAGCCGAACACTGAAGCTCACGAGCCAGGGGCTTGAGACTGAGCAGAATCTTCTTCAGCCTCGCCATATCCTCCTCTGCCTCAGTCCCAACGTTCCCGAACAGCGATCATCCCACCCACCTTTAACTAGCTCAGAGAGAGCGCGCGCGAGAGAGAGCCTGCTCCGCTGCCCTATGCGGCGGATTTGTCCACTGGGACGATAACACCCGGGTTCATTATCCACTTTGGATCGAGGGCGGACTTGACAGAACGAAGTGCCCTCGAGAAGCCACGGTCGGTCTGTCGATTGAGCCACGTCATATGATCCCGACCGATCGAAGTGTGATGTGTTGCGCTACCCCCATAAGCTATGAACTCATCTGTCGCCGCCTTCTTGACGTGCTTCCACTGCTCCTTGAGCTTTCCATGGTTGCCCAGGCAGTAGAAGCTCCAGTAGGGCGCTGGTCCATCTGGATAGGTGTAGACGAACCGGCAGCTCAACGATCCACGCTTACCTGTTGCCTCTTCCATCGATTGGGCGGTTACATCCATGACGCGGCGGTATAATTCCGGGAACCGATCCCACGTGATGGAGGTTTCCATCGTACCGTAGATAATTTCGCGGGGTGTCGTTATTTCCCGGTAATAGCTCGTCTCCAGAAAGATATCCCGCCACCGACCCTGCTCAGACTCGCGGTGGCTGTTCGGCTGGTCCAGAATCTCGCGATCAAACTCGCCGCCATGATCGGCACAGATCTCCAACGCCCGATTCATCCAGGCCTGCACCGGATGATCGGCAGATTCGAAACCCAGGAACAGGATATGCTTATTCTTGTTGGATACGTAGTTTACGCGGGCTTCTTCAGCATCAATGATCCTCAGGTTCGAGGGGAACAATCCAGCCTGTGAAATAACCCGCACGGCCTCGCAGCCTTTCAGGAAGTCACCGAAAAACACCGCGATCGAAGCTCTGTGCGTGGCACGCTTTTGGATGCGCATCCAGGCTTCGGTGATAATACCTAGAGAACCTTCTGCCCCCAAGAAGAGCCGATCCGGATCGGGCCCTGCGCCATCCCCCGGCATGCGGCGGGTTTCGATTGTTCCGGTCGGCGTGACGACCCGGAGGCTCTCGACGAAATCGTCAATGTGTGTGTATTGGGTAGCAAAGTGGCCACCCGATCGAGTCGCGATCCAGCCACCGAGCGTTGAATGCTGAAACGATTGCGGGTAGTGTCGCAGACTATAGCCACGTGGCCTAAGCTGGGCCTCCAGATGTGGCCCGAAGGCGCCGGCCTGAATGCGTGCGCACTGCGAAACATCATCGACCTCGAGCACCTTATTCAACCGGGTGGTGTCGATCGTAATTACAGCATCATACTCCTCACCCACGATTGGCTCGACTCCGCCGGTGACGCTCGTCCCGCCGCCAAACGGGATTACAGCGGCGTTCGCGCCAGTCGCCCAATCCAACACCTCGATGATATCCTGCTCACTGCGCACGAACGCGACAACGTCAGGCGGATTGGAATATTCGTTCGAGAAGATGTTGACATAGTCTAGAAACGAGCGGCCGACCGCATGCCGCACTCGCTCGTCGTGGTCCGACGTACAGAAAGCCTTGAGGCGCTCAGGAATGGAAATGCGAGGCTTTCGCAGACGAGCAGCACTTATCGGCGGGACAGGAAGAGTGTTGAAATCACTCACCCCGAAGAACCCTCCGAAGTACCGCTCCATGTTGCTGATGAGTTGCGGCGGCGTTTCCGGTTCGTCCTCATAGCCCCAGCCCCAATACTTTATTCTCTTCTGCATTGCCAGGCTCCTCGAACTCGTTGTTGCGTCGAAAAGAGCGATATACCTTGTTTTCTCAAAACTTCAGAGTTTCGAACGCCTTCAGTGCATCCGGATTCGCTATTGACCCGAGGTTCTTGACCGCCCGACCCTGAAGAAGCGCCTTGATCGCAAGCTCGACCTTTTTTCCGTTGACTGTGTACGGGATCGCCGGCACTTGGATTATCCTATCTGGTACGTGCCGTGGTGAGGCATGCTCGCGAATTTGTCTCCGAATCTTCTCTATTAGAGCATCGTCCAAGGTGGCGCCCTCGGCTAGCTGCACAAACAGAACCATACGATCGTCAGCAGCCCAATCGCGATCGACCAGAATGGTGTCGGCAATCTCCGGCAGAGCCTCGACCGGTCGATAGATTTCCGCAGTGCCAATCCTGACCCCATTCCGATTGAGCACGGTGTCGGACCGGCCATGGATGACCATTCCGTCATGATCGGTTAGTTCGGCAAAGTCGCCGTGTGTCCAAACATTCGGGAAACGAGAGAAGTATGTCTCGTGATAGCGGCTGCCGTCCGGGTCATTCCAGAGGCGCAAGGGGCGAGAAGGAAATGGTGCCGCGCAGATAAGCTCACCTCTCTTGGATCGAATGGAGTCCCCCTGCTCATCCACGACACGAACATCCATGCCGAGAGTCCGCACCTGCAACTCGCCGCGCCATACTGGCCCAATGGGATTTCCGTTCGCGAAGGTCGTCATGATCTCCGTGCCGCCAGAGATAGACGAGAGCTGAACGTCGGACTTAATATGGCGATAGACGTAGTCGAACGTATCGGTGCCCAGTGGCGCCCCCGTGGACAGAATGGTCCTCAACGATCGGAGGTCATGAGTATCGGCGGGCGCGACTCCAAGCTTCTTCAACCGGTCAAAGTACGCGGGAGAGGCGCCAAGAACGCTGATTGCCTCCGCTGCAGCGAAGTCGAAAAGAGCTTCAGCTCTCGGGCAAAATGCCGCCCCTTCGTAAATGCAGACCGTGCCGCCAGCTCCAAGGACAGAGACCAGCGTGTACCACATGTTCCAGCCGGTCGTCGTGTAGTAGAAGAACCGATCTCGCGGCTTCACATCGAAGTGCAGAATGTGTTCCTTGAGAAGTTGAATTAGGGTGCCGCCTGCGCTGTGCACGAAGCACTTCGGAGCCCCGGTAGTCCCGGAGGTATAGAGAATGAATGCCGGCTGGTCGAACGGCCGGCGAACAAACCTGATATCTGCCGGCTGGAATTTGCCCGTCAGGTCAGGCAGATTTAACAGGATCGAATCTTTGTTTCGCGGCGCTTCCAGGCCCAGATAGGGCACTACTATTATGTTGTCGAGAGACGGCATGTGGCGTCGGAGCAGAGGCAGGCGCTCTCGTGTATCGTAGAGTGCTCCGTTGTAATAGTAGCCATCGCTGACGAACAGAACCTTGGGATCGATTTGGCCGATCCGGTCAATCGCGCCCTGCGCTCCAAAATCTGGCGAGCACGATGTCCAAATCGCGCCGAGAGCATTTGTAGCCAACATGCATGCGAGTGTGTCGGGAATGTTCGGCAGAATTGCTGCTACCCTGTCGCCTTCATCGACACCGAGGTGCTTCAATGCCTGAGCAATGCGGGAAACCTGGTCGTACAGTTCGCCGGCGGTTACGTAGCGACGTGTGCCATTCTCATTCCAGAAGATTACTGAAAGGCTCTCGTCTCTGCGGCGCAGCAGATTCTCGGCAAAACTCAGCGTAGCCTCCGGAAAGAACCGGGCATTTTTGATGCTGTCTTGATGCTCCAAAACAACATCACCGCGTCCATCGGAAATTATCTCAAGAAAGTCCCAGAGGCTGGTCCAGAATTGTGACGGATGACGAATCGACCAGTTATGCAAGTCAGCATAGCTATCCAGTTTGACGCCCCAGTCGCGCTTGGCGGCATCGAGAAATGCCGTGATGTTCGCATTGGCAATACGCTGCGGCGAAGGTGTCCAGAGGAGGGTCGACGTTGTGTTCTTAGGCATGCGTGCAATAGTGAGCATTTCGAGAAAGCGAGCGGCTATGTTAAGAAGTTGCGTACACCGCGCGGCGCACGAGCGCTAATGAAAGTTTTCAATTTGGATACTTCAACAAATCGAATGAGTCCTTGTGCAAGTAGCGAGCTCGCCGCAGGGGGTTTCCGCCGGTACGGTCCGGGGAGTCGCGGGAGCCGATCATGCCCGTGCCTCTCCCGTTAGTTCCGGCGCAATCGGCTGCTGCTACGCGGTGCGATCGGAAGCGAGCCCATCGAACGCGCCCGGGCTGAGCGACAGGTGCCCCCTTCATTGCTGATTAGCAGCGGTAGAGGGCATCGCTCAGCCCGACCACTCAGCGGGGGCTGCTATTCACCAGCAGCTCGATACCGCCGCTTACGCCGGCCACTTGAAGTCGAGGCTGCGGGCGTGGAAGTAGTCGAACTCGGTGGTCGTGCTGTAGATCTTTTGCTCACCTCGGATCTTGTTCATGCTGTCGAAGACTTTCTTGCTCATAGGATCTGCCTTGGTGATCTCGGAGATCACTTCGCCGGACGCCTCGCCGATCTTCTTGAGCTGCTCGTCCGTCAAACGCCGGAGCTGTACACCGTGCTGAGTGATGAACTGCTGCATCACCGGGCCCGAACGCGCCTGAAACTCGCTCAGCATGACGACATTCGTGGAAAATGCGCACTGCTCCACGATCGCCTTGAGATCGGGCTCGAGGCCATCCCACTGCTGTTTATTGATGAACAGCTCGAGCACCGTCCCGGGCTCGTGCCAGCCCGGTGTGTAGTAGTACTTGGCGTGGCGATGAAAGCCCATGGAGGCCTCGCCGTAGGGGTTGTTCCACTCGACCCAGTCGATGGTACCGGACGCGAGCGCCGGCCCGACCTCGCCGCCTGGCAAGTTGACGACCGTGGCGCCGAGCCGCTTCATGACCTCGCCGCCGAGGCCCGGCATGCGAATCTTGAGGCCCCGGAAATCGTCGAGCGTCTTGACCTCTTTTCGGCTCCAGCCCGGGTGCTGCACGCCGGTGTTGCCACAGGCCAGGTACTTGCATCCGAAGGCCTGGTCATAAAGCTCGTCGCACAGCTTGTCGCCTCCGCCGTAATAATACCAGGCGTTATATTCCTGTGCCGTCAGCCCGAACGGAAAATTGCTGACGAACTCGGCCGCCGGTGCCTTGCCCTTCCAGTAGTAGGGGCAGCCGTGGCCCATTTCGACGGTGCCACTCTTGACTGCATCGATTGATTCGAAAGCCGGCACGATCTCACCGGCCGCGAAGAGCTGCACCGTCAGGCGACCTCCGGAGCACTTTGTAACCTGATCGGCGAAATACTGTGCGCCGGTGCCAAGCCCCGGCAGGTTCTTTGGCCACGTCGTCACCATCCGCCACTTGCGCAGGCCTTGGGCGATCGCTGGCTTGGCGACAATTGCCGCAACAGCAGCGGAACCCGCCGCTGCTTTGAGGAATGCTCTGCGTTTCATGTCCTATTTCCTCCCGAGCTCTGGGCTTCGATTCACCTTGCATCCCTGTTTGCTTTAAAGTGTCATCTCTCCTCCTTTCGATGGCTGATCCGCATCGGATTATCGCTAACTCAGCGCAGCAGTTGATCCGGCAGCCACGTCGCGAGCACCGGGAACATCCACAACGTCGTGAGCATCAGAAGCTGCAGCAAGATGAACGGCATGACGCCGCGGTAGATGTCGCTCGTTCTTATTGCGGGCGGGGCGACGCCACGCATGTAGAACAGTGCCCAGCCGAATGGTGGGGTCAGGAAGCTGGTCTGTAGGTTCAGCGCCATCATCACGCCTAGCCAGACCGGGCTGATGTCGGCCATGAACAGCGCCGGGGCGACGATCGGCACAACGATGAAAACGATCTCGATGAAATCGAGAACGAATCCCAGCAGGAACATCACCGTCATCACGATCAGCATGGCTGTAATGAATCCGCCTGGCAGACCGGTGAGGAAGTGATGAATAAGATTGTCGCCGCCGAAGCCACGGAATGTCAGGGAGAAGATCGAAGCGCCGAGCAGTATCGTGAACACCATCGCGCTGATTCGAGCCGTGGATCGCACGACATCGCGGATCACGGTCATTGTCAGGTAGCCTCGCACGAGAGCGAGAAAGGTTGCTCCTACGCCGCCGAATGAGGCGGCCTCGGTCGGAGTCGCGAGGCCGCCCAGAATCGAACCGAGCACGCAAAGCACGAGAAACAGCGGCGGCACGAGTGACTTGAGTGCGCGGACGGCCACTTGGCGGTAGGCGATGCCGGGCTCGTAGTAGGGCGGACAAGCCTCGACTTTCACGAATGCCAGGATGGCGAGGTACACCACATATAGACCGGCGAGGAGCAGGCCCGGGATCACGGCACCAGCGAACAGATCGACCACGCCGAACGGCTCGACGATGAATACGCCCTTCTTGAGCTGGGCTTCGGCATAGACGCCAGCCAGCGCGTCGGCGAGGATTACGAGGGCGATCGACGGCGGGATGATCTGCCCGAGCGTCCCCGATGCGCAGATCGTGCCGCAGGCCACCTTGGGGTCGTAGCCCGCCTTCATCATCGTGGGCAGGCTGAGCAGCCCCATCGTGACGACGGTCGCGCCGACAATGCCGGTCGAGGCAGCCAGCAGCGCGCCCACCATCGTCACCGAAATTCCGAGGCCGCCGCGCATCGACCCGAAGCATTGACCCATCGTGCTGAGGAGCTCCTCGGCGACCCGCGATCGCTCCAGCATCACGCCCATGAACACGAATAGCGGCACAGCCACGAGCACCTCGTTGCTCATGACACCGAAGAAGCGGCCTGGAATGGCATTTAGAAAGATGAGATCGAAGGCGCCAAGGGCCGCACCGAGAAACACGAACAACACCGATACGCCCGACAGCGTAAATGCGACAGGGAAGCCGAACATCATGCCCGCGCAGACGGCAACGAGCAGCAGGATGCTGAGGATCTCCGGCATCGTCATATTAATGTTCCGCCGGTTGTTTGCTATGTGGATCCCACTCGGGGTGGCCAAGAAGGACCATTGCGCTCCTCATAAACAGTGCCAGTCCCTGCAGTCCAACCAGCACGACAAAGGCCAACATGCAGGATTTGAGAAGGAACAGGCCGGGCAGACCGCCTGCCTCCTGCGAGGATTCCAGGCGCGTCCAGGAGAGGTGGACGTATGGCCATGCCACCCATGCGATGACGATGAGCGTCGGCCACAGCAAGAAAACGGTCCCGAGCGCATTCACCCACGCCTTGCCCCTGAGTGACGCGGACCCATAGAAAATGTCGATGCGCACGTGGCCCTCGTGCAGCAGGGTGTAGCCGGCTACCACCAGGAAAATGATCGCGTGCATCCAGACGTACATCTCCTGCAGCCAGACCCAGCCGCGGCTGAAGCCGTAGCGAAGCACCGCGACGAGGAACGTGTTGAAAACGAGTATGATCGCAAGCCACGAGACCGTGCGCCCGATCCGCTCGTTCAGCGCCTCGATGGCGCGTATAATGGCGGCCATTTCCCTCATGTCCCCACACGTCGCATATGATTGCGCTCCCCCTTGCTCGCGACTGCATGGCAGACTGTCGAAACGACGCTGCGATGACGTGCAAACCTGATGGCATCTCGAAGATGTTCGGCCGCAGCTTCGGCGGATTGCACAGCTCGCAGCACTTGGGGCGATCGCCCGCGGCGCAGCGCGGAAATCGCCAGTGCGCGATGCGTCGACGGCCACGCCGATCCCGCTGCACCCGACAATGGGCTTGCAGGGTGCGACGTGCCCACTTCCTCGATCGCCAACTTATATTCCTCCCGTGCCTCGGACGGGTTGGTGCCTGTGCCTTTCGCGGCGCAGATTCTCCCACCCTCCAACGTTTCAATTCATTCTATCAACGCCTCGCGGCTCTGAGTGCCGACTAGCTCCTTTCTGACCATAACCTCATTCCCGCTCCGCCCTGAATGCCTTGATGCGATCCTTAAGTCCCGGAATCCCGGCGGACCGAATGAGCGCCGCAAGATCGGCATCGCGCGTGTCGGACTGAACGCGCTCCTTCAGTAGCGCGTGGGCCGCAGGCTGCAGCTTCTGCGCACCCGCGACCTGCGCGACAATGGTGCTCCACCGCTCCTGCGGCTCGACGGCGTGGGCGAAACCAATCCGCATCGCTTCCTCGGCATCGAATATGCGGGCCGAGCCCTGGATCTCGAGCGCCCGATCGGCACCGATGCGTTCTGCGAGCCGACGGGTTCCCAGTGCGATCCCGAACTTGAGCCCGGGCATGCGAAATCTCGAACCGGGGGCCGCGATCCGCCGATCGCACGCCGCAACGATGTCTGCGCCCGCGCCGTAGACCCCGCCATGGCACAGCGCCAACGTTGAGAACGGCGCATGGTAGAGGGCCTGCAGCATCAGCTCGGTGCGCACGAAGCGATGGAGCAGCTCGCCGTCGGTCGTGCTGTCGATATCGGAGAAATCGAACCCGGCGCAGAAATTGCGGCCCTCGCCGCGCAGCACGAGAACGCGCGTGCCGTTTCCGGCGGTCGTCTCGATGGCCGCGAGCAGCCTTTCCACGAGCTCGGCCGACAGGGCATTCGCCTTGCCCGGCCGTGCGAGCGTGATCTCGCTCACGGGACCGTCGCGGTACACTGTGAGCGGCTCGTTCATGGCTTTCCCTTCAGGACCGCGCTTCGGACCGAAGTGGCGGTGCTTGCGCTGGCTGCTGCAGCCATTCCGCCATGACCTCATCGGTATGAGCGCCGAGCTCCGGTGGCGGCAATCGCACCTGGAATTCGTACCCCGTGATCGCCAGCGGAAATGCCGTCGTCTTCGTCTCGACGCCGTTTGGCAGCGTCAGCGGCCTCACAAGCCGTATCGCCTCGATCTGCGGGTCGGAAAGAATCTGCGGATAGGTATTGATCGGCGAGCAGGGCACGCCGCGCCGGTCCATCTCGGCCAGCCACTCCTTTGCAGTGCGCGCCGCGAACCGCTGCTCGAGGATTTCGCAAAGCGCCTGCTGATTGCGGGCTCGATCGGGCTGGGTGCGGAAGCGCTCGTCCGTCACCAGCTCCGGCAGGCTCACGGCTTCGGCGACCTGGCGCCAGAGGGCATCGTTGCCGGCTGCGATGATGAAGTAGTCGTCCTTCGCTCGGAAGGCCTGATAGGGCGCGTTGCGCGGATGCGCTGATCCAATCCGCTTTCCGCTCGTTCCAGTGCCGAAGTAATCGCTCGTTTGCAATGCGGCGACACCGATCAGCGCCCCCAACATCGAGCAGTCGATGTAGGCTCCCTTGCCCGTCGCGCGGGCCTGCATCACAAGCGCCGTTGCAGTGTAGGCAGCATAAAGACCGGCGCAGAAGTCGCCGACCGGCACTCCGCACTTGACTGGCGGCCGGCCGTCCTCGCCGGTCACGCTCATCAGCCCGCTCATCCCCTGCACGGTGACGTCGAACGCACCCTTCTCTGCATAGGGCCCGGTCTGTCCGTAGCCCGAGATCGAGCAGTAGACGAGACGTGGATTGAGCGCGCTGAGGCAAGCATATCCCAGGCCGAGACGCGGCAGCACGCCGGCACGAAAGTTCTCGATGACGATGTCCGCCTTGGCTGCAAGCGACTTCAGCCGCGCGACGGCCGTGGGGTCCTTCAAATCGACCGCGATGGAGCGCTTGTTGCGATTGATCGAGGCGAAGTTCTCGCTGAAGGCTGCGCCCCCATCACTCCTGGACAGGGGCGGCCAGCCGCGCATGCCGTCGCCCCCGCTCGGATTCTCGACCTTTACGACGTCGGCGCCGAGATCGGCCAGCAGCGATCCTGCGAACGGACCCGCGGCAATCTGGCCGAACTCGAGCACGCGGACCCCGGTCAGCGGACCCGTCATTGCGTCGGACATCACACTATTCCGCGGCCTGTGCTACAGGACGGCTCTGGCGCTCCTCCCGCAACAGATCGAGAAAGATCTTGCGCGCACGCCGGATCGCCACGTCGGGCTTCAGGAACACCTCCTGATATCCCTCGTCCGGGTACTCCACCATCGCCTGCTGCTGCTCGAGCGCCCACTTGTCCTCGTCCGCCACCTTGGGGAACATCATGGCGACGCGGGCAGCGGTCGACTGGTTGGGATCGCCCTTCGACATGTGGTGCTTCGGGCAGTTGGCGAGCACGCGCCAAATAAGCCGCCGGTCGTCCACCGGCGTGTGACAGTGGATCAGGATATAGCCGCGCTCGTCGTCGTTGAGCATGAGCTCGCCCGGGTACTCGGATCTTGCAGCCCTCGGCTGCAACTTGCCGGGGGGAGCGTTGCGCATGACCACGCGAGTAACCGCCGGGCTCATCATGCAATGCGTGTGGTGGCGATCGACCACCTCGTCGTGGAACCAGTCGACAAGGTATGGTGGCTGCCTGTAGCTCGTCACTTTGCGGATCGTCATTGCGAATTGATTGCCGTCGACCTCGCCCTCCTCCAGCTCGACCGGAATGCGGCTGTTGGCGATGTCGCCGATATTGCCGTCGTGCAAAGGATAGAAGTGGGTGATATCCAGCAGGTTCTCGATGAGCAGCAGATAGTTGGCAGGGACATCCATCGGCCCGACCAGCACCGACTCCCACCTATCGTCAGCGATTTCCGGCAGCCGCGGCGGCTTGCGCAAGTCCGCCTTACCTGGATCACCCGGCCAGATCCACACGAGCCCGTCCTGCTCGATAATCGGAAACGGCGGCACAACGGCTTGAGGCGAAATCGGCCCGGTCGGGTGCGAGGGAATCATGACGCACTTGCCGGTCATGTCGTAGCGCAGACCGTGGTACGCACATTCGAGCGTACCGTCCTTCATCAAACGGCCCTTCGACAGCGGAAAACGCTTATGCGCGCATCGATCGTCGTAGGCGACGACCTGGCCGTGCTTCGTCCGCCAAGAGACGATCGGCCGCTTGCATACCACGTGCCCGGTAAGCTTCTCGGCAGGAAATTCCTTGGCGAGCCCAAGCACATACCAGCAATTGCGGATGGCCCTATATGGCGACATGACATCGGCCGGACCCTCGGGGGCCGCCTTGACCGGCCTTCCTGCGGAGACTTTTTTTGGCGCTTTCATCGCGTTTCCTCCTCATCAGGCCCTTGCGTTTCTGGTCGGTCTCGACTTGTCTTGCCTTGCCCGACCTGGGATGTCTCGTCAGATGTCGATGACGAGCATTCGGCTGCGCGAGCGCGCCCTACAGAGCATGACATAGCTCTTGCGGTCGGCCGCGCTGAGCACGGTGTCGCGATGTACCGGATCGCCCTCGGTGTAGCGCGTAATGCACGTGCCGCAGTATCCTTCCAGACACGAGGTCTCTATCTCGTAGCCGGCATTGCGCAGCGCATCGACAGCGCCGACGCGCGCGGGCACGTTTACGACCTGGCCGGTCCTCGCGATTTTTATCTTGAAGGGCTTCTTGTCCCAGGCGGCATCCTCGGACGTGAGCTCGGTCGCGGCAAAGTGCTCGAAATGGACGCAGTGCGGAGGCCAAGCGCCAACCGCTGCTTTCGCAATCTGCATCATGCCCTTCGGCCCGCACACGTAGACGTGGTGACCTGGCTGGTACTCGGCGAGCAGTGCAGCGATGTCGAGGCCCTTCGCCGGGTCCCCGCCATCATGGTGTAGAACGACCTTGCCGGCTTCGACGAGGGGCTGAAGCTCCTCACGAAATGCGGTGCGCTCGCGGCTGCGCGTGCAGTAGTGGAGCAACCATTCGGCCTTGCGTCGCTCGAGCTCCGCGATCATCGACAGCATTGGCGTGATGCCGATGCCGCCGGCAATCAGCAAGTGGAAGCTGGCCTCGAAGCCGGCGAGCGGGAAGTTGTTTCTCGGCGTGGAGATCCCGAGTGTATCTCCTGCCACCACCGCGTGAATCGCCTTCGAGCCGCCGCGACCCTGATCTTCGCGCAGCACCGCGACGCGGTAGGTTCCGTTATCGGCGCTGTCGCCGGCCAGCGAATACTGCCGGACAAGACCGGCTCCGAGCCGGATATTGATGTGTGCGCCCGGCGTGAAAGGCGGCAGCTCGCCACCGTTTTCGGCCTGCAGGCGGAAGGAGCGGATGCCCTCCGCCTCGTCAATCACGTCGGTGATGCGCACCGTCAACGTCTCGGATCGACGAGGTGCGATATCAGGCTTGCTCACGTCCGCCTGCCATTCGACTTGGGCCTCGCGGCGACTGCGGCACTACTCTACGATCGACCACTGGGGCGAAGAAATGGCTCCCGACCCCTTGTCGTGATCTAGGCCAACCTAGCCGCTCATTTATATTGCAACTAATGATATTTGTTGGTTCAAGTAATCCAAATTTTTTGAAGCAATGTGACGAGATGCGAGTCGCAATTGTCCGCCCCGGCGCACCTCAGCGCATCGCTCAATCCTTCTCGAAATCGCTGATCTCACGGGCCAGCAATGTGATCTGCTTGGCAGCGGGCTGCATGCTTTCCACCGCCGCGGTTGCCGCGAACTCAACGGGGGGGAACGGTGGATCGGTCTCGATCAAGCGCAGCTTTCCCGTCTTGATCTCATCCTTGTAGCAGCGCGGAGGCAGCAGCGTGACGCCGAGACCAGCCGAAGCGAGCGAGGAGGCCACGCCGAAGCTCTTGCAGGTATCGATGCGCCGGCAATGGACGTTGCCGAGCCGGAACCATTCCTCGATCGAGGTATGGTGATAGCTCTCCCGCGAAAGCGCTATTACTGGCCATGCCTGGAGATCGCGCGGCGTGAGCACGCCGCTTGGCATGCCGAACGAGGGGCTCGCCATCCATGCGAACTGCACCCTGCCTAGCGGAACGGGCGTGACGCTATAGCCGGGCACTTTGCCCGGAGCCAGGATCATATCGAGCGAGCCGTTGGTGAACCGCTCTACCAAGTCCTTGGTCAAGGCTTCGTCCAATTCGAGCGTTACCCGAGGGTATTTCTCGTGGATGACCTGCACGAGCCTCGGCAGCCAAGTGATCGAGATCATCTCGGCAACGCCGAGGCGCAGCACGCCCTGCGTCGCCCCAGTGCCGCCGACACGCTCCTCCATCTCCGCGAGCAGGCGCAGCATTTTCTCCGCATAGTATATCAGCTCGCGCCCCTTCGCGGTCGTGCGTGCGGCGCGCTGGCTCCGGTCGAACAGCTCCACCCCAAGCTCGCGCTCGAGCTCGATGATGCGCATGGATACTGTCGACTGGGTGGCATTGAGACGCTCGGCCGCGGCCGACAAGCTGCCGAGCTTGCTCGCCCAGTAGAAGGTCTCGAGCTGGCGGAAGTTCATCGCTGCTCCCTGCAAATCGAAGGCACGTCGGTCCAGCTCCACTCGGAAGACCGACTACATATATCAATTCTCCTGAAGCATTTCATCTAATTTAATTCGTTTGCGCAAATGCGGCGACCGCAGCATTGTTGCCGCCGTGCTCGCGGCAGACCTGCTGCCGCTTCTTTTCGTTTCGCCCATCGAGGAGCGGCGCCCTGTCCGCTCTATGCGGGAGACGACCCGCTGCCTGTGGAGGGGAGCGATGACCATGTTCGCCGCGGGCCTGATCGTCATCGGAGAGAACTTCAACGTCACGCGCAAAATCAAGGTGACGAGCCCGCGCGTGGTGCGGGAAGGCGGCAGGATCGGCATCGCGTATACCGGTTCCGGGGGCGGCAGAAAGGTGCTCGACTGCACCGACATCGTGCCGGCCGATCCCGCGCAGCAGGACGGCTTCATGATCCCGCACATCGCGCAAGCTCTACGCAAGCGCGAGCTCGAGTACATCGGGTCGGTGATCCGCGCCCAAGAGAAGGCTGGGGCGCACATCATCGACCTGTGCGTGGACGAGATCTCGCCTTACCCAGAGGAGCGGCAGGAATGGATGCGCTGGTCGGTGAAAGCCGTCCAGGAGATCACTGGCGCCACGCTGGCGGTCGATTCGTCCGATTCGGGGACGATCATCGCAGGCCTAGATGCTTACGACCACCGCAAGAGCCGGCCGGCGATCAATTCCTTCAACCTGGAAGAGGGCCGGGAGGGTCTGGTCGACCTCGCCAGGGAGCGCGATGCGCTCCTGTTCGTCAATGCCAGCGGCAGGGAAGGCATGCCGCAAAGTGCCGAGGAGCGCGTGCGCAATCTTCAGCAATGCATGCGGATGATGGACGCATGTAACATTGCGATGGCCGATCGTTACCTCGACCCGCTGGTGTTTCCGATCGGTACCGACTCCGAATGCGGGAACCATTATCTGCAGGCCGTCAAAGATCTGCGGGCCGGGTATCCGGACGTGCACATTTTCGGCGGCCACAGCAACGTCTCATTCGGCTTGCCACGGCGAGCCGCGCTGAACCATGCCTTCACGCTGCTCTCCATCGCGGCCGGTTGTGACGCCGTCATGGTTGATCCTGTCATGAACTCGCCGCGCCCGTTCGAGGAGTTCCGCTACGCGGCGGACGCCCTCACCGGAAAGGACGAGTACACGATGAAATACCTTGGATACTGCCGTCGCGGACAAGATTAGCCGCCAACAGTTCCGAGAAACGGGAGGCGCCTCGTGCGCGCTGCGGGTTCCGCACTTGTGACGTTCGCCGGCCGCGAGGGCGGGGCGGTTGCGGCGAGGCTCGGGGAATCGCTCCTTGCCGTTGCGCGCCACGCCGGCGTCGAGGTCACCGCCACTTGCGGCGAGCGGGGGCGATGCCGGAGCTGCCGGGTCAAGATCCTCGAGGGGCAGGTTCCCCCGGCTACCCTCCAGGACGAAATCCAGCTCGGCCGTGACGGCGTTCGCGAGCACTTTCGCCTCGCATGCCTGACGAAGGTGATCGGCAACTGCTCTGTGATGGTTGCTCCACCGAGGTCCGAGGCGGGCCATCAGATCCTTGGAGGCGGGGCCTGGACAGGGGCGGAAGCAACTCCCCTGGATTCCGGTGTAGAGAAGCATGTCGTCACCGCGAAAGCGGCGAGCGGCTCGAGCGACCCGACGTCGGATGCGGAAGCAATCGCGGCGGCTCTCGGCGAGACACGCCATTGCGATTTCCCGCTGGACATCCTGCGCAGGATCCCATCGGTCTTGCGGGCTGATGGCGGCATTCTGACGGTCACCACCTTCAACGGCGAGGTGATCGACATCGAGCCCGGCGATACGTCCAGCCGCAAGTTCGGGGTCGCCTTCGACATCGGCACTACGACCGTCGTCGGAACACTGATCGATTTGTCGACAGGCGAGCAGCTCGCTTCCGTCCGTGCGATGAACCCGCAGGCGATCTACGGCGGCGATGTCCTGTCGCGGATCGCATACGCGCAGTTCGACGAGAAGAAGCTCGCCAGGTTGCGCGCCAGCGTCCTCAAGACGGTGAACGACCTCATCACAGAGGCATGCCGGGAAGCGGGCGTTGCCGGCGCCGAGATCTACAAGGCGGCGATCGTTGGCAACACCTGCATGCACCACATCTTTCTGGGCATCGATCCCAGCAATGTCGGTTTGGCGCCTTACAACCCCGTCGTTCGGTCGCCGCTCGTTGCCGCGGCGGCCCAGGTGCTGCTGAAAGCTGCGCCGCGTGCCATTGTCTGCCTCCTGCCGATCGTCGCGGGTTTCGTCGGCGCCGATACCGTCGCCGCGGTGCTCGCCACCCGTTTGCACGAGAGCGACGCCTGCCGCCTTCTGGTGGACATCGGCACCAACGGCGAGATCGTGCTCGCTGTAAAGGGGCGTCTGGTGGCGTGCTCGGCCCCGGCTGGCCCGACGTTCGAGGGCGGACAGGTGCAGCATGGCATGCGGGCGGCTGTCGGAGCCATCGAGGGCGTAGACCTCGACGATGATGTCTCCTGCCGCGTGATCGGTGACGCTCCGGCAATCGGGATTTGCGGTTCTGGCCTGATCGATGCCGCCGCCAGGTTACGCGACGCCGGCTTCATTGATGCGAGCGGCATGATGGGCTTGCCGGAAGGCAATCGGCTGTCGCTGCGACTGAAGGCGCGCTTCCGCGAGCGGGCCGAGGGTTCCGAGGTGGTGCTCGTCGGGGCTGCGGGCTCGGGCAATGGCGAAGACATCACCGTGACACAGGGAGACGTCCGCCAACTGCAATTGGCCAAAGCCGCTATTCATGCCGGCATCATGGCGCTGAAGGCGGTTATGGGAATCAGCAATAGTGACCTGCAGGAAGTGGTGCTCGCCGGCGGGTTCGGCAACTACCTCAACGTCGAGAGTGCGATCCGAATCGGTCTTCTTCCAGCGTTACCGGCGGAAAAGATCTCATACGTCGGCAATGCGGCGCTGACTGGTGCGCAACTGGCCTTGGTCTCCGAGCAGGCGCGCAACGAGGCGCTGGCGATCGCGCAGCGCATCGATCACGTCGAGCTCGCCGATCATCCCCAGTTCGAGGAGCACTTCGTCGCCGCACTGAGCTTTGCCGTGAACGATCGGCGAGAGCTCGGCGAAGAAGCCGTGTGCACGGCGTAGAGGAGTAGACAGCATGACAACCGAGATACTGAGCATCATCGACCCGGTGACAGGCGGGACTAGAGAAATCTCAGGGCCTTCCAACCAGATTGCCGCCCTCCGGGAGCTCATCGGTCTGGTCGAACGCGGAGATCACAACAAGGTACCGACCGCGACCGAGAAGGCGCTGGAGACGGGGCTGTCAGCTCTCGAGGTGCTCATGAATGGGCTTCAGGCAGGGCTCGCCGTAGTGGGCGAGCGCTTCAAGCGGCAGAAGGCATTCATTCCCGAGGTGCTGATGACGGCGCGGGCCATGAAAGCGGGCATGCCGGTGCTGAAGCCCCTGTTGACAGCCACTCAAGGCAAACCGCAGGGCGTGGTCGTGCTCGGCACGGTCAAGGGCGATTTGCACGACGTCGGCCGCGGCATCGTTGGCACGATGATGGAGGGTGCCGGATTTCAGGTGCACGACGTTGGCGTCAACGTGGCTCCCGAAGTCTTCATAGCCAAGATCAAGGAGGTCAACGCGGATATCATCGGCATGTCGGCGCTGCTGAGCACGACCATGATGATGCAGAAGGCGACGATACAGGCGCTGCGCGATGCCGGGATGCGCGACACGGTCAAGGTCATGTCGGGCGGCGCACCGGTCACGGCCGCGTTCGCGGAGGAGGTCGGCGCCGATGGCTGGGCACCCGATGCGCTGACCGCGGTCGAGGCGGCCAAGGTGCTGATGGGCACGGACTGGAACGGCAAATTTGTCAGCGGCGCGGCGTTGAGCCGTGCGCGTGCCCCTGCGGCGGCGTGCTGAGTCCACCCTTGTCAGGCGGGAAGATCGGTTGAGCCGCACAGCATGCATCAAGGGAAGGAAGCTTACAAATGGCACGCTCGCAGATGACGTCGATGGAACGCGTGATGGCAGTCTGCCACAACGAGAAGCCAGACCGGGTTCCGTTCATCCTCGCCTCGCGCGCCTTCGGGCTGAAGTACGCCGGGGCCAAGTTCGTACAGGCCTACGAGGACCCTGACCTGTACGTCCAGTCGCAGCTCAAACTGATCAAGGACTTCCGACTGGACAGCGTCTGGGACATCTGGTGCACACCGGCCGTGGACGAGGCGCTGGGGGCGACGATGGACACGCCAGAGGACGATCCGCCTTGGATCGCGCAGCCCTGTGTGCACGGTCCGGATGATCTCGGCAAGTTGCGCCGTGTCGATCCGTGGAAGGATGGGCGTATGCCGTACCTGCTGGACATCGTTACCCGGCTCAAGAAGGCCGTCGGCGACGATATTCCAGTCACGGCCTGGGCTTCGCCGCCGTTCCGCACCGCGTGCATGATCCGTGGCAATACCGAGCTCTACATGGACATGTACGACGACCCGAGGTTCGTAAAGGACTTGTTGGAGATCGCCACCGAGAACTGCACTGCCTACGGCAAGGCGCTCGTCGAGGCAGGCGCCGACATCATTGCCATCTCCAACCCGGTCGCAAACACCGACTGCATCTCGCTCGAGCACTTCAAGGAATTCGCGCATCCTTACAGTAAGCATATGTTCGGTGAAATGAAGAAAGCGGGCGCCAAGGCGATCAATTTCCATACCTGCGGCCGGTGGGACGACCGGTTCGACCTCTGCTGCGAGAACGTCGACATCATCCATTGCGACCGGGTGAACATCGGCGAGTTCACAACCGGCTATGGCGACCGTGTGGTGGCAATGGGCAATGTGAAGTCGGTGGCGACCATGCTGCAGGGGAGCGTGGAACAGGTGAAGCGCGAGGCGCTCGATTGCCTCGAGACCGCGGCAGCGACCGGCCGTTACATACTGAGCGCCGATTGCGAGGTGCCGCGCGAAACCAGCGCCGCGAACGTGCGCGCGCTGGCCGACACCCTTGCAGCCTTTAACGAGCGCACGTTCGGGGCCTAGGGGCGGGAGCGAGGCGCGCCAGGATGCAGACCCTGCCGCAGTCCATCGCACTCCACGACATGCGGGGACCGGCTGCCGCGGATCCCTGCGGATGCCAAGCGTTCATCTCGGGCGAGCTTCGCATTCGGGCCGCCTCTATGCTGCGCGTCCATGGGTATTCGCATCCAGACGACGCTCCAACTACGATCCGCCTTCTTGCCGAGACTATCGCGGCGCAGGCCACGTCCTTCTGCACGGCCACAGCTTGGCATCGGGAAATCGCGGTCGAGGGATATGGCGGCGGGGCTCTGACGCTCGGCGGCGGACGTGTCGTGCGCTGCCGGGAATTCAACGAGCTCGCAGGTTGTCCGGCCGTTGTCGTGTTCGTGCTGACGCTCGGCTCCGGTATCGATACGGAAGTGGCGAGGTACACGAATGCGGGTGAGCTGCTCGAGGCACTTTTTCTGGAAACCGCGGCGTGGCTCGCCATCGAGCAGGCGACGCGGGCCCTCGTCATTTCCCTTCGCGATGGGGCTGCGGCGCGCGGGCTTGCACTGACACGACGGTTTGCGCCCGGTTACGCCGATTGGGCGCTGATCGAGCAAAAATTGCTCTTCTCCTATCTCGGCACGAAAGGGAAAGCGTTCCCGGTTGAGCTGCTCGACAGCGGAGCCATGGTGCCGAACATGTCGCGAACGGGAATGTACGGATTACGGCGGCTGATCTGAGAGAATGCGGCCGGGAGCCAAGCCGCACAGCCGCTTGCGCCGCGACCCCCCGGGGGCTTGGGCTTGGTTCGCATGGGCGGCATGATCTCAGGCTGGCTGGGGGACGTGGATTCGAACCACGACTAGCGGAGTCAGAGTCCGCTGTTCTACCGTTAAACTATCCCCCAGTCCTGGGCCGGGCGGGCCGCGACCGGTGAGCGGCTGCGAGGAAGAGGCCGTATATCAGGTCGCCTCGCCGACCGCAAGGCAGGCTGGCGTCCGGTGTCAGTAGCACACGATCTGTCCGGTTTAGGTAGCGCACAAGATGTCCGGTGA
>JAHDXT010000050.1 GCA_023384095.1 Hyphomicrobiaceae bacterium
CAGCGGACAACTCGTGTGCTACGAGAACCGGACAAGATCAAAAGCTACCGACAGGACGGAGCTGACAGCGCTCTTGCATCACGCGACGTCGACGTTCTTCGCTGGGCATTCCTCGTAGAAGAGACGCGCTGCAGCGGGAATCATGGCGTGACATGGCAGGACTATGTGGCAGACCTTGACCGGTACGAGTCGAGTAGATCCCTGACAGACTGGACCGGGAGCATCCCTGACGGGTGAAGCTTGCTCGAATTGGAAGGAGATTCGAGCGATGCCCTCCAAGGGTAAGCGGTGTCCGGCCCCCACGTTCCGTGTGGCGTGCGCGGCGGGCATGATGCCCGGCCATGAGCAGGCATCGTTTGACCATAGCGTCGAGCTTAGTGATGACACCAAGGACGCCTCGGCGCCGGCGCGGCTGCGGCGGATCGAGGTGATCACGGGTGTGGAGCGTCGGCGCAAGTGGTCGGCGGCGGCGAAGGCGGAGATCGTCGCCGAGAGCCTGGTCGAGGGCGCGATCGTCTCTGAGGTGGCGCGCCGTCACGGCCTCAGTCCGCAGCAGCTGTTCGGCTGGCGTGTGCGTATGCGCGCTGCCGTGAATGGCTCGGCGCCGCCGTGCGATGCGACGCGGCCATTCGTGCCGGCCATCGTGGAGAACGAGCCGCCGTGCCCGGCTTCACCGTAAGCGGTGCTCCGCCCCCACGTTTCGGCCAGGCTTGGGCTGTGGCTCGATGCGGGCCATGAGCGATCGATTCGACCAGTCTACGCTCAAAACGAAGCAGCCGGAGCCCGGCGACGGTGGCGAAGCCGGTGCCACGCCGGTATGTCGCATCGAGCTCATCACCGGGGCCGGCCGGCGCCGGCGCTGGTCGGGTGACGACAAGGCGCGCATCATCGTCGAGAGCTCGAGGCCCGGCGCCAACGTGTCGGAGGTGGCGCGGCGGCACGGGCTCAGCCCGCAGCAGCTGTTCGGCTGGCGGCGAGAGGCGCGTGCGATCATGGCCGAGCCGGCCGATGCTGCACCCGAGCCGGGGCAGTCTGCACCCGCAGCGGCGCGCGCCAGGAATGGCGCATCGAGGCCATCTACAGGCGAATGCTCGTCTGCCGAGCGCGTGCCCGCGTTCACGCCGGTCGTTGTCGCGCCGTGCGCTGCATCGCCCGTGGCCCCGAGGTCCGGCAGGCGCGGCAGCCGCCGAGCTGGCCCCGCTCACCCAGCGTCTGCTTGGCGGATGACGTACAGAATCTTTCGCACAAGTGATTGAGGGCTGGCGGCCCCGACTCAGGGTCTTCTGGTGATTGCGAGATCAACCGAAGAACCAAGAGAAGGAAGCCACCATGAGTGAGGATACGCCGATTCCGGGCGCACTCACAACGTGATCCGGATCGACGACGAGCGGATCAAGGGGCATCTCGACCGGGTCGTGCGCGGCACGGTCGAGGAGACCCTGAACTCGCTTCTGGATGCGGAAGCCGACCGGCTGTGCAATGCGCAGCGCTACGAGCGGACCGAAGCACGTCGTGACACGCGTGCCGGCCACTACGAGCGCCAGCACGGGACCAAGGCCGGCGAGGTGACGCTCAAGGTGCCGAAGCTTCGGCGCCAGACGTTCGAGACGGCGATCATCGAGCGCTATTGGCGGCGCGAGGCATCGGTCGAGGAGGCGCTGATCGAGATGTATCTGGCGGGCGTCTCGGTGCGCCGCGTGGAGGATACGGAGGCGCTGTGGGGCGCGGGTGTCGCCGTCGACGGTCAGCGACCTCAACAAGAAGATCTATGCGACGATCGAGGCGTGGCGGAACCGCCCGATCGAGGGCGAGCACCCCTACGTCTATCTCGACGGCATCGTGATGAAGCGCAGCTGGGCGAGCGAGGTTCGCAACGTCTCGCTGCTGGTCGCGATCGCCGTCAACGCCGAAGGATATCGCGAGATTCTGGGCATCGTGGAGGGCGCGAAGGAGGACAAGGCGGGCTGGTCTGGGTTCCTCAAGCACCTGAAGGAGCGCGGCTTGAAGGGCGTGCGCCTGATCATCTCGGACGCCTGCATGGGCTTGGCGGAGAGTGCCGCCGAGTTCTTCCCCGACGCGGCTTGGCAGCGCTGCACGGTGCACTTCTATCGCAACGTGTTCTCCCACGTGCCACGTCCGAAGATGCGTGAGGTTGCGGCGATGTTGAAGGCGATCCACGCCGCCGAGGATGTGCAGGCGGCACGCGAGAAGGCTCGGCAGGTGGTTGCCAAGCTGCGCGACCATCGCCTGACAAAGGCTGCCGCGCTGGTTGAGGGCGGGATCGAGGAGACGCTGGCCTACTACGGCTTTCCGGAGGAGCACTGGCGGCGCATCCGCACCAACAATCCACTCGAGCGCATTCTGCGCGAGATCCGGCGGCGAACGCGCGTCGTCGGTGCGTTCCCGACGGCGAGAGCGCCTTGAACCTGGCGGCGGCGCGGCTGCGCCACGTCGCTGGCACGGAATGGTCGACCAAGCGGTATCTATCGATGGAGGTGCTGAAGGATCAGCAGACGACGCCTGCGACCGCCTGAGCCCGTGCCGGGCGCCGCTCAGCCGAAAACGAAATTGCGAAAGAAGCTGGACAGTACCCATGCGGGAGGCGTCGCCGTTGTGCGCATCGACGTGGTCGGCGAACTGCTCGATGGTGCTGGCGTCGCGGCCGTCGGTGACGAACTCGACCCGGCGCTCGTCGATGTCGACGAAGATCGAGATGTAGTCGTGGCCGCGGCGGGCGGCCGTCTCGTCGATGCACACGCGGCGGAGATTGCTGAGATCCATGCGCGCCACGGCCTCGGCGACATAATGGAAGACGATGCGCCAGAGCCTCGTGTCATGCTCGCCGACGAGACGCGCTGCGGCTGCGACCGGCATATGCGTGATGAGGGTCATGGCGAGCGCCTCGAACAGCAGCGTGAAGCCCGAGCCCTTGCGCGCCCACGGCACATCGACCTGCCGGACGCCGCATTCCGGGCAGGTGACACGCGGCACGCGTGCGGTGAGGAAGGCCTGGTGCTGGAAGAAGTCGAGATGCCGCTACGTCTGCATCGCGGTGTCGTGCACGGGGCAGTCGGCCTTGGCGCAGTGCGGGCACGGGAACCGACCGCCCCTGGCGAAGTCTATCTCGATGTCGAGGCGCCGGGTCTCGGCGTCGAAGGCGCAGGCCTTGACCATCCACGGCGGCATGAGCCCGAGGGCGAGCTGGAACAGGTCAGTGTCGCGCATGAGAAGCCCGGGGCTGGATTGATCCTGGCCACCAGTGTGCCGCCGCGCCGGCCGGCCCTCAAGGACAAGCCCGCAAGGGGCGCGCCGAGTAGCGCGTCCTTGACCGCCGACCGTCTCGGCGGCGTCGCGCTCTGCCCTCAGGATCAAGCCGCAATCCGACCGCTCAGGAGGCCACCACTCCACCCACTCGGTTCAGCGAGGAGGCACTTTGGCTCGGTAGGCACCAACCCGCGAGCCCGTACATGAGCACGTCATGCGTGTGCTCGAAGTCCCGGTTTTGTCCCGGTGCCAGGCGATCAGACCGAGACCGGTCTCGCGGTCAGCAGGTCTTCCAGTGGCTCTCGGGCAGCGCCTTGATCGACGCCTTCATCTGCGGGTTCGTGCGGCCGAGATCGCGTAGCGGATGCCGTTTTGGTCCATATAAGTCATGGCATCATGCTCGTAGAGCGCTGTCGTCGCGCCTGATCTCGTCGAATGGTCGCGGCAGCGCTGCGATCGCTCGCCTGGATGGTTGCCCATACCCGCCGGCACGATACCATCGCGGAACTGGTTGGCCGCGATCACGTCCTGCTCAGCTCCTCCAAAAGGGCGGCAACGCGCGCCCACGACGGCGAGCGCGGCTATGCGGACAGCAACTTGACCCTGGTTCGCCATGGGAATAGGTTGTGACGAATAGGTCGTGCGTTCTCTGCGCGACCTAATCTTGGGGCGCTCAACCGTAGTGAGAGGAATAGCGCAGCGGTGTGCAGCTCGCCACTGGCTGAAAGCGCGCGGGCTCGCGCCCGCTTTATTGGGAGTATCGGGTTGGGCGCTTTCGTGGAGACCATATTGGCAAATGCCAAGGCTTGCACGGCATGCCTTGCCTGCGAGCTTGCTTGCGGTTTCCGCTGGTCGAAGAAGATGGATCCCGCGCATTCCTCCATTCGTGTCCAGCGCAGCAACGCAACAGGCCTCGTCGACATTCAGATCCTGGAAGGCTGCGACGCGTGCCGGGGCACCGAGACGCCGCTATGTGTGCAGGTGTGCGCACCGCGCGTGCTGAGCTTGGGTCGCAAACGCCGCGCAAGCCCTCAGAATGCAGCGAGGTGATCAGTGACAGGCTGGCGAAACACAAATTGCGGCTGGGTCGGAAAGCTCCTGCGTGTCAACCTCGATACCATGTCCATCAGTGCCGAACCGATTGATCCTTACATCGAGTTCATCGGCGGTCGAGGCATTTCCGATTGGATCGTGATGGAGGAATGCGAGCGTGGTTCTGATCCTTTCGCGCCAGGCAGCATCGTCGCGATCGGCGCCGGCCCGCTTGTCGGCACGCTGGCGCCCGGCGCCTCGCGCACGAACGTCACTGCCAAGAACATCGCGACGGGCGGCATTGCCACCGCCAGCGTCGGCGGACACTTCGGCGCGGAGATGAAGTTCGCGGGCTTCGACCAGCTCGTCATCAAGGGTAAGGCGCCCCATCCCGTCTATCTCGCCATCCACAACGGCGAGGCGGTGCTGCGCGACGCGCGACCTCTGTGGGGCAAGACGACATGGGAGGCGGAGGACGCGATCCGCCGCGAGCTCGGTGATGAGCGGTTTCGGATCGCCTCCATCGGACCCGCCGGCGAGAACCGCTGCTCGCAGGCCGCCATCATCGTCGACCGCGGCCGGGCGGCCGGCTGGGGTGCGGGCGCCATACTCGGCTCGAAGAACCTGAAGGCGATCGCAGTCCGCGGCACACAGCCCATTCGTCTTGCAGACCCACAGGGCTTCTGGAAGCTTACACAGTCACTGCTGGCGCGGGTCGAGCGGTCCAAGGCGAGCGGCATCTTGAGGCGCAACGGCACGCACGGCTCCTACGGGGTGGGTGGTCCCGATGGCAAGGTTCCACAGGGCGTGCGGAATCAGCAGGACGAGTACTGGCCCGCTGACAAAGGACAGAACCTGAAAGAGATCGTCTATCGCGAGAAGTGGGAGATCGGCCGGACAGCCTGCACCGCCTGCCCAACCTCGTGCACACATATGTATTACCTGCCCGGCGGCAAGTATGGGCCGCTGACGGTCGAGGGTATGCACACCAACACCGTGCGCGCGCTCGGCTCCAACCTGGACGTCACTGACGCGGAAGCCGTGCTCAAGGGCCAGGCGCTGATCAATCAGCTCGGACTCAATGTCGACTCGCTCGGCGCGGTGCTGGCCTGGGCGTTCGAGGCCTACGACAAGGGCCTCATCACGCGCGCCGACACCAACGGCCTCGAGCTCACCTGGGGCAATGCAGATGCCATGCTCGAGCTGATGCGGCGCATCGCGCATCGCGAGGACATAGGTGATCTGTTGGCGCACGGCGTGGCGGAAGCCGCGCGCAAGCTGGGGCGCGGCAGCGAGGCTTTCGCCATACACGCCAAGGGGCAGGGCCTCAACGAGCAGACGGTACGCTCGCACAAGGGCTGGGCGCTCGGCATCTTCACCTCGACGCGCGGTGGCGGACACTTGAACGGCGCGGCGCTCGTCGAGAGGCTTGGCATGTCGCCCGAAAGGGCGAAGGCGGTGTTCGGAAATGAGGCGGTGGCCAGGCCGGAGTCCTACGAAGGCAAAGGCGCGGTGACGGCCTGGTTCGAATGCTTCAAGTCGGTCGTGGACTCCGTCGGACTTTGCTCGTACGTGACGTACTGGATCGATCTGGAGCTGATCGGCCTGCCGCAGATCGCCGAGCTGATGGAGAAGGTGGCAGGCGTCGAGACCGATCCCGAAGAGCTCGCGCGCATCGGCAGGCGCATCCAGAACGTCGAGAAGGCCTTCAACACGCTGCATGCGGGTCACGCGCGGGAGCACGATGTGCCGCCGCAGAGGTTCTTCGAGACCGAGATCTCCGCGGGGCCGTACGCGGGAGCCAGGCTGGACCGGAAGCATTACGAAGGCATGCTCGACGATTATTACGCTGCACACGGATGGGATTTCGCGACCAGCTGGCAGACGGCGCATTGCCTCGATGATCTGCAATTGCCGTCCGTGAAAGAGAAGCTTGCCGCCGCCGGCCGATTGATCGCGGGTTAAGCCAGCGCGACAGGAAAATCAGCTGCGAAGGCAACCGTCAGATCGCCGACGCTCATCGCGGTAATCGTCCCGCAGCATCGCGGACCGACGCCGCTACACCGATTTCGACTGCCTACCTCAACTCCGGGTAGAGCTGCTTTGGCAGCCACAGGCTGATCTCGGGCACATAAGTGATGATGGCCAGGCTGAGCAGGGCGAGACCCAGCCACGGCAACACGGCGCGCACGACCGTCAGGTAGGATTTGTCGAATGTGCCGCTCGACACGAACAGGTTGAGCCCGAACGGCGGCGTGATGTTGCCGATGTCAACGTTCACGGTCATGACGATACCGAAATGCGTGCCGGAGATGCCGGCCGCGCTCACCATCGGCATCAGGACCGGCACGAGGATCAAGAGGTTTGAGAACACATCGACGAACATGCCAGCGATGAGACCGAGCACGTTGACGAACAGCAGCGTTTGTTCCGGCGAGGAGCGCAGCTCCGCAAACGGCTCCACGATCGTGTGCGTGGTTCCGGATACCGTCAGCATCCAAGAGAACAGACTCGCCGCACCGACCATGATGAGGATGCGGGCGCTGGCGAGGCCGGACTCCACGCACACTTCCCATAGCTCGGCAATATTCAGCTGGCGATAAATGAGGACGCATACCACTGCCGCGTAGATGACGGAGACGGCGGCGGCTTCCGTTGCGGTGAACACGCCGCCGTAGATACCGCCCAGGATGATGACCGGCATGCCGAGGCCCCAAACGACCTCACGTGCGGTTGCAGCCAGATCTGCCAGCGTCGCCCGCCGCGAGCGCGGCACCTTGTTGATGATCGACCACGCCACGCAATACGCCGCGTAGACGGCGGCGAACACCAGACCGGCGCCGATGCCTGACATGAACAGAGCGCCGATGGACACGTTGGCGACAGCACCGAAGACGATCATGGCATTGCTCGGTGGGATGACCATTCCGATCAGTGCCGAGCTGGTAACGACGCCGAGCGAGAAGCGCTCGCCGTAGCCGGCCTTGATCAGCGCCGGGTAGAGAATGCCACCGACTGCCACGATGGTGGATGCGCTCGAACCGGTGATGGCCCCGAACAGGACGCAAGTGATCACCACCGTCATGCCGAGCCCGCCCGGGAGATGCCCGACCAGGCTCTGTATGAAATTGATGAGACGGGCCGACAGGCCGCCGCGGCCCATGATGTTGGCGGCAAGGATGAAGAACGGGATGGCCAGCAGCGGGAAGCTCTCGAGTCCCGCGAATACGCGCTGCGGCAAGATTGACAGCGGCATCGGCGTGGTCAGGGCGAAGACGATAAACGTGGTGCCGGTGAGCACGATGAACATCGGGATCGTGAGGAACAGGCCGAGCGCCAGCAGGGTGAAGGTCAGCGCGATGGTCATGCCCCGTTCCCCCGAACCGCGCCTCGGCTGTCAGTCCTGCAGATCCATGGCGAACTCCCGTTCATGGACGCGCTCGCGCACGAGCCGCCACAGCATCTGGCAGGTGCGCAGGATCATCAGCGCGCTGCCCGCCGGCATGGCGAGATAGGCGAGCCACATCGGCGCCTGCATGACTGGCGCGACCTGGCCGCTGCCACGGACGCGCAGGGTGTGCTCGAGGCTGTAGTGAAAGAACACGGCCAGAAACGCGAGCACCGTGAGCGCGATGAAGATGGCAAGCCGGCGTTGCCCCGCGGGCGACAGCGCGAGCGGCAGCAGGTCAATGGCGATGTGCCCGCGGGTGCGGATCGCGACGCTGGAGCCGACGAACACGATCCATACCATGATATAAAGGGTAAGTTCCTCGGCCCACGAGATCGGGGCGAGAAACCAGTAGCGCAGGACGACATTGACGAAGAGCAGGAGGCTGGCGAATGCCAGCGCGCCGCCGACGAATGTCGTCTCGACCCAAGACAGCATGCGATCAGCCCGGGCGAGGAGCCCCCTGTCAGCTGGCGTCGTATCGCTCACCGCGCCGCCTTGCTCTCGCCTCTTCACTTGGCCTGGACGCTGCGCCGGATCAAGTCGAGCATCTCGGTGCCGAACTTGGCCGTGTACCAGTCGTAGACGGGCCGCGAGGCCTTCTGGAACTCGGAACGCTGCTCAGGGGTCAAGGTGATGATTTCGAGTCCCGCCTTCTTGAAGGTCTCCAGGTGCGCGGCCTCGGCCTTCCTGATGAGCTCGCGCTGATGCTTGCCTGCTTCGCGGGCGGAGGCGAGCAGCACTTCGCGCTGATCGGCCGGCAGCTTTTCCAGGAAGGGTTTGTTGATCATGAAGACATAGGCGATGAAACCGTGGTCGCTCAGCGTCAGATGCTTCTGAACCTCGAAGAAGCGCATGTTGGCGATGGTGGCGATCGGGTTCTCCTGGCCGTCGACCACCTTCTGCTGCAGCGCGCTGTAGAGCTCGCTGAAGTTGATCATGGTCGGCACGGCACCAAATGCCTTGAATTGCTCCTGGATCACTGGTGCGGGCATAGTGCGGATCTTGGTGCCCTTGTAGTCCGCTGGCTGCCGGATCGGGAAGCTGCCGGTGAACTGTTTGAAGCCCGACTCCCAGAAGGCGACGCCCTTGATGTTGACCTTCTCCAGCGGCTGCAGGATCGCCTCGCCTGCGGGCCCATCGACAACCCGGTGCGCGACCTCCCGGCTCGGGAACAGGAACGGCAGGTCGAGGACCTGCACGCTGGGCGCAATCGGTGCGATCCACGCGGTTGGCAGGATCGCGACCTCGACAGCGCCGGCCTGCACCTGCTCGACCATCTGGATGCCGCTGCCGAGCTGGCTTGACGGGAACACCTGCACCTTGAGCTTGCCGCCGGTGCGCTGCTCGACGAGCGCCTTCCACTGTAGTGCCGCCTGATGATGCGTGCTGGATTCAGGCTGGTCGTGGCCGACCCTGACGGTGGTCTGGGCGAGGCCAGTGGTCGCAAGAAAGCCGGTCAGAAGGGCGAATGACGCTGCAGTGGGGAGAATGCGATGACGCCACGCGTTCATGTTGCTTCCCTCGCTAGTCGAGCGCCCTGCCGCACGCCGACGCCCACTTGTATGATGGTTAGAATGATAATCCAAGTGGGTTGGCCCCGCAATGCGCCGAGACGGACGTCAAGCGGTGATGCCGATGGCGCACCGATTGCTCATTGAGCGGTCAATTTGCCAACGATGCATCCAAGATACCATGATTGGAGCGCCATCCTCCCGCCGCCCCGGGCTGCCTGAAGGGACAGATACCCCCATCACCCCGAAGCACACCTCGCGTGCTAGTGGCAGCAGTCGCTGCGCGTGCTCATGCGGCACATGCAGGACGATGTGATCGGCACGTCGGCCAGTTTCTGCGCCTTCGCCAGCTTCTCGCGCAGTGTCGGCAACTCCTTGCTGTCGCCGCGTATTTGCAGGCATTCGACGAGGCCGTGCAGCGCCCAGATGTTGTCCGGGTGCTGCGCGCATCGCTGGATGCGCGTTGTCAAACCCAGATCGTCGCGATACACCTGCTCGGCCTCCTCGTAGTGACCCTGCTCTGAAAGGAGCGCGGCCAGCGCGTGACGTGGCGGATGCATCCATGCCCATGGTTCTATGTACTGGAGGTTGTCGTCGCGGCGAACGCTCTCGCGCAAATGCTCGTAGGCGGCTTCGTGGTTGCCCCTGTGATACTCGAGCTCGCCGTCGAGCATCTTTTCACCCACCGCTAAAATGTTGTGCGCGGGATTGTTGAAGAACCAGCGCTCCTTCGGAATGCGCCCGACGCTTTCATGGAAGCGCGCACGTTCCGCCTCCGCCTCGCGGAAGTTTTTCAGCGCGGCGTGGGCCACGCCCTTGGCGTAGTGATGCATAGCCGTGGTGACCAGGTACAGGCCAGGATCGTCGGGCAGCGCCACGTCGACGATATCCTGCCAGCGGCCGAAGCGGACCAGCGCGTGCATGCGCGTCGCGTAGTAGCCCTCCAGGCTCATCGCAAACTTCGGCCGGTTCTTGACGCTCAGCACATCCTTGGTCAGGAGCGCGCAGATCTTGTCAGCGGCATGGAGGGCGTCCTTGTAGCGGCCCAGAAACATGCAGGTATGCATCATCAAATGCAGATCGTGGCAGCAGGCCACCGTGTACAACGTCAAGGGTCCCGCATAGTCGAGAAACATGTCATTGGCACGGACGGCCCGCACGCTCGCCAGCCTCGCCTTCTCGTAATCCCCGCACAGCACGTAGATGTGCCCCGGCATGTGGGTCAGATGCCCGGAGTCGGGACACATCGGCGCGAGTATGTCGGCTGCGCGCATGCCGAGCTCCGGCGTGTTCGACATCTCGAGCGCATGGATATAGAGGTGTAGGATCGCCGGATGCGGCTTCTGGAGAAGCTCGTCCGCTTGTTGCAACGAGCGCTCGCAGGCCCGCAGGGCCTCCATGATATCGGAGCCCTTCGCCGGTCGTCCGGTCTTCACATCCCATAGCCGCCGAGGTGTGCGAGTCATCAGCGCTTCGATATACAGCGACGCCACGTCCTGGTCGTCGGGATGGCTGTAATAGACTCGCCTCATCTCCGCCGCGTAATCATCGTCCCAGCGGTCGTACTCTTCCTGCGTCACGGCGTAGGGCTTCTGAATGCGCTGGGCGATCGCCTCGACCAGTTTGTTCTCGACTTCGGTTGCGCGTCTAGCGAAGGCACGCGCTCTTGAGATGTGGTCGCAGATGAGCTTGGTGGCAGCATTGGCCTCCTGTTCGCCGTGCTCGCGCCAGGTGAGGTTGTAGAACGGTCCTGCGGCATAGGCCACGCCCCAATGCGCCATGACGCATTCGGGATCGGAATCGAGCGCCTTGTGGAAGCACCTGATGGCCTCGTCCCTGTTGAAGCCGTAGCACCAGTTCAAACCCAGGTTGAACCAACGCTGGGCTTCGGGAGAGGTTGTCGAAATGGTCTTGGTGTGGGCGCCGAGATTGAAGCGGTCCATCGTGCTGCGGCTCCAGGTCATGTGTACCGGTGCGCGTTCAGGCGAGCTCGGGGTATCCGAGGTCTTTCGCCTCCTGCACGTAGGCGAGCTGAATCTGATAGCTGGCCGGATCGACGGGCACGATGTCACGCAGCATCAGCCCGGCGCGCGCGTTTTCCCATTGCTCGGAGCGGGCCACCGCGAACAGGGCCTCGCGCAGGCATTGCTTCACGTGCTCCGGCGTGCGGCTCGCGGTCACGAACGGTATCGAGGGGCTCGGCGGCGTCACCGCGATCACGCGCGTGAGGTCTCCGAGCTGCGGCCGGTGCCGGCGGAAGAAGGCATACGTCACGCAGTCGACGCAGCTGGCGTCGGCCTCGCCGCGCGCCACGCCCTCGATGTTGCCAGGCTGGCTGTGCGTCTCCGTCACGGTGCCGAGAAAAGGCTTGCCGCCGGCGATGTCGGCCAGGCGCCTGCGCGGCAGGTTCATCCCCGAATTGGAGTGGCGGCTGTTGTAGGCGAACCGACATCGCCTGAGATCGGCAAGCTGTCGGCAGGAGGAGTCGCGGTGCACGATGAAGACCCCGGCATGGCCTGCGCCGCTGCAATGCTCTGCAGCGTAGACCGGCGCGCCAAGGATTGTCGCCTGCCCGCGATAGATGGTCTGCAGCGGATAACCGCAGACCTGGGTGAAGAACGTGTCCGCCTCGATCTCCGCTGGCACCGGCCGGCGCTCGAAGTCGAGCGCCTCGGGGGTATCGCCGAGTCCGCGCCGCGCGAGCTCGACCCGGAGCGCATTCCAGAATGCCGCATTGAGCGGGCGCATCTCGGGCAAGTTGTACATCGGCAGGCTCACCCTGCCTCGATAGAGGGATCCAGGCGACGGCATTCCACAAATCCTCGGCAGAAGCCAGCTATTGTTCTGCACCACTTAAATTGAGCTGTTGCGTTCCTCTGCGAGCATGGATTCTCGCCTTGTCGGCAACAACCGGCAAGAGGGCACGTCGTGGCCAACAAGAAATGCCTTCTCGTTGTCTCGAGTGGGTGACCCTGTGCGATCGGATGGGGCGACTGTCAAGGACGCGCTACTCGGCACGCCCCTCGGGGCTTGTCCTTGATAGACGCACGGCACGGCGGCACACTGGGAGCCGGCGGATCGAACCGAGGGTGGGCTCCGACGTGCGCGATACTGATCTCTTCCAGCTGGCTCTCGGCATCACGTCGCCCTGGTTCGTGACCGCGGCGGACTTCGACGCCGCCAAGAAGCGGCTCGACATCCGCGTCGACTTCAAGGTGGGCAGCCGCTTCGCCTGCCCGGACTGCAAGGCCGATGGCCGCCCGGTGCACGACACGACCGAGAAGACGTGGCGGCATCTCGACTTCTTCCAGCACCAGGCCTTCCTCACCGCACGCGTGCCGCGTGTCACCTGCCCGGAATGCGGCGTCCGGCAGGTCGATGTGCCGTGGGCGCGCAAGGGCTCGGGCTTCACGCTGCTGTTCGAGGCGCTCGCCATGACCCTCATCACGCATATGCCGGTCGCAGCCGCAGCGCGTCTCGTCGGCGAGCATGACACGAGGCTCTGGCGCATCGTCTTCCATTATGTCGCCGAGGCCGTGGCGCGCATGGATCTCAGCAATCTCCGCCGCGTGTGCATCGACGAGACGGCCGCCCGCCGCGGCCACGACTACATCTCGATCTTCGTCGACATGGACGAGCGCCGCGTCGTGTTCGTCACCGACGGCCGCGACGCCGGCACCATCGAGCAGTTCGCCGACCACGTCGATGCGCACAACTGCGACGCCTCCCGCATCAAGCAGGTGTGCATCGACATGAGCGGCGCCTTCATCAAGGGCGTCACCGAGAACCTCACCGAGGCCGAGATCACCTTCGACAAGCTCCACGCCGTCAAGCTCGTCAACGACGCCGTCGACAAGGCTCGGCGCGCCGAGAGCAAGGGCAGGCCAGAGCTCAAGCGCAGCCGCTATCTCTGGCTCAGAAACGAGCCCTCGTTGTCAGCCGAGAGCCGCGCGACGCTCGCCACGCTGACGCGTCTCCACCTGAAGACCGCGCGCGCCTATCAGATCCGCCTCGCATTCCAGGAGGTCTACCAGCAGCCTTCGCGGCCGTGGGGCGAGCTGCTCCTCGACCGTTGGTATAGCTGGGCCATCCGCTCGCGCCTCGATCCGATCAAGGACGCCGCTCGCACCGTGATGAAGCACCGCGACGGCGTCCTGAGCTGGTTCGACAGCGGCATCGCCAACGGCCTCATCGAGGGCATCAACTCCCTCGTCCAGGCCGCCAAGGCCAAGGCGCGCGGCTGTCGATCCACCCGCACGCTCAAAGCCATCACCTACCTCATCGCCGGCAAGCTCGATCTCACACTACCCACGTGACATAGCGGGGAACCTCACCGATCGAGGCCAAGGCATTCCTCAAAGTCATCACGGCAATCAACAAAAATCGATTGCTAGCCCACCGAATGTCGCCCACGATGTTAGCAAAACGCGACGAAACTAGTCGATAATCGTATAATTACTTCGACATGAGGGCGTTCGTTCGTGAGGAGCCCACCTTGGGCTGGAAGAGTGGGCAAGAAATCAAATTCGAGAACCTCCTCGAGCGCAAGGGACTTACCGTCTATGCGGTGACCAAGGCGGGCCTGATCGGCATCACCCAATCTTGCGCGCTTGAGTTCGCGAGCCACGGCATCAACGTCAACTACGTCGGACGAGGAACGATCGCCACCGAGATGTTCACGCAGATGTATCCCGCGGGTGCCGGGGCAACGATCCGTCTCATAAATAGAATCCCGCTGGGAAGAATGGGGCTCCGGGAAGGCGTTGCAAACCGGATTTCTTTTCTCGCGTCGGACGAGTCATCCTTCATCACGGGTCAGACAATCTTCGTGTGCGGCGGACCGACCGTCGGCGCCGTTCACGTTTGACGGAGTGGGTCATCGGAAAACGACTACGCTGTTCATTGGCGAACCGAAGTTTAGACCAAGCGATGGATTCGCGGGACGCGTGAAGAGAGGGATCGAGGAAATGGGAGCGAACGGCAGACTGAGACTCGGCGTGATCGGTTGCGGGCGTGTGGCCAACACGCTGCACTTGCCGGCAATCGCGGCTTGTGCCGGTTCGGTCGAGCTGGTCGTGCTGGCGGATGTCAGTGAGAGAGCCGCAAGGAAGGCGCAGGCCCAGTTCAACGGGAAACGGCACTACACAAACATGAAGGACGTGTTCAGGGACGAGGAAGTCGACGCGGTCGTCATCCTCCTTCCCCATCACCTTCATGAACAGGCGACGATCGAAGCACTGGAGAGCGGCAAGCACGTGCTGGTGGAGAAGCCCCTGGCCCTTTCGGTCGACGAGGCCGACCGGATGATCGCGGCGGCAGCGAGAAGCGATCGCAATCTAATGGTCGGTCATAACCGCCGGTTCTTCAAGGCATCGATCGAAGCCAAGAAGAGGATGAGCGAGATCGGCCGTCCGCTGCACATGATCATTACCTGGTTCCGTCTCAGGGACGCCCCTCCTTCGGACTGGTGGAGTTCGATCGACAAGACCGGAGGTCTGCTGATCCCGCTGAATGGAAGCCATGCAGTCGATATGATGATGTGGCTCGTCGACAAGAAGCCGGTCAGGGTGTTCGCCGAGGCGACTCAGAACAATCCACGCTGGCAGGGCGAAGACGAGGTCGCCATCGTTCTGAGCTTCGACGACGGCCTAATCGGAACCATCATGCTTTCGTTCAATTCGAGGGTCGAAGCCTACGAGCGCTACATCATCGGCACGCAGAACACGATGCTGATCAAGAACGAGGGGACACTGATGATGAACGGGGAGGTCATCGTCAGCGACGATCGCCAGGTCGAGAGCTTCAAGGGCCAGATCGAAGAGTTCGCCGCTTCAATCCGCGAGCGACGCGAGCCGATCGCGTCGGGAACAGACGTACGCAAAGTCGTTGAGGTGCTCACCGCGGCGATCACCTCCGCCCGGGAAAAGCGCGTGATCACGCTGAACTAAACTACCCGTCGAGGATCGATATATTGGACACGCCGGACGCACGGACGAAGACAGAGGCAGCGCCGATTCGTAGTCAATTGGCGAAATTCTGCGTTTCGACCGGATTTGAGGATCTGCCGTTGCAGGTCGTGGAATTCGCGAAGCTTTGCTGGATCGACCAGATCGGACTGATGGTAGCGCTCTGTGGAACCTACATCGATGACTACCCTGATCTCGGCGAGTTCATGTGCGAGTTCGGAGGCCGGGGGGAGTCCACCGTGGTGGGCGTCGGCCGGAAGATTCCGGCCCTGCATGCGACGATCGCGAACACGGCGGTCGGCGTCAACGATCACATCGACGGCGTTCACAAGACTACGATCATTCACATGGCGGCAGCATTGTTTCCCGCCCTTCTCGCCATTGCCGAGCACAAGCGATCAGATGGAAGGAAACTCATCGAGGCGAGTGTTGTCGGTGCGGAAGTCATGCTGCGATTCGGGATAGCGATGGGCGCTCGCGAGACGTACGCTCGCGGATTCCATCCCACCGCGGTGTACGCGCCGCTTGGTTCCGCAGCGGGGGTCTCCAAATTGCTCGGGCTCGGCGAGGTGCAGACGGCCGAGGCGCTCAGTCTTGCCAGCGTTCAAGCTGCGGGTTCGTCGGTCTGGGCGGGCGCGACCGTGCCTTCGGGGTGGTCCTTCCAGGTGGCGAGGGCTGCCGAGGGCGGCGTGCTCGCCGCGTTGATGGCCGAACGTGGGTTCACCGGAGTCGAGAAAGTATTCGAAGAGGATCGGGGCTTCCTGCAGGCCTACTCGACCGCGTCGGATCCCGCCAAGCTCACGAAAGGGCTCGGCAAGAGCTTCGAGATCACCGAGGTCAGCTTCAAGAGGGTTGGCGTCGGCGTCTACGCGATGACCAGCATCGAGGGTTTCATCGAGCTGCTCGAGTCCAATAACCTGGAACCTGACGATATCGAGCACGTCACCGTCAAGCTTCCGACGGTGGTCGTTCCCCTGGTGGGATCCAACAAATACCCCCAGAATCGCGCGGCGACCCACCTGAACGTTCGCTACATCCTGGCGGTCACCGCGTACCAGAGAAGCGGGGTGTTCTACAACATGACCTGCTTCGGCGCCGAAGTTCGCGATGATCCGAAGATCCAGGCGCTCTTCAGGAAGGTCGACATCGTTGGCGACGTCGAGCTCGACAGTGTGTTCCCCGAGAAGAAGGCATGCGTGCTCTCCGTCAAGACGGTGGACGGCAGGATCGTCACGCTTCGCAACGACGGTCCGTTCCGGGGTGACCCCGCAAACCCGCTCACGGAAGCAGACCTCATCCAGAAGTTCAACAAGATGACGGTGCCAATCCTGGGGGCGGAAAAGTCCGATCGTCTACTATCGATGTTGAAGGACCTGGAGAAACTTGACGACGCAACGCGGATCACTGAGCTGCTGGGAGAAATCCGCACGGCCGCACCCCTCGCGGCACGATGAGAAAGGTCGGTACGCTTGCGCCGTCGGGGACGGGTCGAGCTGGGGCCAGGCAATGGCCCAGAACTTCGGGTTCCGGCGTAGTCCGGCTCGTCGGCGGGACGGACCACATTGTTCTTTTTTGGGATGAAACAACAGGAGGAAGACATGTTTATAGGCATTCTGCGCCGCCAAGTCGGCGTAATGACCACGGTCTTGTTCGCTGCATTCGGTCTGTGCGCCGAGGCGCACGCGCAATCGGGTCCCAAATACCCGAGCGAGGCGATCACCATGATCGTGCCCTACAACCCCGGTGGGGCGACAGATCTAACCGCGAGGGTCGTCGCCGATTACATGAACAAAAAGTGGGGTGTCGCGGTCAACGTCGTCAACAAGTCCGCAGGCGTGCGGGTACCGGCGCTGCTGGAACTGTACGGCGCGAAGCCGGATGGCTACACGCTATTAATGGACGGAATGGGGAGCAGTTCCCAGATGCCGGTCGCAGTCCCCAATCTGCCGGTCGACATCATGGCACGCACGTTCATCGCGATCATCGCCGACACGCCTTCCATCTACGTCGTCGCCCCGAACTCGCCAATCAAGAACCTGAAGGATCTGGAGGCCGAAATCAAAAAGGATCCGGCGAGTTTCACCTGGACGTCACTTGGGGGTGCGGGATCCTACGACCACGCAATGAGGAAATTCATGAAGTCGATCGGCGTCAACGTGAACAACACGCGGCCGGTGGTCGTTAAAGGGGGCGCCGAAGGGGTCAGTCTGACGGCCTCGGGGTCCGTGAAAATAGGGTTCGCCACCATGAGTTCAGCGGGGCCTGCCATCGCCGCGAAGATCGTGCGGCCGATCGCGATCACAAGCGCCAGGCGCAATGCGAGCTTCCTGGATATCGCAACAGTCGTCGAACAGGGGTATCCCGATGCCCTTCAGGCCGACCGGTACGGTCCGTCGGGGCCGCCGAACATGCCCGCCCACGTCGTCAAGCAGTGGAGCGATGCGTTGCAGGAGATGCTGAAGGATCCCGAAGTCGTGCAGAAGCTCGAACGCATCGGCCTGGCACTCGGGTTCCAAGACGCCGCCGCAACGAGAGCGCGGGTGGTGAAGGAAGTCGAGGAGATCAGGGCGCTGTACGGAATCAAGTAGCGCTATTCGGGCTGCGCGACCGCGGCCTGCGCCGATCGCGAGCGGTCGCGCGGAGATCGCGGTCGCGCGGCCGTATGTCGCCCGCGCACGCTTCGCGTTTCTTCCTTGAGGCGATGAGCATTCGTGATCGCCCGTGGCAGAAAAAATCGTTTGCCGACCTAGGACGAGATCCCTGAAGTGTGATGCAGGCGCAATTCGGTGATCACATGATGCTTCTCGAACACGACGCGAAGGTGCTGCTGGCGGAGGCGGACGTCCGCGCGTCGCGGCCCTTGCTGCCGGCCGAGATGCCACGGGCGCACGAAAGGGTCGGTTATGAACCCGCGAATCGGGAAGGAAAGATCAGACCCCGGTGACGTGGCGCCGGACGCGGTGTCGCCGTGGCCGCAGGCGACCAATCGCTGGCTGATCTGGGTCGAAGCCCTGGTTATCGCGGCGATCGGCATCGCTGGAATCGTCGAGTCGATTCGCGTGGTTCACTACCGCATGCCTGGCGCGATCGTCGACATGCTCGGGCCAGGGTATTACATCGCCTTCGTAAGCGTGGGCCTGCTCGTATCGGGCGCGGTGTACGTGTTTCGACATCGTCACGACGAGCTGCCGCCTGAGCCACCCAAGGAGATTAAGACTCGATTGATCGGCACATATGCGGCGTATGCCGCCTACGCGTTGCTGATCTATCTCGTCGGATTTGGGATCGCAACCCTTCTCTTCTTCCTGATGATCTTCCGCGTCTTCGGGATCCGATCGTGGCGCACGATCGTCGCTCTGAGCATCGTGCTCGGCCTGATCTGGCACCTCGGGTTCGGAAAGCTCGCGGACATGTCATTCCCGGCCGGCATCCTGTTCTGACGACTGCTTGTATTTGGGAAGGGAATCATGGATCTCGTCGCCGGCCTCGCGAACGTCCTTACCCCGATGAACCTGCTGTTCTGCTTCGCCGGGTGCTTCCTGGGTACGCTGGTCGGAGTCCTGCCGGGCCTGGGCCCTGCTTCCACGCTCGCGATCCTGCTGCCGATCACGATGCACCTGGACCCGCTCGGCTCGATCATCATGCTGGCCGGGCTGACCTATGGTGCCGCCTACGGCGGGTCCACCACCAGCATCCTCGTCAATATGCCCGGCGAACTCGGGTCAGTCCCGACCTGTTTCGACGGATTTCCGATGACCAAGCAGGGCCGTGCGGGCGAAGCCCTCTGGATCGCCGCGGTCGGGTCGTTCATCGCGGGAATGTTCGGCACGCTGATGCTCTCCCTGATCGGTCCGGGGATCGCGTCGTACGCGCTGCGGTTCGGCCCGCCCGAATACTTCGGGCTGCTTCTGTTCAGCATGACCGCTCTCGTCAGCCTTTCGGGAGCATCGCTCAGCAAGGGATTGACGACCGGCCTCGCGGGGATATTGCTCGCGTGCGTCGGAATCGACGTGGTGACCGGTGTCCCGCGGTTCAACTACGGAACCACCGTGCTGATGAACGGCTTCGAGTACATCCCGGTCATCATCGGTCTGTTCGGCATCGCGGAGGTCGCCCAGAACGCCGAGCAAGGACTGGCGAGGGTCTACGAAGGCACCATCGGCAAGATGAGGCCTCGAGGCGCGGAACTGGTCAAGGGCCTGAAGGCGGTGGTGCGCGGAACGCTGTTCGGATTCCCGCTCGGCCTGCTCCCCGGGATGACCCCGGGGGTCGTGTCGTTCCTGTCGTACGATCTGGAAAAGAGGATCTCCAAACACCCGGAACAGTTCGGCAAGGGCGCGATCGAAGGGGTTGCCAACGTGGAGGCGGCCAACAACGCGACGGCGCAGGCCGGCTTTCTTCCGCTGCTGTGCTTCGGAATTCCAACGGGTCCGGCGCCCGCGATCATCTTGGCGGCTCTCATGATCTACGGGTTGCAGCCGGGACCAGTCCTGTTCAGCGTGAACAAGGAATTCGCGTGGACCGTCATCGCGAGCATGTGTGTTGGCAACGTGATGTTGTTGATCCTGAACCTGCCGCTCGTCGGGCTCTGGGCGCGGATCAGCACCGTGCCCTACAAGTACCTCGGCCCGGTCGTCCTCGCGCTCTGCCTCGTCGGCGCCTATTCGATCCGCAACACCATGTTTGACGTCTGGGTCTCGCTCGGATTCGGGGTGCTCGGATACCTGATGCGCAAGCGCAACTGGCCGATGGCTCCGCTCGTGCTCGGCTTCATTCTCGGGCCGATGCTGGAGCAGGCGTTGCGTCAGAGCCTGTCCAGCGGTGGACTCACCTTCTTCGCCGACCGCCCGATCGTGCTGGGTTTGTTCGCGATGTCCGTGATCACCCTGTATACGTCCCTTCGGGTCATCCGGCGAGTCCCGAAGGCGGTTCTGACCGATGACGACGCCTAGCCGCGAAGCCGCCGGCTGCAATTCGAAAGGTCGCGCGATGAAACTCGCCATGAACACGGTCACCCTGAGGCCGGCTCCGTTCGTCGGAAAGCTCGGCCTGATCGCGGAGGCCGGCTTTTCCGGGGTCGGGTTGTGGATGGCCGATGTCCAGGCGTACCTCCGGGAACCAGGTGCGATCCCGATCAGGGAACTGCTCGACAGGCATGGCCTGACCTGCGTCGAGATGCACTCATTCCATGAATGGACGTACCGCTCTGGTCTCGAGCGAGAAGCCGTGCTCGACGAAGTGAACCAGTTTCTCGAAAAGTTCAAGGAACTCGATCTCGATTGCCCGGTCGTGGCGGTCGCGCCGTACGAAATGGAGGGCGACATCGACACCGCGGCTCGGGACCTTCGAGACCTATGCACGATCGCGCAGCGCTATGGCGCGCGCCTGATGTTCGAATCCGTCTGCTGGTCGAAACAGTTCGGCCACCTCGCTCCGTCCTGGGAACTCGTTCGCCGGGCGAACTGCACCAACGGGGGGCTCTTGATCGACACGTTCCACCTCGTGAAGTCCGGTGATCCCATCGACGACCTGCGCGAAATCCCGCCCGAAAAAGTATTCCTGGTTCACGTCAGCGACGCGAAGCCGCTCTCGATGGATTTTATGGCGCAGTCGCGCCGCTTTCGGTTTCTCCCTGGCAGTGGCGAAGCGCCGTTGCGCCAGATGCTCGCCAACCTGCGCGAGGCGGGTTACGACGGGTTCTATTGTCTCGAGATATTCAACAAAGAGTACTGGCGGGGCGATCTGCGGCAACTCGCGATCGCGAGCAGAAAGGCGCTGGCGGATCTCTGCGTCTGACGGTTGCGAGCGGCACGAGCCGTTCCCGGAGCTTGAGCTCCTGTTTCTCGCCAGAATGAGGTCACGGAATGAAAATCTACGGAACAATGGTGAGTCCGTACGTGCGGAAAGTCAGGGTGGTTCTCTGCGAGAAGGGGATCGCTTGTTCGTTCGAGATTCTCAACGTGATGGAGCCGAACTGCCCGGTGATCGGGCATAATCCGCTCGGCAAGATCCCGGTCATGGTGCTGGACAACGGGTTCGAGATCTTCGACTCGCGGGTGATCGTGGAATACATCGACACGGTTTCGGCCGGGAGTCGTCTCCTCCCCGTGGATCCCCTTGAGCGAGCCGAGGTGCGCCGATGCGAGGCGCTTGCGGACGGGGTCGTCGAGGCAGGGAGCCTGGTTCGCGTCGAGACTTCGCGCGCGCCCGAACTCAGGAACCAGGCCCAGATCGACCGGCAGATGGGTAAGCTGAATCGCGGCTTGGGGGCGATGTCAAATCAGATCGGAGACAAGTCCTGGTGTTGCCTGGAGGAGTTCACTCTGGCGGACGTGGCGTTCGTCTGCTCCCTGGGATGGATCTGTTTCCGGTTTCCGCAGCTGGATTGGCGCTTGATCCATCCACGCCTCGCCGAGTATTACGCAAGGCTGTCCGGGCGGTCGTCCTTCGAGGCTACGGCGCCTTCCGAGAATCCGGCTCTGCCTGCCGGAACATCGCGTATGGTGCCGTTGGTTACGACTTTAGGAATGCCCGAGTAACCAGAACCATTGATCCGCGAAACTGGCTTGAGGCGCTTCTGGTGAAACTGGGACTTGGTCCACACGAATGGCCGCGCATCGGCGTTGTAGCTGGCGATGAAGTCGTCGACGCGGACCGTTGCGGGTGCATGCTCTCTATCAGAGACTCATCTTCAGGCGATGAGCGATTTCGCCGACCACTCCCCTGCGGAAGGCAAGAACACAGCCAATGAAGATGCTGCCTTGGGCCACCGTCACCCAGGGGCCGAACTGCGCGAAGTAGTTCTCCATCGCGACAATGATCAGAGCTCCAACGACAGGGCCGAATATCGTGCCCAATCCACCGAGGAGCGTCATCAGCACCACCTCCGCCGACATTGCCAAGTGCACGTCTGTAAGCGATGCCAGTCCGAAGACCAGCATCTTCGTCGCACCAGCGAGGCCGGCAAGCGATGCGGAAAGCACAAACGCGAGCAACTTGTAGCGATTGGTGTCGTAGCCGAGCGAAATGGCGCGGACCTCGTTTTCGCGAATCGTCTTGAGCACCTGTCCGAAAGGTGAATGGATCACTCGATAGATAATCAGAAAGCCACCGATGAAAATCAGAAGGACCACGAAATATACCGCCATGGGCACAGAGAGATCGACAAGTCCGAACAGGTGACCGCGCGGGACGGTCTGGATCCCGTCCTCGCCGTAGGTGAACGGGGTCTGCAGATAGAAGAAATACATCATCTGGGCAAAGGCCAGGGTGATCATGGCGAAGTAGATACCCTGGCGGCGGATGGCGATTGCGCCAACGACGAGTCCCAGAAGGGCAGCGGCGCTTGTCCCAAGGAGCAGCGCGACCTCGGGCGGCACGCCCCACACCTTTGCCGCATGCGCGCTCGTATAGCCCGCAGTTCCGAGGAACATCGCATGACCAAAAGACATCAGGCCGCCGTATCCGAGGAGCAGATTGAATGCGCAAGCGAAAAGCGCAAAGCACATCACCTTCATCGGAAAGAGGGGGTACACGACAAAGGGAGCGATCGCGAATACCGCCACCATGAAGATGAACGCCACGCCCTGATGACGGATTTCCACGCTTGACGCGGGAGCATAGAAGATACGGTCCGGTGCGGGGATCATCGCTATTTCTGGGTCCCGAACAATCCGGCAGGCCTGATCATGAGCACGATTGCCATCAGAATGAAGATCACCGTGTTGGCTGCTTCCGGATAGAAGACCTTCGTCAACCCCTCCACCAGGCCAAGCAGGAATCCGGTCAGGATCGCGCCCATGATGGAGCCCATCCCGCCGATGACGACGACCGCGAAAACAACGATGATCAGCTCCGAGCCCATCTGCGGGCTGACCTGGTAGATTGGCGCGGCCATTACGCCGCAAAACGCCGCAAGCCCGACCCCGAACCCGTAGGTCATCGTAATCATGAGAGGGACGTTGATCCCGAAGGCCCTGACGAGATCCGGGTTCTCGGTCGCGGCACGAAGATAGGAGCCAAGCCTCGTTTTCTCGATGAGGAACCAGGTTCCGAGGCAAACCGCCAGCGAGCCCACGATCACCCAGGCGCGATACCTTGGCAGGAACATGAAGCCGAGATTGTCACCGCCGGCAAGCGAAGCGGGGACCGGATAGGACATCCCGGTCGAGCCGTACTCGATACGGAAAAGACCCTCCACAACCAAAGCAATTCCGAATGTGAGCAGCAATCCGTAGATGTGGTCGAGCTGATACAGCCTCGAAATCATGAGCCGTTCGATCGCCGAGCCAAATATCCCGACCAGGAGGGGTGCAATCACGAGCGCGCCCCAGTAGCCGATGCCGGCCTTGGTGAGCAGGAAGTAAGCGCAAAAAGCGCCCATCATGTAGAGCGCGCCGTGCGCAAAATTAATGATATTGAGCAAACCGAAGATCAATGCCAGGCCCAGGGAAAGCAACGCATAGAATGAGCCGTTGATCAACCCGATGAGGAGTTGGCCAAAAAGCGCTTGCGTCGATACGCCGAGGATTGTGATCATTAGATCAGGACGCCGAAGGTGTGGGTGAGATCCCGGCTGCCGCACCGTGAATCGAGCAACGGTACGCGCCCGCATGGAATGCGGAGACCCGGGTGCGTGGCTGGTTTCCACTGCGTGGGTACATGTGGGCCTTTTCTTCCGGTAGAGCGCAGCACCACGCCTAGACTCCGAGGTATCTGTGCAGCACAGGCATACGCATCTGGAGCTCCTCGTTCAGGATCATGTCGATGACGCGGCCATTCTCCATGACGTAGTGGCGATCGGCGACGGTGGCCGCGAACCGAAAGTTCTGCTCGACCAGCAGAATGGTGAACCCGGCTGATTTCAGGTGAAGGACCGTGCGCCTGATCTGGTCAACGATCACCGGCGCGAGACCTTCAGTGGGCTCGTCCAGCAACAGCAGCCGCGCGCCCGTCCGCAGGATGCGGCCAATCGCCAGCATCTGCTGTTCGCCACCGGAGAGCTTGCTGCCCTGGCTCAGAGATCGCTCTTGGAGGTTCGGAAACAGCGCGAGGACCTGCGTCATTGTCAGGCCGTCACTGCGTACCTTCGGCGGCAGCAGCAGGTTCTCCTCGACGTTGAGGCTGGAAAAGATCCCCCGTTCCTCCGGACAGAATGCAACGCCCAATCGTGCCACCTTGTTCGATGGCAGACGTATCAGCTCCACGCCGTCGAATCGGATCGAGCCGTCTCGTTTAGCGATCATTCCCATGATGGACTTGAGCGTTGTCGTCTTTCCTGCCCCGTTGCGTCCAAGCAGTGTCGCGACCTCGCCCTCGCGAACCTCAAAATCGACGCCGTGCAGGACATTCGACTCGCCGTACCAAGCCCTGAGGCCTTCAACCGAGAGCAGGGCTTCCTGTCGCTGCTCAGTCATTGCCGGACCCTAAGTAGGCTTCGATCACGTGTGCATCTTGCGATACCGTCGCGTAATCGCCTTCGGCGAGCACCTCTCCCCGCTGCATTACGGTGATGACATCCGACAGGTCTGCGACGACCGACAAGTTGTGCTCGACCATCAGTACCGTGCGGTTCGCGGCCACCTTCTTGATGAGGGCCGAGATCCTGGAGACGTCTGCGTGCGGCATGCCGGCCGTAGGCTCATCGAGCAGCATCATCTCTGGATCGAGTGCCAGAGTCGTCGCGATCTCGAGCGCGCGCTTGCGCCCGTAGGGGAGCTCTGCCGCGCCCATGTGCTCGTAACCACCGAGCCCGACAGCGTCGATCAGCTCGCAAGCCTTGCTGTCGAGATCGCGGAGCGTTCGTTCGGAGCGCCAGAAATCGTAGGAGCCGCCGCGTCGCCGCTGCAGCCCGATCCGCACGTTCTCCAAAACTGTCATGTGCGGAAACACGGCGGAGATCTGAAAAGACCTGACCAGCCCCAGGCGCGCAATCTTAGAAGGGCTATAGTTTGATATTTCAACTCCATTATAGAGTATTTGTCCGTGAGTCGGCGTCACAAAGTGCGTCAGCAGGTTGAAACAGGTGGTCTTGCCGGCCCCATTGGGCCCGATCAGCGCATGGATCGTTCCACGGCGGACCTTCAGGTTCACGTTGTTTACCGCGACAAACCCTTTGAATGCTTTGGTGAGGTGGCGCGCCTCAAGAATGAACTCGTCGCTCTTGCGCATGAGGCGACCCCTAGGCAGTTGCCGCGTGCCGGCTTTCAGGCACGCACCTGCCTGATATCGACCGATCGACATACTCGCGTGCGCCAGCGGCGAAACTGAGGCGCGGAACATAGCCGAATACCCGGTTCGCTCGGCTTATGTCGAGCGCACCTTTGCGGCATATCTCAAGTTCACCGAGATAGCGATATGGGCCTGGCCCCACTGATATATCGGCACCGGGAACGATCCCCTTGATGGCGTCCACCATCTCATGGAGTGTGAGAGATGTGCCACTGGCGATATGGTATGCGTCATACGGATGATCAGCGTGATCGAGCGCCAGGGCCACCCCGGAAACGAAATCGTCGATGTGGGTGTGGTCGATCGCCGAATCCCCACCGTGCGGAATGTGAAGCGGCTGCCCGGAAAGTGCCGCGTCGATCAGGTTCTTGGGCACCCTATGGCGCAAAAGCCCGGCACCATAGACCCAACTGGTGCGCAAATGGATGACTTCGAGACCATGCAAAACGTTGTAGGTCCGCGACAGATGCTCCACCGCGAGCTTGCTAACGCCGTACGCGGTCACCGGGCGCTGCGGATGCTCCTCGTCGATGGTCGCGGCCTGAAAGTTGCCGTAGGTCTCCTCCGAGCTGATGTGGATGCAGCGCCGTGTCTCGAAAAGCCGCATTGCATCGAGCACATTGACGGAACCTTCGACGTTGACGCGCATGGCCGTCATCGGGCTTGCGAGCATCCCGACCACGGCGGCGCAGTGCACCACGGCATCCGGTCTATGCGCCTTGAAGGCGAGGGCCAGGGCGGCCATGTCGGTTATGCTGCCGGCGACGACCTCCAACCGATGGCCGAATGCGCTATGGAGATTGTCGAGCCCGGACAGCGAGGTGTCGAAGATAATGATTTCGTCACCTCGCTGCAGCAACCGCTGGGCCAAAGCCTTTCCCAGAAAACCGGCACCTCCAGTCACCAAGACGCGCATGACAGCCTTCCAGCACCTCGCAGGCGCTTTGCCATCGACGCTATTGCTTCTTTATGAACGGGCAGCGGCTCTCGGATAGGGGCTGGAAAGCCCGGTCGGCGGGAATTGTCGCCACCAGCTTGTAATAGTCCCAGGGCTCTTTCGACTCTTCCGGCGACTTCACCTGGAACAGATACATGTCGTGAACCATCTTGCCGTCCTCCCGCAGACGCCCGTTTGTGGCGAAGAAATCGTTTACGGGAGTAGCGCGCATCTGCGCCATCACGGCCTGGGCTTCATCCGTGCCGACAGCCTCTATGGCCTTCAGGTAGTGCGTCACCATCGAATAGATGCCCGCCTGGATCATCGTAGGCATGCGCTTGCGCTTTTCGAAGAAGCGCATCGACCATGCGCGCGCCTTGTCGTTCATGTTCCAGTAGAACGCCTCGGTCACCAACATGCCCTTGGCAGCTTTGAGGCCCATCGCATGAATGTCGTTGATCATCACGAGCAGGCCGGTAACCTGCTGTTTCGACGTCAGGCCGAATTCTCCCGCCGCCTTCATCCCGTTGACCAGATCGGCTCCCGAGTTGGCGAAGACCACGACCTTGGCCCCCGACTCCTGGGCGCGAAGTACGAACGAGGAGAAGTCATTGGTCGGAAATGGAGCTTTGATCCCACCCAGGATCTTTCCTCCGCTCGCTTCGATAAAAGTGCGAGCGTCCTTCTCCAGCGAGTGTCCGAACACGTAGTCTGCCGTGATGAAGAACCAGGAGTCGCCGCCGCGCCTCGTGATCTCGGAGGCCGTGCTCTTGCCGAGCGCATAGGTGTCATAAGTCCAATGCGCGGTTACCTTATTGCACTGCTCGTTGGTGATCCTCGTCGTAGATGATCCACTGTTGAGGATGATCTTGTTCCGCTCAGCGGCAACGTCGCCGACGGCCAGCGCAACGCCGCTCGAGGCGATGTCGACGAGGGCGTCGACTTGTTCAACGTCGAGCCATCTCCGCGCGATATTGACACCGACGTCCGGCTTGTTGAGGTTGTCTGCGTAGACGAGCTCGATCGGCAAGCCGCGCACCTTGCCCCCGAAATCGTCGATCGCCATTTGCGCCGCGAGCACCGAACCCGGACCGTTGTTGTCGGAGTAGGGCCCCGACATGTCGGTGAGGACGCCCAGTTTGACGACGCTATCGGAGAACTTGCTTTGCGCTTGAGCCAGACTCGGCCAAGGCAGCAGCGCCATCATGGCGAGCGTGGCAACGATGCGCGTATTCATTGTAAAGCGCTCCTCTCCCCGTATCCGTCCCTGCCTGCGTTATTCGCGGGCGCTGGCAGTCTAGAGGGTCGGTTCTGCGACCAGCAAACCAGTAATTGTCATCGTCGTTCCCACCTATTCTCATGACCTGCCCGTCGGAGACGGTTGATCGTGAGCCCCGCGTTCCGGTACGGCACCGGGCGGCGCGGCGGACGCGCGCGAGCGGAACTGCTGGTCGCGTCGGATGATCGGCGCAGGCTCGCGTTCCTGCCTGTCGGTAGCTTTTGATCTTGTCCGGTTCTCGTAGCACACGAGTTGTCCGCTGC
>JAHDXT010000051.1 GCA_023384095.1 Hyphomicrobiaceae bacterium
CTGCCCCATGTGAATCCAGCACATAGCGTGAATCAATCAGCCGGAGTCGGTATCACTACTCGCTACTCGCTATTCGCTATTCGCTATTCGCTATTCGCTACTCGCTATTCGCCCAACTCCAGATGACACGCGATCGTGTGCGGGCCGAAGGTGCGCAGCGGCGGCGGCTCGGTCTCGCAGAGGCCCGGGATGCGTTTCGGGCATCGGCTCGCGAAGGGGCAGCCCCGCGGCGCGGCCGTCGGGCTCGGCATGACGCCCGACAGAACGATCGCCGGCGGGCCGGCATCGGGGTCCGGGCGCGGCGCCGCGGCGAGCAGGGCCTCCGTGTAGGGGTGGCTGGGCGGCGCGAACACCTGCTCGGTCGGGCCATGCTCGACGATGCGGCCGAGATACATCACGGCGACATGGTCGGCCATGCTCCGCACCAGCGCGAGGTCATGGGAGATGATGACGAGCCCCACCCCCGAGCGCTCGAGCAGGTCGGCCAGCAGGTTGACGATGGCCGCCTGCACCGAGACATCGAGCGCGGACACCGGCTCGTCGGCAATGATGAGGTCCGGGTTGCCGGCGAGCGCACGCGCGATCGCGACGCGCTGTCGCTGCCCCCCGGAGAGCTGGTGCGGCATGCGCCTGAGCAGATCGGGCGGAAGCTTCACCCGCTCCAGCAGGCGTGCGGCTTCGGTCCGCGCCTGCCCGGAGGGCAGGCCACGCAGCAACTGCAGGGGCCGCCTCAGCGCGAACTCGACCGAGTGGCTCGGATTGAGCGTGGCATCGGGGTTCTGGAAGACCATCTGGATGCGGCGGCGCACCTCGCGCGGCCGCTCGTCCACGGGCGTCCCCGCAATCTCGGTGCCGCCGAGGCGCACGCTGCCGGCGCTCGCCTCGGTGAGCCCGGTGACCACCTTCGCGAGCGTCGATTTGCCCGAGCCCGATTCGCCGACGATGGCGATCGTCTGGCCGGCCCGCGCCTCCAGGGAAGCCTCGGTTAGCGCGTGGACCTCGCTGGCGCCGCGGCCGGAGAAACGGCCGCCGACCGGGTACCGCTTCGAGAGACCGCTGATCGCGAGCACGATGGGGGCCGACGCCGGATCGCGGGCCGGGCGACCTGGCCGAGTGTCGAGCACACCGGAGGCCCGGACTGCCGCAAGCCGCGCGCAGCGGGCGCGGTGCACGCCTCCTCCATCCGTGTCGATGAGCGCGATCGGCCTGGTGTTGCACATTGCCGGCTCGGCGAAGTCGCAGCGCGGGGCGAAAGCGCAGCCCGGTCGAGCACGATCCTCTGCAGTCAGCGTCCCCTCGATCGGCACCAGCCGGCCGTCCGGGCGGGGGCGGTCGAGGTCCGGCAGCGCCGCCAGCAGGCCGCGGGTATAAGGGTGCGCGGGCGACTTGAAGACGGCGCGCACGGGTCCGGTCTCCACCAGCCGGCCTGCATAGAGAACGCCGATGTCCTCGCACAGTCTGGCGACGGTGCCGAGGTTGTGGCTGATGAAGAGGATCGCGGTGCCGAGCTTCGCCCTGAGGTCGTGCACGAGCTCGAGGATGGCCGCCTCGATGGTGACGTCGAGCCCGGTCGTCGGCTCGTCCATGACGAGCAATGCCGGCTCGGCCATCAGCGCCATGGCGATGACGACCCGCTGCTGCTGGCCGCCCGAGAGCTGATGCGGGTAACGCGCCAGCATCGCTTCGGCGTCCGGGAGGCGGACCTCCTCCAGCATGGCCCTGGCCCGGTCGAGGGCCCGGGACCGGTCCCGCTCGCCATGCAGCAGCGCAACCTCGGCGATCTGCCGGCCGATCGTCATCACCGGGTTCAAGCTCGCCATCGGGTCCTGGTAGACCATGGCGATGCGGCGTCCGCGCAGGGCCCGGAGCTCGGCCTTGGAAAGCCCTTCGAGGTCGCGGCCGTCGACGCGCACTCGTCCGCCCGTCACGCTCATGCCGGCCGGGAGGTAGTGCATCGCCGCGAGCGCGACTGTCGATTTCCCGCAGCCGGACTCGCCGACGAGCCCGTATGCCTTGCCCGGGGCGATCGAGAAGCTGACCTGCTGCAGGATACGCTGCCGGCCGCGCCGGCCTGAAAACTCGATGGACAGGTTCTCGATGGCGAGAACGTCACCCATCGAGCTCGGCTTCCCGCAAGCCGGCAGCGAGGAAATTGAACCCGATCACGAGCGAGGAGATGGCCGCCGCCGGGATCAGCGTCATGTGCGGCCAGACGAAGATCATGCCGTAGGCTTCCTTGACCATGCCGCCCCAGTCCGGATCGGGCGGCGGCAGGCCGACACCGAGGAAGCCGAGCACCCCGATGGCGATGATCGTGTAGCCGAGCCGCAGGAAGAAATCGACGGCGAGCGGTCCGCGCGCGTTGGGCAGGATCTCGTAGGCGAGAATGTAGAAGGTGCTCTCGCCGCGCAGGCGCGCCGCGGCGACGTAGTCGCGGTTCTTCACGTCGAGCGTCACCGCGCGCACGATGCGGGCGATGATGGGAGCGGCCGTGAGCGTGATGACCAGGACGATGTTGAGCGCCGAGGCGCCGAAGCGCGCGATGACGATCAGGTAGAGAATGATCTTCGGAAACGCGAGCAGCGTGTCGCCGACACGCATGATGACCGCGTCCGTCCGGCCACCCCGGTAGCCGGCGAGGAGGCCGAGCATCGTGCCGAGCGCCGCTGCGCCGAGCACGGCGACCGGCGCCACCGTGAGGACGGTCCGCGCGCCCCAGACCAGCCGCGAGGCGATGTCTCGCCCGAGGTGATCCACGCCCAGCCAGTGGTCGGCCGACGGATAAGGATCGGCGACCAGGGCCGGATCGACCTGGTTCGGCGGATAGGGTGCGATCCAAGGCGCGAAGATTGCGCAGAAGACCCAGAAGCCGACGATCGCCGCGCCGATCGTGCCCACGGAAGAGGCCGTCGCGGCGCGTCGCAGCCTCGCGAGCCGGCCGGCGTTTCGGGTCTCGGCCCCGGCTTCCGCGAGGCTCCGTTCCGCAGGACGCGCGATATCCTGCCCGACGTCGTTCACACCCGGATCCTCGGGTCGAGGGCCATGTAGCCGAGATCGCCGATGAGCTGCGTCAGCATGGTCACTGCGACCGCCACCAGGGCTCCGGCCTCGATGACCGCGATGTCCTTGGCGAGGGCGGCCTCGAGCATCAGCCGGCCGAAGCCCGGATAGGCGAAGACGGTCTCGACCACGACGAGCCCCGAGACCAGATAGTTGAGCTGCAGCAGGATCACGGTGAAGGGCGTGATGATCGCGTTGCGCATGGCGTGCCGGGTGACCACCCGGCGGAACGGCATGCCCTTGAGCACGGCCGTGCGCACGTAGGGCTGGCGCATCACCTCGACCATCGAGGTGCGGATCATCGAGATCAGGTAGCCGGCATCGTAGAACGTCACCACCAGCACCGGCAACACGAACTGGCTCCACACCGGCCAGCCGCCGCTCGTGGTCAGCGGCGACGTGCCCGGCAGGACGCCCAGCCACACGACGAAGATGGCGAGCAGGAACACGCCCATGGCGAACTCGGGGATCGACGCGCAGACGGACGAGAACACCGACACCGACCGGTCGATCGGGCTGCGCTCGCGCATGCCCGCGAGGACGCCCAGCAGGACGGAGAACGGCACGATCACGGCGAAGCTGACGGCAGCGAGGAGGAGCGTGTTGGCGAGCCGGTCCCAGAGCACCTCCGAGACCGCGCGGCGATGGACGTACGATTCGCCGAAATCGCCGGTCAGCGCCTTGCCGAGCCACTCCGCGTAGCGTACGGCGACGGGCTGGTCGAGGCCGAGCTCCTCGTAGAGGACATCGACCTGCTCCTGGCTCGCGTACGGGCCGAGCAGCTTGCGGGCGACATCGCCAGGGGTGAGCTCGTTGAGCGCGAACACGAGCATCGAAACGACGAGGAGCGTCACCAGCATGTTCGCGAGCTGCCTGGCGACGTAACGCGGCATCGAGGTCCTTTCAGAAACGGCGGTAGATGCGACCGGTGGACCGATCCGGCAGCCTAGAGCGCTTCTCGCGCAAACGCGATCACGAATTGCAGCATGTGGCCCCTGGGTCCGGCTCTCCGCAGCCACGCACTAAAGTCTGTTCGGCTGAGATTGAAACAGGTGCGACGACCACGTCTCCCCTCCCCCTTGCGGGGAGGGGTCGGGGGTGGGGGTGCCCGGGTTCGGATGTTGCATTCGTGGCCCCACCCCACCCGCGCGGCTTTCGCCGCGCCGCCCTCCCCGTGAAGGGGAGGGCATCGCACCGCCACCGATTAAAACCGAACACGCTCTAGCGCGGCTGCTGCGGCCGGGATGAGAACTTTGCCAAGCCACTGCCAATCGATCGGAAACCGGGCTAACCTCCGGTACCGCGTTCCACAAGCTTAGGCCGTGTTTGCCGCAACGCGCACTGCCATCCGGCGCTCCTGGTCACGCTCGCGATCCGGAGACCCTTTCCGGGGCTTGTGCTGCAGCATCGGGTTCGGAGGGCACGCCAGCCGCCGGGGCCGGCCGGGGGAGGTGCATGCTGATCTCGCACGTGACCCCGGCAGGATCGAAACTGATCCGCGAATGGCCGCACTGGCCCTGCTGCAGCATCCGCTCGATCAGAAGGGTGCCGAACCCGGTGGAGTCCGGCGGATTGACCCGGGGCCCGCCGCGCTCCATCCAGTTGAGGTGGAGCGAGCGGCTGTCGCCGGCGTGCTCCACCATCCACCTCACCGTGACGAATCCATTCGGGACCGACAGCGAGCCGTGCTTGCGCGCGTTCGTGCCGAGCTCGTGCAGGACCAGCGCGAGCTGCAGCGCAAGCTGCGGCTCGAGCGAGACGTCCGGCCCCTCGCAGGTGATGCGGTCCGTGCTGCCGAGCAGCAGTTGCTCGCGGACGAGCGAGTCGAGATCCGTGCCCTGCCAGGCGGTCCGGGTGAGCAGAGTGTGGGCACGCGACAGCGCCTGAATGCGGCCGCTGAAGCTCGGCACGAAATCCGCCGGGTCCTTCGCCCGCCGCAGCGTCTGGCTGGCGATCGCCTGTACCGTCGCCAGCGTGTTCCTGACCCGGTGATTGAGCTCCCCGATCAGGAGCTGCTGGTTGCGATCGGCTTCCTTGCGCTGGGTGATGTCGGCGACGACCCCGAACAGCGCCAGCGGCTTGTGATCGACATCGAAGCTGGCGAGCCCCCGGCTGTGCACCCAGATGTACCTGCCATCCCGATGCCGGACCCGCAGCTCGACCTCGAAGCAGCCCCCGCTGCGAGCCTTCTCGAGGCAGTCCGCGAACAAGCCGCGGTCGTCGGGATGGATGAGCGCCTGCACGTTCTCCAGCGTCGGCTCGAACGCCGCCCGGTCGAGACCGTAGATCGCGTAGACTTCGTCGGACCAGGTGTTGCGCTGGCTGGCGAGATCGAGCTCGAAGGTGCCCATCCGCCCGGCGGCAAGCGCCAGCGACGTGCGAGCCATCGCATCGCGGAGCTGGCGCTCGGTGCGCTTGCGCTCGGTGATGTCGTGGGCAACCACGGCGTAGCCGACGGTCCGGCCGTCGTGATCCCGGATGGGTGTCAGCGACTGGATGACCCGGATCCAGGAGCGGTCCTTGCGCCATCGCACGGCATCCACCGTCATGGCCGAGCCGTGCTCCTGCACCTGCCGCACCAGGTCATCGAGCGCTTCGAGCTCGGACGGCGGGCACAGGTCGCGTTCCGACCCGCCGATGACGTCGTCGGGCGCGAAGCCGAAGATGGCCTCCGCGCCGCGGTTCCAGGTCTCGATCTGCAGGTCGGGCGAGAGGGCGTAGATCGCGTCCTTGGAAGCCTGCACGACGGCTTCATGGCGCAGGCGCAGCCCGTGGACGTCCGCCGCAACTGCCTCGTCGGCGGGTCCCGACTGGGAACGCAGCGCGGCCTCGGCCTCGGCCAGCCGACGGCGAAGCGACTCCACCTCCAACTCGAGTGCGGCTGTCCGGTCGCTCGAATCCATCATACCGGCATCACCAGTCGATACGGCATCGGCGCACGACAGCCGGCCAGCCGTGGCGACGCGAAGCCGGAGGGCGCTGCATTCTTTCGGTGGCATTCCTCATGGCATCACATTCCGGGCGCACGCGCGCGCATCCTTGCAATCGCAATCCGGCAATGCTCCGAGGGCGGATGACGCCCATGCTACACCTCGCCCCCGACGGGGGCAGCCGAGCGTCGCGCCGTATCCTTAACTCCGGTCCGGCGATCCTGGCGTTGCCGCGAGCGATCCGGGCGTCATAGCACTTCGACTTTGCCATGTCAGGGCGAATTCGATGCGCATTCCGGCAGTTGCAGCCTCCGGTTGAGGCGATGCGCCATTTTGACCCGTGCCTTCTGCGCCTGCCCGTCCCGGCCCGCGCCTTAGATCGAGACGAACTCGCCCGTGCCCTCGTTGAGCACCGACAGCCTGCCTGTCGAAATTTCGAAATAGGCGCCGTGGAGATGCATGCGGCCCTTGCTCTCGAGGGTCCTGACGCAGGGGAAGCTGCGCAGGTTGCCGAGCGAGGCCTTGATGCCCTCGCGCTCCAGCTCCGAGCGCATCTCCGGAATGCTGCGTCCGGCGCTGGCTTCGACCAGCTCCCGGCGCGCGTCGTCCAGGATCGACATCCAATTCGAGATGAACTGGGCCTCCGACTGGCGCGTGGCGGACTGCTCCAGGCAGGCGCGAATGCCGCCGCATCCGGAGTGCCCGAGCACCACGATATGTTTGACCCGCAGATTGAGCGCCGCGAACTCGAGGGCGGCGCTGACGCCGTGGAACTTGCCGGTCGTCTCGTACGGAGGCACCAGGTTGGCGACGTTGCGCACGACGAACAGCTCGCCCGGCATCGCGCTGAAGATCGTCTCCGGGTCGACCCTGCTGTCGCAGCAGCTCACCACCATGACCTCCGGGCTCTGGCCGAGCGTGGCCAGCGACTCGTAATGGTCCAGGTTCGGCGAGAAGTGCCGGTACTTGAAGCGGCGGAACCGGTCCGCAAGGTTCTCTGGAAACAGGGTCATATGGTGAAAGCCTCGAAGATGGCGGAGCCGGCGAGAAAAGGCGCGCGCTGGCGCACAATGTCGGCCCATCGCGATCCGTATTCAAGCCGCCGCTGCAACCTCGCTCGAAGCCCTAAAGCCCGAGGCGCTGCAGCGACTGCTCGACCTGCTTGCGGACGTTGCCGTCGCGGAACGGGAAAGACCTGATGAAGTCGGACCCGACGTAGGTGGGGTGCGACCGCCGGATGTGACTGACGTACTCCTCTGCCTTTTGGCGATTGCCCGTCAGCTCGTTCGTGAACGCGGCTATCGCATATATCTGAACATGCGCATTGGGCGACCGGACAGCGCGGTCCGCCCACGCCGCCGCCGCCCGGAAATCGCCGCGGATCGAATGGGTCAGGGCGCGCGTGGCCAGCATCGCATAGTTCAGCGGGTCGATCGGGCTCAACGATATCGCTTTGGCGATCTTCGTCTCGTTGCCCTCGTGCTCGCCGAGAAAGGTGCCCACGAGAGCGCTGTTGTAGATGGCGAAGGCGTAGTTGGGGCTGAGCGAGATGCTGCGCTCCATCCATTGCTGCGCCGACTCGAGATTGCTGGACAGCCATTCCACCCGGCCCATCGTCAGGTTGACGAACGGATCGAGCGGGTCGAGCTCCATGCACCGCTCGGCAAAAAGGCGGGCCTGCCGCTTCTCGCCCTCGATGTCCGGCGAGAAACCAAGAAAGGCTTTCTGGAAATGGGTGAAGGACAGCCCTGCGTGCGCGCGCGCGAATCCGGGATCGATCCCCACCGAGCGTGCGAAAAGCTGTGCTGCCTGGTCGTTGTCGCGCTTATTGAAGCGGAACATGTGCCATAGCCCGCGATGATAGGCAGACCACGCATCCAGGTGCTCCGTCGGGACTTTGGCCGCGTTCAACGCCTCGGACCGCTGTATGCGCGGCTCCAATGCCCCGACGATCTCGCCGGCGAGGGTCGAGCGCATGTACATCAGCTCGTCGGTCGGCGTGGTGAAGCGTTCCGCCCAAATCACGTTGTTGTCGGGCGCTCGCGTGATCTCGACCGAGATCACGCACAGGCCCGCCTGCTGCATCAGGGTGCCCGTCAGCAGATAGCTGGCGCCGAGCACCTCGCCGACCTTCACCGGATCGATGTCATTACCGCGGAACTTGAACGAGGATCCGCGCGCGATGACGAAGAGCCAGTGCAGGCGGGACAGCTCCAGGATGACCTCCTGCGCGATCGCATCGCCCAAAAGGCCGAGCTGAGGGTCGAGCGACAAGGGAAACAACGGCAGAACGGCGATGCTCGGCGGGACCACGGCCTTGGTCGGGCCACCCGGCTCGCCCCCCGCCTGCTGCTGAGCTCGCGACGGGGAGGTCTCGACGCTGCTTGCGATGCTCGTGACGGAAGCGGTGAGCTGGAAGCCTCGACCCCGGATCGTGCGGATGTACGCCTGGTCCTGGCCGCTGTCGCCGAGCGCTTTCCGCGCGGACTTGATGCAGCTCGAAACCGTGGCGTCGGAGACGAAGCGGCCCTTCCAAACGTGCTCGATGATGGCGTCGCGCGGCGCCACCTGGCCGGCATGCTCGACGAGGTAGGACAGCAGGTCGAAAACCAGCGGCTCGACGTGGATATCGTCCCCGTCAGCTCGGAGGGCATATTGTTCCGTGTCGAGCTCGAATCGATCGAAGCGGTACCGCATGAAGCTGCTCCGGCAGCAAGCGGAAGGCTTTCGCTTCGGAGGAGGGGGCGCTCGGTGCGCCGGAACCTCCTCGCGCGGCGAAGGCCGTCCGCTGGTTGAATTGTGCGATCCCCCGACAATCTCCAACGAATCTCAACGCGATCCCCACGGTCCATTCAAGCACGTCGAGCGCGCCTCGGCGATACCGCGGGCCCGCCCGATCGGGCAAGCCCCCAGTGTTCAAAATTCCGACAGCGTCCTGGGGCAATGGAGAGGAGCTTACAGTGCCTGTAATGACACAGATCCCCGCGGTACCCGACTACGCGGCCATCAAGTCCAAGCAGAATGCGGCCTGGGCGTCCGGGGACTATGCCCGGATCGGCACCACGCTGCAGATCGTCGGCGAGAGTCTGGCCGAGGCAATGGACCTGAGCCCGGCTGCAAAGGTGCTCGATGTGGCGGCCGGCAACGGCAATGCGACGCTCGCGTTCGCGCGCCGCTGGTGCCGCGTCACCTCGACCGACTACGTCGAAAGCCTCCTGGCGCGCGGCCGCGCGCGGGCCGAGGCGGAAGCGCTGGACGTCGACTATCAAGTTGCCGACGCCGAGCAGCTTCCTTTCGAGAGCGGCGCCTTCGATGCCGTCGTCTCCACGTTCGGGGTCATGTTCACACCGAACCAGCTCAAGGCCGCCAGCGAGATGCTCCGTGTCTGCCGGCCGGGCGGCAGGATAGGGATGGCGAACTGGACGCCCGAGGGATTCATCGGCCAGTTGTTCAAGACTCTCGGCAAGCACGTTGCGCCGCCGGCCGGCGTCAACTCCCCCGCCCTCTGGGGCAGCAGGCCCTGGATCGAGGAGGTCTTCGCCGGGAGGTCCCGGTCGATCGCGATAAACGATCGCGACTTCGTTTTCCGCTACAGCTCGCCGGACCACTTCGTGGACTTCTTCCGCACCTACTACGGTCCGGTGCACAAGGCATTCCTCGCCCTCGATGCGCGGGGACAGACAGCGCTGGCAGCCGACCTGCACGCCACCATCGCGCGCTTCAACACGGCCAGCGACGGCTCGATGCGCGTCCCCTCCGCCTACGCCGAGATCATCGTCACGAAGGCGTGACGTTCCGCGGCTGACGCCAGCAGAGCCGCCAGAAGCCGTGCGGCTCCTGGCGGCTCTGCCGGATTCGTTTTCGGGGGCTGCCGGGCGCGCGCGCCACGCGCTGCAACATCATGTCTCGACCCCGGAAACCGAGCGGCCACCGGACGAAAATTTTCGGTGCTCTTGACCAGGGTCAAGAACTCGTCCGCAGTCATCCAATACCATGAGACAGTTCAGCAGCCCTGGAGATTGCATCGAAATGTTGCTGCAACACGAATCTGCCGAGTCGGAGCTGATGTCTGCTCGGCGGCTGACCGATATCATGTCTCGAGTTCCGGTCGATCTCGAGGCGGCGCTCCGATCCGGGGACGGCACGGTCATGACTGCAGCCGTGCGAGCCTGTGAGCGCTGCACCAGCCTCGATGCCTGCGAAGCCTGGATACTGGCTCATGACGACGGCGGTGGACACCTGGCGCCCGAGTTCTGTCCGAATGCGGCGTTCTTGAGGTCCTTCCGGCCGGGATCCTGCCGGTGAGGCGATCACGACGTTCAGCCGGGCAGTTCCCGGACTAACGCTCGAGCGTGATGCTCGGCGCCGCCCAGGGTCCGCGGAAGACGATGACGTCACGCGGCAGATCAGCACGCGCGGCTTTCGGCACCGCATCGAGCAGGAGCCGCAGGTTCAACTGTCGCGACAGCAGGCTGACGGTGCCGGTCGCCTTGAGCAGGCTGTCGCCGGCTGTCGCCTCGACCAGCTCGCTGGCGACGACTCCCTTGTCGACACGCAGCTTGGCCTCGAGACCGTCTACGGACGTCTGGCCGCGCGTCGCCAATCCCCAGCCCTCGACGTCACCCCTCTGCGCGGCGCCCAGCAGTGACCGGACGTCGATGCCGAGCTTGCCGCCTTCCCGCAGGCTGAAAGAGGCCTTTCCGCGCAGCGCGTTGAGCAGGTCGGCCGGTGAATCCCCCGTCGCGGCGAGATCGACCGTAATGGTCGACAGTCCGTGAACGGCGCCATGTCCCAGCAGGAGGGCGCTGGCGCGCGATGCATCGATGTCCTCCAGCCGGCCGCGCATCGCGATCCTCGTCTGCTCGCCCGCCAGCTCCACGGTGAGCTGGCCGCTGCCGCGCCCACCTTCGATGCCGATCTCGGCAATGTCGGCCAGCAGACGGCCTCCTTTCAGCGACAGCGACGCTGCAAACCGGTCGAATGCCGCGTCTCCGATTCGAACCCGGGCCGCCGAAACGCGGATGTCCGCATCGAGCCGCCGCCCGATCGGGGCCGCGAGGCTTTCACCTTCGGAGCTGCCCCAGGTCAGAAAGGCCGGGAGCGGGCCGGCGGTCTTGTCCGGGACGTAGGGTGTGAGATCGAGTGTCGGCATCGCCAGCGTGCCCGTCAGGGCAGGCCGCTCTCCGGCAAAGCTCAGGGCAAGCGCGCCCGTCGCCTCGTTGCCGTCCATCCTGAACGTCGCTTTGTCGAACGCAAGGGCGGGGCCCTGCCATTCGAACTCCCCCTTGATCCTGGCGTCGCGCAGCCCCGAGCCCGGCGGCCAGGGCGCCCCGACCCAGCGCGCGGCCTGGCGGACGTTGCTTATCGCCAGCTCCATCCGCCCCTGAAGCTGCACGACATCCGACGCACCGAGCCGACCGTCGAAAGCGACGTCCAGCAGCTCCGACTTCAAGCGCAGCTTCAGCGGCACCCGCGGGCCGGCCTTGCTGTCGGCAACCGCGGGCGCGGACAGGTCGAACGTGATGCTCTGTCCACGCAGCTTGCCGCTGCCGCGAATGGCGATGCTGCTCTGCCGGTTGACCAGCACCTCGCCGACGACGTCCGTCAGCGTCTCGATATGGCCGTCGGGGAGGACGACCCTGACGGTGCTGCGGCGGACTGCCAGCTCATGGAAGTTCAGCGTCTGCAGCGCCTTGACGAGGTGGGCGGCGGGGCCGGACGGACCGGTCTCGTCGCCCTGGTGGCCGCCTGCGATCTGGAACACGCCGCCGTCGATGACCAGCTTTGCCGACCTGTCCCGCGGCAGCGCGTCTGCTCTCTCGCCCGCGTCGCGCGCTGCGGCCGAATCGCTGAGCGCGATGCTGCCGCGCTCGAGCCGGATGCGCGGGGCAGTGGCAATGCTGAAAGGCGTGGTGATCTCGTGGCCGTCGCGGGAGGCGGCGAATACGGCAACGTTCGCCAGCTTGAATTCGCTGGCGTCGAAGTTGAAGACGAGCGGAGCAGACAAGCCGAGCGCAATGCAAGACACGAGGAGCGCACCAGCCATCGCGAGCCGGCCGGGCCTGATGTTCTGCATTTGCGGGCCCCCCATCGTCGTGTGCGACGAATGTCTCGTTCAGGTCGAGGCGGCGAACGCGGAAACCAGTCGCAAGCGAGCGTGTCCTGTCGTCATCAGCCCAGTCGCTTTCTTAATCGCGTGGGGTAACGTAAGCAAGAGAGCGCTTGCGTGTCTCCACTCGGGCGCGAATCGGTCTCGTCCGCCCGCAGCCATTCATATACGTTTCCCACCCGAGTTGCGAGGTGACGGGTGATGCGAAGGAGATAATCATGAACCAGCCCCTCTGGTCGCCGGGAGTTGTGCGCCGGGCGGCGACCAACATGGCGACGTTCATGGATTGGGCGGGCGCCGACGCCGGACGGCCGCTGACGGAATATCGCGACCTGCACTCGGCGTCGATCGTGGATCCGGGCTGGTTCTGGCGCGCCTTGTGGGACTACTGCGGCGTCATCGGCGACAAGGGCCCGCCGCCTTACCTGCTCGATGGCGAGCGCATGCCGGGGGCGCGCTTCTTCCCTGCGGCCCGGCTCAACTTCGCCGAGAATGTCCTGCAAGGAGCTCGAAGAGGGCAGGGCCTGGTGTTCTGGGGCGAGGACAAGGTCAAGCGCCGGATGAGCGCGGCCGAGCTCGAGACGCAGGTGGCTCGGACACGGGCGATGCTGCGCGAGGCAGGCGTTGCAGCCGGGGATCGCGTGGCGGCCATCCTACCCAACATGCCGGAGGCCATCGCCGCCGTGCTGGGCGCGGCGGCCGAAGGCGCGGTGTGGTCCTCCTGCTCGCCCGACTTCGGAGTGCAGGGCGTTCTCGACCGATTCGGCCAGATCGAGCCCAAGGTGCTGATCGCCTGCGACGGCTACTATTACGCCGGCAAGACGATCGACCTCTCGGACCGGCTGCAGCAGATCGCCGCGAAGCTGCCTTCGGTGCGCAAGGTCGTCATCGTCTCCTATGTCGGCCAGGCCGAGGCGGTCGCGCACGGGCTCAACATGAGCCTCGTGCGCCAGGGCCGGCTGGCACAGACGTGGGGCGACGCGGTGCTGGCGCGCGCCGATCGGGCTGCATCCTTCACGCGGTTTCCGTTCTCGCATCCGCTCTACATCCTCTTCTCGTCCGGAACCACCGGCGTGCCGAAGTGCATCGTGCATTCCGCCGGCGGGACCCTGCTCAAGCACCTCGCCGAGCAGCAGCTCCACTCCGACGTCAAGCCGGGCGACCGCGTCTTCTATTTCACGACGCTCGGCTGGATGATGTGGAACTGGCTCGTCACGTGCCTCGGCTCGGGCGCCACGCTGCTCCTCTACGACGGCTCGCCGTTCCACCCTTCGGCCAGCCTGCTCTGGGACTACGCGGCGGCGGAAGGCTGCACGCATTTCGGCACATCGGCGAAGTACATCGATGCGCTGAAGAAGACGGGCCTCGAGCCGCAGAGCTCCCACGACCTCACCTCGCTGCGCGCGGTGCTCTCGACCGGATCGCCGCTGGCGCCAGAGAGCTTCGATTACGTCTACCGGCACATCAAGCCGGACGTGCATCTTGCCTCCATCTCGGGCGGCACGGACATCGTCGGCTGCTTCGTGCTCGGCATACCCACCGAGCCTGTCTGGCGCGGCGAGATCCAGGGGCCCGGCCTCGGCATGGCCATCGACGTGCTCGACGAGCATGGCCGGCCTGCCGTCAGCGGCAAGGGCGAGCTCGTCTGCACGCGGCCGTTTCCCTCGATGCCGATCGGCTTCTGGAACGACCCTGACGGCAGGAAGTACACCGCGGCCTATTTCTCCCGGTTCGAGAACGTCTGGCACCACGGCGACTTCGCCGAATGGACTCCACATGGCGGCATCATCATCCACGGGCGCTCGGACGCGACCCTCAATCCCGGCGGCGTCCGCATCGGCACCGCCGAGATCTACCGCCAGGTCGAGCTGCTGGAGGAGGTGCAGGAATCGATCGTCATCGGGCAGGACTGGGACGGCGATGTGCGCATCGTGCTGTTCGTCGCGCTGAAGCCGGGGCTGAAGCTGGACAGCGCCCTCAAGGACAGGATCAAGGCGCAGATCAGGACGGGAGCCAGCCCGCGCCATGTGCCGGCCAGGATCGTGCAGGTGGTCGACATCCCGCGCACCAAGTCGGGCAAGATCACCGAACTCGCGGTGCGCGACGTCGTCCACGGGCGGGAGGTGAAGAACAAGGAGGCGCTGGCCAACCCCGAGGCGCTGGAGCTGTTCCGCGGCCTGCCGGAGCTTCAGGCTTGACGGGATGCAGCATCGCGGATCGTCGACGTGATACAGGCCTTCGAGATCGGCGGGGTGTCGGTGGCTGCCGGACAGCGGCAGCTCGTGGACATCCCCGTTTCCAAGCTCTCCAATCACACGCCGGTGACGCTGCCGGTGCACGTGCTGCACGGCAGCCGGCCCGGGCCCGCGATGTTCGTCACCGCGGCGATCCATGGCGACGAGCTCAACGGGGTCGAGATCATCCGCCGCGTGCTGCGCATCCTGCAGCCGGGCAACGTCCGCGGAACGCTGCTGTGCGTCCCCGTCGTCAACGTCTACGGGTTCATCGGCCGCTCGCGCTACCTGCCCGACCGCCGCGACCTCAACCGCTCCTTCCCGGGCTCGCCCAACGGCTCGCTGGCGGCGCGGCTGGCGAACCTGCTGCTGACCGAGGTGGTCAGCCGGTGTCAGATCGGCATCGACCTCCATACCGCTGCCGTGCATCGCGTCAACCTGCCGCAGATCCGCTGCGAGTTCTCCCGGCACGCGCGCTGCCGCGAGCTCGGCGAGGCGTTCGGAACGCAGGTTATCCTGGAAAGCCCCGAGCGCGCCGGCTCGCTGCGCAAGGCGGCCCGGGAAGCCGGCGTCGACGTCCTCGTCTACGAGGGCGGCGAGGGCCTGCGCTTCGACGAGTTCGCGATCAAGGCGGGCGTCGACGGGATCGCCAACGTCATGCTGAGGATCGGGATGCTGGAGCTGCCCGAGGGTGTCGAGGCCCGGCCGCCGGGCGGCGGTCCGCAGCCCATCTTCGCCGATGCCGCCAAGTGGGTGCGCGCGCCGGAGGGCGGCGTGCTGCGCACCTCGAGGAGGATCGGCGAGGCGGTCGGCGAAGGCGAGGTGATCGGGCACGTCGCAAACCCATACGAGGAGGGCGATGCGCCTGTGCGCGCGCCGCGGCGCGGCATCATCATCGGCCGCACCACGCTGCCGATCGTGAACATGGGGGATGCCCTGTTCCACCTCGCGTGGTCGGAGGAGATCGGCCGCAGCCGGGCGCAGGATCTCGCGCGCGAGGCCGCGGCCGAGCCCGTCATGGACGAAGACGAGATCATCTGAGCGGCACCCGCGGCGGTGGTGAGATCAGGTGCCGCTGCCACCGCCGGCGCGCCCGCCGGCGACCGCCCGATGCAGCAGCAGAACTGGGATGAGCCCCACCGCCACGATGGTCAGCGCGCCCGGCGCCGCCCGCTCGAACTGCTCGAGCGCCGCATAGCTGTAGACCTGCGTGGCGAGGGTGTCGAAATTGAAGGGGCGCAGCAGCAGCGTGGCCGGCAGCTCCTTCATGGAGTCGACGAACACCAGTAGACCGCCTGCGCCGAGCGCGGGCAGCAGCAGCGGCATGTGAACCCGCCACAGCGTCGCCAGCGGGCTCTGCCCGAGCGTTCGCGCGGCGGCGTCGAGATTGGGCGAGATGCGGTGCAGACCGGCCTCCACCGAGCCGAGCGATACGGCAAGGAAGCGGATCGTATAGGCTAGCGCCAGCGCCACGACCGAGCCCGACAGCAAAAGCCCCGTGGAGACGCCGAGGAGCTCGCGGGCGAGCGCATCGACCGTATTGTCGAGGCCAGCGAGCGGCATCAGCAACCCCAGCGCCAGCACCGTGCCGGGCACCGCGTAGCCGAGCCCCGCCGCCTGAACCGCTGGACGGGTGAACCCGTTCGCCGCCACCCGCTTCGCGTAAGCCAGGAGCAGGGCGCACGCCGCCGCCAGCAGTGCCGCCGCGGAGGCCAGCAGCACGCTGTTGCCGGCCTCTTGCCAGAACCCCGCCAGCTCCGCCTCCGTCGCGTAGCGCAGGGCCGGCCGGATGAGCACCGCGAAAGGCACCAGGAACCCGAGGACGAAGGGCAGCGCGCAGATGGCGGCCGCCAGATAGCCGCGCCAGCCCTCCACGTCCGAGAACGGGATCGAGCGGTAGCGCCCCGTCGTGTGGTGGAACTTCCCGCGGCCGCGCGCCAGCCGTTCCGCCGCGAACAGCAGCGCGACGAACGCGAGCATGACGACGGCGAGTTGTGCCGCGCCGCCGAGGTTCGAGCGCTGGAGCCAGGTCGTGTAGATGCTCACCGTCAGCGTCTCGACGCCGAGGTACTGCACCGCGCCGAGATCGTTGAGACATTCCATCAGCGCCAGCGCCACGCCGGCCGCGAGCGCCGGCCTGGCCAGCGGCAGCGCCACCGACCGGAACGCGCCGAGGGCAGTGCGGCCGAGCGTGCGGGCCACCTCCAGCACGCAGACGGACTGCTGGACGAAGCTCGCCCGCGCCGTCAGGTAGACGTAAGGGTAGAGCACCATCGACATCACGAGCACGGCCCCGCCGAGCGAGCGGATGTCGGGGAACCAGTAGTCGCGCGCGCTCGTCCACCCGAAGGTCGCCCTCAGCCCGCTCTGCACGGGGCCGGCGAAGTCGAGCAGATCCGCGTAGCAGTAGGCGACGATGTAGGTCGGCATCGCCAGCGGGATCACCAGCAGGCGGTCGACCACGGCGCGGCCGGGAAAGCGGTACATGGTGACGAACCATGCCGCCGCCGTGCCGATCGCCAGCGTCAGAAGCCCCACTCCGGCCATCAGCAGCACCGTCTCGCGCAGCGCCCTCGGCAGCACGGTCCTGGCCAGATGTGGCCAGATGTTCTCAGCCGGGGTGAGGGCCAGCACGGCGATGGTCACGATCGGCAGCAGCATGAGCGCGAGCACCACGGCCACCGCGGCGGTCCAGGCCGGAGACGAGCGCTGCCTGGCCCGCCACGTCGCGATGGCGTGCGGCACGCCGGTCACGGCGCGGACGACGTCCTGCAGCGAGGGCGGACGCAGTGTCGCTGGGGCTCGGTCCTGCATGGGTCCGGGACCATCAGGCAGGTTCCGCCACGGGTCAAGCACGCCAGTGCCGCTGAGGCGGCGCTGGATTGGGGTCAGCCGCTCGCCGGCTTTGCCGACCCTCGATGACGGAACGATTCCCACCGCATACCCACACCGTCATTCCCGCGGAGGCGAAAATCCACGACACGCCGCAGATCAGGTGTGGAGAGTTGCGTGGATGGCCGCCTTCGCGGCCATGACGGAAGGAAGGGCAAAGGGGACCAGGCGGAACACTGGCGTCGACGCTGATCGGGGATCTGACCCCTTCGGCTCAGTTTCGTTTCAGACCCTGCGGGTCCGACCCCCATCGGCTGGACTCGATTGGGGCTGCGCTCGCCGTCACCCCAGCATGTTCGTATCGCCGCACACGGAGATCGCCTGCCCCGAGATCGTGCGTCCGCGCGGGCTGGCCGTGAAGACGACCATGTCCGCGAGCTGCTGCGGGGTCACGTACTCCTTGAGCGACGCGAACTGCATCATGTGCTGTTCCTGCTCCTTGAACGAGACGCCGCGCTGCTGCGCCTTGGCCTCGATCACGCGGCGGATGCGGTCGCCGGCGACGAGCCCCGGCAGCAACGCGTTGGCGCGGATGCCATGGGGGCCGAGCTCGATCGCGATGGTCTTGGTGAAGCCGACGACGCCCCACTTCGCCGCCGCGTAGGCCGACCGCAGCGGGAAGCCGTGCTTGCCGGCCTGCGAGGAGAGATTCATGATGCTGGCGTTGCTGCTCTCCTTGAGATGGGGCACCGCCAGCCGGACGCAGTTGAACTGACCGGTGATGTCGACCGCAAGACAGCGATCCCAGTCCTCGGGGTTGATCTCCTCGACGCGCCCCGTCGGCCCCGCGATGCCGGCGTTGTTGACGAGGCAGTCGAGCCCGCCGAGCGCCTTCAGCGCCTCCTCGAACATCGCAGCGACCTGCCCCCGGTCCGCCACGTCGCAGACGCTCCAGGTCAGCTTCGGATCGCTCCTCGCCAGCACCCCGAGCGCGGCGCAGTCGACGTCGCAGACGTGCACCCTGGCGCCCTCGCGCACGAACGCGCGCGCGGTTTCGAGCCCGATGCCGCCGGCCCCGGCGGTGACGAGCACGCGCAGTCCTTCGATGTGCATGTCCATGCTGGCAGCCCTTCTCCTGACGCTGACGTTATCTGTTTTGCATTATCGCACGCGGCGGCTACCTTGAAACGGTACCGTCCGGAGATGCGCAGGCGAGCTTGTGTCATGCTCGCAAGCCGGCGAAAGCTCGATCTACGAGGGAACGCATGCCGAAGTTGGCCATAATCGGGGCAGGGCTGATCGGCCGTGCCTGGTCGATGGTGTTCGCGCGCGCCGGATGGGACATCGCGCTGTGGGACGGGGTTGCAGGCGCCGCCGACAGCGCCAAAAGCCTCATCGCGCAAGGGCTGGTGGACCTTGCGCGTCACGGACTGGCGGCCGATCCCGCCGGCGCAGCGGCGCGGGTCGCAATCCGAGGCAGCCTCGAGGAGGCCGTTGCCGGCGCCGATCTCGTCCAGGAGAGCACGCCCGAAACCCTCGACATGAAACGGGAGGTCTTCGCCCGGCTCGATGCCGCAGCCGCGCCCGGCACGATCCTCGCCTCGTCCACCTCGTCTCTCGTCACATCCCTTTACACGGAGGATCTCGCCGGTCGCAGCCGCTGCCTCGTCGCGCACCCCGTCAACCCGCCGCACCTGGTCCCCATCGTCGAGCTCTGCGGCGCTCCCTGGACCTGCCCCGAGGTGATGGAGCGCGCGCGCCGGATCTACAGTGCCGTCGGCCAGGTGCCGATCCACGTGAAACGGGAGGTCGACGGCTTCGTGCTGAACCGGCTCCAGACGGCGCTGCTCGCCGAGGCGTTCCGGCTCGTCGAGGAGGGCGTGGTGAGCCCCCAGGATCTCGACGAGACGATCCGCAACGGCCTCGGCCTGCGCTGGTCTTTCATGGGGCCGTTCGAGACCATCGAGCTCAATGCGCCAGGGGGCATTCCCGACTACTGCGCCCGCTACAGCCCGTTCTTCCGCCGCCTCGCGCACGACCAGCCGAAGGAGTCCGTCTGGGAGGATGGCAACACGGCGGCCGCCGCCGCGGCCTGGGGGCCCACTCCCGATCCGCGCCGCCATGCCGCCAAGACCCGCTGGCGCGACGAGCAGCTCGCCGCGCTCGCTGCCCACAAGCGGAAGATCCAACCGTTCTCGGATTGAGAGGCCTTACCCATGAGCAAGTCCCGCAAGGTCATCATCACGTGCGCCGTGACCGGCTCGATCCATACCCCGTCGATGTCGCCCTTTCTGCCGGTCACGCCCTCGGAGATCGCCGATGCCGCCGTCGGGGCGGCCGAGGCGGGCGCCGCCGTCGTGCACCTGCACGCGCGCGATCCCAAGACCGGCAAGCCGGACCAGAGCGTGGACGCGTTCGCGCCGTTCCTCAAGGTCATCAAACAGCGGTCGGGCTGCGTGGTGAACATCACCACCGGCGGCGCGATGACGATGACCGTCGAGGAGCGCGTTCGTCCCGCGGCGACCTTCAAGCCCGAGGTCGCGTCGCTCAACATGGGGACCATGAACTTCGGCCTCTACCCGATGCTGGCCCGGACCAAGGAGCTCAAGTTCGACTGGGAGCGGCCCTATCTCGAGGGCTCGCGCAGCGGCTTCTTCAAGAACACGTTCGCGGACATCGAGTACATCCTCACGACCTGCGCCGGCAACGGCACACGATTCGAGATCGAGTGCTACGACATCGGCCATCTCTACACGCTGGCCCATTTCGTCGACCGCAAGGTCGTCAAGCCGCCGCTGTTCGTGCAAAGCGTGTTCGGAATCCTGGGCGGCATCGGCCCGCATCCGGAGGACGTGGCGCACATGAAGCGCACGGCCGACCGGCTGTTCGGCACCGACTATCATTGGAGCGTCCTCGGCGCCGGCCGCAACCAGCTACGCATCGCGGCCATGGCGGCGTCGATGGGCGGCAATGTCCGCGTCGGCCTGGAGGATTCGTTATGGGCCGGGCCCGGCAAGCTCGCCGAGAGCAACGCCCAGCAGGTGCGTCTCGCGCGCCAGATCGTCGAGGGACTGGGTCTGGAGATCGCCACCCCGGACGACACCCGCGAGATGCTGCAGCTCAAGGGCGGCGACCAGGTGGCGTTCTGAGCCACTAAGGGGCAGCAAGGCGCGCCTGGCGAAACGGCTCGGTCTGCAACTCAGCTCATTCCATGAGCTCGGCGACGGCGCCGGTCAGGGGCGTGAAGCTGAAGTGCACGGCGTGCCGGCCGGCCGGCACCTGAACGGCTCGGAACAGGACGTTGGCGCGCATGATCTCCACCGGCTCGCCGTCCACGGTAGCCTGCCACCAGGGATGCCAGACATCGTAGAGGATCAGAAAACCGCTGCGGGGGGCTTCGATCAGAACCTCCACCTCGGTGTTCTCGTAGGATTTCAGCGCGATGCTGCTGCCGGCACCCCCTCGCCCGGCCGCCGGCGGGCCGGGCTGCGGCGCGGGGGTCTGATCGAGCAGCACGGTCCTCAGCGGATCGAACCGCGGCCACGCACCGGTGCGGATCAGGTGGTCGAAGTCGGCCACTTGCCAGTCGTGAACGAGCATGACGCGCGGCAGCGCTCTCGGGTTCTCATACAGGTAGGCGTCCTTGGTGCGTGCGATCAGCTTGAGGTCACCGGGTGCAAGCCGCCGATCGACCCGCTCGATCGGGATGCTGCTCGCAATGAATCTCAGCCCCATCATGTTGCTCAGCAGGGAACGGTACGAAGGAAACAAGGGCGTGAAGTGCCGCTGGTCGGGTCCCGCGATGGTGTCGCCGGCACCGACGGCGTCGGTGATGACCTTCAGTCTGAGCGGGTTGTTGCCCAGCACGTGGTCGAAGCCGTGGATCAGCGCGGCATTCGGCCACTCGTAGCCCAAGCCGACCAGCTCGACGCGATCGCGCCAGGGTGAGCCCGGGCTTCGGCGCAACTTGTCCTTGAGCAGCCGGACCGTGGCGTTCTTGGTGTCCGGCTGCAAGAACTCGTAACGCTCGGGCGAGAGCGCCGTCGATTCGTTGGGGCCGTTGTTGACGAACAAGTCGGCGCCGACCAGCGCCCCGATGACGGACGCCGCCAGGACGGGGCGCTGGCGGCCGGTTCCGATCAGCAGGCCCAGAGCGGCTGCCGACGCGGCGCACCAGCCGGCGGCGCTCGATATCGGCTTCCAGGCGACGTCGAGCTTGCCGAGCTGCGCGGCGATCGACAGAGCGGCAATGAATATGGCTGCCGGCAAGGCCGCTTCCAGCAGCCTCATCATCCACGATGCGGGGGGTATCGTTCCGGTCGCACAGCGATGGCAAACGTACCCCGCCTGCAGTGCCATCAGCGCTCCGACGACGAACGTCGCATCGGCCGGTCGACGGAACGCATCCACGACGGGGAGATGATCGAAGGCAGCGCCGAACACGGGGGTGAAACGGCCCAGAGCGTAGCTGAGCACAAGCAGCCACGCCACGGTGTAGACGCGCATCTCGCGCTCCCACAGCAGCCCTCGCGTCATTCCGATGGTAAAGATCGCGATCGCCGGAAGCGCTCCGAGATAGACGACGGTCATGTTCTGCGAAAGCCACAGGTCGCCATTGCCCCAGCCCGGGCTCGAGGGCCCCCAATATTCGACGCGGGGGTCGAGCGCGCCGAAAAGGTCGCCGATGAAAAAGGTCAGCAGGGAGGCCGGGTTCAGCGAGCCGCGAATTGCCTCCTCGTAGGGAATGACCGGCCGGCTCGAGGCTTCGGCGAACAGGTAGGTCATGAGCAGGGGCAGGCCGCTGATGACGGCGGCGGCGGCAGCTCCGCTGAGGAGCGGAGTGACGCTATTCTTCAGACCAAAGCCCTTGTGCCGCCTCTCCAGCCAGTGAGCGACAACCCGCCCGGCCAGCACATAGGAGGCCAGCAGAGCGACCTGGTCCGGCTTGACGACCATGAGGCCGGCCGCGATCCCGGCAGCGATGCCGAAGCCGATGGACGAGCGGTCGAGGGCCCGCGTGAGCAGCCATAGCGTGATGCCGAACAGGGCCAGGCTCTGGATCTGGCCGATGTGCTGAATGCGCCAGGCGGCGGAGGCGCCGAACGCGAATGTGAGGGCAGCCAGCAGCGCGCCGGCTGGATGCCAGCCCTGGTCGCGGCCGAGCATGAAGATCGAGAGCCCGCCCAGCCCGAGCAGCACCAGCACGTAGGCGTCGAGCTCGCGAAAGCTCGGGGTTGCATCGAAGTAGGCCAGCAGGATGGCTGGCGAGAAGATAAGCGATTGCGGATCGGCGATCTGTGGCGAGCCGGCGAACACGTGCGGAACCCAGAACGGCGATTGCCCGCTGTGCAGCGCGCCGGCGAGAAACTGAAGCTGGGCCTGAAAATGCGCCTTGGCGTCGTAGGGAATTGTGACCGCGCCGGACAGCCACGGGAAGGACAAGGCGATCCAGGCTGCCAGTGCAGCTATCAGCGCGCCAGCGTATGCGGCCCGATGATTGGTCGGCATGCGAGAACGGTCTCGGATTACGGCTGGAGAAGCTTGCGCGCGGAGCGATGTCGCACTCGCGCGCCCGACGTCGGCCTTCTCGGCCTCAGCAATGCGCCATCGATCCCTCCCGAATGCGCTTTCGACTGAGCGCTTGACCCGATCTATAGCGGATTTTCATGTCGTTGAGAAACGACTTGCCGAACGGCGCGCGTCGAACGCGAGCTCAGCGCCTTGCTGCCGGGCCGTTATCTGCCAGAGCCAGTCAGCGGCAAGCGGAACTCCGGAGCCGGCCGGGCACCCACCATTCTCGGCAGTGTCGATGCTCAGGTGCGCCCACCATCAGTCAATGTCTCGAACAGGCGGCGCTGCAGCAGCATGCGGGGCACCAGAGAGGAGATCAGCAGGTGCTCCTCCAGCGTGTGCGCGCCGTTACCGTCGACGCCCAACCCATCGAGCGTCGGCACGACGTGCGCGGTAAAATTGCCGTCGCTGCCGCCGCCGGTATAGCAGTCCTCGAGATCGATCCCGAGCTCGCGGGCGAGGCCCCGGGCGTGCTCGAAAAGCCGGGCGACACCCGGGTTCCTCTCGAATGGCGGGCGGTTGAGGCCGCCCGCAACCTCGACGCGGGTGCCGGGGGTCTTCGGCCTGAGGGCCACGAGCCGGGCGATGATCTCGTCGGCGTCCGCGACGGACCTGACCCGCACGTCGATCGTCGCCCAGCAGTGCGCCGGGACCGTGTTGGCCGCCGTGCCGCCTTCGATCTTTCCGACATTGACGGTGATGCCGCGGGCGTAGTCGGTCATGCCCTCGATGGCGATGATCTGCCTCGCCATCTCGACGATGGCGCTGCGCCCCTCCTCATGCCGGGAGCCTGAGTGGGCCGGCCGGCCCTCGACCGTGATGACGAACCGGGCCACACCCTTGCGCGCCGTCACTACCTTGCCGCCGTCGCGCGCCGGCTCGGTGACGAGGACGTACCTGGCACTCCGGGCATGGGCCTCGATCAGCGCCCGCGAGTGCGGGCTGCCGATCTCCTCGTCGGACGTATAGAGAAATCGCAACGGCAGCGGCGTGGTCCTGCCCGCCTCGGCCAGCGAGCGATAGGCCGCGTAGGCGAGATAAGCGCCGCCCTTCATGTCGTAGATGCCGGGCCCGTACGCGCGGTCGCCCTCGACGCGGAAGTTGAACCGATCGAGCGTGCCTTTCGGGTGCACCGTGTCGAGATGGCAGAGCACGAGAACGCCGGGGCCGTCGCCGCCCCACGGCGCCGCGATCGAGAGGTGATCGGCGGCGCCGGCCTCGCCCGCGATGCGATCGACCAAGGCGCCGGCCTGGCGATAACCTGTGGCGACCCGGTCCATAAGGCGATTGACGCCTGCGACATCCGCCGTCTGGCTCTCGATCTCGACCCAGGTCGAGATCCCAGCCAGGAGCATGCTTGCATCGGGTCCTGTCATGCGTGCCGCCGCCAACTGAAATCCGATATCTACACGACACCGGCGGGCTCGGCCGCATCGCCGGCCGTCCAGAGTGGCGCACGGGCGCGGAACTCGGCGATGTTCTGCTGCACGACCCGCTGCAGTGAGCCGGTCCGCGCGTAGACTGCGCGCTGCCGCATGGAGCTGTTGCCTTCGGCCAGGACCTGCCGAAGTGTCGCGAAGTAGGGCTCGTAGCCCAGCGCCGCAACGTTCCCGGCGATGCGATCACACCAGTCGAGGACGTCGTCCCGCAGCGGTTTGACGCTGCCGTCGAGATGCGTGACGAGCTTCGCGTCGAGCCCGAAGCGCATCGCCCGCCACTTGTTCTCGCGGGCCAGCCAGCGCGGCGGCGGCGGCACCTGCTCCAGCCAGCTCGCATGATCGCGGAACCAATGCGCCAGACCGTGCACGAAGGCGACGACGGCCAGCGTCTCGGCCAGGCTTGCCAGCCCGTCGCAGATCCGGATCTCGAGCGTGCCGAGCGTCGGGCTCGGGCGCAGATCCCACCAGAGATCCTTGAGCGACTGGATGGCATTGCACGCCTTGAGCGTGCTGCAGAGCTGCCCGAACTCCCGCCAGGAATGCACAACGTAGGGCTGCCCTGCCGTCGGCAGCGCCTCGTAGGTCGTCGGCCGGCACGAGGCCAGGCCGGTGTCCTCACCCTGCCAGTACGGCGAGCTGGCCGACAGCGCCAGCAGATGCGGCAGGAAGTGCAGGAAGAAGTTGTTGAAGCGGATGCACTCGTCGCCGCTGCCCATGCCGAGGTGGACGTGCATGCCGTAGACCGTCATGCGCCGCGTCAGCCACTGGTTGCGGTCGATGAGCTCGTTGTAGCGCGGGGTCGGCGTGATGATGCAGTCCGCGTACCGCGCGAAGGGGTGGCAACCGGTGGTCGAGAACGAAAGGCCGAGGCCGTCGCCGATGGCCTCGAGCCGCAGCAGGGTGTCGAGCAGGTCGCGGCTGATCTCATGCACATCTGCGCATTTGCCCGAATTGATCTCGACCGTGCTGAGGTAGAACTCCTTCGTGAGGCTGGGCAGATCGGTGGCGCACGCGAGGACCTCCTCGGCGCGCGGCGCCAGGTTGAATGTCGTCCTGTCGATGAGCTGCAGCTCGATCTCGACCCCGAGAGTCAGCCGTCCGCTCGATTGGAAGCTGATCGGATCCTCGCAACCCGCCGTCGGGCGCAGCGACAGATGCTCGAGAATGGCTTCCAGCGGCGCCGTGCGCCGAGTCTCGACCATGATGAGTGAAGCTCCGGGCCAGATCTGATTCCGAAATTGCTCACGTGCCAGCGGGCGAACGTGGGCGAGCTTCGGAATCGGGACACTAGGCTCCTGCCGGTTGCATCGGCATGAGCCGATGCCGACTCTACTCGACATTGCGGCGCTAGGCTATGTGCCCGGCAAACAACCGCGGCCCTGCGAGGTCGGCTGATCTAGCGAAGCCGCGCCAGCCGGGACTCGCGCCAGGTGATGAACAAGGTCGAGCCCATGATCAGCGCCGCGCCCACCCAGGTCGAGATTGCGGGGATTTCAGCGAACAGCAAGTAGCCCCAGCCGACCATCCACAGCAGCCGCACATAATCGGCGGGCATGGAGATGCTGGCGTCGGCGATCCTGAGCGCATGCACGTAGCCGTAGTTGCCGATTGCGGCGAGGAGCCCCATTCCGAGCAGCACCAGCCAGGACTCGAGGCTGGGCCAGACCCAGACCGGCAGTGAGCCGATCAAGGCGAACGGCGCGATCATCAGCGGCTGATAGAAGGTGATCGTCAAAGTGCTGTCGTACTTGGCCAGCCGCTTGGCCATGAGCAGCGAGACGGCCCAGAGGATGCTCGAGCCGAGCGCGGCCACCGCGCCCCACGACAGCAGGCCTGAGCCCGGCCGCAGCACGATCGCGGTACCGATGAGGCCGACGACGACGGCCGTCCAGCGGCGGACTCCCACAGACTCCCCGAACAGAACGCCTGCGCCGAGTGTGACGAAAATGGCCGAGGAGAAGCTGAGCGCGCCGGCATCGCCGAGAGGCAGCACGGCGAGCGCATAGTACCACGCCGTCATGGAGCAGACGCCGACCACCCCGCGTACAGCCTGCAGATCGAGCCGGCTGCTGCGCCAGGAGATCCGCCCGCCGCGGAACAGGAACGGAAACGTGATCAGGATGGTGAAGAGGGACCGAAGCAGGACGATCTCGATGGTCGGCACCTCGGGACTGACGATCCGGACGCCGACGTGCAGCAGCGAGGACATCAGTCCGGCGAGCAGCATGAGCAGCACGGCCGTGATGACGAGGCTCTTTTGCTCTTGTCGTTGCTCAGTGCGTTCGACTTTCGCGCTCTCGTCCATTTCCCGGCCCGGCACCGCCCATCGTCGCAGCAAAGCCCGTGCAGCCGGTGTTCGCCAGGAGAATTTTGGCATGGCTGGTTGCGCATTTCGACGGGAGCCAGCCTGGACACCGCCGCCAGCGCGGAACGAGGCCCCTTGTTTCGGGGTTCAGCGGCGGGGTCGGATCGTCATCGGATCGGGTTGAGCCGACGTGAGTGCAAGTCGGGACGCAAACATCATGCAGCACCCGTTCCATACCATCGGCCACTCGAACCGGACCATTCAGCTCTTCATAGGGCTGCTCCGCGCATCGGCCATCGATCTGGTGGCGGATGTGCGCACAGTCCCGCGGTCGCGGAAGAATCCGCAGTTCAACTCGAATGAGCTTCCAGGACCACTCGCGGACTGCCAGATCTCCTACCGGCATCTTCCTGCGCTCGGCGGTCTGCGTCACCGAAGCAAGGAAACGCCGGCCTCGACGAATTCCTTCTGGAAGAACGAGAGCTTTCACAACTACGCCGATTACGCGATGACGGAGAGCTATCGGCTCGGCCTCGCCGAGCTGCGGACGCTCGGGCACGCGCGCCGAACGGCAATCATGTGCTCCGAGGCGGTCTGGTGGCGATGCCACAGGCGCATCATCGCCGACTATCTGATCGCTGCAGGCGAGCAGGTTTTCCACATTCTCGGCGAGAACGCGGTCCACCCGGCGACGATGACCGCATCGGCACGGCCGCAGCCGGACGGAACGATCGTTTATCCGCCCGAGTGAGCTGACGAGAAGCCCGAAGATTTGGCAAACGAAAACGCCGCGATGGGACACACCGCGGCGTTTTCTATGCATTGGTGAAGAGGGGATCTCGATCGAAGTCTTCCTCACCCCTTTGCAGACCTGGCAACGACCTACTCTCCCGCGTCTTGAGACGAAGTACCATCGGCGCTGGGGCGTTTCACGGCCGAGTTCGGAATGGGATCGGGTGCAGCCACCCCGCCAAAATCACCAGGTCGGCGAAAGGGTGAAGAAGATGACTTCTGGAATTTCTTGGAGTTCTCACCGCCCGTCCTGGGCGCGCAATTCACGCGCCGGTCCCGTTTGGAACCACCGCCGCATCGCTTTAAGTCCCCGAGAGGAGACGGCGCCGATGCAACGGCCAGGATGAGCATTGCTTAATGAGAGCGATTCAAGCCGATCGAGCTATTAGTACCGGTAAGCTGCACGCCTTGCGGCGCTTCCACACCCGGCCTATCAACGTGGTGGTCTTCCACGGCTCTCGAGGGAGTACTCGTTTCGAGGTGGGTTTCCCGCTTAGATGCCTTCAGCGGTTATCCCGTCCGCACATAGCTACCCTGCTGTGCCGCTGGCGCGACAACAGGTCCACCAGAGGTGCGTCCA
>JAHDXT010000052.1 GCA_023384095.1 Hyphomicrobiaceae bacterium
CCGGACATCTTGTGCGCTACCTAAACCGGACAGATCGTGTGCTACTGACACCCGAACCTGGGCCGTTGCGCCGCGCAGAGGCACCCTATATAAGCACGGAATTCCCTTATCATTTCGACACGACAGGTTCTCGCGGGCGGACGCGGGAGCCGGGAGGAAGGCCTTTATGAGCGATCGCAGACCCTTGATGCCGAAGTCCACCGCCGTGTGGCTCGTCGAGAACACATCGCTCACGTTCGAGCAGATCGCCGAGTTCTGCGGCATGCATCTGCTCGAGGTCAAAGGCATCGCCGACGGAGATGTTGCGGCCGGGATCAAAGGCATGGACCCGATCGCCACCGGCCAGTTGACGCGCGAGGAGATCAGGCACGCCGAGGAGGATCCGGCCGTCCGCCTGAGGCTCGCCGAGCCGAAGCTGGAGATCCCGCAGGTCAAGACCAAGCGGGGGCCCAGGTACACGCCGGTGTCCCGCCGCCACGACCGGCCCAATGCGGTTCTCTGGCTGTTGCGCAACCATCCCGAGCTGAAGGACAGCCAGATCATGCGGCTGGTGGGAACCACCAAGCCCACGATCCAGCAGATCCGCGACCGGACGCACTGGAATTCCCCCAACCTCGTTCCGCAGGACCCGGTGACGCTCGGGCTGTGCTCACAGACCGATCTCGACGCCGAGGTCGCGAAAGCGGCGAGGCGCCTGGAGAAGGAGCGCAGGCCCGAGCAGGCCGAGGCAGCCGGCACGCTGCTGCCGGTCTCGGAGACAGTGCCCAGGCCCGCCGAGATCCTGGCGCCCCGGGCGCCGGAGGCGCCGCGCGAGGCCACCCCCGAGGAGGAGGAGGCGCGCGTGCTCGCCAAGCTGCGGGGCATGGTCCGCGAGGAGCAGCCGGCGGAAGAGGAAGAGCACACAGAAGATGCCGGGGAGCCGGAGGCCTCGCCTGCCGAGGACACGAGCACCTGACGCGCCGGCTTGCGGCGACCCCATCTCCGCGGGCGCGTGAGCTGGTTTCCCGCCTCTGCGAAGAGGACGCTGCGAGCAGGCGGAGGACCGCCTCCGCACGCCTATCCGGCTGTCGTGACCACGTAGTTGAGCGGCATGCGCCCGCCGTCGGCATAGACCGTGGTTCCGGTCACGTAGCTCGCCTGATCGCTCGCCAGCCAGGCGACGATCGCGGCGATCTCCTCCGGCTTGCCGAAGCGGCCGAGCGGGGTGCGGGACAGAACCTTCGTCCGGAAGGCCTGATCCTTGATGACGTCCCTGATGAGCGGGGTCTCGATCGTGCCGGGGCCGACCGCATTGACGCGGATGCCGTGCGGGGCGAGCGCGATCGCCATCGACTTGGTCAGCTGCGCGATGCCGCCTTTGGAGACCGAGTAGGCGACGTGATCGGGCAGGCCGAACCAGGCGTTGACCGAGCTCATGTTGACGATGGCGCCCGGCGAGGCGCTGCCGTCCCCGGCGGCGAGCTGCTTGACGAGCTGCCGCGCGACAGCCTGGCCGCAGAGGAATGCGCCCTTGAGATTGGTCCTGATGACGCGGTCGAACTCCGTCTCGTCGAGATCGAGGAACGGCTTGTCATCGAGCACGCCGGCGTTGTTGACCAGCACGTCGATGCGCTCGTAGCGCTCGAGCGCCGCAGCGACGAGATTGTGGACGTCGAGCCGCTCGGAGACGTCGCAGCTATGGAATACGGCCTCGCCGCCGGCAGCGTTGACGGCATCGGCCACCTTGGCCCCCAGCTCGTCGTTGACGTCGGCGATCAGGACCTTGGCGCCTTCCCTGGCCAGCCGCTCGGCACAGGCGCGGCCGATGCCCTGACCTGCGCCGGTGACGATGGCGATCTTCCCGTCGAGCAACATGCCATCTCCTAGGTTCTGGCGACGCCTGGCCCCGCGCGCGGCGTGGACCGTACGCCGAACTGGCCTCGGCGGCAACGATCGAGGGTTCTCGCAACCCCGATCTATCGGCCCCGCAAGCGCTCGACCAGCTCCGGCGTCGGATAGGAGTCGGCCGGCAGACCGAGCCTGACCTGCGCCGCCTTGACAGCCGCGCGGGTCATGGCGCCCAGCTTGCCGTCGATCTCCTCGCCGTAGAGGCCCGCGCGGCTCAGCAGCCGCTGCAGCTCTCGCGTCTCGGCCATCCCGAACGGTGCGACCGGGGAGCGCCCCTTGCCGAGCCCAGGGGCGCCATCGAGCCGGGTGGCCAGATAGGCTGCCGTGGTGGCGTAGTTCAGCGCCTGGTTCCATTTCAGAAATACGTGGAAGTTGGCATAGGCGAGGAAGGCTGGCCCGTTGCGGCCCATCGGCAGGTGCAGCGAGGCAGGCATGCCGTCTCTCGGCAGCGGCTTTCCGTCGGGCAGGGTTATGCCCCAGCCGGCCCATTGCGAGCGCGGATGCGAGATCGCGATGTCGGCTTCCTTCCAGGGCAGCTCGGCCGTCACCCGCACCTCCTGCAGCCAGGGCTGGCCGCGCTGCCAGCCGAGGCTGTGCATGAACGCAGCACTGGAGCCGATGACATCGGCGGGGCTGCGCAGGAGATCGCGGCGCCCGTCGCCATCGTAGTCGACGGCATGCTTGAAGTAGTGAGTGGGCAGGAACTGGGTCTGGCCGAGCTCGCCCGCCCACGAGCCGATCATCTCGGACGGCCTGAGATCGCCGCGGTCGATGATGCGCAGCGCAGCCATGAGCTCGCCGCGGAACATCTCGCCGCGGCGGCAGTCGTAGGCCAGCGTCGCCAGCGAGCGCAGCACGACGAGCTTGCCCATGCCGACGCCGAAATCGCTTTCCAGCGCCCAGAACGCCGAGATGACCGCGGCCGGCACGCCAAATTCCCGCTCGGCGCGCTGGAAGATGGCGGCGTGGCGCTGCATTGCCCGGGACCCGCTCTGGACGCGGTTGCGCGTCGCCAGTTTGTCGACGACCTCGAGAAAGGTCTGCGCAAAGAAGCTCTGGCGCCGATCGCGGGCGATGATGCCGGGGTCGAGCGCCATGCCGTCGAGCGCAGCGGAGATCGTGGCCCGCGAGATGCCGGCTGACGCGGCCTCCTTGCGGAACGCCGCAAGCCATACCTCGTAGCTGCCGGTGTTCTGGCAGGCTGGTGCGGCCGCCGCCGGACCAGGTGAGACAATGCCGGCCAGCAGGACAGCCGCGGCAGCCAAGCCCGTGGTGACGCAACGCATCGATCGGCCTTTCCTCGAGGACTGCAGGCGCCCGCCGACTGTCGCACGCGATTGTGTCGCGTCAACAGTCGCCGGCGCCGGCGCCTCGGCAGCGGCCTCGATGCCGGCCGCCCGGATCATTTGCCGGCGAGCGCCTTCGGGCACTTCTTTTCGACGAACTCGTTGATTTCGGAGATCATGTCCGAGTGGAACAGGCCGAAGTTGTCCTCGATCTGTGCCGCCGTCCAGATCGCGCCCTTCACGACGGCCGGTCCCTCGATCGACTTCAGGTTGAGCCACGCCTTCTCGGCCTTGCCGTTCTTGAACGCGATTCTCGGCGCCAGGGTGATGTTGATCGGCGTGATCTCCTTGTCGCGCTCGATCTCGCATTTCACCTGGTGCGGCGGCAGCTCGAGCGCATGCTCGGGCTTCGTCACCGCGCCGAGGATCAGATCCCGCTTGGCGCTGAGATCGACGCTGCAGCGCGCGTCGCCGAAGGCCCAGGAGAGCCGGCGCTTCTCGATGCCGTCCTTGATCTTGGACTGCGTCCAGGTCTTGGAGAGCGGGCAGACGAGATCCTCGCCGGCCGGCTGCTTCATCACGACGATCTCACACAGTCGCTGCTCGCAGGCCTTGAGAGCCGCCTTCTCGTCGGCCGGCTGCTCGAGAGCCTGCGTGGGCTCCACTCCGAGTATGGCAATCGCGGCCCATCCCATGAGCAGCGCCGCCGCAAAGCCCGTGAAAAAGCCGATCTTGTTGTCCCGCATCGATCTCGTCCCCCGCTTAACGGTGACTGCCTTCAGCATTGATCAGGGCACGCGTTGTGCCGCGCCCGCCCAGTGGACGTCAAATGCGTTAAGCGTTGGCGAGCGCCCGCGTCCGCCAAGCCTGTGCACAACCCGGCGGTCCGCGACGCCGCGCCTGCCGCATAGCGGCGCAGGAAGGCCCTATCGCACTTGAAGCCGGTCGCCGGCTGGGATAGGTGCTGTGGCGCGCGATGAGGCATTCCGGCATGGCATGGGAGCGTCGCCGGGTGCGTAAGCACGAATTGTGGAGGGGTGACGTGAGCATCGACGGCTCGGGCGGTAATCTGGCCATGGACTATGATGAGCATCACAGGACCTACGGCGGTTTCGTGAGGGGGGCGAAGTATCTTGCCGGCCTCGTGGCGCTGATCCTGGTCGCCATGGCGATCCTGTTGCTGTAGCGATCAGGTGCGTTCTCGTCTGCGGGGCTGACGCTGCGGCGAGACCTTCGAGGCCGCCAGGCCCAGGACACGCGTTCCCCGCCCCGGCTTTCTCCTGCCCCGTCATTCCCCCGCCAGGCCCACGCTACGGAATCCCCTATGGTCATCATTGCCGTTACGGCGGAGTCAGCAGACGAGCCGCGCATCGCCGTCTCGCCCGACACAGTCAAGAAGCTCGCCGCCCTCGGCTGCAACGTGAAGGTCGAGAGCGGCGCCGGCTCGCGCTCGCGCTTCGCGGACGAGCTGTACGAGGCGCAGGGCGCCCACATCTCCCGCTCGAGGGAGGAGGCGCTCGCCGGCGCCGATATCCTCCTCAAGGTGCGCCGCCCCGCGCTCGACGAGGTGAATCTCCTCAAGGCGGGATCCGTCGCTGCGGCGATGCTCGATCCCTATGGGAGCCGCGCCGGCCTCGAGGCGCTGGCGGCCTCCGGCGTGACCCTGTTCTCGATGGAGCTCATGCCGCGCATCTCGCGCGCGCAGTCGATGGACGTCCTGTCGAGCCAGGCCAACCTCGCCGGCTACAAGGCGGTCGTGAACGCGGCCGCCATGTTCGAGCAGGCGATGCCGATGATGATGACTGCGGCCGGCACGGTGCCCGCCGCGCGCGTGTTCGTGATGGGCGTCGGCGTCGCCGGCCTGCAGGCCATCGCGACCGCGCGCCGGATGGGCGCGGTGGTGACCGCGACCGACGTCAGGCCGGCCACCAAGGAGCAGGTGCTCTCGCTCGGGGCCAAGTTCATCGCCGTCGAGGACGAGGAGTTCAGCCGAGCCGAGACGCAGGCGGGCTATGCCAAGCCGATGTCGGCCGAGTACCAGCGGAAGCAGGCGGAGCTCGTCGCCAGCCACGTCCGCAGCCAGGACATCGTCATCACCACGGCGCTGATCCCGGGCAGGCCGGCGCCGCGCCTCATCACGAGCGCCATGGTCGAGAGCATGAAGCCCGGCGCCATCATCGTCGACCTCGCTGCCGAGCGCGGCGGCAACTGCGAGCTGACCAGGCCCGACGGGATCGTCGAGGTCAACCAGGTCAGGATCGCGGGCCCGCTCAACCTTGCGGGCGAGGTGCCCGTCAGTGCGTCGAGCCTCTACGCCCGCAACCTGTTCGCTTTCATCGAGCTGATGATCGACAAGAAAGAGCGCGCGCTCAAGGTCGATTGGGACGACGAGATCATCAAGGGGACCCTCGTCGCCCGCGACGGCCGGATCGTGCACCCCAGCCTGCAGCAACCGAGCGCGTGACATGACGAAGGAAACGACATGGAATTCCCTCCCCCCGCAGGCGGGGAAAGGGGAAGCATGCCCTCCCCTCGACGGGGAGGGCAGCGCGGCGCCAGCCGCGCGGGTGGGGTGCGCCACAGACGCGACGTTCGCGCCGGTCCACCCCCACCCCCGACCCCTCCCCGCAAGGGGGAGGGGAGATCCATATCGAGAACCTCAGCGCCAGCCTCTGTCCCTCACCCTGGCCCTCTCCCCGCAAGCGGGGCGAGGGGGCATTGCGCTCGCGGCTGTGCTGGCGGCGATGTCCTGCCTGCTCGCCTCGTACCCCGCCTTCGCTGCTTCCGGGGCCGGAGCCGACGTCGACCCGTTCATCTACCAGCTCATGGTGTTCGTGATCGCGATCTTCGTCGGCTATTACGTCGTCTGGAGCGTGACGCCGGCGCTCCATACGCCGCTGATGTCGGTGACCAACGCTATCTCCTCCGTGATCGTCGTCGGCGCGCTGCTGGCGGTCGGCGTCGATCTCATCGCGTCGGGAGCCGTGCTCGCCAAGCTGTTCGGCTTCCTCGCCCTCGCAATGGCCTCCGTGAACATCTTCGGCGGCTTCCTCGTCACACAGCGCATGCTGGCCATGTACAAGAAAAAAGGCGGCAAGCCGCGCTAGAGGTCACCTCATGTCCGCCAATCTCGTCGCTCTCCTCTATCTCCTCTCGGGCATCCTCTTCATTCTCGCGCTGCGCGGCCTGTCGAGCCCCGAAAGCTCGCGCCAGGGCAACATTTTCGGCATGCTGGGGATGGCCATCGCGGTGGCCACGACCCTGATGCAGGTGTCTGCGCCCGAGTCGGCGCTGACCTGGGCTCTGATCATCGGAGGCATCGGCATCGGCGGCAGCATCGGCGCCTACGTCGCGCGCTCGATCCCGATGACCGCCATGCCGGAGCTTGTCGCCGCATTCCACTCGCTGGTCGGTCTCGCAGCGGTTTTCGTCGCCGCGGCGGCACTCTACGCGCCCGAGGCATTCGGCATCGCGGACATGAGGGGACAGATCGGCTTCGGCAGCCTGATCGAGATGTCGATCGGCACCGCCATCGGCGCCGTAACGTTCACCGGCAGCGTGATTGCTTTCGCCAAGCTGTCCGCCCGCATGTCGGGCAAGCCGATCCTGCTGCCGGCGCGCCATGCCGTCAATCTGGCGCTCGGCGTTCTGCTGATCCTGCTCATCGCCGCGTTCGCACAATCCGGCGGCTCGGCATGGCTGTTCTGGCTGATCGCCGCCGCGGCGCTCGTCTTCGGCGTGCTGATCATCATCCCGATCGGCGGCGCGGACATGCCCGTCGTCGTGTCGATGCTGAACTCCTACTCGGGCTGGGCGGCGGCGGGCATCGGCTTCACGCTCGGCAACGTCGCGCTCATCATCACCGGCGCGCTGGTCGGCTCATCGGGCGCGATTCTGTCCTACATCATGTGCAAGGGCATGAACCGCTCCTTCATCTCCGTCATTCTCGGCGGCTTCGGCGGCGAGGTGGCAGGCCCGACCGGCGCGGCGGAGCAGCGGCCGGTGAAGAAGGGCTCCGCGGAGGACGCGGCGTTCATGCTCAAGAACGCGAGCAAGGTCATCATCGTGCCCGGCTACGGCATGGCCGTGGCCCAGGCGCAGCATGCGCTGCGAGAGATGGCCGATGCTTTGAAAAGGGCGGGCGTCGAGGTGAAGTATGCCATTCACCCGGTCGCGGGCCGCATGCCTGGGCACATGAACGTGCTGCTGGCCGAAGCCAACGTGCCCTACGACGAGGTGTTCGAGCTGGAGGACATCAACCACGAGTTCGCACAGGCCGACGTCGCCTATGTGATCGGCGCCAACGACGTCACCAACCCGGCCGCCAAGGAAGATCCGACTTCTCCCATCTACGGCATGCCGGTGCTCGAGGTGTGGAAGGCGGGCACGGTGATGTTCAACAAGCGCTCCATGTCGTCTGGCTATGCCGGCATCGACAATACGCTGTTCTACCGCGACAATACGATGATGCTGTTCGGCGACGCCAAGAAGATGACCGAGGAGATCGTCAAGGCGATGGGGCATTGAGCCCCGCAGACGAGGGCCGACCGTTCGAACGGGCTGTCGCTTCGGAGCGGCTTGCAATAGTCTCCGCCTCGGCAATTCGAGCCTGACTGCGTGACGGCTCGTCGGCTGCGAGGACAAAAATGGGGGTTCAGGCTCATCCCGCTCCAGGCGAGTCCGATGGTGGATCGCGGCTTTCCACCGACGGCCGCAACGGCCGAGGACAAGGTTTCCGCAACTGGCCGGCCCTGCTGATCCTTTCGATGCTGGTGCTGACCAACGGCGCGCTGGTGGCGGCCTGGTCGGCAGGTCACGCCGTCGCGCTCGGGAAGGAGCACGGCTTCCTGGAGTACGCGCAGCTCGCCCTCGTATTGCCGGCATTCCTTTTGTTCTGGCGGAGTTGGCGCCACGGCCGGGACTCCGACAGGACAGCGGCCGGCGCGCTCGCCATGCTGGTCGCGGCCGCATTCGTCCGCGAGATCGACGTGAAGACGCTGGGCGGCCCCGAGTGGTTCTGGTGGCTATCCCATCACGGCCTGCAGGAGATCCTGCTCGTCGCGATGACGCTGCCGATCCTCTGGTATCTGGCCCGCAACTGGCGGCAATGGCGCGGGCTTCTCCGCCTCCTGTTCGCGCCTGCCGCGATACCTCTGGTTCTGGCGGGAACCCTGCTGATGATCAGCGTCTATCTGGACCGGCGGGTGGTCGTCGAGGGCCGCATGCGGTTCTGGGAGGAGTTCATCGAGCTCAACGGCTACCTGTTCCTGCTCGTGTCCGCCTGGAACCACTGGGTGATCGTACGGCGGCACTCCGCAGACCCGGGCTGCGGACCATGAGGATGCAGGCGCGATGCTCGAGGGGCCGAATGGCACGTTGATGGACGATCTCCAGGGCTTATTTCCGGTTCAGATGGAAAAGCGCAGGTCCCCTCTCCCAATTGCAATGGAGGAGGCTGGGTCAGGGCTCAAGCGGGACCCGCAGGATCTGAAACGAAACTGAGCCGATGTCCGACCGGGTTGATGCCTGACATTTTGGACCGGGTTGATCCCTGACAGTATTCGCTCATTGTTCTGCTGTCACGTACGCTTCCGCAGCGACGCGCAGCCGCGCACGCGGCGGAGCAAAGCTGCGGAAGCGTCCGGCGCGGTCGAGGAGACCGAGGTCGCGCCCGCAGGCGGGCTGCCGCGCCGGGAATGCGCAGTTTAGCGATCGGGTGTCACCGCGCGGCAATTGATGGCGGACGGATCGTGTAGGACGATCCGGAGCTTCGAATCATCGCCCGGTTTGTGCGTTAGACCGAGGCGCACCGCTCTGCCGGCCCTCGGGCTGTCTCATCCGAAAGAGCACTGCATTGGCGAACGACGTCATGACGGCACCCGGCAAGGCCGACCACGACACGCGCATTGCGCCGGATCCCTTCGCGGCCGTGCTTCCGGCCCTGGCCGCGCTCGCCGCGATCTCCTCGATCGCCGCCGTCAACTGGGTCGCGCAAGAGCGGACACCCGACCGTACGCGCACCAAGCGCAAGGCGGCCGTCGCGCTCAGGGACCTCGAGAGCTGCTGTCTGGGGCTCAACGAGATCTTCCGGCGCTTTCAGCGCAACCCGAAACTGTTCGCCGGCGAAGGGGCGCCGGCCGCCTCGCCGCTCAAGTTCGGCGTGCATGGCCCGCGCATCGGTCCCGACGCGGCCCGGCTCTATCAGCAGTCCATCAACGACATCGCCTCGATGCTGGTGCTCGCCACGCAAAACAGCTTCGACGTCATGTCGGCCATCGAGGACGGCGAGATCGATGCGCCGGAGGAGCTGTTCTTCGGTTTCGGCGAGCAGCAGGAACGGCTCAACCGGCTCATCGCGCAGCGGGCGACCCTCAAGGCCTCTGTAGAAACGGGTCTGTCCGTGGCCGAGCAACTCACTGCGCTCGTGCACGCGCTGCGCCGACACAAGACCGATTGACGACGCACGCCCTCCCGCGTCCCGCCGAGCCGGCATGCAACGAAGAGACCCGTTGACAGGCCGCCCCCCAGCCTCGCATGTCAAGCTCCGGATGCGAGGCCCGCGCCTCGCCGGGCAACAGGGACTGGGGGCAATGGTCCAGCTTAGGCTGCCGACGAAATCGAAGGTGCAGAAGGGCAAGACCTGGAACAGGCCGACCGGCAAAGGCGACTGGAAGCAGATCAGGGTCTACCGCTGGAACCCGGACGAGACGCACAACCCGCGGCTCGACGTTTACTGGATCGACCGCGCCGCGTGCGGTCCGATGGTCCTGGACGCACTCGTCAAGATCAAGAGCGAGATCGACTCGACGCTGACCTTCCGCCGCTCCTGCCGCGAGGGGATCTGCGGCTCGTGCGCCATGAACATCGACGGCACCAATACGCTGGCCTGCCTCAAGAGCCTGGACGACGTGAGGGGTGCGGTCAGGGTCTATCCGCTGCCGCACATGTCCGTGGTCAAGGACCTCGTCCCGGACATGACGAACTTCTTCGCGCAGCATCGCTCGATCGAGCCGTGGCTCAAGACGTCGACGCCGACCCCCGGCAAAGAGTGGAGGCAGTCGCGGGAAGACCGCGAGATGCTGGACGGGCTCTACGAGTGCATCCTGTGCGCCTGCTGCTCGGCATCGTGTCCGAGCTACTGGTGGAATTCGGACCGCTATCTCGGGCCGGCAATACTGCTGCAGGCCTATCGCTGGGTGATCGATTCACGCGATGAGGGGACGGGCGAGCGACTCGACAATCTCGAGGACCCGTTCAGGCTCTATCGCTGCCACACGATTCTGAATTGCGCCAAGGCCTGCCCGAAGGGCCTCAACCCGGCCAAGGCCATCGCCGAGCTCAAGAAGCTGATGGTCGAGCGGCGAGTCTAGGCTGCACCGCCTCGGGCTTCCTACCCTGTGTTGCGCCATCGCCGTGGCGATCCGGTTGGGATCGAGGTCGGCTGCTTAGCCCGTGTCCTTGCTGAAACGCATCACGGATTTCCGCCTTCGCGGAAATGACGGAGCGGAGTGGATGGCTCGCTAAGCTGATCCGGTTTGCCTGCCTGATCTTGGGACGCCCGTGTCCTCCCACTCCCGTCATGCCCGCGGCAGCGTCGCGGCGGCGGGGCATCTGTGCTGCGCATCGCCACGGCCAGTCCGGTTGCGGTCAAGACATACACTTCTGAACGGTTTGCCTCCTGGGCCCCCGCCTTGCCCGAGAGTAGATCGCTGCCTGACCGGGGCCGGATGGCGACCGTCACAAGCTCCTCCGCGGGAATGACGGTGAGGGGCGGGCGGGCATTAGGAAATGCAGTCTGGAAACGTCTGTTCCTGGCCGTCGAACGCCATGCGTCTGCCGTGCCCATCGACGGACCCCAACCCAATTCCGGACAACGGCCCGCGGGCGCCCTGAAATGATTGGACCGGAGATGCCCCCCTGGCGATCTCCGGCCACCACTCGCGGCAGGCACTGCCGCCGCAGGAATTGCTCGGGTCCGGACTCGACCTCAGGCTGCCTTTTTCTTCTTGGCGGCCGGCTTCTTCGCAGCGGGCTTCTTTGCTGTCGTCCTTTTTGCCCTCGCCTTGGCCGGAGCTTTCGCAGCAGTTTTGGCTCTGGTCTTGGCTGCTGGCTTCGCCGCAGACTTCGCCGGAGCCTTTTTTGCCTTTGCCGGTGTTCTAGCCATCAATTCTTCTCCCTCTGGATTCAATCCGAATCGTTTCGGACAAAATCGAGCATGTGCAATCATCTTTGATTTGTTGACATGTATTCCCATTCAACGCGCTGCGGACTGGGGGTTTGCTCCAGCAGTGTTGCTGGAAATCATCATTTTCCAGACTCTTGAAGAGGTTACCAGCAATTGAGCAGAGCGTCTGCGAGCGCGATGCTCCATCTCCATCGTGTCACTGGGGGAGCCCGCTTGCAGCTCTCGTCAGTCCCGGCACGCAGGCCCATGGCTGCCGGACGACGCACGATGCGCTGACGGTCGGGAAACCTCGCCGCCTCTGCCGCGTTCTCAACCGAGGCCGAGTGAGAATCCTGGAGGCGGCAATGGCCGAGCTGAAGACGAAGGTTTCTAAGGACGAGGCGCTTTATCAGGACGAGCCGCGCGCCGGCGAGAGATGCGAGGCTTGCGTGCACTTCATCGCCGAGCAGAGCGCCTGCGAGGTGGTCGCGGGCAGGATCTCGCCTCAGGGGTGGTCGAAGTTCTTCGAGGCCTCGTGATCGGCCGAAACCCACTCGGTTCGCGATCGGGGATGCTCGACCTCTCGGGGCGGGCGCAGCCGCACGCGTCGGGCGCCGGCCGCCGCGGCTTGGCGGCTTGACCGCCGCGGCAGGGCGCGCTAGCCCCGGCGCTCATGGTGAAAAGACCCCTCGAGCGCTACCGCGAGCTCGTCGGCGCTGGCGGCATCGAGCCGGACCCGGCGCAGCACGAGGCTGCCGGTAAGCTCGATGCGCTGGCGCTGGCGCTGGCCGAGCGGCGGCCGCGGCGCGGTTTGCTCGCCCTGTTCTCGAGCACCGCGCCGCCAGGTCCGAAAGGGCTCTACATTCACGGCGCGGTCGGCCGCGGCAAGACGATGCTGATGGACCTGTTCCACGCCGGCGTCGCTTTCGAGCCGAAGCGGCGGGTTCATTTCCACGAGTTCATGGCCGACGTCCACGAGCGCATCGCGGTCGCCCGCCGGACCGACCCGGGCGACCCGATCCCCGCGGTCGCGCGGCGGATCGCTGCCGAGGCGCGGCTGTTGTGCTTCGACGAGCTGCACGTCACCGACATCGCCGACGCGATGATCCTCGGGCGCCTGTTCAAGGTGCTGTTCGAGAGCGGCGTGGTCGTGGTCGCCACGTCCAACGCGGCGCCCGGCGATCTCTACAGAAACGGCCTCAACCGGCAGCTCTTCCTGCCCTTCGTGGACCTGATCGAGGACCACATGGAGGCGCTGGAGCTGGCCGCGGCGAAGGACTTCCGGCTGGAGAAGCTCAACGGGCAGCGGCTATACTTCACGCCCGCCGATGCCGCCGCTCACGCCGAGCTCGACAGGATCTGGCTGCGCCTGACCGGCAGCGGGAGCGGGCAGCGCGGCGATCTGCAGGTCAAGGGCCGCATGGTCCGCGTGCCTCAGGCGGCCATGGGCGTCGCCCGCTTCGGCTTCGGCGACCTCTGCGAGAAGCCGCTCGGGGCGCTCGATTACCTGCATATAGCCCGGACCTTCCACACGCTCCTCATCGAGCGCATCCCGGTGCTCGGCCCGCAACGCCGCAACGAGGCGCGCCGCTTCATCAACCTCATCGATACGCTTTACGACAACCGCGTGTGCCTTGTGGCCACCGCCGATGCCGAGCCGGACCACCTCTATGTGCGCGGCGACGGAGCTGACCTGTTCGAGCGCACCGCGTCGCGGCTGATGGAGATGCGCTCGGAAACGTACCTCGCCGACCGCAACAGCCGCCGGGCACGCGCGTCCTCGGCAGTCGAATGAGTTTCGGACCTCGACTTTCGTTCGCCAGGCCGCCTCGCGCCTTGAACGGTGGCCTTTTTCCGGCTAACCACCGTGTGCGAGATGCTGCGACTGCGAATTCGTGCTCACGCCTGCCCCGGCCTGCGTGAGCGCCGCTCCGCAGTCCGGCTCGACGACGCTGCAGGCTCAGGGAGATCGACCACATGGCGCGCACCAGGATCGCGCTGATCGGCGCAGGCATGATCGGCGGCACGCTGGCCCACCTCATCGGCCTCAAGGAGCTCGGGGACGTCATCCTGTTCGATATCGCGGAGGGCATTCCGCAGGGCAAGGCGCTCGACATCGCGCAGTCCGGCGGCGTCGAGGATTTCGATGCCGCGCTGAAGGGCACCAACTCCTATGCCGATCTCGAGGGCGCCCAGGTCTGCATCGTCACCGCCGGCGTGCCGCGCAAGCCCGGTATGAGCCGCGATGACCTGCTCGGCATAAACCTCAAGGTGATGCAGCAGGTCGGCGAGGGGATCAGGCAGTACGCGCCGGATGCGTTCGTGATCGTCGTCACCAACCCGCTCGACGCCATGGTGTGGGCTCTCCAGAGGGCGTCGGGACTGCCGCACAGCCGCGTCGTGGGCATGGCCGGTGTCCTCGACAGCACCCGCTTCCGCCATTTCCTCGCCGACGAGCTCAAGGTCTCGGTCGAGGACGTCACCGCCTTCGTGCTCGGCGGCCACGGCGACGACATGGTGCCGCTCGTGCGCTACTCGACCGTCGCCGGCATACCGCTTCCCGATCTGGTGAGGATGCGCTGGCTGACGCAGGAGCGGCTCGACCAGATCGTCGACCGCACGCGCAAGGGGGGCGGCGAGATCGTCGGGCTGCTGAAGTCGGGATCGGCCTACTATGCGCCGGCGTCCTCGGCGATCCAGATGGCGGAGAGCTTCCTCAAGGACAAGAAGCGCGTTCTGCCGTGCGCCGTCCATCTCAATGGCGAGTACGGCGTGAAGGGCCTCTACGTCGGGGTGCCGGTGGTGATCGGCGGCGGCGGCGTCGAGCGCATCGTCGAGATCGAGCTCGACACCGCGGAAGCGGGCATGTTCGCCAGATCGGTGGATTCGGTCAAAGCGCTGGTGGAGGCCTGCACCAGGATCGCGCCGCAGCTCAGCGCTTGATTCAACTCGAAGGGGGGATCAACCCGGCAGTTGAACAGGAGATCGTCATGAAGCGGACCGCATCGGCAGAGTGGAAAGGCGGACTGAAGGACGGCAAGGGCACCATTTCGACCGGCAGCAAGCTGCTGTCCAACGCACAGTATTCCTTCGGGACGCGCTTCGAGCAGGGGGTGGGCACCAACCCCGAGGAGCTGATCGCCGCGGCGCATGCCGGCTGCTTCTCCATGGCGCTGTCGTTGCAGTTGGGCACAGCCGGCCTGGCGCCAGAAAGCATCCGCACCGAGGCTGAGGTGACCCTGGAGAAGGCCGGGGATGGCTTTGCTATCACGGCCGTTCATCTCGACGTCGCGGCGAAAGTGCCGGGCGCGGATCGCGCCGCTTTCGAAAAGGCCGCCAATGCGGCGAAGGAAGGCTGCCCGGTGTCCAAGGTGCTCAACGCGAAGATCACCATGGACGCCAGGCTGGAGTCCTGACCCGGCAACTCGGCCTGGCTGCAGCAGCTCGCAAAACGGAGTAGACTGAGACGATGAACAAGAAGGCGATCGAAGCTGCACCTCTCCGCTCGGTCGGGCCTTACTCGCTCGCCATCGACACCGGTCAGGCCGTCTACCTGTCGGGCCAGGTGCATCTCGATGGCGAGACGGGCAAGCTCGTCGAGGGCGATATCGGCGCCCAGACCCGGCAGTGTCTGGAAAACCTGAAGAAAGTGCTCGCGGCTGCCGGTCTCGGCTTCGAGCACGTCGTCAAGACGACCGTCTTCCTCACCAGCATGTCCGACTTCGCGGGCATGAACCAGGTCTATGCGGATTACATGGTGGCGCCGTTCCCTGCCCGCTCGACGGTCCAGGTCGCGGCGCTGCCGCTCGGCGCCCGCGTCGAGATCGAGGCGATTGCTCACCGGAGCGTTTAAGTTGATGTGAGACGCCGACCAACCCATACCGTCATTCCCGCGAAGGCGGGAATCCACGACACGTTTCAGCGATTGTTTCGCTCAGGACCGTGAGCTTCTACGTCGAACCGAAACCGGTCCATAAGTAGCCGCACCCTGGTGGAGCGGTGACGTGGAACCCCGCCTCCGCGGGGATGACGGAATTGTGGGGATAGGCCGCGAAGCGTTACTTCAGAGACTATTCTGCCTAACAGGGGACTTCGCCAATGAACATCCACGAGTACCAGGCCAAGGAGCTGTTCAGGCAGTATCGCGTGCCGACGCCCAAGGGCTTCATGGCGTCAACGGTCGAGGAGGCCGTCGCGGCGGCCGGCCAGCTCCCCGGGCCGGTGTGGGTGGTCAAGGCGCAGATCCACGCCGGCGGGCGCGGAAAGGGCAGGTTCAAGGAGCCGGCAGCCGGCGACAAGGGAGGCGTCAGGCTCGCCAGGTCGATCGACGAGGTGCGCACGTTCGCGCGCGAGATGCTGGGCAACACGCTGGTGACGGTGCAGACCGGCGCCGCCGGCCGCGTCGTGAAGCGGCTCTACGTCGAGGACGGATCAGAGATCGCACGTGAGCTCTACCTTTCCGCCCTCGTCGACCGCACCACCAGCCGCATCGCCTTCATCGCCTCGCAGGCCGGCGGCATGGACATCGAGCAGGTGGCCCATGACACGCCGGAGCAGATCGTCACGCTGTCGATCGATCCGGCGTCCGGCTACTCCCCCTTCCACGGCCGCAAGATCGCGTTCGCCCTCGGCCTCTCCGGCGACCAGGTCGGCCAGTGCGTGAGGATGGTCGGCGACCTCTACCGGCTGTTCATCGAGAAGGACATGAGCCTGCTCGAGATCAATCCTCTGATCGTCACCAAGGACGGCAAGCTCGTCTGCCTCGACGCCAAGATGAACTTCGATTCCAACGCGCTCTACCGGCACAAGGAGATCCTCGAGCTGCGGGACCTCGACGAGGAGGACCCGATGGAGGTCGAGGCTTCCAGGCACGACCTGTCCTACGTCAAGCTCGACGGCACCATCGGCTGCATGGTCAACGGCGCGGGCCTCGCCATGGCGACTATGGACATCATCAAGCTCTACGGCGAGGAGCCCGCCAACTTCCTCGACGTCGGCGGCGGCGCCTCCAAGGAGAAGGTGCAGGCGGCGTTCAAGATCATCCTCTCCGACCCTGCGGTGAAGGGCATCCTGGTCAATATCTTCGGCGGCATCATGCGCTGCGACATCATCGCCGAGGGGGTCATCGCGGCGGCCCGCGAGATGGCGATCGAGGTGCCGCTGGTGGTGCGGCTCGAGGGCACCAACGTCGAGCTCGGCAAGAGGATACTAGCCGAGTCCGGCCTCAAGATCGTGCCCGCCGACAACCTCGCGGATGCAGCCCGCAAGATCACCGCCGAGGTCAGGAAGGCGGCGTAAGCACCGCATCGAGCGTGCTCGACTTGGATCGAAGCAAATCAGCTCTCGCCGGGATGAGGCAATGACGCCCTCCCCCTTGCGGGGAGGGGAGGCGTGCTCGCTTGCTAAGACCTCAATCTCAACCAGAAAGACTCTAACGCTGGGACCGGGCCAGCAGAGGCGCGTAGACGACGACGAAACCGGCGAAGCCCAGCACCCAGGCTGTCGCCGACAGGTGCAGCATCGGCTCCCGCGCGATGTCGAACGCGGCGACGATGCGGGCCAGCGCCGCAACGAGGACCGCCAGGTAGATCATCTGGATCGAGCGGGTCGCGGTGAGCGGACGGCCCGTGTGGCCGAGGCTCGCGCGTGTCATCACCGCCATGGTCATCAGGCCCACGGCGCCCGCCGTCCAGCTATGCAGCGCTCCCGCTGGCGCCAGGACGTTGGGAGCGAAGATGCCGAGCGCCAGCAGCAGGAAGCCCAGGGGCACGAACGCGTAAGCCACGTGGAGCACGAGGACGAGTGGCTCGGCCGCGGTGCGCTCCCCCGCCCAGCGGGCAACGCGTGCGGTGTTCAGGACACCGGCGGTGAGCGCCAGCAGCGCGGTCGCCGTGTGGTCCGGCAGCGCCACCCAGCTCGCGAGCGCGGCGCCGCTGACCGCCATCACGCCCACGTCGAAGCGCGCGAACGGCGCCGGCAGCCGGCCGGGTGCCTGGCGCACCAGCCAGTTGCGCGTGAAGCTCGGGATGATGCGGCCTCCGATCAGCATGATGAGCAGCACCGCCGCAGCGATTCCGATCCGCGTCCCATGACCGTCGCCGATCCCAAGTCCGGACTCGGCGTGGAAGGCCACGTTCCCGACGAGCAGCAGCCCGACTGCCAGCAGCACCCGCAGATTGCGCGTGTTGTTGCCGGCGATGATCTCCCGCGCCACGACCGCAGCGAGACCAGCCAGGAAAGCCACGTCGATCACGGCGGCGGCGAGCGCACCCGTCCACCCTGACACCAGGATGACGAGGCGGCCGGCGAGCCAGGTCAGGAACAGGGCGAGCAGCGGCGTGCCGGTCACCGGCAGGCGACCCGTCCAGTTCGGAACCGCGGTCAGCAGGAAGCCGGCGATGACGGCGGGAAGAAATCCATACAGCAGCTCGTGCACATGCCATTCGAGCGGCCCGAATGCGCTCGGCAGCATCAGACGGCCGGCGAGCATGGGCAGCCAGGCGGCAATGGCGAGCGCGGCCCAGGCGGCGCCGCCGAGAAAGAACGGCCGGAAGCCGTAGCTCAGGATCGCGGGTCCGGTGTATCGGCGTATCTGCTCGGCCGTGGTGGCCACGTCGAATTCCTCTCGAGGCTCGTTGTTCGGTCGCAGCCCGCGGCGCTGAGCCGCCGGGCATCTCAACATGGATATGCTCGTCGACATGAAGCCCCTGCCTTGACCCCGGTCAAGACCTGCCGGGCCGGTCGATCAGTCGCATGGGCCGCTCATTTGGGAAGGGCGCAGTGCCTTCGCAGGATCGCCACGCATGGTCTCGCCCGCTGTGGGGCGATCTGCTAATCCTGGCGCTTCCGGCAGAGCATGCTCCGACACCGCCCGAGGACCCCTCCTCCATGACCTACCTGTTCGATCCGCCGCCCGTGCCCGTGCTGCCCATCGCGGGCTCGGACAAGCTGTTTCCGGTCCATCGCATCTACTGCGTGGGGCGCAACTACGCCGAGCACACGCGCGAGATGGGTTTCGATCCGGACAAGGAGCCGCCGTTCTTCTTCATGAAGACGGCCGATGCGCTGGTGACGGACGGCCGCTTCCCCTACCCCGCGGCCTCGAAGGACGTGCATTGGGAGATCGAGCTGGCGGTGGCGCTCGGGTCGGGCGGCAACGACATTCCCCGCTCGCAGGCCATGCAGCATGTCTACGGATACGGGGTGGCGCTCGACATGACGCGGCGCGACCTGCAGGGCGTGGCGAAGAAGATGGGCCGCCCCTGGGAGATCGGGAAGGCGTTCGAGAAGTCGGCGCCGTGCTCCGCGATCGTTCCTGCCGACAGGTGCGGCCATCCGACGAGGGGCGCGATCTGGCTCGACGTCAACGGCGAGCGGCGGCAGACGGGCGACCTGTCGCAGATGATCTGGGACATCCCGAGCCAGATCGAGTACCTGTCCGGACTATGGGATCTGCGGGCCGGCGATCTCATCCTCACCGGTACGCCGGCCGGCGTCGGCGCGGTCAGGAAGGGCGACCGCCTCGAGGGCCATGTCGACGGCGTCGGCGATCTCGACGTGACGGTCGTTTGAGGGGGACGGCATGAGCCACGAGCTGCACCTGCTGCCGGCCTCGATCTCGCTCGACATCGCGGAGCGGATCGTCGACGGCGCGATCGCCGCGGCCAGCCGCCTCGGCACGGCGCCGATGGCCGCTGCGGTGCTCGATGCCGGCGGGCACCTCGTCGCGTTCAAGCGGCAGGACGGTGTCGCGTTCCTGCGCTGTGACATTGCCCAGGCCAAGGCGTGGACCGCGCTCGCCATGGGCACCTCGAGCCGGGGCAGCCGCGACAGGCTGGCTCAGCGACCGACCTTCCAGGCGGCTTTGTCCGCGCTTTCACAAGGCCGGTTCATCCCCGTGCCGGGTGGCGTGCTCATCCTCGGCGCCGATCGATGCGTGGTCGGAGCGGCCGGCATGAGCGGGGACGCATCCGACAAGGATGAAGCCTGCTGCATCGAGGCGGTCCGCGCTGTGGGCCTGCTCTCCTATCCGGCCGAGCCGGCCCCAGGCTGGGAAGACGCGACCTGACCGGGCGGGAGATCGAGGACATCCGCCAGCGCGGCGTTGAACGCCTCCGCCGCCTCGTACATCACCCAGTGCCCCGCGCCAGGGATGACGCGGGCGACGAGCTCGGGGTGGTGGAGGCGCAGCACATCCAGACATGCTCCGACGCTCGGCTGCGCAACAGCATCGCGCTCGCCCCAGATCGCCTTCAACGGCGCCGCCACGCGCGCGAGCGTCGTGCGGATTTCGTCGGTGGCGGCGAACTCGCGTGAGCGGAAGCGCGCCCTGGCGACGTTCGCGACCTGTAGATCGACGGCATCGTCGTCGATGCGGCCTGGATCGGCGAACATCAGTACTTCCAGCGTCCGGCGGTGCACCTGCCGGCGCTCGGCCGCCGTCATGCTCGAGCGCTCCTTCGGGAGCTCGAGACTGCGCCATGGCAGCCCGAGCGCGGCGCTGCCGATGATCGTCAGGTCCGACAGCCGGTTCCCGAGATCGGCCGCAGCCAATGTCGCCACGTGCGCGCCGAACGAAAAGCCGACGAGGCGGAGGCTCCGGTCTGCGGAGACGAGCGCGCGCAACCCCTCTGTGATGATGCGGGCCGAGGTTGCGGGCGTCCACGGTCGCGGCGGCATGGCGCTGTCGCCGAGGCCGGGCAGGTCGGGCGCCCAGACCTCGCAGACCCGGGAGAGCGCCGGGATCGTCCTGACCCAATGCGTCCACGAGCCCGAGCCGCCGTGGCACAGGACGACCGGCTCGCCCGAGCCCCATCTGCGCCAGACGAGATCCCCGTCTCCACAGGGCGTGCAGACTATTTCCGCCTGGCGCTCGAGGTCTGCGAAGGCATCGGCTGGTCTCGACATTGCTCTTGCGGTCCGGCTCTCTCACAATGGCCCCCGTCGATACATCAGGATCGGGCTTTTGCAACAGGGACGCGCATGCCGGCCGAAAGCAACATCAGGATCAACGGCGCGAGGCTGTGGGACAGCCTCATGGAGATGGCCAGGATCGGCGCCACCCCGAACGGCGGCGTCAACCGTCTGACATTGACGGATCTCGACGACCAGAGCCGGGCACTGCTCGCCGCCTGGTGCCGGCAGGCGGGCTGCACCGTCGCGGTCGACCGAATGGGCACGATGTTCGCACGCCGCGCCGGCGCCGAGGAATCGCTGCCGCCGGTCATGCTCGGCAGCCATCTCGATACGCAGCCCACGGGCGGCAAGTTCGACGGCGCGCTCGGCGTGCTCGCCGCGCTCGAGATGGTGCGCACCTTGAACGACCTCGACATCAGGACCCGGCATCCGATCGAGATCGTGAACTGGACCAACGAGGAGGGCTCGCGTTTCGCGCCGGCCATGACGGCCTCCGGCGTGTTCGCTGGCGTCCTGAGCCTCGATGGGGCGCTCGCGATCAAGGACGTGGACGGCAAGACGATCGGGGCCGAGCTCGACCGCATCGGCTATGCGGGGCCGGCGCCGGTCGGCGGGCGGCCAGTGCATGCGTTTTTCGAGCTGCACATCGAGCAGGGCCCCATCCTCGAGGAGGAAGGCATCGACATCGGCGTCGTCACGGGGGCCAACGGCCAGAAGTGGTACGAGATCACGCTGACCGGCGTGGAGAGCCATGCCGGGCCGACGCCGATGAGCCGGCGCAAGGATGCCCTGCTCGGGGCGTCGCGGATCGTCGAGCTCGTCAACCGGATCGGCCACGCGCACGACCCGGCGGCGTGCGCCACCGTCGGCATGGTGCAAGTCCATCCCAACTCGCGCAATGTCATCCCCGGGCGGGTGTTCCTGACGGTCGACCTGCGCCATCCGGACGCCGCCAGGCTGGCTTCGATGGACGCTGCGCTGCGCGAGGGTCTTGCCGCGATCGCACCGGCATCGGGGCTCGAGCACGAGCTGGCGATGGTCGCCGACTTCCCGCCGCAGCCGTTCGAGCCCTCGTGCGTTGAGGCCGTGCGCCAGGCTGCCGAGCGGCTCGGCATCACGACCCGCGATATCACGTCCGGGGCCGGACACGACGCGGTCTACATGGCCCGCGTCTGCCCCACCGCCATGATCTTCACGCCATGCGTCGACGGCATCTCGCACAACGAGGCGGAGGACATGAAGCCGGCCTGGGCCGCGGCGGGCGCCGACGTCCTGCTCCACGCCGCCCTGGACAAGGCGGAGGTCGTCGCTGTCCAGGCTTAACTCTGGCCTGGGCCGCCCCAAGTTTGCTTTGTCATTCTAACTCAGACTGATGTATACGTTGAAAGGGCGGGGCCACCCCGGCCCCACGGACCCACGCACCGTTCAAGTGTGCGGCAAAATCATGGGAGGAATGCTGATGGCGCGAATTCATCGTCGCAATTTTCTCAAGCTGTCGGGCGCGGGCGCGCTCACCGCAAAAGCCGGGGGAATGGCCGCGATCCTGGCGTCCGGCAGGGCGCCGGCCTACGCACAGACGACGACCGTGCACTTGCTGAGATGGAATGATTTCGTGCCCGCATGCGACCAGCTCATGCGGCAGAAGCTGTTCCCCGAGGCGGAGAAGGCGCTCGGGATCAAGGTCAATTTCGAGACGGTCAACGGCAACGACCTGCAGCCGCGCATAACGTCCGCCATTCAGTCCGGCGCCGGCCCGGACATCATCATGCTCTTCAACAACCACCCGCATCTTTACCAGGCGAGCCTGGTCGACCTGAGCGACGTCGCCGACGCGGTGGGCAAGGACCAGAACGGATTTTACGGCATTTCGAAGGGCAACTGCAGTGCCGACGGCAAGTGGATGGGTATGCCCATGGCCATCATCGGCGCGATGAATGCCTATCGCAGCTCGGCATTCGCCGAGGTCGGCTATAAGGAATTTCCGAAGACATGGGACGAATACCGCGATGCGGGAAAGAAGCTGAAAGCCAAAGGCATGCCAATCGGCCAGGCCCTCGGGCAATCGTTCGGCGATCCTCCGACATTCGCGTACCCGCTGATGTGGTCCTATGGCGGAGCGGAGGTCGATGACAACGGAAAGGTCGCCCTCAACTCGAAGGAGACGGTCGAAGCGGTAAAATACATGATCGCAGCCTGGAAGGACGCCTACGATGAAGGTGGTCTGGCCTGGGACGATGCCAACAACAATCGCGCCTTCCTCTCCGGAACGGTCTGCTCGACCCTGAACGGCGGATCGATCTACGTCGAATCCGTGCGCAAAGCCGAACAGTACCAGACAGCGGACGGCAAGCCGATGAAGGACGACATTCGGCACGCGCCATTGCCGGCCGGCCCCAAGGGCCAGTTTGGCTTCCACACATTCACCTCTCACGTGATGCCGTCCTACTCGAAGAATCAGTCGGCAGCCAAAGAGCTGCTCAAATTCATGCATGCCAAGCAGAATTATGAGCAGTGGTTCACGACGGCCAAGGGCTATTACACACCGGGCACGGCAAGCTGGGAGGCCCACAAGATGTGGGATGAGAACCCGGTCATGAAGCCTTTCGCCATCGCGGGCAAGCTGGGCCAGACCCCGGGTTACAAGGGGCCGCCCAACGCCAAGGCGGCGGAGGTTCTCTCCAAATACCTGATCGTCAACATGTTCGCGCAGGCGATCAAAGGGACGAGCGCTGAAGAGGTCGTCAAGCAGACCGACGCCGAGCTCAAGAAGATCTACGGCGCGTGACGCGGTCGCCGGGCGCGAGTTCCGCGCCCGCCTGACCGATGCCGCCATGGCCTCAACCGGCGCCCCGATCGGCGGGGCCATGGCGTCCCATATTCCGTCGCAAGAGACATCAAAAGATGGCGATCATCGCAGCCGGTACCGTCGTCGGCGCCCCGCCGCGCCGGCGCCTCCTCGAGGACGAACGCTGGCTGGCGATGATGCTGCTGCTGCCGACGGCAGTGCTGCTCGGCCTGTTCATCGCGTATCCCTTCATGCGGGGCATCGTCCTGGCGGTCACGGACGCCAGGGTGGGGATCGCCGGCGAGTTCGTGGGGCTGGGCAATTTCGAGCGCCTGGCGAGCGATCCGATCTTCTATCAGGTGGTCTGGAACACGGTCCTGTACACGGCGGTCACCACGGTCTTCAAGCTGGCCCTCGGCCTGTGGCTGGCGCTGCTGCTCAACCGCAGCTTCCGTGGCAAGGCCTATGTCCGCGCCTTCATCCTGCTGCCGTTCATCATCCCGACGGTGCTGTCCACCTTTGCCTGGAAGTGGATGTTCGATCCCACCTTCAGCGTGCTGAACTGGACCATGTACCAGCTCTCGATCATCAACCGGCCGATCAACTGGCTCGGCGACGGCGACCTCGCCATGCTGTCGATCATCATCGTCAACATCTGGCGCGGCGTGCCGTTCTTCGCCATCAGCCTGCTCGCCGGCCTGCAGACGATCAGCCCTGACCTCAACGAGGCGGCCGCGATCGACGGCGCCAAGCCGTTGCAGCGCTTCTGGTACATCACCTGGCCGCTGCTGTTGCCGGTGACGATGGTCGTGGTGCTGTTCTCGGTGATCCAGACCTTCGCCGACTTCCAGATCGTCTACGTCATGACGGGCGGCGGTCCGGCCAACGCCACGCACCTGTTCGCCACCTACGCATACCAGCTCGGAGTAGGCACGGGGCTGCTCAGCCAGGGCGCCGCCATCTCGCTGGCGATGTTCCCGATCCTGTTCCTGATCGTCGTCGTCCAGCTCCTCTACATCCGCCGCGTGGAGATCCGCTGACCCATGATCGAAGGCGCAATCTGGAGACGCTGGGTCTTCTTCAGGATCCCGCTGTTCCTCTTCATCCTCGTCCTGCTGTTCCCGTTCTACTGGATGGCGATCACGTCCTTCAGGCCCGATGGCGAGCTTTACCGGCCCTGGAACGCGATCAACTACAATCCCTTCTGGACCTGGAAGCCGACGCTCGTCCACGTCCAGTACCTGTTCAGGGAGACGATGTTCACGACGTGGCTCTGGAACACGATGCTCATCGCGCTGGCGTCCACCGCCATCTCGCTCGTCTGCGGAGTATTTGCGGGCTATGCCCTTTCACGGCTGAACTTCCGCTTCGCCGGCCTGCTCGGCACCGGCATCTTCATCACCTACCTGGTGCCGCAGACGCTGCTGTTCATCCCGCTGTCGGAGATCATCCGCAACTACAGGCTGGGCGACACGCCCTGGTCCCTGATCCTCACCTATCCGACCTTCCTCATCCCGTTCTGCACGTGGCTGATGATGGGCTACTTCAAGGCAATCCCCCGGGAGCTCGAGGAGTGCGCGCGGATCGACGGGGCGTCCCGCTGGCAGGCGATGCTCTACATCATCGTCCCGGTGGCGGTGCCGGGAATCCTGTCGGCGGGGATCTTCGCGTTCACCTTGTCGTGGAACGAGTTCATCTACGCGCTCGTGTTCCTTTCCTCCCCCGAGCAGAAGACGGTGCCGGTCGGCGTGGTCTCGGAGCTCATTCGCGGCGACGTGTTCTTCTGGGGACCGCTGATGGCCGGCGCCCTGCTGGGCTCGATCCCGGTGGCGCTGGTCTACTCGTTCTTCGTCGAGCACTACGTCTCGGGCCTGACGGGATCGGTGAAAGGTTGAGGACCGGCCCGGCCGGGCTGAGGTCGGGGTCAACGAGAGTGAGAGCGAGATGGCGCAGGTCGTTCTGAAAGAGATCAACAAGTTCTATGAAAGCGTGCACGCCGTCAAAGACGTCAATCTCACCATCCGCGACAAGGAGTTCATGGTCTTCGTCGGGCCGTCCGGCTGCGGCAAGACGACGACGCTGCGCATGGTTGCCGGGCTGGAGGCGATCAGCTCCGGCAACATCCTGATCGGGGAGCAGATCGTCAACGACCTGCCGCCGATGGACCGGGACATCGCCATGGTGTTCCAGAACTACGCGCTCTATCCGCACATGAGCGTGTTCGACAACATGGCGTTCGGCCTCAAGATGCGGAAGTTCGCCAAGGCCGAGATCAAGCAGCGCGTGCAGAAGGCGGCCGATATCCTGGGCATCGAGCAGCTTCTCGGCCGCAAGCCGCGCCAGCTCTCCGGTGGCCAGCGCCAGCGCGTGGCGCTCGGCCGCGCCATCGTGCGCCATCCCCAGGTGTTCCTGTTCGACGAGCCGCTGTCGAACCTCGACGCCAAGCTGCGCGTGCAGATGCGCGTCGAGCTGAAGAAGCTGCACGAGCGCCTGGGGACGACGGCCATCTACGTCACCCACGACCAGGTCGAGGCCATGACGCTCGGCGACCGCGTGGTCGTCATGAAAGACGGCTGGGTGCAGCAGGTCGGGCAGCCGCTCGAGCTCTACAACGCGCCGGCCAACAAGTTCGTAGCCGGCTTCATCGGCTCGCCGGCGATGAACTTCGCCGTGGTCGAGGTGAAGGAAAGCGCCGGCGAGCTGTGGGTCGAGAGCAGCGGTCTGCGCATCAAGGTCCCGGACAGGAACGCCGCCGGGCTCGGCCCCCATGCCGGGCGGCAGGTGACGGTCGGGATACGGCCGGAAGACCTGCGCATCGCCGGCTCGGAAGATCCTGCGGTGAATTGCTTCGACGCCGTCGTCGAGGTCGTCGAGCAGCTCGGCTCCGAGATTCTGCTCGACGTGTCCGTCGGCCCCGGCACCATGGTCGCTGCCGTGGAGCCGACGTTGAAGACGAGGCTGCACGAGAAGCTGCGTCTCGCGGCCGATCCCGATCGCATGCACTTCTTCGACATCGAGTCCGAGATCGCCATCTGAGGCCGGGATGGGCGGACCTGCCGCGTGGCCGGTTCTAACGGTCGCGCGCACTGCGTGAGGGGGCGGCCGATGCCGGACATCGATCACGAGAGCGAGTACAACAACCGCCGGCGGGTGCCGGAGCACCCGGCGATCATGGCGCACTGGGCAGCCGCGTCCGCGCGCGTGAGATCGAGCGTCGCCTGCGAGCTCGGCCAGCCCTATGGTCCGGGACCGCGCCACCGCTACGATCTCTTCGGGCCGGCGAACGGCGCGCCCGACGGCCCGCTCGTCGTTTATATCCACGGCGGCTACTGGCAGCGCGGCGACCGGGCGGACTTCAGCTTCACGGCCGAGGCCCTGGTCGCGCTGGGCGCGACGGTGGCGCTACCCTCGTACACGCTCTGCCCTGACGCCTCGGTCGCGGGGATCACCGACGAGATCCGGCGGTTTCTGACGTCGCTCTGGGAGCGATTGCGACGCCGGCCGGTGGTGGTCGGCCACTCGGCGGGCGGGCATTTGGCCGCTGCCATGATCGCCACGGACTGGGCGCAACTCGGCGCTCCCGCCGATCTGGTCCGCGCCGGCTTCGCGATCAGCGGCGTTTTCGACCTTGCGCCGCTCATCCCGACGAGCCTCAACGAGGCGCTGCGGCTGACGCCCGAGGCGGCCCGGGAAGCAAGCCCCCTCCTGTGGCCGCCACCGTCGGCGGACCGCACCTTCGTCGCCGCCGTCGGCGATGCGGAGAGCGCCGAGTTCCTGCGCCAGAGCCGCGAGATCGTGGCGGCGTGGTCGGCGGCCGGGCTCGATGCCGAATGCATGCTCGTCCCCGGCGCCAATCACTTCACGGTGGTCAATGAGCTGACCCGCCCGGACAGTCCCATGATCCAGCGCATCCTGCACCTGTGAAAGGAGCTCGAGATCGGGGGTCAGCCGCTCACCGGCTTTGCCGACCCTCGATGGCGAAACGATTCCCACTGCATACCCACAGCGTCATTCCCGCGGAGGCGGGAAGGTGGATTCACATCCGAAGTGCAACAGCTGGG
>JAHDXT010000053.1 GCA_023384095.1 Hyphomicrobiaceae bacterium
AACGCCGGGCGTGCGCCCGTGACACGATGAATCATTTCCCGGACAGCCCTGCGCGGAGGCGGGAATCCACGACACGCCGCAGATCAGGTGTGGAGAGTTGCGTGGATGGCCGCCTTCGCGGCCATGACGGAAGGAAGGGCAAAGGGACCAGGCGGAACACTGGCGTCGACGCTGATCGGAGGTCTGACCCCTTCAGTTTCGTTTCAGACCCCCCGGGATGTCTGAAAACGAAATCGAGCCGAGGGTCGCACTGTCATGACAGGTTTGGCGGCTGAATTTCTCAGGATGAAATCCGTGTGCCCCGCTATTGTCGCCCCGGAGCAACGTTGTGTGGGGCTACGGACGAATTCCTGGGGATTTCGCCGGATCGCCATTGCAATCGCCCCGTGGTCCGCATAGCGTCCCGCTGTTTCAATTCGCCGGCAATCGTTTCAGGCTGGCGTGATTGCATTGCTTCCCGGGGGGTTCAATGCGTCGATTTTGGTTGCTTCTTTTGGACTTGTCGCTCGTCGCGTCGGCCACGGTGCTGGCGGCCGCGCTGCGCCACGATTTTCATCTGCCGGCCGAGCGGATCGCGGCCCTGATCCCCTATCTCCTGCTCACGCTCGGTGCGGCCGCGGTCGTGCTGCCGGCGTTCGGCACCGGCCGGTCGGTCTGGCGGCTGACGACCTTGCGCGACTACCTGCGGCTGACGGCTGCCACGGCGCTCGTCGTGGCCGGCGGCGTGGCGCTCGGGTTCGCCTTCAACCGCCTCGACGGGATCGCGCGGTCGGTGCCGGTGCTGCAGGCGCTGGTCATGCTGTTCGCGCTGGTCGGCGTGCGCGTGCTGCTGCGCCTTCGCCACGCCGCCCGCCAGCGGCCGCTGCCGCTGAATCTGCCGGAGGCCGCCGGCAGCCCGGCCAGGACCGTGCTCGTCGTCGGGCTGAGCCGCCTCACCGAGGCGTATCTGCTGTCGATCCACGAGTTCTCGCGCCACCGTGTCCGGGTGGCCGGGCTGCTCGGCAGCCGCGAGGGCGACATCGGCCGCATCGTGCTCGAGCACCCCGTGCTCGGCACGCCCGAGAACGTGGGGTCCGTGCTGCAGGAGCTCGAGCTGCACGGGGTCTCCGTCGACTCCATCGTGGTGGCCACGCGGTTCTCCAGGCTTTCGCCGCAGGCGCGGCAGGCTCTGCTCGACATCGAGCAGTCGGCGCACATCCCGATCGAGTTCCTGGCGGAGCACATGGGCCTCGACGAGCACCTGCGGCAGCCGGGAGAGGCGGCCGCGACGGAGCCGCCGCCCGCGCGCACGGCGTTCGCCATCGGCGCGGCGGAGCTCGGCGCGCTTGCCGCGCGCCCCTACTGGCGCGTCAAGCGGGCCATCGATTTTCTCGCGGCCCTGGCCGGGCTGATCGCTCTCGCTCCCGTCATGGGTCTGGTGGCCCTGCTCGTCGCCTTCGACGTCGGTCGGCCGGTCGCCTTCCCGCAGCAGCGCCCCGGCCTGGGCGGCCGTCCGTTCCGCCTCTGCAAGTTCCGCACGATGGGGGCCTCGCACGACGCCGGCGGCCGCCGCATTCCCGACGCGGAGCGGCTGTCCGCCATCGGCCGGCTGCTCAGGCGGACGCGGCTCGACGAGCTGCCGCAGCTCTGGTACGTGCTCACCGGGGACATGTCGTTCATCGGCCCGCGGCCGCTGCTGCCCGTCGACCAGTCGCCCGCGTACGCGATGCGTCTCCTGGTCCGCCCGGGGGTGACCGGCTGGGCCCAGGTCATGGGCGGCCGCGACATCTCCGCGCTCGACAAGGCGGCGCTCGACGTGTGGTACGTGCACAACGCGTCGCTCAGGCTCGACTTCGAGATCCTGATGCGCACGGTGCCGCTCATGCTCTTCGGCGAGCGGATCAGCCGTCCGGCCATCGAGCGCGCCTGGCGGGACCTGGTGCTCGAGGGCATCTGCCGGATCGACCCGGCGCAGGCTACGGCGGCCGCCGCGTCCTGGCCGCCGGCGGGCAACCGGAGCCAGGCCGCATGAGGCGGGCTCCGTAGCCGGAAGGATCGGGCTGTTCCGTCCCGTCTGCGGTCACGGGCGGAGGCGGGGCGCGGCCGGCAGGCTCGAGGATCGATGCTCGCGGCGGGCGCAGCCCGGGGCGGGCGCCGGCGAAAGAAGACCGAAGCGATCGGGGCGGCCGCCGAGTCACCCGAAGTGCGGTAGCTGTGCCGATTTTCCGTTCTCGCAGCACTCGTCTCATGCATGCTCGCGCGCGACACACCTCCGGCAATACGTGCGGATGCTAGGGATCGAAACTTGTCCCGAGCTTGCGGAATGCGGCTCTGGGCGTCATCCCGGAAGCCGCAACCCAGCGCCTGCGGCTGACCTCCGATTCCTTGGACTGACGATGCCCACACCGATCCGCCGACCCGGAGCGCACGCATGACCCCGCCCCGCTACCGCGAGCGCAAGTCCATCCTGGTGACCGGCGGCTCCGGCTTCCTCGGCTCGCACCTGTGCGACCGCCTGCTCGCCGACGGCCACGACGTCCTCTGCCTCGACAACTTCTTCACCGGCGCCCGGCGCAACATCGACCATCTGATCGGCCACCCGCGCTTCGAGCTGATGCGCCACGACGTGACGTTCCCGCTCTACGTCGAGGTCGACGCGATCTACAATCTCGCCTGCCCCGCCTCCCCGATCCACTACCAGCGCGACCCCGTGCAGACGACCAAGACCAGCGTGCACGGCGCCATCAACATGCTGGGGCTGGCCAAGCGCCTGAAGTGCCGCATCTTCCAGGCCTCCACCAGCGAGGTCTACGGCGACCCGTCGATCCATCCGCAGACCGAGGACTACTGGGGCAACGTCAACCCCATCGGCCCGCGCTCCTGCTACGACGAGGGCAAGCGCTGCGCCGAGACGCTGTTCTTCGACTACTGGCGCCAGCACCGGCTCGAGATCAAGGTGGCGCGCATCTTCAACACCTACGGCCCGCGCATGCACCCCGCCGACGGCCGCGTGGTGTCGAACTTCATCGTGCAGGCGCTGAAGGGCGAGCCGGTCACGCTCTACGGCGACGGCAGCCAGACGCGCTCGTTCTGCTACGTCGACGACATGATCGACGGCTTCGTGCGACTGATGGACAGCCCGGCCGACCTCACCGGGCCGGTCAATCTCGGCAACCCCGCCGAGTACACCGTCCGCCAGCTCGCCGAGCTCGTCGTCGAGCTGACCGGCACCAAATCGAAGCTGACCCTCGCCGCCCTGCCGCAAGACGACCCCAGGCAGCGCCAGCCGGATATCGGGCTGGCGAGGGAGCGGCTGGCGTGGGCGCCGAAGGTGGAGTTGAAGGAGGGGCTGCAGAGCACGATCACGTATTTCGATCGGTTGCTGGCGGCGGCCTGAGCCCGGCGCTCGATGCCGACCGAGTCTGATGATGACCGCACTGCCCTTGTCGTCCCGGCCAAGCGGCCGCGCCCAAAAGGCGCGACCGCGCCGAGCCGGTATCCAGGATCAAGATCCGCAACGCCCGAGCTGCCCCTGGGTCCCGGACAGCTCCGCGGAAGGCTGGCCCCGCCCCTCGTGAAGTGGGGACCATGGGCCGCGCGGTTGACAGACGAGAGTTCGGGCTGACCCGGTCTGCATAGCGCAACTCCATCGGCCGATGCCGAAGCAAACATCCATCGAAACTGTCCTCGTCACCGGCGGCGCCGGCTATATCGGCGCGCACGCCTGCAAGGCGCTGGCCGCGGCCGGCTACCGGCCGGTGACTTACGACAGCCTGGTCCACGGTCACGAGCAGGCCGTGCGCTGGGGCCCGCTGGAGCGCGGCGACATCCTCGACCGGGCGCGGCTCGACGAGGTGATCGTCCGCCACCGGCCCGCCGCCGTCTTGCACTTCGCCGCCTTCGCCTATGTCGGCCAATCCGTCACCGATCCCGGCCGGTACTATCGCAACAACGTCGCCGGCTCGCTGACGCTGCTCGAGGCCGCGCGCGACCACGGCATCGGCCGCGTCGTCTTCTCGAGCTCCTGCGCCACCTACGGCATCCCCGACGCGCTGCCCATCCGCGAGGACACCCCGCAGCGTCCCATCAATCCCTACGGCGCCTCCAAGCTGATGGTCGAGCGCATGCTGGCCGACTTCGGCGCCGCGCACGGGCTGCGCTCGATCGCGCTCCGCTACTTCAACGCCGCCGGCGCCGACCCGGACGGCGACATCGGCGAGAGCCACGACCCCGAGACGCACCTGATCCCGCTGGCGCTCGACGCCGCCTCCGGCCGCCGGCCCGCCGTGACCGTCCTCGGCACCGACTACGACACGCCCGACGGCACCTGCATCCGCGACTACGTCCACGTCGCCGACCTCGCCGACGCCCACGTCCGGGCGCTGCAGGCGCTGGAGGCCGGCGCGCCGTCCGACGCCTGCAACCTCGGCATCGGCCGCGGCTACTCGGTGCGCCAGGTGATCGACGCCGCCCGCCGCATCGCCGGCTGCGACGTGCCCGTCACCCTGGGCGACCGCCGCCCCGGCGACCCGGCCGCGCTCGTCGCCGACGCTACGAAGGCGCGCGACGTGCTCGGCTGGCAGCCGTGCCTCACCGGCCTCGACGAGATCATCCGCACGGCCTGGGCGTGGCATCGGAAGGGCGCGATTCGAAATGAATTCACTCCAGGAATCGGCGCCTGCTGAGAACCTTGCCCTCGCCTCTCCCAACACTCCGGTTCATTGCGACGCACCCGCTGAGCTCGCGGAAGCCGCTCAGCGCCTTCTGGCGCTATGGGCGCTGGCAGATTGAGAGCAGATTGCGGTCGGAGGTGGAGTTTTCCTGGGTCGAGGGCTCGAAATTGATTGCCCGAAACGGAATGACCGGCGCGACAGGCAACATCTATTGCGGGCTGCACGAGTTCGCCGACATGGCGTTCGTTCTGCATCTCCTTCGCCCCGACGATCTCTTCGTCGATGTCGGTGCGAACGTGAGGAGCTATACGGTTCTGGCCTCTGCGGTCTGCGGTGCCCGAACGATTGCGATCGAGCCCGATCCGCAGACAGCACGATCCCTGCTGCGGAATATCGACGCCAACGGAATCGGCGATCGTGTTGCGATCGTTCAGGCAGCCGTGGGCGATCGATCCGGCAGGACTCACTTCACCGTCGGCAACGACACGACGAACCGCGTCGCACCAACGGCAAGCGCGGCAACGCGTGAGGTCGAGATGCGCACGTTGGACGATATCCTCGATGGAGAGCACCCTTTGCTCATCAAGATCGATGTCGAAGGGTCCGAGCCAGAGGTCATGGCGGGCGCTGCCTCGACTCTCAACAGCCCCGGCCTGCAAGCCATCCTTTTAGAGACCGTCGACGATTATGTGAGGGACCAATTGGACGCCACCGGGTTCCAGCAGGCCGTTTACGACCCGACCGATCGGCGGCTGGTTCTTGCGGACGGAGAGGACTCCCGATCGAGTGGCAACAACTCACTCTTCGTTCGTGACCTGGAAGCTTGCCGCCGGCGTTTCAGCCGGGCACCGATCAGAGACATCATCGGCCATCGCATCTGAACCACCCAGCATGTGCGCCATCAACGGCATCCTCGCCTACCACTACGCGGCCAACCCGATCGACCGCGCCGAGCTGGTGCGCACGCGCGAGCACATGGCGGCGCGGGGCCCGGACGGCACGGGAGAGTGGATCGCGGAGGATGGCCGCGTCGGCTTCGGCCACCGGCGGCTGTCGATCATCGACCTGTCGGAGGCCGGCGCCCAGCCGATGGCCAGCGCCGATGGCCGCCTGGTCGTCACCTTCAACGGCGAAATCTACAATTACCGTGCGCTGCGCCGCGCGCTCGAGGCACGCGGCCGCGTGTTTCGCAGCCGATCCGACACCGAAGTCCTGTTGCACCTCTACGCCGAGAAGGGCGAGGCGATGGTGCACGACCTGCGCGGCATGTTCGCCTTCGCCATCTGGGACGCTCAGCACCGCACCCTGTTCCTCGCCCGCGACCCCTACGGCATCAAGCCGCTCTACTATGCCGACGACGGCTGGACGTTCCGCTTCGCCTCGCAGGTGAAGGCGCTGCTGGCGGGCGGCGCCGTCTCGCGTGATCCGGAGCCTGCAGGCCAGGTCGGTTTCTATCTTTGGGGCAGCGTGCCCGAGCCGTTCACCACGTGGGCCGCGATCCGCGCCCTGCCAGCCGGCGCGACGCTCATGGTCGACCGGATCGGAGCCAGCGAACCCCGCCGCTACCATTCCATCGCTCAGGTCTATTGCGAAGCCGAGACCGTGGCGCGCAGCCGCCATGCCCCGGCCGGCGCCGACAGCTCCGCGGAGATCCGCGCCGCCCTGCTCGACAGCGTGCGCCATCATCTCGTTGCCGATGTCCCGGTCGGCGCCTTCCTGTCCGCCGGGATCGATTCCGGCGCCCTCGTCGGCCTGATGCGCGACGCCGGCCAGCACGAGATCCAGACGGTCACGCTGGCGTTCGAGGAGTTCCGCGGACGCGCCGACGACGAAGCGCCTCTCGCCGAGGAGATTGCGCGACTCTACGGCACGCGGCACACGACACGAATCGTAACGGAGGCCGAGTTCAAGGCCGACCTGCCGCGCATCCTCGACGCCATGGACCAGCCCTCGATCGACGGCATCAACACCTGGTTCGTCTCCAAGGCGGCGCATGAGCTGGGGCTGAAGGTCGCCGTCTCCGGCCTCGGCGGCGACGAGCTGTTCGGGGGCTATCCGTCATTCCGCGACATCCCGCGGTGGGTGCGGCTCCTCGCGGTCCCGTCGCGGGTGCCGCTGCTGGGCAAGGCCGCCCGCAGGCTCGGCCAGCGGCTCGGCACGGCGGCAGACCTCAGCCCGAAGGTCGCCGGGATGGTCGAATATGGCGGCACTTACGCCGGCGCCTATCTGCTGCGCCGCGGGTTGTTCATGCCGTGGGAGCTCGGCCAGGTGCTCGACCGCGACGTGGTCGTCACAGGTCTGCGCCGCCTGGGGCCGCTGCCCCGTATCGCGGGCGAGCTTGAACCCCATCCCCGTTCGGCCCACGCCAAGGTGGCGACCCTCGAGTCGGCGCTCTACATGCGCAATCAGCTGCTCCGGGACACGGACTGGGCGAGCATGGCGCACTCGCTCGAGGTCCGCGTGCCGCTGGTGGATGCGGTCCTATTGCGAAGGCTAGCCGGTGTCGTTGGCGCGCTTCCCCAATCCGCAAGTCTGGAAGCCAAAGCCAGCCTGGCCCGCAGCCCATCCTTTGCATTGCCAGCTCGGATTACGACCCGGGCCAAGACCGGCTTCACGACCCCGATTGCCGATTGGCTCCAGGACCGGAGGCCGACCGGCACGCTGGCGGTGCCACGCCATGCCATTCCGACGACAGCCCACTGGTCGCGGCGATGGGCCGGGCAGCTTGCCGCCGCCTGACATGCGCATCCTGGCCCTTGTCACTGACGCGTTCGGAGCAGGTGGCGGCATTGCCCGCTACAATCAGCAATTGATGTCTGCCCTCTCTCAATCCGGCTGCGTATCCGACGTTCTGGTCCTGCCACGCCACGCCACAGGCGCGCTGCTCACGCCGGCCAACGTGCGGCAGCTGCAGCCGAGCCCCGGCCGAGCGAGCTGGAGTGCACGGTCCACCTGGCTTGCGATGCGGCAGCGATTCGACGTCGTCTTCTGCGGGCATCTCAACGCGCTGCCGGTTGCGGCCTGGATTGCCGGCCTGCAGCGCGCGCCCCTTTGGGTACAGGTGCATGGCATCGAAGCCTGGGAGCCGCGCGGCACCATCTATCGGCACGGACTTGCGACCGCAGCGCTGGTCACCTCCGTCAGCCGGTACACCCGACGGAAGCTGCTGGCCTGGGCGGACATTGCGCCCGCTCGCGTTCGCGTGCTGCCGAACACCTTCGCCTCGACCCATGCGCCACGACAGGCGGAGCCCGATCTGGTCGCGCGCCTCGGCCTCGCGGGTAGGCGCGTGATCCTGACCGTGGGCCGTCTTTCCGCCGACGAGCGCTACAAGGGCCACGACCGCATCATCGGCGCCCTCCCCGAGGTCCTCCGCCATGTGCCCGACGCCGTGTACCTGATCGTCGGCTCCGGCGACGACCAGCCGCGGCTCGCCGACCTGGCCCGGCAGACCGGCATGTCCGATTACGTCATTTTCGCCGGCCAGGTTCCCGATGCCGAGCTGCCCGCCGTGCTCGCGCTCGCCGACGTGTTCGCCATGCCGAGCACCGGCGAGGGCTTCGGCATCGTCTTCCTGGAAGCGGCCGCTGCGGGCCTCCCGGTCATCGGCGGCAACCGCGACGGTAGCCTCGATGCCCTTGCCGACGGCGCTATCGGCCGGCCGGTGGACCCGAACTCCCCGCAAGAGATCACCACCGCCCTCATCGACGCTCTCTCGGGTCGCACCACCGGGCAGCCTGCCGCGGTCCGGCGCTTCGCTTTTCCGCTCTTCGCAGATCATGTCGATCGACTTGTCCGAACCCTTGCCCGCTGAGCGCAGCGACACGGCCAGAGTTGGCGGCAGCGCCGGTGCACCTGTACCCGCCCCCTCCGACCGCCTCCTCATTCTCGAGCCCGGCCGCGCCGAGCGCAACTACTGGTCCGACCTGTGGCACTACCGCGAGCTGTTCGCCGTCCTCGCCTGGCGCGACGTGGCCGTGCGCTACAAGCAGACGGTGATCGGCATCGCCTGGGCCGTCGTGCGCCCGCTGCTGACCATGATCGTCTTCACCATCATCTTCGGCCGGCTGGCCAAGCTGCCGAGCGACGGCGGCGTGCCCTATCCGGTGCTCGTGTTTGCCGGCATGCTGCCCTGGTTCCTGTTCTCGAGCATCCTCAGCGAGGCCTCCAACAGCCTCGTCGGCAACGCCAACCTCATCAGCAAGGTCTACTTCCCACGCCTCATCGTGCCGGCCTCGGCGGGCGTCGTGGCGCTGGTGGATGTGCTGATCAACCTCGTCATCCTGTTCGCCATCATGGCCTGGTACGGCTTCGCCCCGAACTGGCAGATCGTGTTCCTGCCGGCGTTCATGGTGCTGGCGGTGCTGGCGAGCCTGGGGCCAGCGCTGTTCATCACCGCGCTCAACGTCAAGTATCGCGACTTCCGCTACATCATCCCGTTCCTGGTCCAGTTCGGGCTCTACGTCTCGCCGGTCGGCTTCTCGAGCGCGGTGGTGCCGGAGGCGTGGCGGTTCTGGTACAGCCTCAACCCGGTCGTCGGCGTCATCGACGGCTTCCGCTGGTGCCTGCTCGGCGGCGAGAGCCAGCTCTATCTGCCGGGCTTCCTCGTCAGCCTCGGCGTCGTCGCCGTCTTCCTCTGGTTCGGCATCCACTATTTCCGCCGCACCGAGCGCACCTTCGCTGACCTGATCTAATGAACGACGTCGTCATCCGCGCCGAGGGGCTCGGCAAGACGTACCTGATCGGCCACGAGACCGAGCGCGAGCGCTACACCGCGCTGCGCGACGTCATCGGCCGCACCGCCAAGAGCCTGCTGCGTTCGGCCGGCGACATGATCCGCGGCCGCCAGCTCGTCGCCGGCGACGAGGTGGAGGAGATCTGGGCGCTGAAGGACGTGAGCTTCGAGATCCGCCGCGGCGAGGTGGTCGGCATCATCGGCCGCAACGGCGCCGGCAAGTCGACGCTGCTCAAGATTCTCTCCCGCATCACCGAGCCGAGCGCCGGCCGCGTCGAGATCCGCGGCCGCGTCGCCAGCCTGCTGGAGGTCGGCACCGGCTTCCACCCCGAGCTGACGGGCCGGGAGAACATCTACCTCAATGGCGCCATCCTAGGGATGACGCGGGCCGAGATCCGGCGGAAGTTCGACGAGATCGTGGATTTCGCGGGAGTGGAGAAGTTTCTCGACACGCCGGTGAAGCGGTACTCGTCGGGCATGTATGTGCGGCTGGCGTTTGCGGTGGCGGCGCACCTGGAGCCGGAGATCCTGGTGGTGGATGAGGTGCTGGCGGTTGGGGATGCGGAGTTTCAGAGGAAGTGTTTGGGGAAGATGGGGGAGGTAGCCCGCGGTGGGCGGACGGTGCTGTTTGTGAGCCATAATATGGGGGCCGTCGCATCATTGTGTCAGCGAGCCATTTTGCTCAATCGTGGCACGCTCCACACTCAAGGCGATGTTTCCCCGGTGCTCTCCGCCTACATTAATCGGCGAGAATCCGCGGCAAAACTTGCTGGGCGCCAAATCGATGTCGCCGCTGAACTGCTAAAACGCGAGCTTGCAGGCGGAGACGCGGTTGTCATCAAATTCCGAGTGACGCTTCGAGGCCCTCTGACGGAACCCCGCATCGGGATCGGCATCGATGACGACACTGGCGCTCGCATCGCAACCCTGTTTTCCGAGACCTCCGCTCCGATTCCCCGCATCGAACACCGGAACTCTCTGCAGCTACTAATTGAAACGGAACCCGTCCGCATCCGCCCTGGTATGCTTTCCATAAAAATAGCTCTGGCAAACTGCGGGCAGGATATCGAGACATACGAGCACGCTATTCAAGTCGTTGTGCCCGACTACTCGCCGTTTGCGCGGCCACCCTACGCCCGCCCTCGCGGCGGGGTCCTTCTTAAATCACGCATGGACATCGATGAAGAAGCACATCAAGTCTTTGTATAAGCGCCTGATTTCACCACTAGCCACCAAGGCAGACATCAACAATTTATATGTGCAACTTTCGTCCCTCCAGGAAATACGAGAAATAGTTGGCCCTGGGGTGCCGATTGGTCCACTACGCGGGTGGGCTTTATCGCCCGATGCTCTTTTGATGCTTCTTCGGGATATAACAGCCAGAACGTCTCCTCGGGTTATGGAATTCGGTTCAGGCGAGTCGACGATCGCAATCGCCGCGGCGCTAAGAGCTTTAGGAGCAGGTTCGCTTATTTCGATCGAGCACGACGCGAACTTCTCAGCGCGAATAGCAATGAGATTGCGGCAACTGGATTTGGAAACGCTAGTCGACTTGCGAGTCCTTCCCCTCTGCTCGCATGAACCGCGGCTCGGACTGCCGGCGTTCAATTCTTATGATCTAAAGGGTCTTGCCGATGATTTCGATGTTGTGCTGATCGATGGCCCCATCGTCTACTTCGGCGTGGCTACACGTTCCATTCCCCTGGAATGGTGCATAAGCAGAATGGGGCCGGGGAAGACAGTCTACTTGGACGATGCCGCACGCCCAGAAGAAACGGCCGTCATTGAAGCTATCAGGATATCTCACCCACAGTTGAACATTGAGTTTATCGAAACGGAGAAGGGGCTCTGCAAACTTACTATGCCTCAACTTGGCAGCTCCGCTGCATCAATGATGATGCCCAGGGAAGCAATCCATTAGGCAGAGGAGTTTTGCATGACCAGTTCTAATTCAGTAGAGAATGCTCCAGAGCCTACTGAGCGCTCAGCACAGGCCGAGCATCCCTCCGTCGCCGTCATCATCCCCTGCTGGAATGCCGAGAAGTGGGTCGCGCGGGCGATCCAGAGCGTGCTCGACCAGGACTATCCGAACCTCGAAGTCATCGTCATCGACGACGGCTCGACCGACAACAGCCTCGACGTGATCCGCTCCTTCGGCGACCGCATCCGCTGGGAGACCGGTCCGAACCGTGGACCATGTGCCGCCAGGAACAAAGGCTTTGCCCTAGCTAAAGGTGAATGGATTCAATTTCTGGACGCAGATGACATGCTGCATCCAAACAAAATTGCTTACTCAATTGAGCTCGCCGGACGTTACCCGAACATAGATTTTGTTTGGGCGCCTCACAAGCAGATCAATAAACATTTTACGTCGATCAACGTGCGTCAACAGCGCCTGCCAGGAACAATTATTGCAGGTCCGGGATTCAGGGTGCTAGATGCAAGATATGCTCCATGGGCCGCATTATTCCGTCGCCGATTTTTGGAGAAAGTTGGTCCTTGGACCGAGGAGCTACGGAGATGGGTCGATTTGGAATACCATGCTCGGATTGCGGCGGAGCGCCCCATTTTTTTAGTATTGCAAACGCCCCTCTATTACTACAGGCGTCATGGCGAAGGCCAAATCAGCACTCAGAGATTTGGAAAACTTCAGTTGGATCAGGCCTATGCGGCACTACTTCGAACGCGTCAGGTCTTGGAGGAAAGTAGCCTTTTTAATGAGTGGCGACACACCATGTTCCAGTTCTATTTTTTCCTCGCACTACGCGCAGCAACAATCAACGATAGGGGGAACTTTGGCCACCTGTTAAAGGAAGCTGTAATGCTGCGAGACAATTCGAGGAATCCGCTGCTTTACACAATGGCGATGTTGGGAGCCAGTATGGTGGGCGCGCGCCCTGTCGGTCGCGCCATTGAGTTCGGCATTAAATGCAAGGCCATCGCCCGTCGTTTGCCCCTGCAGTGGCAGCGCCCCTTCATCAAAGTAGATGAGGTTTCCAGGAGAAAATACTAAACGTGAACGCGAGTGAGACTTCATTGCGAGCAGGCTACCTTCAGTCGCCAACAACATCACTTCTGAGCTGAGAGCGGCGAAATGTATCGCAGCCTTTTTCATAAGATCGTACCAGCTACGAAACGACTCCTTTATAATACACGTGGCGAACCTTATCGGATTCGGGGCAGAACGCTACGCTATGTCCCCGGCACACGGCCGGTGCGACTGCGTTATACGACATCCCCCGATCCAGTCAGTCGCTATGATGCTATGCAGTTGCAGCTATTCGCGAAATCGGTTTTTGAAGGCGATACGATTATCGATGTTGGAGCACATGCGGGTCAGTATGCCATTCTACTGGCTGCGCTTTGTGGAAAGTCTGGACAGGTCATAGCTTTCGAGCCGGATCCACACGCGCGGGAGCTTTTGGAAAGAAATCTGGCGCTCAACCCGACCATCAAGCGGCCTGTAGTCGAGAGCTATGCTGTTTCCGACTCCTCGGGGGAAGCTGTCCTTTTCAGCCGGCGGGGGGATTCGCAGTCTTCTCTGGTGAAGGCTGGGGTGAAGCAAGCACCGAGTGCATTGGAAACTATCCGCGTGTCACTCGTGACGCTTGACTCCTATCTGTCGCAAAACGGCCTGCCGGCGCCTCGTTGGCTAAAGATAGATGCTGAGGGCGCCGAAATCCGAATATTGCGAGGAGCAGGCGAGGTGTTGCGCGGCGCAACCAAAATCGTTTGCGAACTCCATCCCTATGCGTGGTCTGAGTTTGGTAACACGCTTGCCGAGCTCAAGGAGCTGGCCAGCCAGTCCGGCCGGAAGATTCGCTACCTCGATCAGAACTCAGAGATCGTGAATGAAGCGCGCTATGGGGCTGTTATTCTCGAGAAGAAATAATCTCGGATCTAGACCAAAGTTGCGACAGTTGGAATGGCGCGATGCGTACCACTGGAGGCTCCGGGTCAGTCCTGCACGTTGTCGAAAGTCTCAACCGCGGCGCAGTCGAGAATTGGCTCGTGCGCATGCTAGGTCACGCGCGCAAGCGCGAAATCGCTCTCAATTGGTCCTTCTATTGCACACTGCCTAACTCGGGCGCGCTCGATGAGCAGGCGCGCAAGCTCGGTGCGATAGTGATACACACGCCAGTCTCGATCGGAGACAAGTGGAATTTCGTTCGCGCGATGCGGCAGTCGCTCTGCAGACTACGCTACGACGTCCTTCATTGTCACCATGACCTGATGAGTAGCGCTTATTTGGCCGCGGCAGCGGGATTGAGAATGCGACAGCGTATCGTTCACGTCCATAATGCCGATGAGAGGTTGCCCACGCCGAGTCGAGTGAAGCAACGGATCCTGCGCGAGCCCATGCGGCGGATATGCCTTTCGGCAGCTGACCGTATCATCGGCATCTCCGATCACACGCTCGATACCTTTCTAGCTGGTCGCCCACGTCGCCCCGGGCGCGACGTCGTCCACTATTATGGCGTGGATTCGACACCTTTTGCCACTGGAGGGGACCGCAGCGGCTTCAGGCGTACATTGGGCCTTGCCTCTGACGCGCTTATCCTATTGTTCGCTGGAAGGATGGTTCCGGAGAAGAATCCAATTTTTGTCGTAGATGTTCTGGCAGAGCTGCGGCAGCTAGAGCCGAGGGCAGTTGCAGTATTTGCTGGGGCAGGCTCGCAAGAGCGTAGTATTAGCAAACGGGCTACAATGCTTGGGGTTCATGAATCAGTCCGACAATTGGGCTGGCGCGATGACATTTCGGATATCATGTCGTGCTGCGATTGGTTCATTTTGCCGCGGCCCGAGACTCCCATGGAGGGCTTCGGCCTCGCCGTCGTCGAGGCTCAGCTTGCCGGGTTGCGTCTGCTTCTGTCCAGGGGCATCGCTGACGACCCACTATTACCGACGGCGGGCTTCCGCCGTTTGAAACTCGCGTCGAGTCCGGCCCAATGGGCTAGGGCCGCTCTCGATTTGCTGAATGGTCCACAACCTTCACGCGCCGACACGCGTAGTGCACTCGCTCAGTCGCCGATGGACATGGACCGGGCACTCAATGACCTCCTCCAACTCTATCGATGACAAAACGCCCGATCCGCGTTTTGCAGATTGTAGACACCCTAAGCATGGGAGGAGCCGAGACTTGGCTAATGGAAGTGCTGCGGCTGTGGGCGAGAACAGGCGCTGCTCAGATGGACTTCCTCTGTACCAGCGGGAATCGGAGCATCTTCGATGACGAAGCCAAACAGCTCGGGGCCAAAATTCACTATCTGCGCTTCAGCCGCTCGCAGTTGCTTCGTTTCGCACGCGAGTTTCGCCGCATACTGCGGCAGGGACGCTATCGTGCCATTCATGATCACCAGGATTATGCCAGCGGCTGGCACTTTTTTCTAGGCGCGGGCGTGCCGCCATCCATCCGCGTGACGCACGTGCATAACCCTTGGCTCCACATCGAAGCCAATTACGCCATAAGCTCCAGCCGACGGCTGGCTGCCGCCGGGGGTAAGGCACTCGTAGAAGCGCTGGCAACCCATGTCTGCGGCACCTCGACTGAGATATTGCGCCAGTACGGCTTCCAACCCGGGCGCAGCCGTCGCCCGCAGGTGGCGGTCGTCCACTGCGGCTTCGACATCGACCGGTTCAATGCCCCGCGCGAGACCGATCGCGCCCAGGTCCTCGCCGAGTTCGGCTGGCCGGCGAACACGAAGCTGGTCCTGTTTGCCGGGCGGCTTGACCTGGCGCTGGAGTTCGTCCACCCGCAGAACCACAAGAACTCCTGGCTGGCACTGAACATCGTGCGCGAGGCGGCGGCGCGCGATCCGGCGGTGAGTCTGATCATGGCCGGCGAGGGGCCATCACGGACGGCGCTGACCGAGGCAATCGGCGGATGGGGCCTTGCCGAGCGGCTGCGGCTGCCGGGCATTCGCCAGGACGTTCCGGCCCTGATGCGGGCGGCCGACGTGTTGCTGTTCCCATCAGCCCAGGAAGGCTTGGGAATGGTGTCAGTGGAGGCTCAAGCTGCCGGCCTGCCGGTTCTGGCTAGCCAGGCGGTGCCGCGCGAAGCGGTGGTCATAGCGGACCTCTACGAGGCCCTCCCACTGGATGCGCCGCTGGAAACCTGGGCCGAGCGGCTGATCTCCATCATGGACCGCCCCCGCTTTGATACAGCCGCCTGCCGCGTGGCAATTGAGTCCTCGGGCTTCTCCATCGCCAATTCGGCCCGCAAGCTGGAGGCGATATACCGCTCGAGCGCATGATCAGGACGCTCATCATCGAGCCGGCGGGGGGGCTTTGGGGATCGGAGCGGGCGCTGCTCGACCTGATCGAGGCCGCGCCCGATCTCGATGTCGCCATATGCTGTCCGCCGGGCACACCTCTGGTCAGGGAACTGGAGCGGCGGGGGGTGAGGGTCTTCCCTTGGTTCCTAGAGCGCCTGCACGAAAAAGCACGTTGGCGGCGGGCGCAGGCGGCGTTGGGCGTGCTGTGCGCCTGCCTGGCGTTTCGGCCCCAGGTCATCCACATCAACCAGAGCGGCGCCTGGCGAGTAACCTTGCCTGCTGCCGCGCTCCTAGACCTGCCCGTCGTCTGCCATGTTCGCATCTTCGAGGACGCGGCTTATTTGGCGGGCTGCTGTCCGGATCCGCGCCGCCTGAAGTCGATCATCGCCATCAGCAGAGCGGTGGAGGACGAGGTCCGCACCTTTAAGGCGTTGGAAGCCATTCCCGTGCACCGCATCTACGACGCCTACGCCCGAGCCCCGACGGCGCCGGCCACAGGGCGGATCCGCGGCCGCATCGCCTGCGTCGGCCGGGTGGCGCCGATCAAGGGTCAAGCCGTGCTCCTGCAGGCCATCGCACAGGGCGGGCCGCTCGAGAAGGCCGAGTGCCTGATCGTCGGCGACGGCGAGGCCACCCATGTGGCCGAGTTGAAGGCGATCAGCCCGCCCGGCGTTGAGTGGCGCGGTTTCGTGTCCGATGTTGCCGGGCTGCTCCGGACATGCGGGGTGCTCGCTTGTCCCTCCCACGCCGAGCCGCTGGGCCGAGTGATTTTCGAGGCTTGGGATGCCGGCGCCGTGCCGGTGGTTTTCGCCGGGGCGGGCGGCGCGGCCGAAATCGTCGCCGCCGCCGAGGGCGGTTTCCTTTACGAGGAGCAGACGCCAGAGGCCCTGGCCGGGGCCCTCCTCAGGGCGATCTCTTTGGACGAAGACGAAGCCGCTAGGCTTGCCGCTAACGGCCTTGCTTGGCTGGAGGCCAACTGCGGGCCTGCGGGCTACGGTCAGCGGGTGACCGACGTGCTGGCGCAGGCGGCGGCCTAGCGATGGCCAAAATCCTTTTCCTCGGCGAGATTGGGCCGGGCCAGACCTCCCTGATGCGCCTGCGCGCGTTAGAGCGGCTGGGGCATGAGGTGCGAGGGGTGCACACTATCGAGCCTTGGATCCGAGCCTCTTGGGTACAGCGGCAGGTGCAGCGTCAATTGCGGCGTGGTTCGATTGTCGACGAGATCAATTGCCAGGCGCTTCAGGCGGCCAGGGAATTCCACCCAGACTTAGTCTGGGCCGAAAAGCAGGAGTATCTGCGCCGTCAAACGATAGAGGACATACGGCGCCTGGGCCCGCGCCTAGTCCATTTCACGCCCGATCCCTACTTCAGCCTCGACTGGAAGCGCACGCCACTGATGGACGAGGCTTTGGGCGGCTTCGACGTGCTAGTCTACTGCAAGATGTATGAGCAGGCTCAGTACGAGACGATCGGAAGGCCGCTCGTCTATATGCCGCTCGGCTATTGCGACGAGATGCACAGACCGCTTCCGTCTGACGATCTCAGATGGGCCTGCGCCGTTGGATTTCTTGGCGGCTGGGAGCCGCGCCGCGAGCGGCTGCTGCACGCGCTGGCCGCCGCCGGCGCAGACCTGAAGATCTGGGGCGGTGCGTGGGACTTCCTGCGCGACGGGCGCTGGACGCCGCGCCGTCAGATCGTGCTCGGCCAGCTCGCCGGCGCAGATAGATTCCACTTTCAGCGCGACCCGCTCATCGCCGCCGCCCACCAGGGCGGCGAGGTCTACGCCGATGACTACGCCCGCGCGCTGACAGGCGCCCGTATCGGGCTGGGTTTCCTCCGCACCGTGTGCGAGGACCAGCACACCACCCGTACCTTCGAGATCCCAGCCTGCGGCAGCATGCTACTCGCTGATCGCACCGAGGAGCATAGGGAGTTCTTTAAGGAAGGAAAGGAGGCCGTTTTCTTCGAATCAGTCAGTGAGTTGATCGACAAGGTGACATTTTATAGCGAGAGCGATGCTGAGAGACAGCGTATCGCTAGCGCCGGGTATGAGCGCTGCGTGGCCGGAAAATACGCGTACGTTTACCGACTCAGGGAGGCGCTGAGGAAAATCGACTTACTTCTCGGACCCAAGTTCCGATACCCCTAATTCTGAAGCTCAACGTACAACAGTAAAAAGATGAAGCTCGCCATTCTAATACCAGCTTACAACTGCGAAAACACCATCGGCGATACGATCAGTTCTCTCCAGAGCGTCGATTCCGGCTGGCCATACGTGGATCGAGTAGTTGTATGCGATGATGCTTCCACCGATGGTACGACATCAGCAGTAGAGGCTGCCAACTTCGATAAATGCCCACTTTATTTGCTCAGACACAGTTCGAACAGAGGCGAGGCGGCATGCTATGAAACGATGCTTGCCTGTTTGCCGCATGACATTCGATGGTTCCTCATTCTGCACTCTGACGACCTTGCGCTTCAGTGCTTCATCGATCGAAATCTCGAGATTCTCAATCGCTGCCCTGAGAGAGTCGCAGCTGTCTCAAGCAACTATTACAATTTTGCCGCCTTGGAAACGCAACTGGCACATACTCCAGCAGAAGACCGAATCATCTTTCGGGGGAATGCTCCAAAAGAGATACATCATACTGCATCTGTGGGTTGTTGGTGGCATATTTCAGGTTCACTTGTGAATAGGCGAGCGTGGGAAGAGATGGGAGGCAGGGATTCTCGTTTCCCCGTTTCAGGAGATTGGCACCTGATGCTTAGATGGCAGAAAGCTGGATATCTGGTGGGGCATTCTTTACTTCCAACCACCAATTATCGCATCAATGCTCAGTCAGTGTCCTCCAAATCTTTCAAGATTCTTCGCGACGTAATTGAACGTACCGAGGTTGCTCTTGCTCTTCAGGAGATTTTTACGATTTCAATCCGCTTACGTCTAGCTAAGCAAATTGGCCTAACCGGATTGCGGCGGACTACGAGATTTCTACTCTCGGGCGAAACAACGGACGCTCTGCACGCTTTATCTACCAGTAGTCATTGCGTCCTGAGGCTCCTCCGCACAACCCGGTGAAAGAAATCCAAGCTAATCAAAAAAGGTCAACCCTTAATAGTGGTCAAGATGGATGTCGAGGTCTGACCAAGCACTATTGGCCTGTGTCAAGAAATGGCAGCATGGCGAGTGCCGCAGCATGCTCGATGAAGAGTTTTGGATCGGGAGGCTTGTGAATGAGGGCTGGGTCGCCGCCAAGCACTTCGACCTGGCACTTCTATAGATAGAGAACTTCCTCGTACGCGCAAATCCGAAGCATGATTATCTCAGTTCTGCTGTGTCTTGCGTCCGTGCTCATCCTCCTGCTTACGTTGCGTCGAGATCGCTTATCCCTAGGTCTACCTCTGGCCTATACCTTGGCACTGGCGCTTCAGCACGTGCCTGGAGCAATTGCTCACTCCGCCGAATCGGGCCTCCTGTATGGGACCGAATGGGTTGAGGTTGGTATCTGGTTAACTGCCATTGGGATGATGGCCTTCGTCGCAGGCGTAGCCGTGGCCCGCCGGTCAATTCCAGCCGCGCCGCTACGTCATATAGCAGACCGTCAAGATTTCGCGGTATTCTGCATAATTGGAGGATGGTTCTTCACGTTCGGCCTAAGCTTCCTAGCGAAAATCCCGAGCCTTGGTGCCGCGATTGAGAAGGGCGGGGCGATTTGGATCCTCGGCGTACTGTTAGCCCTGCGCAGCACAGTCCAGCGAACTGAATACGTCAGGACCGCTGCGTGGCTATCGGCGCTCATGGTCTACCCGGTCGTAACGTTGCTACTCGGTGGATTTCTCAGCTACGGGTCGAATGTCATCATCATCGCCTGCTCCGGTCTGATGATTTCGAGCCGCAAGCTAAGCCGCGTCCTGCTCGGCTTAGTCCTCGCGACGGTCCTTGGCCTATCTCTATTCGTCAATTACTTCATCGCCCGCGACGAGATACGGAAAGTGGTCTGGAGCAATGCCTCTTGGGAAGCCAGAATCGATGTCGTGGCGGATGCCTTTTCAAACGCGGAGTTATTGAATCTAAATGACGAAAGGCACTTACTTGCCCTGCATGAACGCCTCAACCAAAATCTTTTCGTTGGGCTATCGGCAGTCCGACTGGAGGCTGGTGAGGTTGACTACCTTAATGGTCGCTCAGTGTGGGAGGCCATTCTCGCCGTCGTGCCACGGGCACTGTGGCCGGAGAAGCCCGTTTACGCAGGCAGCCCTGGGATAGTGCGGGAGATGACGGGCCTGGAGCTATCAGAAACAACGTCCTGGGGCGTCGGCACGATAATGGAGTCCTACATAAACTTTGGATGGCCTGGACTCGTGCTTGGTATGTTTTTCCTTGGCTGGCTGATTGGTAAGCTCGACCGCAAAGCGGCACTGGCCGAAGCCCGTGGTCAGCTCGACCGGACAATTCTCTTCTACCTTCCTGGCGTGGCCCTGATCCAGACGATCGGGTCGATGGTCGAGCTCGCGAGCGGCTCCGTCGCAGCTCTGGTTGCGGCTTATGGCTGGCGGTGGGCGTGGGGTGAGTTCTTGCGTAACAGGGCGGCCCGCGCCGCCGTGTCTCGTGTCAGGCGGGATTAACGACGGTGAGGGTTCTCCTTGCGACAGCTAGCGTACTGCCGAATTACGGCGGTCCGGCTTTCTCGGTGTCACGACTGGCGAAAGCGTTGGCGGAAGCCGGCATCAAGGTCGGGCTATGGGCCGCGAACCAGTCGGCGGCAACAAGTCCACTGACGGAAAGCGCCCGTGGCATCACGCTCCTGAACGGAAGCGCAACTCAGGTTCTTAACTGCTTCGGCAAGCCCGATGTTTTGCACGACAATGGCATATGGCTGCCTCACAATCATCGCATTGCAAGCCTCGCGGCCCGGCTCGGTATCCCACGTGTGGTGAGCCCGCGGGGCGCGCTCGAGCCGTGGGCGCTAGCGCACAAGGCATGGAAGAAGCGCGCAGCTTGGTGGCTCTATCAGCGAGCCGATCTCAAGAGGGCGCATCTCCTTCACGCGACAGCGGAACCGGAAGCCAGAAGCATCACGAGCCTGAATCTGGGCGCAGCCGTTCGCGTCATTCCGAACGGGATTGATGTGCCAGCCGCTGCGACCGAGGGCGTGAGTTGGTCAGGAGATAATCTTTACACCGCGCTTTTCCTCGGGCGCCTTTATCCGGTGAAGGGCCTGCCCATGCTGATCGAGGCGTGGTCCCGCCTGCGTCCGCAGAACTGGCGTCTCCAGATTGCGGGCCCCGACGAAGCCGGCCACCGCGGCGAGCTGGAACGTTTGGTCACTTCAACCGGGTTGAATGAAACCGTCACGTTTCTCGGACCGCTGGGAGGCGATGCGAAAACGACTGCTCTGCGCCGCGCCGATCTGTTCGTGCTCCCGACGTATTCGGAGAACTTCGGCATGGCGATCGGCGAAGCCTTGGCTCATGGCCTGCCCGTACTGACGACCACAGGCGCTCCATGGCCGATGTTGCCCGCACGGGGGTGTGGCTGGTGGGTCGAGCCCAGCGTCGAAGGACTTATGAAAGGGCTGCGCGAGGCCGCCGCCCTCGACCGGTCGGCGCTCCGCGTAATGGGGACCAAGGGCCGGGACTGGGTGGCCGCAGAGTTTGGCTGGGACGGTGTCGCGCGGCAATTCCTTTCAGCCTACGAGACGCTGATCGCCGGACGAGATGCGGGAAGCGGTGCGTTTCCCTCAGTCGCAGAGGTATCGCGTTGATCATCCTTGGCCTCAACGCCTACCACGGCGATAGCGCTGCCTGCCTCATTCGCGACGGCGAGATCGTCGCTGCGGCGGAGGAGGAGCGGTTCCGGCGCATCAAGCATTGGGCCGGATTCCCGTCCGAGGCTATCAGCTATTGCCTCGCCGAAGCGAACGTCTCCCTGGCCGACGTCGAGCACGTGGCCGTCAACTCCGATCCGCGGGCGAGTTTCCTGAAGAAGGTGGGCTATACGCTGCGGCACAGGCCGGATGTCGGCCTCGTGCTCGATCGCCTGCGCAATCAGGCGAAACGGCACTCGATCGAGGCGGAGCTGGCAGCGGCCTTTCCCGGGACGCCGTTCAAGGGCACGGTGCACCGGGTCGAGCACCACACGGCGCATCTCGCCTCGACCTTCCTGGTGTCGCCGTTTCAGGAGGCGAGCGTCGCATCCATCGACGGCTTCGGCGATTTTGCCAGCGCCGCCTGGGGCATCGGGCGCGGCACCGCGATCGACGTGGAAGAGCGGATCTCCTTCCCGCACTCGCTCGGCGTGTTCTATCAGGCGCTGACGCAGTATCTCGGCTTTCCGCACTACGGCGACGAGTACAAGGTCATGGGCCTCGCCCCCTATGGCCGGCCCACGGAACTGGCCCGGATGCGGCAGATCGTGCAGCTCGGCGAGGGCGGCCGCTACGCGCTGGACGCGGCCTATTTCCGCCACCACCGCGAGCGGATCGACTACGCGTGGGAGGGCGGCAGCCCGCAGGTCGGCAGGCTGTTCTCGGCCGCGCTGGAAGAGCTGCTCGGGCCCGCGCGCGGCAGCGACGAGCCGCTCACCGACCGCCATCGCGACATCGCCCGCTCGGTGCAGGCGATGTACGAGGAGGCATTTTTCCACCTCATCACGCACCTGCACGCGCGGCATCGCCTCGACGCCCTGACGCTGGCCGGCGGCTGCGCCATGAACTCCGTGGCCAACGGCAAGGTGCTGCGGCAGACGCCCTACCGGCGGCTCTACGTGCAGTCGGCGGCGGGGGACGCCGGGGGCGCCATCGGGGCCGCGATCCATGCCTGGCATCGGCTGGCGGGCCGATCGGACGCTCAAATGCAGGTGAAACCCGCCGCTCTTGCGGGCGATCCGCTCAGTGGGCGCACGATCATGGAGCACGCGTATTTGGGACCGGCAGCTGATGGCTCGGAGATTGCCGCTCTGCTGGCGGAGCGGGCGGCAGAGATCGAGGCAGCCGGCTGCCGCGTCGAACAGATCGAGGGCGAGGATGTGCTCTGCCGGCGGACGGCGGAGGCCATCGCGGATGGCCGGGTGGTGGGCTGGTTCCAGGGCCGGATGGAGTGGGGGCCGCGGGCGCTCGGCAACCGCTCGATCGTGTGCGACCCGCGCCGCGCCGACATGAAGGACATCCTGAACCTCAAGATCAAGCGGCGCGAGAGCTTCCGCCCGTTCGCGCCGTCGGTGCTGAAGGAGCACGTGGCCGACTGGTTCGAGGAGGACGGCGACGTGCCCTTCATGATGCAGGTCTTCCAGATCCGCGAGGAGAAGCGGCCGCTGATCCCGGCCGTCACCCACGTCGACGGCTCGGGGCGACTGCAGACGGTCTACCGCCAGACGAACCCGCGCTACTGGGCACTGATCGAGGCGTTTCGGGAGCTGACGGGCGTGCCGATGGTGCTGAATACGTCGTTCAACGAAAACGAGCCCGTCGTGTGCCGCCCGGTCGAGGCGCTGGAATGTTTCCTCCGAACACGGATGGACGTGCTCGTGCTGGGGAATGCGTTCGTGAGCCGCGGGCCGGGGTGAGTGGCGCTGGACGTCGCCCCTTACAGCCGGCGGTCGCTTGCCCCCCACCATCATCCCTGCGAAGGCAGGGACCCCGCAAAGCTTCAGCCCACACAACCCATCAAGGCCACGCTTACACCGGAGCCGAAGGGGTCAGCCGCTCACCGGCTTTGCCGACCCTCGATGACGAAACGGGTGTAGCAGAGGTCGCTCCGGTTTGTTGATGCAATGGAACTCGTGGATCGGCCAAGTTTCGCTGCAGGCCGCGCAGGGTCCGGCCCCGTCTTGCCCGTTGAAACGCATCACAGATTTCCGCCTCCGCGGAAATGACGGATTGGGTGGGCGTTACGGTGGTGCCATGCGGCCGCACACCTGCTTGGCGGCACCGTTTCATTCCCATCCGCCCGCCCCACACTCACCGTCATACCCGCGCAGGCGGGTATCTGCGATGCGCCACCACTTCGCGACCCGCGGCGATGGGGATTCGATGCCTCGAAGCTCGCCAGTCAGTCGGATCCGGGCCTCCCGAATAGCCAAATTTCGTTTCAGACCCGGCGGGGTCTGACCCTCCGTTTCATCGCCGAGCGTCGGAGACGTTTGCTTCATCACAGGCGCCTCCGCCAGTCCGACGGTCTGGCGGAGGTTCGCGCGTGTGCAGCGCGCCCCGGCAGGCGTATACCTTCCCTGATCCGCAACAGGACACCAGCCCCGGTGAGAGCACCGTGACAGACCCCGATACGCAGCCCGGCCCAGGGCCGGCCGCCGCCGACGCGCTCGTCGGCAGGATCGCGCGGCGCGATGTCGTCGTCGGCGTCGTCGGGCTCGGCTACGTCGGGCTGCCGCTGGCGATGACGGCGATCGCCGCCGGGTTCGAGGTCATCGGCTTCGACGTCAATCCGGCGCGGGTGGCGCTGCTGAACGAGGGCGAGAGCGGGATCGAGCACATCCCCGGCGCGCCCATTGCCGAGGCGGTCCGGCGCGGGCTCTTCCGGGCGACGGCGGACCTCGCGGAGCTCGGCCGGCCCGACGCCATCCTCATCGCCGTGCCGACGCCGCTCAGCCGGCAGCGCGAGCCCGACCTGACGTTCGTCGAGACCAGCACGCGCGCCGTCGCCAGGACGCTGCGCCGCGGGCAGCTCGTGGTGCTGGAATCGACGACCTGGCCGGGAACGACGCGGGAGGTCATGAAGCCGATCCTGGAAAGCTCCGGCCTCGTCTGCGGCGCGGACGTCTTCCTCGCCTACTCGCCCGAGCGCGAGGACCCCGGCAATGCGGCGTTCGGCACGGCGCGAATCCCGAAGGTGGTCGGGGCCGACGATGCGGCGTCGCTGACGATCGCCCGCGCGCTCTACGATCAGCTCGTCGTGCAGACGGTGCCGGTGTCGTCGGCGGCGACGGCGGAGGCGGTCAAGCTCACCGAGAACATCTTCCGCGCGGTCAACATCGCGCTCGTCAACGAGCTGAAGCTCATCTTCGAGAAGATGGACATCGACGTCTGGGAGGTGATCGAGGCGGCCAGATCGAAGCCGTTCGGCTACATGCCGTTCTATCCGGGGCCGGGCCTCGGCGGCCACTGCATCCCCATCGACCCGTTCTATCTCACCTGGAAGGCGCGCGAGCACGACGTCACCACGCGCTTCATCGAGCTCGCCGGCCAGATCAACACCGGCATGCCGTATCACGTGGTGGACCGGCTGATCGCGGCCCTCGACCGTGCCGGGTCGCGCGGCCTCAACGGCGCGCGCATCCTCATCATCGGTCTCGCCTACAAGAAGAACGTCGACGATACGCGCGGCAGCCCGTCGCTGAAGCTGATCGAGCTCATCGAGGCGCGCGGCGCCACGGCCGATTTCCACGATCCCCACGCCAGCGTGGTCCCGGTCACGCGCGAGTACCCGCAGCTGGCCGGCCGGGCTTCCGTCGCGCTGACGGCGGCCGGCCTCGCCGCCTACGATGCCGTGCTGATCGCGACGGACCACGACGCGGTCGACTGGCCGGCGCTGGCCAGGCATTCCCGCCTGATCGTCGACACCCGCAACGCCTGCGCGCGCGCCGGGGTGACGGGCGCGCATATCGTGAAGGCGTGACCTCGATCACCCTTCGCGCCCGCATCTTGAGCGGGCCCCGCGCGGCGCCCCTTTTCGCCGCGCGGAGCCCTCGACGCCTCAGCTCGCGGAGAGCTTCAGCAGCTTGATGGCGTTGAAGTCCTGCACGCCGCCGCCGACGCGCTTGGTGGTGTAGAACAGCACGTAGGGCTTGGCGGTGAAGGGGTCGCGCAGGGCGCGGATGCCGGAGCGGTCGACCACCAGGTAGCCGCGCCGGAAATCGCCGAACGCCAGCGACAGGCTGCCGGGCGCCATGTCGGGCATGTCCTCGCACTCGGTGATCGGATAGCCGAGCAGCGTCGGTTGCAGGCCGGCCGCGATCGACGGCTGCCAGAGGTAGTGCCCGTCGCCGTCCTTCAGCTTGCGGATGGCGCTCTGCGTCAGGCGGTTCATCACGAAACGGGCGTTGCGGCGGTAGCCGGCCTTGAGCGAGAACACCAGGTCGATCAGCACGTCGGCCGGGTCGTCCTCGGCGAAGCCGCCGTCGACGCCCGTGGCGACGTAGCCGAGCTTCCCCCACGACCAGTCGTCCTCGGCCACGGCCGTGTGGCTGAGGAACCCGCGCGGAGCGTTCACCCCGTCACCGCCGACGAAGGCGCTGCCCTCCTGCGCCGCGAAGGCCTGGCGCACCTCGCCGGCGAGCCAGCTCTCGACGTCGACGGCCGCGTCGTCGAGCAGCGTCAGGGTGGCCGCCGGCATGGCGTAGAGCTCGAGCGTCGGGAACGACAGCTCGGCGAGCCCCGGCCCCGCCGTCTGCGGCCGCGCCGCCGTCTCGCCGACCCAGCCCGCATTGGCGCCGGCGACCGCGAACGGCCGCTTGTAGAGCGTCGACGAGATGGTGATGGCGCCGGCGATGCCGCGGATCGGCGACAGATCGGCCAGCTCCGTCATGATGGCGCGCTCGGCCGCCTCGGGCACGAGATAGCCGCCGTCGGCCTCCGATCCGACCGACAGCGCCTTGCCCTCCACGCTCATCCCCTCGAGCTCGGTCAGCTTCGCGACGTCGCCCTTG
>JAHDXT010000054.1 GCA_023384095.1 Hyphomicrobiaceae bacterium
AGTGGGAATCGTTTCGTCATCGAGGGTCGGCAAAGCCGGTGAGCGGCTGACCCCATTTTCGCAAAAGCCCGCCAGTTATTTGGGTCGGACCCGCAGGGTCTAACCCTCCCGACGGAACTCACGCGGCGCGTTCGAGCCCAGCCTCGAAGCCCCCGACGCGATGGTCCCGCAGCACCTCGGGCTTGAAGCGCAGCCCGTGGCCGGGCGCCTCCGGCGGCTTAAGCCTGCCGCTCACGGGAATGGCCGGCTCGACCCACAGATCGTCGTTCCAGTCCATGTACTCCAGCCAGCTCGCGTTCGGGATGGACGCGAGCAGGTGGACGTTGAGCTCATGAAACAGGTGCGGCGCGATGGTCAGGCCCCAAGTCTCGGCGACCGCAGCGATCTTGCGCAGCTCCGTCAATCCGCCCCGCATCGGGTCCGGCTGCAGGATCGGTGAGCTCGGCACCGCGAAGAACGGCCTCAGGTCATAACGCGTGAAGTGGCTCTCGCCGCCCACCACCCGGGTCCGCAAGGCCGAGGCGACGCGGCGGTAGCCCTCGAAGTCCTCGCAGACGACGGGCTCCTCGAGCCAGTAGACGTCGAGCTCGTCGAAATACCGGCCGGCCTGGATCGCGGTGTCGGCGCTCCAGCCCATGTTGACGTCGATCATGATCTCCACGCCGGGTCCGAGCGCCTCGCGCATGGCGCGGACATTGGCGACGTCCTCCCGCCAGGGGCGCAGGTGCGCGACCTGCATCTTGACCGCATCGAAGCCCGTTTCGGTGAACCGGCGCGCGCGGGCGATCATGCCGTCGCGGCCGAGACCCCGCCAGCAGCCGGAGCCGTAGGCGGGCACCTCGTCGCGGCATTTGCCCCATAGGCGATGGAGCGGCAGGCCCGCCCTCTTGCCGACGATGTCCCAGAGCGCGATGTCGACGGCCGACAGGCAGAAGACGGCCACGCCCGCCCGGCCCAGCCAGTAGGTCGACTTCCAGAGCGATTGCCAGATCCCTTCGACCTCGGTCGCGTCCCGCCCGAGCACCTTGGGCGCGATCATCTCCCTCATGCAGGCTTCGAGCGTCGCGAGCCCGCCGGCCAGCGGCTGCAGATAGGCCATGCCGGTGATGCCGCCGCGCGTCGAGATCTCCAGGACGAGAATCTCGCGGTGCGTCGGCGGCATGATGCCATTGGCCGGCGGCTCTCCGGCCCAGGGGGTGTGCATGAGCGTCGTGGCGAGCGCGGTGATCGTGGTGTCGGACATGGCAAGACCTCGATGTGCCGGGAGCGTGAGCATCGTGGCACGGCGCCAGTCGTCTGCACAATGCGCATGCCAGCCGGTCGCCAGGGGATATTCAGCCCCAGCAACTCGCCAATGACCGAGCCGGCGAAACGCGGTAGAAATTCCGCGCGTGTCGCGCTGCAGCGGTCGTCGTCTGCGGGGTTTGCGCGGCGCCCAGGCCCATCGAGAGAATGGACATCGTTCCGGAGGAGAAATGACCGTTTCCAGACTGACCGGCGTCGCATTGGCCGCAATCGGCCTCGTGGCGGCCAGTGCTGCATCCGCGCAGACGACATTCAAGATGAACGTCTCGGTGCCGCAGAACTCCCATTACGGCGTCGCCGTCGACACGTTCGCGGCCGAGGTCGAGAAGCGCACCAATGGCCGTTACAAGATCCAGAACTTCTATGCCAGCGCGCTCGGCAACGAGCGTGAGGCCACCGAGGCGGTCCAGCTCGGCACGCTCGACCTGGTGATGACCTCCACTGGCCCGATCCCGAACTTCGTGCCGGAGCTGGCGATTCTCGACATCCCGTTCCTGTTCCGCGACTACGATCACGCCCGCTCGACGCTCGACGGCCCGGTCGGGCAGGAGATGCTGAAGAAGTTCGAGCCAAAGGGCTTCAAGGCGCTGGCCTGGGGCGAGAACGGCTTCCGCCACATGACGAACAGCAAGCAGGCCGTCAACTCGCCGGCGGACCTCAAGGGCCTGAAGATGCGCACGATGGAGAACCCCATCCACATCCAGGCCTACAAGGGCTTCGGCATCATCCCGACGCCGATGGCCATCAGCGAGGTGTTCACCGCCTTGCAGCAGGGCACGGTCGATGGCCAGGAGAATCCGCTGACCGTCATTCAGGCGTGGAAGTTCGACCAGGTGCAGAAGCACCTGACGCTCACCGGCCACGTCTACTCGCCGGCCGTCATCCTCTTGGGCAAGCCACTCTGGGACAAGCTGTCGGACGCGGACAAGCAGGCGTTCCTCGCGGCCGCCAAGGAGGCGGTGAAGGCCAACCGCGCCCGCATCGATGCGGACGAGAAGAGCGGCGTGGCCTATCTCCGCTCGAGGGGCATGGAGGTGGTCGACAACGTCGACCGGGGCAAGTTCCAGGAGGCGCTGGCGCCGGTGTTCGCGGAGTTCAGCAAGAAGTTCGGCGAAGCCGAGATCAAGCGCATCCGCGAGGGGAAATGAGCCAATAGCGAATAGTGAGTAGCGAGTGGATTTACCCTATTCGCTACTCGCTGTTTCGCTATTCGCTGATGTCGGGACCAAGCGTGTCGATCAGAGACGTCATTCTCGCGCTCGAGCGGCGCACCACGACCGTCGCGCTGTGGTGCGCCGGCGCCATGCTGGTGATCGCGGCTCTCGCGGGCCTATACCAGATCATCTCGCGCTTCATCCTCGAGCAGCCGTCGGAGTGGTCGGAGGTCACCGTCCGCTTCGCGCTCATCTGGATGGTGTTCCTGAGCGTCCCCATGGCCTTCCGCGAGGGAGCCATGGTGTCCGTCGACCTGCTCTACCGGAAGTCGGGCCCGCGCCTCCGCCGCCTGCTGGACGGGCTCATTCTCGCCACCAGCACGACTCTGATGCTCGCGATCCTGTGGTGGGGCTACGAGTACACGTGGCGCACCCGGTTCCAGACCATCCCGGGCATCGAGTCCTTCACCATGGCCTGGGCCTACTCGGCCATGCCGGTCGGCGCGGCGTTCTCGCTGCTGGCGATCGTCGGGCAGTGGCTCGACCCGCGCCACCGCGAGCTCGACACGGCGCAGTAGCGCCTTCCGAACCGACGTCCCGGAGACGCGCCCATGTCCGTCGCGATGCTCGTCACCATGTGCCTCGGTTTCGCCCTGTCGATCTCGGTCGCGGTGTCGATCGGGCTCGCCGCGCTGCTCGGCACCTGGCTGTCGAACGTCAACATGCTGCTGTCGGTCAAGGAGATCTACTCCTCGATCAACAAGTTCCCGCTGGCCGCGATCCCCTTCTTCATCCTCGCCGGCAACATCATGGAGACCGGCGGCATATCGCGGCGGCTGGTCGAGTTCGCCAAGGCTGTCGTCGGCGGCGTCCAGGGCGGGCTGTCGGCCACCTGCGTCTTCACCTGCATGATCTTCGCGGCCGTCTCGGGCTCGAGCGTCGCCACCACCTTTGCGATCGGCGCGATCCTCATTCCGGCGCTGGTGAGCCACGGGTATCCCAGGCCCTATGCCGCGGCGCTGCAGGCGACCTCGGCCGAGCTCGGCGTGATCATCCCGCCCTCGATCCCGCTCATCATCTACGGGGTGTCCGCCGAGGTCTCGATCGGCGAGTTGTTCATCGCGGGCGTCGGGCCCGGCATCCTGATTGCCGCCGCGCTGATGGTCTTCGTACTCGTCTACGCGCGCATCCTCGGCTACGGAAAGCAGGATCGCGAAGGCCGGCTGCCAATCTTCACCGCGACCCGCCAGGCCGCCTTCGCGCTCCTGATGCCGGTCATCGTGCTCGGTGGCATCTACGGCGGCGTGTTCACGCCGACGGAGGCCTCGGTCGCCGCCGTCTTCTACGCGCTCCTCGTCGGGATCGTCGTGCATCGGGAGATCCGGCTCGCGGATCTCGGCTACATCCTGCGCAAATCGGTGATCTCGTCGTCGGTCATTTTGTTCATCATCGCCAATGCCGGGCTCTTCAGCTATCTCATCACCCGGGCCGGGGTTCCCGACCAGATCGGCGCGTTCCTGCGCGCCAGCCTAGACACGCCATTCCTGTTCCTGCTCGGCATCAACGCGGCGCTGTTCGTCATCGGGATGTTCATCGAGACGTCCGCCGCGATCATCGTGCTGGCGCCGATCCTGGTGCCGGTCGCGGCGGGGTTCGGCATCGACCCGGTCCATCTCGGCATCGTCGTGGTCGTCAACCTGGCTCTCGGCATGGTGACGCCGCCGTTCGGCGTCAACCTGTTCGCGGCCTGCACAGTGGCCAGGGTGTCGGTCGACGCCATCGTCGGCAGACTGCTCCCGTTCGTCCTCGTGGTCCTCGCCTGCCTGGCGGTGATCACTTATGTGCCGCAGCTTTCGCTCGCTCTCCGCGACGCCGTGTACCCGCAGGCGGTCACCGCCGCGCCCCGTTGAGGCGGGCGCGTCCAGGCGGGCGCGCGAGGGCGCTGGAACGATTGCCGCCGCGTGGCCGTTGACCGGCAGTGAACCGTGCTCGAGAGGATACCGCCCGCAAAATGAGCGAGCAGCCCTGGGATGCAGCGCTGCGCGAATTCGCAGCGGCATCGCGTTTTCGCGAGGGCGGCGGCATCGTGACGGACCTCGACGGGACGGCCGTTCACGAGCACGAGGGCCGGGTCGCGATCCCGCATTCGGTGTCGCACGCCCTGACGCGGCTGAGCGGCCAGGGTCACCCGATCGTCATCAACACGCTGCGCTTCCCGATGAGCGTGATCGGCACGTTCGGCCAGGAATGGTATGCGATCACGAGCGCGCCGCTGCCGCTCATCTCGCTCAACGGCAGCATGATCGGCCACCTCGCCGAGAGCAGCACCGGCGCCATCGTTTTCGAGGAGGTGGAGGCGCGCGTGCTGGCGCCCGGCGAGGTCGAGGAGGTCCTGACCGGTGTCGAGGGCCTGATCCGCAGCGGCGTGGACCGCCTCCTCGTCTTCTACTATCCGCGCGACTGGCGGCTCGGCGAGCGGATCTGGACGCCGGTCGCCGCGCGCATGGTGCATGTCAGGCACAAGTACCTGAGCGCCTCGGAGGTGTTCTGGGGCGACGTCGATCGGCTGCGGTCGAGGCTCGCCGAATGCGAGGTCTGCATGGTGTTCCTGCTGGTCGAGCAGCCGACGGACGAGCTCATGGCCTACCAGCACGTGAAGCCCTCGAGCTTCATCACCAGCGCCGGCGTCGACAAGCAGGACGGCATGCGTCGGCTCGCCGCGCGCCTGGGCGTCGATCCGGCCGAATGGCTGGGGGCCGGCGACACTCCGATGGACACCTTTCTCAGCGACGTCGGCCTCGCCGTTCATGTGGGCCGCTTCGATCTCGAGTTCCGGGGCCGGTGGCAGACCGTCAAGATCCGGGACTCGCTGGAGCTCGGCGTCCTGCTGCGCGAGCTTTCGGCTCTCGGCGAAACGACAGCGGCTGAGTAGACCCGTGCCGCCATCATCATTGAGCGAGCGCCAGGCCCGCGCGATCGCCCGCAGCATCATCGAGTTCCACCTGGGGAGCCCTCCCGACCGCCTGGTGCAGATGGGCGGTGGCCTCAGCAACCGGGTCTACACCGCGCACCACGCCAAGGGACCTTTCATCGTCCGGTTCGGTTCCGCCGCCGAGAAGATCGAGGACTTCCTAAAGGAGCAGTGGGTGTTGACCAAGGTGCGCGAGAAGGGCGTGCCGACGCCCGAGATCCTGCAGGTGGGCACCGAGCCTGTGTCGGTGCCGTACATGGTCTCGCACCGGGTCGAGGGGCGCTCCGCGGTCCACCACCCGCAGCGTCTGACGATCCTGCGCGAGATGGGCCGGGTGATGGCGACCATCCACACCATCCGGACGAGCGGCTACGGGTCGACCTTCGACTGGTCCCAGAACGTCCTCTCCCGCAACGAGACGTGGGCCGGCTTCCTGCGCGACGAGTGGGAGATCGAGGACCGCATCGGCGTCCTCGAGGGCCAGGAGATGCTCGACGACAGGCAGTTGAAGGTGCTGCGCGACGTCGTGCGGCGGATGAGCAGATGGGACGCGCCGCCCGTGCTCAACCACGGCGACCTGCGGCTGAAGAACGTCCTCGTCGATGACGACGGCGCGATCACAGCCATCATCGACTGGGAGGACGCCCGGTCGTGCCCGCCGCCCTGCTGGGATCTCGCGCTGGCGCTGCACGACCTTTCGATCGACGCCAAGGAGGCTCTGGTCGAGGGCTACGGTCTGTCGGGGGAGCAGATGCGCGAGCTGGCGCCATACCTCAAGGCGCTGAACGTCCTGCATTACGCCTCGGTCGCCAAGCGGGCCGCCGCGCGCGGGAACAAGCGCCAGCTCAACGGCCTGCGCACCCGGCTCAGCGGGGCTTTCGATCTCTTCCTCTAGACGAGGCACTTCACCCCTCCCCCTTGCGGGGAGGGGTCGGGGGCGGGGGTGCTCTTGCGCCGACGTCTCGTCTGCGGCTCCACCCCACCCGCGCGCCTGCGGCGCGGCCGCCCTCCCCGTCGAGGGGAGGGCTGATGGCGTCTGCCCGGCTCGCACCGCCCAGCCGCACTCGTCTTAACCCGCTCCTCCTGCTGGAAAGGGAGAATCGGCGTCAACCGATAGGTTCGATCCAACTCGGACACACTTCAGCCCGCGGGGCTGCGCTCAGAGCCGCATCTTCTCGTTGCGGCCGAGATCCGGCGACCGTCCCGCCGCGGCGGCATCCTGCAGCTCGGCCGCCTCCACCGATGAGAGCGCCGGCAGCCGGAATCGGCCGCCGGCATGGGAGTGACGAAGACCGGCTTCAGGCCTGGCGGTTGAACCAGTTGTCCACCTCCTCCCTGGCCTGGTCCTTCGTATAGCCGTAGCGCTGTTGGATTTTGCCCTCGAGTTGCTCGCGGTTGCCTTGGATCTGGGAGAGATCGTCGTCAGTGAGCTTGCCCCACTGCTCCTTGAGCTTGCCGGTCATCTGCTTCCAGTTGCCAGAGATGCGATCCCAATCCATGTCTGTCTCCGTAAGTTGCGGTGAACCGTGGGGGCCTGGCCTGACGGCCATGGTCCGCCTGCCAGTTGAACGCGGTTGCGCGGCCCGCGTTCCAGCCCAAGCTGTCCGGCGGGCGGCGAGGCGGGCGCCGTATCGAGAACAGTCAGAGAACATTTGACGCAGCATCCGCCGTGCCTGTTCTCCGCCGTGTGCGCCGGCAAGACGGGCTACTGCGAACAATCTCGCTTGCGCAGCCGCAGAGTTGGCGTATTGACCTGACGTTCAGCATTAAGCGGCACAATCCGCCCGGCCTTCTCAGGCGCCGTGCACCAGGCGCGCGGCGCGGATGCCGAGTGCCACCAACAACGGGGCGGCCTTGTTACAGCTACGGCCGATCGTCTTCACACTGGGCCTTCTGCTGTGCGCGGTGGCGGCGGCCATGGCGGTGCCGGCAATTGTCGACGTGGCCGACGGCAACGACCATTGGCGCGTCTTTTTCGCCTCGGCGGTACTCACCGTCTTCATCGGCGGCCTGATGGTGCTCGCCTCGATGAGCCACGAGCCGTTCAAGGTCGGCATCAAGGAAGGCTTCGTGCTCACCACGTTCAGCTGGTTGGCGACTGCGGCCTTCGCCGCCGTTCCCTTCATCGGCGTCGGCCTGAGCTACACGGACGCATTCTTCGAGGCGATGTCCGGTCTGACCACGACCGGCTCCACCGTGATCGTCGGCCTCGATCAGCTACCGCGCGGGTTGCTGTTGTGGCGGGCGCTGCTGCAGGCCATCGGCGGCTTCGGAATCGTCATCACGGCCATTATCATCCTGCCGTTCCTGCGCGTCGGCGGGATGCAGCTCTTCCAGACGGAGCGGCCCGACCGCGCAGAGAAGGTCCTGCCGCGGGCTGGAGAGCTCGTCACCGCCGCCGCGGGCATCTACCTGACGCTGCTGGTGGCCTGCACGGCCGCCTACACAGCCTTCGGCATGACGCTGTTCGACGCCGTCTGCCATGCCCTGACGACGGTCTCCACTGCGGGCTTCTCGACGCACGACCAGAGTTTCGAGTTCTTCGCGTCCCCCTCGATCGAGGTGACCGCGATCGTCTTCATGATCCTCGGCGCGCTGCCGTTCGTGATGTTCATCCGGGTGGCGCACGGCGATCTGAGGGCGCCCTGGCGGGACGCCCAGGTGCGGGGGCTATTGATGTTCCTCGCTGTCGTGGTCCTCCTGATGACGGTCTGGCTGTCGAGCGCCCGGGATATCGCTGTCATCGACGCGTTGCGCCTGACCGCCTTCAACGTCACCTCGATCGTGACCACGACCGGGTTCTACAGCACCGACTTCACCCAATGGGGGACGTTCGCGTTCGGGATGTTCTTCATATTGATGTTCGTCGGCGGGTGCTCGGGCTCGACCGCGGGCGCCATCAAGATCTATCGCCTGCAGGTGGCGGGCATGCTGACGCGGTCGTACCTGCTGCATCTGATCAGCCCCAACCGGGTGATCACCCTGGTCTACAACGGGCGGCGGCTGCCCGAGGACGTGCCCTTCTCGGTCATCGCCTTCCTCGCCATCTATATGGCGACGATCGGGGTGTTCACGGTCGTCCTTTCGGCGCTCGGGATCGACTTCGTCACGGCCCTGACAACCTCGACGAGCGCCGTCAGCACCATCGGCCCGGCGCTCGGCGAGTTCGCCGGTCCCGCGGGCAACTACTCGGCCCTTCCGGCCGCGGCGAAATGGGCCCTGTCGGTCGCGATGCTGCTCGGTCGTCTCGAGCTGTTCACAGTGCTCGTGCTGTTCCGGCCCGAGTTCTGGCGCTAGCGCCGCGGCGTCGGGAGGCGCAAACCCGGATGGTCCAGCTTCGTCCGATCGCGCTGACGCTCGGGCTGCTGCTGTGCGTGCTCGCGGCAGCCATGCTGCTGCCCGGCGCGGTGGCTGGTGCCGACGGCTCGCAGGACTGGCCGGTGTTCGTCGCCTCGGCGGCATTCACGCTGTTCATCGGCGGCTTGCTGGTTGCTGTCGGCTACAACAAGGGGCCGATCCGGCTCGGGTTGCGGGAGGGCTTCGTGCTGACGACGCTCTCCTGGGTCGTCGTCACCAGCTTTGCGGCGGTGCCTTTCACCGGGCTGGGGCTCACCTACGCCGATGCCTTCTTCGAAGCCATGTCCGGTCTCACCACCACCGGGGCGACGGTGCTCGTCGGGCTCGACGGGCTGCCCCGAGGCATCCTGCTCTGGCGCGCCCTGCTCCATGGCATCGGCGGCCTGGGCATCGTGGTCATGGCGATCCTCATTCTGCCGTACCTGAGCATCGGCGGGATGCAGCTCTTCCAGATGGAGAGTTCCGACAGGTCCGAGAAGGTCGCGCCGCGGGCCGCCGGGCTGATGATGGCCATCTCTGGCGTCTACGTGGGGCTGATAGCATTCTGCACGATCTCCTACGTCGCGCTCGGCATGACCTTTTTCGATGCCGTCTGCCACGCCCTGGCGACGATCTCCACCGGCGGATTTTCCACCCACGACGCCAGTTTCGGCTTCTTCGCCTCCCCGTCGCTGGAAATGGCGGGCACGCTGTTCATGGCGCTCGGTGCCTTCCCTTTCGTCGTGCTCATCAAGGCCATGCACGGGGACCTGCCCGCAGTGTGGCGCGACGCGCAGGTGCGGGGTTTCGTGTCGTTCCTCGCCGTCATCAGTCTGCTGCTTGGGATATGGCTGGCGCTGTCACGCGATCTGAGCCTCCTGACCGCGCTGCGCATGGTCGCCTTCAACGTCACCTCGGTCGTGACGACGACGGGGTTCGCCAGCACCGATTACAACCTGTGGGGACCGTTCGCGGTCAGCATGTTCTTCCTGCTGACATTCGTCGGGGGCTGCACGGGATCGACGGCAGGAGGCATCAAGATCTACCGCTTGCAGATGGCGGGTATGCTCACGCGCGGCTATCTGCTCAACCTGATCAGTCCCAACCGGGTCGTGACCCTGGTCTTCAACGGACGGCGGGTGCCGGAGGATGTGCCGTTCTCGGTCATCGCATTCCTGGCCGTCTATATGGCCACGGTCGGCATCGTGAGCGTTGTCCTGACGGCGATGGACCTGGACTTCGTCACCGCGCTGACGTCGGCGGCAACGGCGCTCGGCAATGTCGGCCCCGGGCTGGGCGAGATCGTCGGGCCGGCGGGAAACTTCGCGACGCTTCCGGCCGCGGCGAAATGGACCCTTTCGTTCACCATGCTGCTCGGCCGTCTCGAGCTTTTCACCGTGCTCGTGCTGTTCCGGCCCGAGTTCTGGCGCTAGAGTGTACGACTTAAATCAAGGCAGTCCACGCCTACTCTCCCTTTCAAGTGGGATGGGACTGGAATGAGCAGTCAGGCGGTACGTTCCCTCCCCTTGACGGGGAGGGCGGCGCGGCGGAGCCGCGCGGGTGGGGTGGGACCACACAGGAAACGTCGGGATGGAAGTACCCCCACCCCAGCCCCTCCCCGCAAGGGGGAGGGAGAAGAGCTCGCTGCTGTCGTTTCGACCTCAACCGGAAAGGCGCTAGTCGAGCGGGTCCCGCTTCCAGCCGTAGATCCAGTCGTAAAGCGCCATGACCCTGCTGCCGGGGAGCACCCGCAGCGCCAGGTCGCGGACCAGCGCGGCCGGCTTCGGCAGATGATAGATCCGGCCGTTCCGGCGCGAGGCGAGCTGCATCCGCGCCGCCCGCGGCCGCCGCGCGCGCTCGTAGCGGTCGATGGCCGTGGCCGGCTCCGAAGGCCAGGCCCGCAGCGCCGCCGCCAGCGTCTCCGCATCCTCGATGGCGAGCGCGCCGCCTTGCGCCAGGAACGGGAGAACGGGATGGGCCGCATCGCCGAGCAGCGTGACGCGTCCCTGCGACCAGCGCTCGAGAGGCGCGGGGTCGTAAAGGGGCCAGCGGCGCCACTCCTCGGCGAGCGCCAGGAAGCCCGTGAGCTGGCTCGAGAACGGGCGCAGCCTTGCGAGCAGGCCGCCGCGGTCCACGGGCAGCCCCCAGCCTTCGCCGGGCCAGCCCTCCTCCAGGATGGCGACCAGCGCGACCTCGGTCCCGCCGCGCACCGGGTAATGCACCACGTGCCCGCCGGAGGCGAGCCAGACTCCCGTCGCCATGTCGCTGAAGGGGGCAGGGGCCGCATCGCAGCCGATGACGGCGCGCGCAGCCGTCTTCCCCGAGTAGCCGAGCGCAGCATTAGGCCAGAGCTGGCGGCGCACTGTCGACCAGATCCCGTCGGCGCCGACGAGCACCGGACCTTCGCGCACGCCGCCGTCGGAGGCATGCGCCTGGACCGTCGCCCCTTCGATCCGGAAGGATGCGAGGTCGAAGCCGATGACGATCTCGACAAGAGCCAGCGAGGCGGCGGTCGCCAGCAGGGAAGCATGCAGGTCGGCGCGATGCGCGACCCAGTAGGGCGCGCCGTGCCGCCCGCTGATCCAGCCGCCGAGCGGTAGCTCCGTCAGCAGACGCCCCGAGCCGCCGTCGCGGACCCGCAGGCACTCGGGCTGGCCGGCGGCAGGCATCAGCCGCGCCGCGACTCCGAGCCTGGAGAGCGCGCCGACCGCATTGGGGCCGAGCTGGATTCCCGCGCCGGCCTCCGCAGGCTCGCGGCGGCGCTCGAGCACGCGGCTCGCGATCCCGTGCCGGGCCAGCGCGATCGCGAGCGCAAGCCCGCCGATGCCGCCCCCCGCGATCAGGACGGGGCCGCCGCCCGTCACCTCGCGGCTCCCGTCAGACCGCGGGCGCCGTCGGGACGAGGCACCCCGGCGGGTCCGACTCGTCCGCCCGCAGCCGCGGGTCATGGACATAGAGCGTCGAGCAGTAAGGGCATACGGCCTGGTGCTCGGCCCCCATGTCGAGGAAGATGTGCGGGTGATCGAACGGCGGCCGCGCCCCCATGCAGTTGAACTCCCTGACGCCGATGAAGACCTTCTCGACGCCCTTGTCGTTGGCGAAATGAGGGACGATGTTCCCGGCCATCCGGCTTGCCCTTGCAGCTTGGTTTCAGCATCGCGCGGGACCATACCCGCCGGCCGGCCGAAATGGTAGGGAAGCCTCTGTCACAATCGGCGAAACGAGCGGAGAGCTGCCGTGCAGAGCTTCCAGTCGGACGGAGTGGAGATCGCCTACCTGGACGCCGGGGCCGGCGACCCGATCCTGCTCGTGCATGGCTTCGCCTCCAACACCACGGTCAACTGGGTGGACACGGGCTGGGTGCGCTACCTGACCGGCAACGGCTTCCGCGTCGTGTCGATCGACAATCGCGGGCACGGCCGCAGCCAGAAGCTCTATGGCCTCGACGACTACGGCGCTCCGATGATGGCCGAGGATGCCCGCCGGCTGCTCGACCATCTCGGCCTCGCGCGCGCCGACGTCATGGGCTACTCGATGGGGGCCCGCATCGCGGCGTTTCTGGCGCTGGCCCATCCCGGGCGGGTGCGGAGCTGCATCTTCGGCGGCCTCGGCATCAACATGGTCCGCGGCATGGCCGGAACCGGCCCCATCGCGAATGCGCTCGAGGCCGACAGCATCGACCAGGTGACCAACCCCACCGCCCGCACGTTCCGCGCGTTCGCCGAGCAGACCGGCAGCGACCTGAAGGCGCTCGCCGCCTGCATCCGCTCGTCGCGCGCGCCGCTCGCCGCGGAGGACCTCGGCAGGCTGGCGTGCCCGGTCCTGGTGGCGGTCGGCAGCGAGGATGTCGTCGGAGGCTCGGCCGCGGGACTGGCCGCGCTCATCCCCGGCGCAGAAGCCCTGGCGATCGCGGGGCGCGATCACATGAAAGCCGTCGGCGACAGGCGTTACAAGGAAGGCGTGCTGGAGTTCCTGCGGCGACGGCCCTGATATCCTCACAATCAGTTGACACCGCAACGTTCCTGCTTTGCAGTCCCTGCGGGCCGTGGCAGATTTGGCACATGCTGAGGATCTCGCGTTGCGGCGCGGCTTGCGTCGCGCTCCTGCTCTCCCTCGTCGGCGCGCTTGCGGCTCGCGCCGACACGGTCGTCGACCTGGAGCTCGTGCTCGCGGTCGATGTCTCGCTCTCGATGGACCTCGAGGAGCAGCGACTGCAGAGAGACGGCTACGTCGCGGCCCTGCGCGATCCGAACGTGCTCTCCGCCATCCAGTCCGGGCCGCATGGCCGCATCGCCATCAGCTACGTCGAGTGGGCGGGGCCGTTCTCGCAGGCGACGGTGCTGCCCTGGACCATCGTCGACGGGAAGGAGACGGCCGAGCAGGTGGCGGCGCTGCTGGCCGAGGCCCCGATCTCCCGCCGCCGCATGACCTCGATCTCCTCGGCGCTGACCTACGCCGGCAAGCAGCTCGAGAGCAGCCCCTACGAGGGCATCCGGCGGGTGATCGACATGTCCGGCGACGGTCCCAACAACTCGGGCGCGCCCGTGGAGCCCATCCGCGACGAGCTGGTCGGGAGCGGGGTCGTCATCAACGGGCTGCCGGTCATCATCAGGCCGAGCCAGTCGAGCTTCTTCGATATCAACTTCCTCGACCGCTACTACGCCGACTGCGTCATCGGGGGGCCCGGCGCCTTCATGATCCCCATCCGCGACAAGTCCGAGTTCGCGACGGCGACGCGCCAGAAGCTGCTGCTGGAGATCTCCGGCTTCGAGCCGCCGCCGCGGCTGATCCCGGCCCAGCTCCGCAGCGAGGAGGAGAAGACCGACTGCCTCATCGGCGAGCAGCTCTGGCGCCGCTACATGGACGACCGCATCCGTCAGTGAGCCACGCGTCCGTGGGCACGCGCTAGGGCGCGCTCTCGACAGGGTCGAGGCGGCGCTCGATGCGGCCGAGGCGCTGCTCGATGCGATCCATGCGGACGCCGAGCTCCGCGAAGGTCACCTGCTGCTCGGCGATCGAGACCTGGACATTGGCGACAGCGATCTCGAGCTTGCCGACGCGGCCGGTCAGTTCCTTGAGCTGGTCGCGCGTCTCATCCTGCCCGGCGCGGATGGCGCGCAGATGGGCAAGCACCAGCTTGTCGGGTTCCTCGGCCATGGGACCAGATGTGGCACGGGCAGGGCGGTGAGGCAAGGTGGGCTGATGTGACCTGAGCGGGCGCGCGGCCCGTGGCGACAGCTCGGCCTGCCCGCTTTGCGCCGCTACATGGACGACTGCATCCGTCAGTGAGCCACGCGTCCGGCGCAAAGGCGCCCCGAATTGGGCTAACGGCGATGCCAGCCTGACGCGCTGGTCATCTCCCGTTAACCGTGCCGGACTTAGGCTCACCCCCATGTGGCGAAGTTGCGTGATCGGCGCGTTGCTGGTGGTCGGCGCCCTCCTGGCCTGGGGGTGCAGCCGTACGCCCGAGTTCATCGCCCGGCACGAGCCCTGGCGGGCCGAGGAGGAGCAGGCCTGCCTCGCCTCGGGCGCTGTCCAGAGCTCGCCCTTCCTGCACGCCCGCGCCGCGCTCGGCGGGCCGAGCGTCTGCGGCGCCTTGCAGCCGTTCGAGATGGCGGCAGTGTCGGGAGGGCGCGTCCAGATGCGGCCCGCGGCCATGCTCAGGTGCCCCATGGTGCCGGTGCTGGAGCGCTGGGTGCGCGATGTCGTCGAGCCGGCCGCGCGGCGGCACTTCGGCGCGCCCATGGCGGAGCTGAAGGTCGCCGCCTCCTACTCCTGCAGGCCCATGAATCACCAGTCGGGCGCTCGGCTCTCGGAGCACGGCCATGCCAACGCGCTCGACGTCTCCGCCTTCCTGCTGGCTGACGGGCGCCGTATCGACGTCAAGTCGGGATGGTGGGGGGACGCCCGAGAGCGCGCCTTCCTGCGGACGGTGCATGATGGCGCGTGCGGGGAGTTCACGACCGTGCTGGGGCCCGACTACGACAGCCTCCACCGTGACCATTTCCACCTGGACCTCGCCCGCCGCGAATACGGCAATCGCCGGGTGTGCAAGTAGCGGGAGATCGTGAGCTCGTGAAGTGGTGAAGTCGTAGGTTGCCAGACCTCTCGAATTTGGTCCGTGCCCCTCGTTCTGCCATTTCACGATCTCACGACTTCACGAGCTCACGAGCTCACGAAATTCACCGTGTTGCCTTTCCCGGCCCCACTGCCCATTCTGGTCCGGCGACCAAACGGTCAGGAATGAGGCCACGCGTGGATCAGGACGCAACCCGCACAGGCGAGCTGGAGGTGGCGCTGCCCGAGCGCACCGATGCCCGCCTCGTCTTCATCGGACGCATCCGCACGCCCTTCGCGACGCGCGACGACTGCCCGCGGCAGGGCTCGCCCGATGGCCCGGTGTGCCGTCTCGAGGTCGATGAGCCGTGGCGGCCGGGCCTGCAAGGCCTCGAGCGTTACGAGCGTGTCGAAGTGCTCTACTGGCTGCACCTGGCGCGGCGCGACCTGGTGCGGCAATGCCCGAAGTCCGACGCCGAGGCGACCGGAGTGTTCGCGCTGCGCTCTCCGCTGCGGCCCAACCCGATCGCGACGGCGCTGGTGAGGCTGATCGGCATCGAGCCCGGTGCGCTGCTGGTGCGCGGGCTCGACTGCCTCGACGGCACGCCGCTGCTCGACATCAAGCCCGACCGCTGCGCCTACTCGCCGCCCGCAGCGGCCCGCCCCGGCAAGGCGGAAGGCGCGGCAGACGTGGAGCGGCAAAGCGGCGATTGAACGGCGCACTCTCCGACATCCGTGACTTGGCTGTTGCTGCCGACCCCCCCGCGCCGGGGCGAGGTGCAAGCCCGCTCGATCGATGACGAGGGTCCGCCGCAGAACCCTTCTCTCGAAGGCGGCCTACTGTTCCGCACCAAACGCTCGGCTGATCCGGGATCCAGCGCAAAATGGCCGAAGGACATAAGAATTTCGGGCCTTCGGCGATTCTTATGCTGGATCCCGGATCGCCTCGCCACTGAAGCGTGGCTCGTCGTCCGGGATGACGGCAGGGTGAATGCGGAGCGCCTACTTCTTGTGCGGAAGGACCGTGAGCACTCGGCAAACGAAGGTATCGAACGCCTGCACAAAACTGCGCAGGAATTCCTCGGTCGACGCGACGGTAACCTCGCCATCGTCGGAAATGAGGCCAGGAGTGAACTTGATATAGGCCTCGGGCGCTGTCATCTGGGGTGAATTGCAGTAGCTGAGAACGGCACGCAGGTCCTCTTGCGCTAGGGCGGTGCCGATCGACCCGGGGGACGTCCCGATGACCGCTGATGGCTTATGGGCGAAGGAATTCGTTCCGTAGGGGCGGCTGGCCCAGTCGATGGCGTTCTTAAGTCCGCCGGGAATTGATCGATTGTATTCCGGGGTCACGAACAAGATGGCATCGGACGCCTCTATCGCCTGTTTGAACTGCCGCGCGACCTCCGGGTAATCGTCGTCGTAGTCGTAGCTGTAGAGCGGCAGGTCCTTGAAGGGGATCTCCGTGAAATCGAGCCGCTCCGGCGCGAGCCGTACCAGCGCCTTGGCGAGCTTCCGGTTGATCGAGTTCCTGGCGAGGCTCCCGACCAGATAACCGACCTTGAAACGCGTCATCGGCTCCTCCTCTCCGTCAGCCAAAGGGTCAGGTGCCTGGCATCGGCGCAGCATGCCCCGGCCAGCACCATTCCAAGGGCCTCATTCCTGCTGTGGTCCGCCTTCTACTGGGCCGTGCCTGCGGGCACCCACACCGCCTGGAGCTCCCCTCGAGGTGAGACCTCAGGCATCGCGACTTGGCGGGGTCGGCAATAACCAAAGCGGGATTGGCCTCACTTCGTTCCCCAGACCGAGGCATAGCCTACACTCCTTCGGCTCGTTTTGTCGCCCGTCAAAGCGGCTTCATGTCGGGCCGACCCGCGACCGGTGCCGCGAGGCGGTAAGCCTGGCGGGACTTCGGCATGTGGAATGCCCACGGCCGCCTGGCCGTTTCTCCCTCTCGCGCCGACCCGGCGGCGCCGGCCAGGGAACGGCGAAATGCCTGGCACGTTCAGGAGGGCAATCGGAACGAGCCCTCTCCGGGAGACGCGTGCTGTCCGGCCTGCTGGACATTTCGGTTCTGGTCTTCAGCGTGGCCAGCATGCTGTCGGTGGGTCTTGGTTCCACCGTTCAGGAAATGCTTGGCCGCCTGGGCAGCGCCCCTAGGGTGGCGCGCGCTCTGATCGCCAACTTCGTTCTGGTCCCGATCCTGGCCTACGTCATTGCCTACCTGTTCGCTCTCGATGCGCCTTTCCGCAACGGTCTCATGCTGCTCGGAATGGCCGCTGGCGCACCGTTCGTGATCAAGCTGACGGAAGTCGCGCGTCACGACGTCGGGACTGCAGGCACCCTGCTCGTGCTGCTGCTTCCAGTCACCGTGATCTATTTGCCGATCGTGGCGCCTCTGGTATTGCCAAAAGTGACCGTGACAATCTCCGCAATCGCAGTTCCACTGCTCCTCTCGATGCTTCTTCCACTGGTTGTGGGCCTGCTCACAAGGGCATGGCTGCCGCGTCCAGCACAGTACTTACAACCCGTCATGGGGCCAATCGGAACGATCGCACTCGTCGTGCTGATCGTTCTGACGTTCATCCTGAACTTCCAATCGATTGTCGGCCTGCTTGGAACAGGTGCAATACTGGCCGCGGCAGCTTTCTTTGTCGGTGCATTTGCAATCGGCTTTCTCCTTGGAGAGGATCGCGGGGTCCTGGGGCTCGGAACGGCCCAGCGCAACGTCGCCGCGGCGACAATCGTCGCGACCCAGAGCATAGGCGATCCCGACACTCTGGCTATGGTGGTCGTAGCCTCGATAGTTGATTTGGCAATTCTATTCCCGATCGCCTGGTATCTGGAAACGCGCGCGGACGCGCGCGTCAGGGACCTATACGATTCAAGGCTGACGGGAAGGGGTTAGCCGCGCCGTCGTGCCGAGCTGGAGGAGATATTGATGGCCAGAACCACTGGTCGACAGCGAAACAGTCGCCCGAACTTCCTCATCCTGTGCATGGACCAGTGGGATGCCCACATGCAGGTGCCGCAGGAGGTCCGCTTCCCGGCAATGGAGCGCCTGGAAGCACAAGGCGTCAGCTTCGACCGCCAATACTGCACCGTTCCCATGTGCACGCCATCGCGCGCGGCGATGTGGACGGGCGTGCACGCCAGGCACACCGGGCTTTGGGACAATACCAACTACGCCTGGACCGGCGAAATGTCCCGCGATGTCCCGACGATCGGGCACCTTTTGCGCGACCAGGGCTATTACACGGCCTTCAAAGGCAAGTGGCACCTCTCCATGGTCCCGACGCGCGAGGACGCTCTCGAGCGCTACGGCTTCTCGGACTACCAGCAGTGGGGCGAGATGTACGGCGCGCCCCTCGAGGGGGCCATGCTCGACCACAGCGCAACTTTCGAGGCGGTGGACTGGCTGGAGCACAAGGCGCCGACGCTCGACCAGCCGTGGCTCCTGGTGTGCAGTCTCATCAACCCGCACGACGTGATGTTCCTGCAGACCGACCCGGTTCAGGAGCCGCACCCGAACAGTCCCTTGGCAGGCCTTCTGAGCACGGTGCAGCGGCTCGGCTGGTTCGAGAGAGAGTGGGACGTTTCGATGCCGGACAACTTCACCGACGACTATGGGCTCCAGCCGCCCGGCGTGCGGAGTTTCAAGAAGAACCTGGACCTGAGCTACGGGCACATTTCGGACGACCGCGTCGACCTCTGGCTCAAGCACAGAAACTATCTTCTCAACTGCATGCGCCTGGTGGACGCCGAGTTCAGTCGGCTCGTCGCAACGCTCGACCGCTTGGACCTTTGGCAGAATACCGTGGTGATCCTCACGGGCGACCACGGGGAGATGAACGGGGGCCACCGCATGGCTCAGAAGGGGGCGATTCCGTTCGAGGAGGTGGCCGTCGTCAACCTCACGGTCTGCGTACCGGGCGGGCCGCAGGGGCAGCGCACCGCGGCTGTGGGCTCACACCTCGATCTCGCGCCCACGCTCCTGGCTTTTGCGGGGCTCGACGAGAACGAAATCCGGAAGCGCTATCCGCACCTCAAGGGGCGTAGCCTGAAGGCCGTGATCACCGATCCGAGCACAGACGGCCCGCGCGGCAGCGTCAATGCTCCCGGCGACGGGGCGCTCCTGTGCTGGGACGGGCTCAACATGCTCGACACGGACTGGTCCCTCACCGGCGCGCTCAAGGACCTCAGCGACATGAGCCTCGAGTTTACCGAGGAGGCAATTCACAAGCCGGAGAAACTTAAGGCAGCGGGACGCAAATATGGGGCGCCTGACTTCACGATGCGCAACTTCTTCCGCGCTGTCGTGGACGGGCGCTATAAGCTGGTGCGCTGGTTCAGCCCGGAGGAATACGGCAATCCTTCAACACTCGGCGAGCTTCTCGCAACCAGCGATCTCGCACTTTACGACCTCGTCAACGATCCCGGTGAGCTTGAAAACCTGGCTCATCCCGATCATCCCAGTCGCGACCTGGCGCTGATCGACCGCATGCTTGGGAAGCTTCATGCTCTCGTAGAGCACGAGATCGGAGAGGACAGTTGTCCATTCGATCTCGACATGTTCGGCACGCGTGAGGTGAAATACCAGGTTCCCGGCAAGAAGCGTAAACTGCCATCGGTAAAGCACGTCAAACGCAAACCAGGCAAGGCGGAGGTTAAGTCATGAAGGGATTTGTCGGCGACATCGAGGACCTGGCCGAGGAGAACACGGATTTCCGCCGCGTCGTCTACACCGGAAAGGAGCTCCAGCTCGTGCTGATGAGCATCGAGCCGGGCGGCGAGATCGGCGAAGAGGTGCATGGCGACGGCGACCAGTTCTTCCGGGTGGAGGAAGGCGAGGGTGAAGTCCTGATCGACGGTAACCGCTCGAAGATCGGGTCCGACGATGCAATTCTCATTCCCGCAGGCGCCCGGCACAATGTCGTGAATACAGGCAAGAAGCCGCTCAAGCTGTATACGATCTACGGCCCACCTGAGCATCGGGATGGGACCGTGCACAGGACCAAAGCCGACGCCGACTCCTCGGAGGAGCATTTCGACGGAAAGACGACAGAATAACGTCGGCTGCCGATCGGAGAAGCGCGCGTGCTGTTGGCGGTATGGGATCAAATTCAGTCGTTCCTTGGAGCGGGCCGAAAGGCAGCCGATCTCAATACCGCTGAAGTGGCGATACGGACCGTCATCGTCTACCTCGTGTCGCTTGCTTTGGTTCGAGTTGCCAGCAGGCGCTTTCTGAGCCAGGCCACTGCTTTCGACGTCATCGTCGGCATCATGCTTGGATCGATCATGAGCCGTGCGATCAACGGGTCCGCGCTGTTTTTCCCCACACTGGTTGCTGGACTGGTGCTGGTTGGCCTGCACTGGCTGTTCGCATTCATCGCCTTCCGTACCTCCTTATTCGGCCCCATCGTGAAAGGAGAGCCTGTTTTGCTGATCAAGGACGGCGAGGTGCAGCAGGAGGCAATGCGGAGTGCCAATCTGACGTCGAGAGACCTTCATGAGTTCCTGCGGCTGGCATCCGGTCGTGCCGATCCGAAGAAAATCAGACGCGCTTATATGGAGCGGAATGGCAATATCAGCGTGGTGCCGTATGAGGATGAAACCCGCATCTTGGATGTCAGAGTAGAGGATGGGGTTCAATCCATCCGGATCAAGCTCGAGTGAGCTCGATGGCCGCTGCTCCTGGTCCGCGATAGTCACGCAAGCAGAGTCAGACTGGCTCGTCGTTCCGGCCCGGCGAGAGGGCATCCGGGCCAGAAGCAAGGCCTCGCAGAGGAGCTATTCGCTCGTCGCGTCCTCGGCCGAAGTCGCGCGGTTAGCCATGGACGCGCCCAGCGGGAGCACCAGCAACCAACGGAGTCGTTTTGTGCTGCCCATTGTTGTCACGCCCGTAAGCCGGCCAGTATCCAGCGGGCGCGATTCGCGCCTTGAGCACAATGCTCCACTGGCCCCAGTCGCCTGCTCGTTCGTCCCGCCGATGCCGCACGGATTTCGGACGCGCTCCGGCATTCCTTATTTCAGCGGACCAACCTCGAGGGTGATCTTGTTGATCTTACCGGTAAACCGAGTCTCCGTGCCGATGCCGATGCCCTCGGCGACCGGTGTCTGATTGTCGATGCCGACGTCGGCGGTCTCGTCAGCTGAGAAGATGTTGGGCTGAGTCATCTCGACGCGCCCCTCGGCGACAGGTTCTCCATTCACGTAGAGTGTCGCCTTGCCTCCCTTGCCGACGCCGCCGCCGTCGTAGGCGAAGTCGAGGGTGACCGTTGCAGGACCGTTCGGTAGTGCTTGCGGTGCGGCGACGGTGTAACGCGACAGCCCGAGGAAGTTGTAGGTGTAGGCCGGCTTGCCATCCTTCATGAACAGCGACCAGCCGCCGAACCGTCCGCCCTGCGATAGGATTGCGCCGTTGGCGCCACCGGCCGGGATGTCGAGGTCGGCGGTGATCTTGCTCGACCGGTTCTTCACGTTCATGAAGGTGTTTTCCAGCATGCCCTGCATTCCCTCGTACAGCGTGAGCGAAGTGCGGTCACCGAGGACATCCGGCCGGCCGGCGAAGGCCGCGTTGGTGCGCTCGATGGTTCGGTCGTCCAGAGGTAAGACGTGATGCTTCTCGGCCTCCTTCATGAACAGGTCCTGCATCTGCTTCAGCTTCGCGGGCTGCTCGGCGGCCAGATTCCTGGTGAGACTGAAATCGTTGCTCACATCGTAAAGCTCCCAGACGTCGGAAGTCAGAGGCGACAGGCTCGTCACCTGCCATGGCGCCCGGTGGACGGTTCGGGCGATCCAGCCGTCGTGATAGATCGCTCGATTGCCGAACATCTCGAAGTACTGCGTCGTGTGCCGTTCTGCTGCCGTCGCGTCCTTGAAGGTGTAGACGAGGCTGGTGCCCTCGATCCGTGTTTGAGGTGTGCCGTTGACGATCCGGGGCTGTGGCAAGTCGGTAGCCTCCAGGATCGTGGGGGCGATGTCGATGACGTGCGAGAACTGAGTGCGCAGGCCGCCTTTCTCGTCGATGCCCTTCGGCCAATGAATAACCATGCCGTTCCGAGTGCCGCCGAAGTCGGAAGCCACCTGCTTGGTCCACTTGAAGGGCGCGTCGAAGGCGACCGCCCAGCCGGCGGCCATGTGCGGAAAGGTTTCTGGACCGCCCCATTTATCCACCAACGGAATGAGGTCCTCCACCTTTTCCGCAACGCCATTGAAGTAGGTCATCTCGTTATACATCCCGACGAAGCCACCCTCGGCGCTCGTGCCGTTGTCACCGGCGATGTAGATGAACAGGGTATCGTCGAGCGCGCCGATGTCTTCGAGCGACTTCTTGAATCGCCCGATCTCGTTGTCGGTATGCTCGAGGAATCCTGCGAACACTTCGGCCTGGCGCGCGAATAGCCGCCGATGCTCCGCCGGCAGCGAGTCCCAGGCCTCGATGTCGTTCGGCCGGTCGGCCAACCGGGTGCTCGCCGGGATCACGCCGAGCATTTTCTGTCGCGCGACCGTTTCATTCCGAACCCGGTCCCAACCCTTGTCGAACTGGCCCTTGTACTTGTCGGCCCATTCCTTCGGCACATGGTGCGGCGCATGGACAGCCCCGGTCGCGTAATAGACGAAGAACGGTTTATCCGGTGTCATCGACTGCTGGGCTTTCACCCAGTTGATCGCCTGGTTGGTCATGTCGACCGTGAAGTGGTAGTCTTTCGCTTTGGGAGGATCGACCTTGACCACGCCGTCGTAGATGAGCGGATACCATTGGTCGGTCTCACCGCCGATGAATCCGTAGAATTTGTCGAAGCCTTGGCGAGTAGGCCAGCGGTCGAACGGGCCCGACACGCTGGTCTCCCACGCGGCGGTTTCGTGCCATTTGCCGAAGGCGCCGGTGCTGTACCCGTTGAGCCGCAGCATTTCCGCGAGCGGCGCGACGCTGTTCGGGATCTGGCCGGTGTTGCCGGGGAAGGCCGTCGCGGTCTCCATGATCGAGCCGGCATTGGCGGTGTGGTGGTTCCGGCCGGACTTGAGCGCGACTCGTGTCGGTGAGCACAGCGCGGTGGTGTGGAAGTTGTTGAAGCGCAGGCCGGACTGGGCGAGTTGGTCCAAAGTTGGCGTGCGGATGGGCCCACCGAACGAGCTGGGCCCGCCGAAGCCGATATCGTCGATCAGCACGATCACGACATTGGGGGCGCCCTTCGGCGCCTTCACCTCGAACCGCGGCGGCGGCCTGGCGTTACGGGCGTCGAGTTCGCTATAGGTCGGTCGCTCGGGCTCCTGGATCGGCAGCACCGAGCGGTCGAGCTGCTCCTGCGCCAATGCTCCCCGGATCGGGAAGCCAGCGAGGCCCGCGCAGGCACAGCACGTGACGAAAAGGCGCCTCGATCCCCGCCAACTCGACGTCGTGCTCATGACGCACTCCACTCTGATGACCTGCCGAAAATTCAAGAAAGCTCGTGTCCTTGGGACCATGCGCGTCTCAGGGTGATTTTGCGGGCGGCTTGCTCAGCACCGTGCGGAACCCCAGATGCGCCGCACTGAGGTTTATTTCCTGGGGCTGGCGCGCGGCGGGTCTGTAGCGAGAGCAGTAATTGGAGGCGCACAGGTGCGAGCCGCCCTTGATCACCCGGCTCCCGGGCTGGCCCGTCGCAACGTGGATCGAGCCGAAATCGGGGCCTGTGGGATCGATCGCTGCCTCGCGCGCATGTCCCGGCTGATACCAATCACTGGTCCATTCCCAAACATTGCCGATCATGTCGTAGAGGTCGTAGCCGTTCGGCTTGAAGCACCCGACCGGTGCGGTGGTGGCGTAGCCGTCGTCCTTGGTGTTGTGCACCGGGAAGATGCCCTGCCAGGTATTCGCAATCGGCCTGCCCTCGGCGTCGAAAGCGCTCGACCAGTCGTCCTCGCCGTCGCGACCGCCGCGCGCGGCGAACTCCCATTGCGCCTCGCTCGGCAGGCTGCGGCCGCGCCATCGCGCGTAGGCAAGTGCGTCCTCGTAGGCGACGTGCACGACCGGGTGATTGTCCTTTCCCGCGATAGAGCTGCCCGGGCCGGTCGGCTGGCGCCAATTGGCCCCCGCTACGTACTGCCACCACTTCATGATCCGCCCCCCGCGTCTGACGTCTGTCGGCTGGATGAAAACGGCCGAGCCGGGAGCAAGCAGGTCCTTCTCCATGCCGGGGTGTGCCTTGGGGTCGAGCCCCCGCTCGGCCAAAGTGATGTAACCGGTCGCGTCGACGAACTGCTTGAACTGCGCATTCGTCACCTCGTGACGGTCGATCCAGAAGCCGTTGACGCGGACGACATGCGTGAAACGCTCCTCCGGTCGATGTCGCTCCGAGCCCATTCTGAACGTGCCGCCGGAGACGAATGCCATGCCGGCGATTTCGCCTTCCTCGGCGGGGAGACCGCTGTACGCATCGCAAGTCCCAACCTCGGCCCATGTCGCGGGCCGATGTCCGAAATCGGTTGCGAAAGCACCAACTATGACGCCGACAAGCACTGTGCCGAAACTAAGAGAGCCGATCAGCCAGTCTCGCGTTGGCATTGCCGCGTTCCCTATGCAGATCCTCACTCGACCCAGCTCGAGATCTCCCGTCTTCGGGTTCGCGCCGAAAGCAGCGCTGCAGCGGTGCAGAGCCGGAGCAGGTGGCTCCAAACCGGGCCGGCGTCGTCTGGCCGGGGGGTCGCGATCCCCGTCAGCCGCGCCGTCTCGGCGCCCAAGGCGAAGCAGGTGTCACGCGACAGCCACGTCTCGCCGCTGAGAGTTTCCGAGGGGTGGAAATCCGTGCTCCGCAACAAGTCCAGGGGCGCAACGGCGCGTTCCGCCAGGAAGGGGGCGACGTGGAGCAAGTTTACGGCATGGTCACCAAGGCCGAGAATTGCCAGCGCTCCAATCAGACGCCCAGTGGCAACCCCCGTCGCAACTCACTCATATCATAAGCCGAGAGCCTTCGTTTGATCGAAAAAAGGACAATCACTGGTGAACAACAAAGCAGACGGGCGCTGTTGGGCTACGCGTCGGTTGGGCGACACGTCCCACTCAGGCTGGGCTGGCGCTGGCCCATGCTCCGAGGCGAGATCGAGCTGCAAGGCGCGTAAAGTCCTGCTCAGGGGGTCGGCCGGATCTACCCATAGGACTCTCTCCAGCGGCGGCCCGTGGCCCGACTCTTCCGGCCAGACAGTCGGGACCCGCATCGTCTGATCAGGAAAGAGCGCCGAACCTCGCGAGTGTGCACCACGTGGACAGCGGCTCTTAGGCCCTGACGACAGTGAGAGCTAAGCCTTTGAATGTTCTGGTGAGCCCGGTTGGGATCGAACCAACGACCCTCTGATTAAAAGTCAGATGCTCTACCGCTGAGCTACGGGCCCACTCGGGCCGTCAATACAGGGCGCGACCGGGGAAGACAAGGCCGGCGGGCCAGGGCTGGCTCGCGGCAAGCGCTCGCGTGTCGCGTGGACGTCTCCGCTTCCCTCCGCGAGTCGTGCTTGCCGCGTATCGCCGTCGGCGCCGCGGTCCGGCCGCCATGGCCTTTCCGATCGAAACTGACACGGCAACGAGCAGTTCTCACTTCCCCCTTTGCAGTCCCGCAAGGGGGGGGAGAAGTGATTGCTGCTGCCGGTTCGATCCCAAGCCGCAACAAGCCACCTGTCCAGGCCGCCTCGCGGACGGTGCAGATGCGGGTCGGCCGCTCACCGGCTTCTCCGACCCTCGATGACGGAACGATTGCCACTGCCAACCCACACCGTCATCCCCGCGGAGGCGGGGAGGTGGATTCACATCCGAAGTGCAACAGCTGGGCGAGAAAGATCTCGGCCGGGGT
>JAHDXT010000005.1 GCA_023384095.1 Hyphomicrobiaceae bacterium
AGCGGACAACTCGTGTGCTACGAGAACCGGACAAGATCAAAAGCTACCGACAGGCGATCCGGGGTGGCCGAGCGGCCCGCGGGCCGGCGGCTCCAGCGGCGAAGCTGCTTGACGCACTTGCCGTTTGCCTTTTTGAAGAGTGCCTGAATGTGCTAGACACGCGCGGGCTTCGGTCCTGCGGTGCGCAATGCGGGACATCCTAAGGGGGCGGCACGAGAGCGCCATGGCGGACAGGCGACCGACATTCGAGTACGAGGATCTGCTGGCGTGCGGCCGCGGCGAGCTGTTCGGGCCGGGGAATGCGCAGCTTCCCTTGCCGCCGATGCTGATGTTCGACCGGATCTCGCGGATCAGCGAGGAGGGCGGCGCACACGGCAAAGGCCAGGTCACGGCCGAGCTGGCGGTTGCCGGCAACCCGCAGTGCGATTGGTTCTTCTCCTGCCATTTCAAGGGCGATCCGGTGATGCCGGGGTGCCTCGGCCTGGACGCCCTGTGGCAGCTCACCGGGTTCTTTCTGGGCTGGCTCGGCGCGCCCGGGCGCGGGCGGGCGCTCGGGGTCGGCGAGGTGAAGTTCACCGGCATGGTGCTGCCGACCGTCAAGCGGGTCGAGTACGTGGTCGACCTCAAGCGGGTGATCCTGCGCAGGCTCAAGCTCGCGATCGCGGACGGCAGCCTGCTGGCCGACGGGCAGATGATATATTCGGCCCAGGACCTGCGCGTTGGCCTCTTCGAGGCGGGACAGGATCCGAGCGCTGCGCCTGCCTAGCGTAACGCGCCCGGCCGAAGCCGGGTTGGACCGGGCATCAGACCTCCTGCGGAGGACCAGAAAGGGTCGCATATGAGACGGGTCGTCGTGACCGGAATGGGCATTGTTTCCAGCATCGGGAACAGCACGCAGGAGGTGCTCGCCGCGCTGCGGGAGGGCAGGTCCGGCATCGTCAGGGCGGAAAAGTATGCCGAGCTCGGGTTTCGCTGCCATGTCCACGGGGCGCCCGACCTCGCCTGGGAAGGGATGGTGCCCCGCAAGCCCAAGCGGTTCATGGAGGCGGGGACGGCCTGGAACTACATCTCCATGGACCAGGCCATCCGCGATTCCGGATTGACAGAGAAGGAGGTCCAGGACGAGCGCACCGGCATCATCATGGGCGCAGGCGGCCCTTCGACCAGCACCATCGTCCGCGCAGCCGTCATCGCACAGGAGAAGGAGCCGAGGAAAGTCGGGCCCTTCGAGGTGCCGAAGGCGATGTGCTCCGGGCCCTCGGGGACGCTGGCGACGGCCTTCCAGATCCACGGCGTGAACTATTCGATCTCGTCGGCCTGCGCGACGTCGGCCCACTGCATCGGCAATGCCGCCGAGCTCATCCAGTGGGGCAAGCAGGACGTGATCTTCGCCGGCGGCTGCGAGGAGCTCGACTGGACGCTGTCCGTGCTGTTCGATGCCATGGGCGCCATGTCCTCTGGCTTCAACGACACGCCGGCGCGGGCAAGCCGCGCCTACGACAAGGACCGTGACGGGTTCGTCATCGCCGGCGGCGCGGGTGTGGTCGTGCTCGAGGAGATGGAGCGGGCCAGAGCGCGCGGGGCGAAAATATACGGCGAGCTCGTCGGCTACGGCGCGACTTCGGACGGGTTCGACATGGTGGCGCCCTCCGGCGAAGGCGCCGCCCGCTGCATGCGCCAGGCCATGCGGGGTCTCGACGGCAAAGGCACTGGCCGCATCGACTACATCAACCCGCACGCCACCGCGACGCCGATCGGCGATGTCCGGGAGATCGAGGCCATCCGCGAGGTGTTCGGCAGGGACGTCCCCGTCATCTCCGCGACCAAGTCCCTGACCGGCCATTCTCTCGGCGCAATCGGTGTGCAGGAGGCGATCTTCTCGCTGCTCATGATGAATAATGGCTTCATCTGCGAGAGCGCCAATATCGACGAGCTCGATCCCGCATTCGCCGACATGCCGATCGCGCGCAAGCGGCTCGACGGGCTGGAGCTTAACTGTATCATGTCGAACAGCTTCGGATTCGGCGGCACCAACGCCACCCTGGTCTTCCGCCGGGCCGAAGGCTGAAGGACCATCCTGCCGCGGCGTCCTGGAGGGGGATTGGAGTTCCGGCAGAGCGGCCCGCCATACGATTGCACGAGATCAACGTCGGCTGGTTCGAGCCTCACGCGCGGGCAGCGCGTTCCAAGTCAGGAGCTCCCATGTCAGAGACCGATATCGCCAGGCCCGCTCCGCTGATGGCAGGCAGGAAAGGCCTGGTCATGGGCGTCGCCAACGAGCGCTCCATCGCCTGGGGCATCGCGAGAGTGCTCGCGGGTCAGGGCGCGAAGCTCGCGTTCACCTATCAGGGCGAGGCGTTCGGGCGCCGCGCCGTCCCTCTCGCCAGGTCGGTGGGATCGGAGATCATCGTCCCGTGCGACGTCAGCGATGTCGCGACCGTCGACAACGCCTTCGCCGAGATCAGGAAGGTCTGGGGCAGCCTGGATTTCGTGGTGCACGCGCTGGCGTTCTCGGACCGCCGCGAGCTGTCCGGCCGCTATGCCGACACCAGCCGAGACAATTTCATCAACACGATGGTCATATCCTGCTTCTCGTTCACGGAGATCGCCAAGCGGGCGGCGGAGCTGATGCCCAACGGCGGCTCGCTGCTGACCCTGACATACGGCGGCTCGACGCGGTGGGTCCCTTCCTACAACGTTATGGGCGTCGCCAAGGCCGCTTTGGAAGCCTCGGTGCGTTACCTGGCCGCCGACTTCGGCCCGCGCGGGATCAGGGTGAACGCGCTCTCCGCCGGGCCGATGCGCACACTGGCGGGGGCCGGCATCTCGGATGCGCGCGTCATCTTCAACCACCAGCGCGATCACGCACCGCTGCGGCGCACGCCGACCCTGGACGAGCTCGGCGGCTCGGCGCTCTACCTGCTCTCGCCGCTGGCCGGCGCCGTCACGGGGGAAGTCCACTTCGTCGACTGCGGCTACAACTGCGTCGCCATGCCGGACCTCGAGGCCCTGAAAGCGCAGGAGGCCGACGCAGAGGCCGCTGGCCGCACGCCCGCTGAACCGGCCTGAGCTCTTGAAGCGGGTCCGGAACGCGAAGCAGAAGAGCGGCCGAAGCCGCTCCAGCCCATCGTCTCCTGCTGTACTGGACGAGACCAGCCCCGCCGAAGGCGTGCGCGTCTTGCTCAACGTGCCACGGGCTGTGCCGACGGGGCAGGCGTCCGCGACAGCATGATGAAGGAGATCCCGGTCCCCAGGAAGTTGATCCCGACGAGCAGTCCCAGCACGACGAGAGACGACTCCGGCAGTCCGGCGGCAATCAGCAGCCCGGCGGCGATGCTCACCAGCCCCGCCAGCACCATCCAGAACCAGCCTCCTCTTTGCCGCATCTCGATGGCGAACCCCAGCTTTACGGCGCCGTCGACCATGAATACCGCCGCAAGCACGAGCGTGACGACGACGATTCCCACGCCTGGATGCCTGAGGAGGTAGACGCCCAGCCCGAGCTTCAGCAGAGCAAGCAGCAGCTCGCCGAAGAACGGTCCGGTTCCCTGGACGGAGAAAGCACCGAACAGGGTGACGAGTCCTGCAAAAATGAGGACCCACCCGATCATGAGCGCGGCCGCCACGGTCGAGAGGACAGGGAACAACAGCGCCAGGATGCCGACCAGGACCATGGCGACGCCGATCCACATCAGCGCCGTTCGATTGCTCTCGATCTTCTCGACGAGATCGCGGTGTGAAGACAGGCTCGAGGCTGGGATCGTTGCATCAGACATGTCGTTGCCTTTCGCGTGGTTCGATCAAACGCAACGCACATCCGGCAGAAGTCGTTCGATGATGCATGTCTTTAACCTCAACCGTTAACCGATATTGTGGGAGCGGAACGTATCGAGGTCCCATCGTATCTGTCCCCATGGGGAAAAATTCTGGGACGGTGCACGATTTCCATGCCCACCGCGGTGGGCGTGCCGCTGCTGGTTATGGCCGCACGACTGCTGCTGACACACTTCTGAGACGACGGCGTCGAGGAATTTCTGATCGCGCACGACGAAGGAGGTCATCATGGCCATGGCCCCGCTCATAGATCCGCGCCTCGGTGACATCGAGGACGACGGGTCCAGCACGAAGCAGCGCTCGCTGTTCGCCCTGGCCGGCAGCCTTCTGGCTGAGATCAGCCTGCCGAAGCTGGCTGCGGCCTGGCTGATCCTGATCGTGCTGCCAGGAATGCTGCTCGGCCTCGCTCCGCTGATCGCCTCCGCCTGGCTGGCGATGATCTCGCGCAAGATCGCTGCGCCGCTCAGCGGACTCTGGCCGCTGGTCCTGCTCGCACTGGTCCTGGCGCTGGGCTGGATCGGCGGGCGGCCTCTGGTCCGGGCTGCCGAACGGGGCTTCTGGTCGTTGAACTCGCTAGCAGTTCAGCCGGGCTACGCCCTCTGCCGCGAGGGACTGCGGCACTTGGCGGAGCACTGGCTGATGCCGCGGGCGGGGGCTGAAGGCCGCGCGCGACTGCGCGCATTCACTGCCGCCGTTGCCGGGCTCGTTTTGTGCGGGATTGCGTTGGGGCTCGTGGCGCTCGTATGGCCGGCCTCGCGCTGGACCGGCAATATCGCGGATATCGCCTCTCCTCGTCAGCTCGTCGTCCCGGCGCTGGCCAACGCCGTGATCGTGGTGAGCGCGTATCTGGGCGCGGCGGCGCTCGTCTGGGGTATCGCCGACGCCACGATGGATCAGCCCCGCGACCTTGCCGCTTTCGATGAGCCGGCGCCGGCCGGCCGCATATGGCGCGTCGCGCACCTTTCGGACCTGCACGTCGTCGGCGAGCGTTTCGGCTTCAGGATCGAGAGCGGGCGCTCGGGCCCGCGTGGCAACGGACGGCTGACGAGGATCCTGGCCCGGCTCGAGGCGATACACGCTGCGCAGCCGCTCGATCTCATCCTTGTCACCGGCGATATGACCGATGCCGGCCGCTCCGCGGAATGGGCGGAGCTCCTGGCTGAGCTGGCCGGCCATCCGGAGCTGGCGAGCCGGATGCTCGTGCTGCCTGGCAATCACGACGTCAACGTCGTCGACCGCGCCAACCCCGCCCGGCTCGAGCTTCCGACAAGCCCGGGCCGGCGCCTGCGCGAAATGCGGGCCCTGTCTGTGATGGGTGCCGTACAGGGCGACAGAGTGAATGTTATCGATCCGGCATCGGGCCGGCTCGGGGACACGCTGTCCGGCGCGCTGGAGGCCCAGCGGCGAGCCATAGCGGCATTCGCCGATGCCGGGACGCTACGCCTGTCGGCCGGGCTGCAGCGGGTCTGGTCCGATGTCTTTCCGATGGTGCTGCCGCCTCGATCGGAAGACGGGCTCGGGGTCGTGCTGCTCAACTCGAATGCGCAGACGCATTTCTCCTTCACCAATGCGCTGGGCCTCATTTCGGTCGAGCAGGCGCGCCGGCTCGCCCAGGTGACCCGGCAATTTCCCCGGGCGTGCTGGATCGTGGCTCTCCATCACCACCTCGTCGAATACCCGAAGCTGGCGACGGTCTTCTCCGAGCGGATCGGGACGGCACTGATCAACGGCACCTGGTTCGTGCGCCAGCTCAGCCCGCTCGGCGACCGTATCGTGGCGATGCACGGACACCGACACGTCGATTGGATCGGCGAGTGCGGCGGAGTGCGGATCATCTCGGCGCCTTCCCCTGTCATGGAGGCGACGGACGAGCAGCCCACCTGTTTCCACATCCATGGACTGGCGACCGGACCGGATGGCCGGCTGCGTCTCCTGGCGCCGGAGCGCATCGAGATAGCGGGCTATCGGGAACAGGTCGAGACGACCGGCGAGTGATTTACCGGCATTCTCAGCTTGAACACCTAGCGGGTCTCGTCCGTCGGCTCGTTGCCGGGCGCGCCGAGCAGATCGGACAGCCAGCGGCTCGAGGCGTGCTGGGCACAGAACGTCAACAAGGCGATGGTAATCGGAACCCCGATGAAGGCGCCGAACAGGCCCCATAGAAACGTCCACAGGAACACCGCGAACAGCACGGCGAACGGAGAAATGGCGAGCATGCTTCCAGAGAGGCGCGGCTCGATATAGCTCCCGATCACGAACTGGATGACGTTCAGGCAGGCAAACACCACCAACGCCGCCTGCAACGATGCGAACTGCGCCAGCGCGAACAGTGTCGGGAGCAGGGTTGCGATGAATGGTCCTATGAAGGGGATGTAGTTCAGCGCAAAGGCAATGACACCCCATTCCGCCGCGAGCTCCAGTCCGGCGATTGCGGCGAGCGCCCACACCAGCGCGCCGGTGGCAAGGCTCATCAGGGACCGGATCAGCAGGTAGGACCGGAACCTGGCAGCACTGATCGCAGTCCCGTCGAGCAGGATACGCGCCGCCTCCCGGTTTCTCATATTGTGGATCTTCCTCCCTATGTCATCGACCTCGAGAAGCCCGAGGATGACGTAGACGAGAACGACGAGCCAGAAGCTGACGGTCGTGTTGAGACGCCTGGTGGTCTCCTGCACGGCGCCGATGAGCCAACGCACGTTGAAATGCTCGGTCCACAACGACGCAATGCCGACGCCATGGCTCTCCAGCCACATCGTCACCTGCTCGTAAAGGAGCTGGAACCGCGGCGCCTCGGCGAACAGCCATCTCGCCACCCGTCCAAAGCTCCAGGCGATGAGCGAGGAAAAGGCCAGGAACACGACCATTGTGGCAAGGATCACGATGGCCAGGGCGAGCAGCCTCGGCAGGCGCGCTTGCAAGCGCCTCTGCAGCGGCCAGACGATGGCGACGATGAAAAGGGCGGCGGCGACCGGCGCCAATACCGAGCTGGCAAGATAAACGACGGCGAAAATCGCGGCTGTCGCGATCACGATTGCCGATGTGCGCAACCATCCGTCGACTATCATGCGGTTCTTGGGCTCGGAGTGAGCGTTGCTCCGGGGCAGCGTCCAAGACTGCGCAGCATCGGCACGCCGGCAACAGCAGGATCGATGGAAACAGAGTAGGACAAAAGCCTGTGCGTGGCGACGTCCAAGCTGCAATCATGCATAAGCTGAGCTTCATCGAGACTACAGCAACTCTGCGATCGCTAGCTAACGCCGCCGCGCCCTTTGGCGCAGGTCCGGGCTGCGGCCCGCCGATCCGACAGCATGTTGCAGCGGCATGTGCGCCGTGGCATGGCTTAGTCATGATAGGTGTGTTCGATTCCGGGCTTGGCGGCCTGACCGTGCTGCGGGCGCTGGTGGCCCGCTTCCCGGGTGTGCCGTTCGTCTATCTCGGCGACCACGCCAATGTCCCCTACGGGAACCGGCCATCCGAAGAGATCGTGGAGCTGACGCGGGCCGGTACGGAACGCCTGTTCCGGCGCGGCTGCCGGCTGGTGCTGCTCGGCTGCAATACGGCGACCGCGGTGGCGGCGCGGCGGCTGCAGAGGGAGTGGCTGCCGCAGTCGGGCTACGCTGGGTACAACATCCTCGGCATTGTCGCGCCGACGGTCGAGGCGGCGACGCAGACCCCCTGGGCCGTGTCGACGCCGCAATACCCCCAGAAGCTGAACGCAGACCTTATCGCAGTCTTCGGGACGACGCGCACCATCGCATCAGGCGTCTATCCGGAGGAGATCCGGAAGCGCTGCCCGCGGGTCCAGGTCGTCCAGCAGGTCTGTGCCGAGCTCGCCGGCGCCATCGAGGAGGACAGGCCCGATGCCGAGCTCGACCGGCTCGTCGCCGAGGCCGCCAGCGATCTGCTCGGCAAAACCGGGGGCGCGGCGCCGCATCGCGCCATTCTCGGCTGCACCCATTTCCCCCTGATCGAGCATATCTTCCGCCGCCATTTGCCGGCATCCACGCGGCTGCTGTCGCAACCCGAGATCGTGGCCGACAGCCTCGAGGATTATTTGCCCCGCCATCCCGAGTATGCGTCGGAGCCGGTAGAGTATCGCGGGCCAGCTCTGCTGACGACGGGCGATCCTGGACGAATATTTGATCGCGCCCGGATTTTCTGGCCAGCAGTCAACGAATTCATGCGCTTGGCGGACTGAGGTTAAAGTCTCGTCGGATCACCATTCTGCAGACAATTAATTTAATGTCGAATTCTAATTGTTTCGCATTTTCCAATCTGCGGATCTGCAATGCCTCTGAAACCTATTCCGGAAAAAGCGGTTACCGACCGGAAGGGGCGCTTCGATCGACAGTAGGAGGCAGCATGAATCGCAGATTCGTTCTGGTGATGGCCGGAGCCGCCCTGAGCTTCGGACTCGTGGTGTCCACGGCGCAGGCGGCGCCCGCTGGCCTCGCCCCGCTGAAGGAAACCGCCACATCCGGCAATCTCGTCGGGAAGACGCACGGCTGGCACCGACGCTGTGTTCGCTACCGCGGCTGGCGGCACCGTCACGTGCGGCGTGGCGCCGTCTCGTGCCGGCCGCGGTGGCGGTGGCGCAGGTACAGACATTGCTTCATCGACCGGCGCGGGCTGCGCATCTGCGTGTGGCGCCGGCGGCGCTGATGGTGCCGTAGTCGCAAAGGGGCTGATGCGGGATCCGCATCAGCCCCTCTCTGTCATGTCATGAAAGCGAAAGCGGGGGCGCTCAGCCCGGCTCCCGGTCCCGGCGGCGCTCCCGCCGCTCGCCATCGCCGCGCTCGCGACGCTCGCGGCGCTCACCGCGCGGCTCCGGCGCCTCCTCGCCCTCGCCGCGCGGCTCCTGCGGGAGCTCCTGGCCGGACACCTGATCGACGATCTTCATCGACAGCCGCACCTTGCCGCGATCGTCGAAGCCCAGGAGCTTGACGTACACCTCCTGGCCTTCCTTCACGACCTCGCTGGGCGTGTTCGGACGCCCCTTGGACGTGAGCTGCGAGATGTGAACGAGGCCGTCCTTGGCGCCGAAAAAGTTCACGAAGGCGCCGAAGTCCATGATCTTGACGACCTTGCCCTTGTAGATCTCGCCGACCTCGGGCTCGGACGTGATCTCGCGGATCCGTTTCAGCGCCGCATCTATCGACTCGCGCCGGGCCGCCGCCACCTTGACCGTGCCGTCGTCCTCGATGTCGATCTTGGCGCCGCTCTCCTCGACGATCGAACGGATGACGGAGCCGCCCGAACCGATCACCTCGCGGATCTTGTCGGTCGGGATCCTGATCGTCTCGATACGCGGCGCATGCTCGCCGAGCTCCGATCTCGCCTCGCCGAGCGCCTTCGCCATCTCGCCCAGGATGTGCATGCGCCCATCCCGCGCCTGATCGAGCGCGATGCGCATGACCTCTTCCGTGATGCCGGTGATCTTGATGTCCATCTGCAGCGAGGTAACGCCTGCGAACGTGCCGGCGACCTTGAAATCCATGTCGCCCAGATGGTCCTCGTCGCCGAGAATGTCGGAGAGCACCGCGAACGAGTTCTCCTCCTTGATCAGCCCCATCGCGATGCCGGCCACGGGCCGCTGGAGCGGGATGCCGGCGTCCATCATCGCCAGCGATGCGCCGCAGACGGTGGCCATCGACGACGAGCCGTTGCTCTCCGTGATCTCCGAGACGATCCGGATCGTGTAGGGGAATTCCTCAGCATTGGGGACCAGCGGATGCAGCGCGCGCCAGGCCAGCTTGCCATGGCCGATCTCCCGCCGCCCGGGAGAGCCGATCCTGCCGGTCTCGCCGACCGAGAACGGCGGGAAGTTGTAATGGAGCATGAAGCGCGCCTTCTTCGTGCCCTCGAGCGTATCGACGTACTGCTCGTCCTCGCCGGTTCCGAGCGTCGCCACGACGATGGCCTGCGTCTCGCCGCGCGTGAACAGAGCCGAGCCGTGCGTTCGCGGCAGCACGTGGACCTGGGACATGATCGGTCGCACCGATGTCAGGTCGCGACCGTCGATGCGCCGCCCGGTGCTGATGATGCCCCCGCGCACGATGTCCTGCTCGACGGTCTTGAAGACATCGCCCAGCAGCACGGCGTCGCTCTGGTCGTCGGCCGGCAGCAGCTCCTGCAACACCTTCTCGCGCATCGCATCGATGGTCTCGCGGCGCTTCTGCTTCTCGGTCGTCGCGTAGGCGCGGCGCAGCCCGTCCTCCGCGATCGCCTTGACGCGGTCCTTGTACTTCGCCTTGTCGGGGAGCTGGATGTCCCAGGGCTCCTTGGCGGCTGTCTCGGCCAGCTTGATGATGGCCTGGATCACCGGCTGGAAGTGCCTGTGGCCGAACATTACCGCGTCGAGCATCTGCGTCTCTGAGAGCTCCTGGGCCTCGCTCTCCACCATCATCACGGCGTCCTGCGTGCCGGCCACGACCAGATCGAGCCGGGTCTTCTGCATTTCGTCGATCAGCGGATTGAGCACCAGCTCGCCGTCGATCAGGCCGACACGGGCAGCCCCGATGGGGCCGAGGAACGGCACGCCGGACAGCGTGAGCGCCGCCGAGGCGGCGATCATGGCGACGATGTCGGGATCGTTCTCGTTGTCGAATGAGAGAACTGTGGCGATGACCTGCGTCTCGTTCTTGAAGCCGTCGACGAACAGCGGGCGGATCGGCCGGTCGATCAGGCGGGAGGTCAGCGTTTCCTTCTCGGTGGGCCGGCCCTCGCGCTTGAAGTAGCCGCCGGGTATCTTGCCCGCCGCGTACGTCTTCTCCTGGTAGTTCACCGTCAGCGGGAAGAAGTCCACTCCGGGCCGCACGGTCCTCGCGGCGACGGCGGTCGCCAGCACGCTCGTTTCACCATACTGAGCGTAGACGGCAGCGTCAGCCTGGCGGGCCAATTGCCCTGTCTCGAGCTTGAGCTTCCGTCCACCCCATTCGATTTCCACTCGATGAATGTCGAACATTTTGCATCTTTCGAATCTGGATCGTTTCAATCTTGTGCCGATCGTTTCCCAGCACAAGGTTCATGAGCATCGGCAGGAACTGACTTCGGTCGTCCGGCCATCGGCCGGTTTCGCCTGCCGGAATCTGCTCGCCACCCGGAACTGGCCTTGGTAGCCGACTGCGACATCAGCCTGTGGGCCGGGGAAGCAGCATCGAAGCTGCCCGGCCCGGCCCGGACGATCAGCGGCGAATGCCGAGCTTCTCGATGATCTTCTGGTAGCGCGCCTGGTCCTTGCGCTTCACGTAGTCGAGCAACTGGCGGCGCTGGCTCACCATCTTGAGGAGCCCGCGGCGCGAGTGATTGTCTTTCTTGTGGGCCTTGAAGTGGTCGGTAAGCTGGTTGATGCGCTCCGTCAGGATCGCGATCTGGACCTCGGGCGAGCCGGTGTCGCCGGCTTTCGTCGCATTGTCCTTGATGAGCTCCTGCTTGCGCTCGGCAGTCAGCGACATCGGTATTCCTTTCTTTCTGGCGCTCGGGTCATCTGACCCCATGCGGCCGCGGCCGGGATGTCGTCCAGCAGGGTCGCCAATGAAGAACACGGGCCGTGCGGCCCGTGCAGGCGCCCTTATACACCAATGGTGGCGAAGGGCGAGCGGATTCTAGCTCTCTTGCCGGCGCGCGGGGGCTCGGGCGCGTCAGGCTCCGAAGTTGAACACCCGCGCCGGCCGGAACTCGCCCTTGGCGAGCTCACCGACCGCAACGAGCTGGCCCTTGGACATGGCGTAGGCCGGCCCGCTCAGGATCGGGGCGTCGCGCCCGCGAATGAGCACGCCCTGGCCGCGGCGCAGGCGCGAGGCGTCTGCCGGGCTCAGGTTCAGCCGCTGCAAGTCATCGAGGACCGTCTCGACGGGAAGCAGCTTGACCGTGAGAAAGTCCATGGCCGCGTCGAGCTTGCTCGCCTCCCGCAGCTCGTCGAGCCGCACGGCCACATCCTCGTCGAACGGCCCGACACGCGTACGCCGAAGGGCCGTGACGTGTCCGAAACAGCCGAGCGCCCGTCCGATGTCCCGGGCCAGGGCGCGCACGTAGGTGCCCTTGCCGCAGACCGCCTCGAACACCGTGGCGCTCTCGTCCGGGTGCTCGATCACCACGAGCTCCTCGATCAGCACCGGGCGCGGCTCGAGAGCCGGGATCTCGCCGTCGCGGGCCAGGTCGTAGGCGCGCTCGCCATCGATCTTGATGGCGGAGAAGGTCGGCGGCACCTGGCTGATCTCCCCGGTAAAGCGCGGCAGGACCGCCTCGATATCTGTATGGGAGGGGCGCTTTTCGCTCGTCCTGACGACCTCGCCCTCCGCATCGTCGGTATTGGTCTCCGCGCCCCAGCGGACGGTAAAGCGGTAGGCCTTCTCGCCTTCGACCGCGAACGAGCAGGTTTTCGTCGCCTCGCCGAGCGCGATGGGCAGGATGCCGGTCGCCAGCGGATCGAGCGTTCCGGCATGGCCGGCCTTTTGCGCATCGTAGAGCTGCTTGATGACTGCAACGGCCTGCGTCGACGTCATCCCGTGCGGTTTGTCCAGGATGAGCCAGCCGTGAATCGGATTGCCTTTTCTCGGGCGTGCCATCGTCGGGGCCTCAAAATCAGTCGTGGACGTGCCTCGGGAGCGGGGAGGCGAGTGTGAGTTGCTAGTCCCGTTCGCGTTCCTGGTCCTCCCGCTCCTTCAAGCTGTCGAGCAGGCGATCGATGTGGTGGCCGCTCTCGAAGCTCTCGTCCTTGCGGAAGCGGATGTCGGGGGCGAACTTGAGATTGACCGCGCGAGCCATGGCGCCGCGGATGAAGCGCTTGTTGCGCTCGAGACTCTCCAGCACCGGCCCGACGTCCTCGCCGCCGAGCGGCATGATGAAGACCGTCGCGAGCTTGAGATCAGGCGACATCCGCACCTCGGAGACCGTGATCACATGACTCGCGATCACGTCGTCGTGGATATCGCCTCGCGTCAGCATTCCGGAAAGGGCATGGCGGATCAGCTCACCGGCGCGGAGCTGGCGCTGCGAAGGTCCGGACCGGTCATCTGGCGCGTTTTTCCGCATTTCTCCCACCGGCCGGGGTCGAACCGGCACAGCCTCCTTTGCGGGCGGGCCAGGGAGGCGCCGGCGGGTGCGGGGTGCGCCCGCCAGCGGCCTCACGCGCCTCGGGCCATCACAGGGTCCGCTTGATGCTCTCGATATTGAAGCATTCGATCACATCGCCGGCGCGGATGTCCTGGTAATTGGCGAACGCCATTCCGCATTCCTGCCCTGCCGGAACTTCCTTCACCTCGTCCTTGAACCGCTTCAAGGTGGACAGTGTTCCCTCGTGGACCACGACGTTGTCGCGGATGAGGCGCACCTTGGCTCCGCGCTCGACCCTGCCTTCGGTGACCCGGCAGCCGGCGACCTTGCCGGTCTTCGAGATGTTGAACACCTCGAGGATCTCGGCGTTGCCGAGGAAGATTTCGCGGATGGTCGGCGCCAGCAGGCCGGACATCGCTGCCTTCACGTCGTTCACGAGATCGTAGATGATGTTGTAATAGCGGATCTCGACCCCGTCGCGCTCCGCTGCGGCCTTGGCCTGCACATTGGCGCGCACGTTGAAGCCGACGATGACCGCCTTGGACGCATGGGCCAGCGCCACGTCGGACTCGGTGATGCCGCCGACGCCCGAGTGCACGATCCTGGCCTCGACCTCCTCTGTCGAGATCTTCTTGAGCGCGCCGGCGATCGCCTCGACGGAGCCCTGCACGTCGCCCTTGACGAGCAGGATGAACTCCTTCGTCCCGGCCTCTTTGAGCTGCTGCATCATTTGCTCGAGCGTGCGCGCGGTGCCCGCAGCGCCCAGCGTCTCGCGGCGCTTGCGGATGCGGTAGTCGGTGATCTCGCGGGCCCTGGCCTCGCTCTCGACCACCGCAAACTGATCGCCCGCCTCGGGCGCCGAGTCGAAGCCCAGCACCTCGACCGGGACCGACGGCCCGGCTTCGCGGACGTTCTCGCCCTTGTCGTCGATCAGCGCGCGCACGCGGCCCCACGCGGTTCCGGCAACCACGATGTCGCCGACATGCAGCGAGCCACGCTGCACCAGCAGCGTGCCGACCGGCCCGCGGCCGCGCTCGAGCTTGGCCTCGATGACGAAGCCTTCGGCCGAGCGATCGGGATTCGCCTTCAGCTCGAGCACCTCGGCCTGCAGGCCGATGGCTTCCAGCAGCTTTTCCAGGTTGGTGTGCTTCAAAGCCGAGACCGGCACCTCGAGCGTATCGCCCGACATGCTCTCGACCACGATCTCATGCTGCAGCAGCTCGGTACGGACCCGGTTGGGATCGGCGTCCGCCTTGTCGATCTTGTTGATCGCGACGATGATCGGCACCTTGGCGGCCCTGGCATGGTTGATGGCCTCGACCGTCTGCGGCATGACGCCGTCGTCGGCCGCCACCACCAGCACCACGATGTCGGTCACCTTGGCGCCGCGCGCACGCATCGCCGTGAAGGCCTCATGGCCCGGCGTGTCGATGAAGGTGACCGTGTCGCCGCCCGGCGTCGCCACCTGATAGGCGCCGATGTGCTGGGTGATGCCGCCGGCCTCCCCGGCGGCGACGTTCGCCTGCCTGATCGCGTCGAGCAGCGAGGTCTTGCCGTGATCGACGTGGCCCATGATCGTGACCACGGGCGGGCGGGGCTTCAGGGCTTTCCCGAGGTCCTCGGCGCCGATGAAGCCTTCCTCCACGTCGGCCTCCGAGACGCGCTTCGGCGTGTGCCCGAATTCCTGCACGATGAGCTCGGCCGTGTCGGCATCGATGACGTCGGTGATCTTGTGCATCGCGCCCTGCTTCATCAGCAGCTTGATGAGGTCGACGGCGCGCTCCGACATGCGGTTGGACAGCTCCTGGATGGTGATCGCCTCCGGGATGATCACCTCGCGCACCACCTTCTCGCGCGCCTGCGGGATGCCCATCGCCCGCAGCTTCTCGCGCTCGCGCCGGCGCTTCAGCGAGGCGAGCGAACGCTCGCGCTGCCGCTCGTCGAACGCGTTGGTGATCGTCAGCTTGCCCCGGACGCGGGCCTCGTCGGCACCCTTGACCGGCGCGCGGACGACCTTGCCGCCCTTCTTCTTCGCGCGGCCCTCCTCCTCCTCCGCGATCTCGGCCAGAGCGCCGGGCTTGAGCGCGCGCTTCGGCGCCTCGACCTCCGGCTTCTTCGCGACCTCGGCGGTCTTGGCGCCGCCGCGGTCGGGGCGCGATACGATGATCGGCCGGGTCATGCCGAGCGCCTTTGCCGGAGCCTCGGGCACGGCCTCCGGCTCGGGCTGGCCCTCCGCAGCGGATGTCTCGGCCGCGGCGGGCGTCGCCTCGGCGGCGGGGGCTTCAGGCAGCTCGGCTGCTATCGGAGCGGCCTCGTGGCGCTCCTCCTCGGCACGCTCGAGCGCCGGCTCGGCCTCGAGCGCCGTCCGGCGCTCCTCCTCGCGCCGCTGCCGCTCGGCGATCTCGACGTGCAGGCGCTCCGCCAGGGCGCGCTGCTCCTCGGCATCGCGCACCTGCGCGGCGGCAAGAGCCCTCGCCCTCGCCTGCTGCTCTTCGTCGGAGAGCGTTCTCAGGATCTTCGGCTGCGCCGCCTGCGGCTCCGGCCGCGGCGCTGCGGGCCGCTGAGCAGCCGCCGGCTGGCGCTGGGGGCGCGCCTGCGCTGCGGCGGGCGTCGGGGTCTCCTCGACCTCCTGCCCGGCAAGGGTGCGCTTCCTCTTCTTCTCGACGACCACCGATTTCGAGCGGCCGTGACTGAACTTCTGCTGCACGTGGCCGGACTCGACGGTCCGCTTCAGGCTGAGCGGCCTGCGCGCGCCTGTCAGCACGGTCTTCTCAGTGGTTTCCTTCGTCTCGCTCATACCTTGCCCATTCCAAAACGAATTGCGGCGGCACTCAACTGGCCGCGGATCTGCCTTCTGATGGCGGTGAGCCCGACCGGTATCGGGCCACTCGGCCAGCCTCGTTCAGGAAATTCGTCGTGGCGCCGCCTGCGCTCAGCGCAGCATGTACCACATTTGCCCGTCCCAAGGCCAAACTCAATTGCTCGACGGTCAATTCCCGATCGACCACCGCCGGCCGCCCGGTTTGAGCCGAAACGGCGCGAAACAGGCGGTCCAGCTTTGCAACGCCGTCCTCTGCGGCGTCCTGGCCGTGCAGCAGTGCGGCAACACCGCCTGCGGCGATGGCCGCCTCGACACGGGTGAACCCGGTGGTGACCAGCCCGGCCTTGTTGGCGAGACTGAGTGCATCCCCCGCGCGCTTCGCCAGCAGCCGCTCGACCACTTCGGGCAGGTCGGGTCGCGCCACGACCTGCCGTTTCAAGCTCCTGGCGAACGCCTTGCGCCTGACGGCCTCGGCGACGGCCCCGCGCTCGGCGCTCACCCAGACGCCGCGGCCCGGCAGGCGGCGCGCCACGTCGGGCACGATCTCGGCGCCCGGACCCGGAACGAAGCGGATGAGCTCCTCAGGCGGCCTTTGCTCGCGGGTGACGATGCAGGTCCGCAGCGAAGCGTGGCGCTCCGCCGCCGGCTCTCCTGCGCTCCCGATCCGCACCACCATGCGCTCTCTGTCCGCTCCCGGTCATGGCCGCTTCACGCGCTCGGTCCGGCTTCGCCGGGCGCGGTTTCCTCGTCTTCCTCAGCCTCGCCGGCGTCCTCCTCCGTGGGAGGCGGCGCGAGGTCCTCGGGGCTGACCCAGCCGAGCAGCACGCGGGCCGACATGATAATGTCCTCGGCCTCCTTGCGGCCGGCGTCGAAACCGTCGAGCACGCCCTTGTGGCGCACCGGCTCAGCGTCCTTTTCCTTCTTGCGCTCGGTCCAGCCGGTGAGATCGTCGGTGGCGCAGTCGGCGAGGTCCTCGAGCGTCTTGATGCCGTTCTCGCCCATGGCGACCATCATGGCCGTCGTCACGCCGGGCACCTTGGCGATGTCATCCGATACGCCGAGCTCCCTGCGCCTGGCGTCCCGCTCCTGCTCGATCCGGTCGAGATACTCGCGGGCCCGCGTCTGGATTTCCTGCGCGGTGTCCTCGTCGAAGCCCTCGATGTGGGCGATCTCGCTCAGCTCGACGTAGGCGACCTCCTCGACGGTTGCGAAGCCCTCCGTCACCAGGAGCTGGGCGATGACCTCGTCGACGTCGAGCGTCTCCATGAAGCTCTGCGACCGCTCGGCGAATTCCTTCTGGCGGCGCTCGCTCTCCTCCTGCTCGGTCAGAATGTCGATGTCCCAGCCCGTGAGCTGGGAGGCGAGCCGCACGTTCTGGCCGCGGCGGCCAATGGCCAGCGATAGCTGGCTCTCCGGCACGACGACCTCGATGCGGTTCGAATCCTCGTCGAGGACGACCTTCGTCACCTCCGCGGGCGCCAGGGCGTTGACGATGAACTCCGCCGCGTCCGGGCGCCACTGGATGATGTCGACCTTCTCGCCCTGCAGCTCGTTCACGACCGCCTGCACGCGCTGGCCGCGCATGCCGACGCAGGCGCCGACGGGATCGATCGAGCTGTCCTTGGAGATGACGGCGATCTTGGCGCGCGAGCCCGGATCGCGGGCCACCGACTTTATCTCGACGACACCGTCGTAGATCTCCGGGACCTCCATGGCGAACAGCTTCGACATGAACTCCGGCCGCGCTCGCGACAGGAAGATCTGCGGGCCGCGCTGCTCCCGGCGTACATCATATATATAGGCACGAACCCGGTCGCCGTAGCGGACATTCTCGCGCGGTATCATTTCGTCGCGCCTGATGATCCCTTCCGCCCGGCCGAGGTCGACGATGACGTTGCCGTACTCGATGCGCTTGGCCGTGCCGTTGACGATCTCGCCGACGCGGTCCTTGTACTCGTTGTGCTGCCGCTCGCGCTCGGCCTCGCGCACCTTCTGCACGATGACCTGCTTGGCGTTCTGCGCCGCGACCCGGCCGAAATCGAGCGGCGGCAGCGGCTCCGCGATCAGATCGCCGATCTTGGCCTCCGGATTGCGCCGCTTGGCATCCTCCAGCGTGATCTCGGTGGAGTCGTTCTCGACGTTCTCAACGACGGCCAGCACACGCGCGAGGCGCGTGTCGCCGGTCTTGGGGTCGATCTCGCAGCGGATGTCGTTCTCCGCGCCATAGCGCGACTTGGCCGCCTTCTGGATCGCATCCTCCATTGCCTGGATGACGATCCTGCGGTCGATGGACTTCTCGCGCGCGACCGCATCTGCAATCTGCAGAAGCTCCAACCGATTCGCACTGACTGCAACGGCCATGCCATGCACCCCTGTCGACTACTCTTCCAGCGGCGGCTCGAAGCCGCCGGCAACGTCTGCGCCCTTCTTGCCCCGCCTCAGCGCGTCTCTGACCAGGTCGTCGGTCAGGACGAGCTTCGCCGCGGCGATCAGGTCGACCGGAAACCCGATCACCTGGGTCCCGTGCTGATCGAGCGTGCACGTCATCCGCACCTCGCCATCCTCGAACCCCTCGAGGACGCCGCGATAGCGCTTGCGATCGCCGATCGGCGCCTTCAGCTCGATCCTGGCTTCATGACCGGCCCAGTCCTCGAAGTCGGAGGGCCGGACGAGCGGCCGGTCGATGCCGGGCGAGGAGACCTCCAGCCGGTAGCTGCCAGGCAGCGGATCGTGCGCGTCGAGCAGGGGAGATAGCTGTCGGGAGATCGCTTCGCAATCCTCGATCTTGATCGTTCCACCTGCGCGCTCGGCCATGATCTGGACCGTCTGGCCGTCGCGGCCGAGAACCTGCACCCTCACCAACCGGAATCCGAGATCTTCGAGGGTCGGCTCGACGAGCGCGGCTATGCCTGCTGCAAGGCCCGTTTCGCGAATGAAGCGCTGCGAGTGTGCGCCCTCATCCCGCTGGTCCATATCGCCTCGAATATCGCAACTCGAGCTGCTCATGAGCAGCGAGCTAAAACAAAAAGAGCGGACCCGGTGGGGCCCACTCTCGGAGTTGAGATGATCATGAGCACATAGAGGATATGAGATGGACAGCCTTGAGGTCAAGCGCAAATGGCAGGATTTGGGCGCCCTGCCTCACTATTCGGATGAACCCTGGCGGGTGGAGGTGGTCCTGGTCTCCCGTCAGCGCCGCTCGAAGCGCAGATAGACGGGGCGTCGGCCCGCCGCCAGCGCCTTCTGCTCGTAGCGGGTCGGTGGCCAGCCCGATCCCCGCCGCCGCCAGTCGGACGGTGCCGCAGCGAGCCAGCCGAACGCCGGGACGGCGCGCATCGCCAGCAACACGGTTCGCGCATAATCGCCGATGTCGGTGGCGATCCTGAGCTCCGAGCCGGGTCTCATGACGCGCGCCAGCATGGCCAGAAGCTGCTCGGATACCAGCCGGCGCTTGCGATGACGGGCCTTGGGCCAGGGATCGGGGAACAGGATGAAGGCGCGGCCCAGGCACGCTTCGGGGAGCCAGCGCAGCAGCGGCCGGACGTCGTCCGGAACGAGGCGGACGTTGTCGAGCCGCCGAGACTGAACGGCGTCCACCACCTTGACGACGCCGTCGAGGAACGGCTCGCTCCCGATCAAACCGACATCGGGGCGGTGCTCGGCATGCCAGACGAGGTGCTCGCCGCCGCCGAATCCGATCTCGAGCCATATGTCGCGGACGTGCGGGGGAAACAGGGCCGTAGCGGAGGCTGGCGGGGGCGCGCCGAGATCGATCGTCAGCCGCGGCAGGTCCTCCGACAGCAGCCGCGCCTGCCTCGTACTGAGCTTGCGGCCGTGCCGCCGCCCGTATGAGCGCAGATCCTCACCAAAAGGCTTGATCGGCTCGCCCATGACTCTGCAACTCTTCAACGGCAATCGGCCGCGGGGCGGGCCGCGGCCGATTGGAGCTCCACATCTTTCGACCGCTTCAGGCAACCAGCCGCGTCAGCGCCTCGACGAGATCGACCTTCTCCCATGAGAACCCGCCATCCGCGTCCGGCTGGCGGCCGAAATGGCCGTAGGCCGCTGTCCGGGCATAGATCGGCTTGTTGAGAGCCAGGTGCTCGCGCAACCCGCGCGGGGTCAGCTTCATGACCTCGCGCACGGCTTTCTCCAGCCTTTCCTCGGCGACCTGACCGGTGCCGTGAGCATTGACGTAGATCGACAGCGGCTCGGCAACACCGATGGCATAGGAGAGCTGGATGGTGCAGCGGTCGGCCAGTCCGGCCGCGACCACGTTCTTGGCGAGATAGCGCGCGGCATAGGCTGCCGAGCGGTCGACCTTCGTCGGGTCCTTGCCGGAGAAGGCGCCGCCACCATGGGGCGCCGCGCCGCCATAGGTATCGACGATGATCTTGCGCCCGGTGAGCCCGCAGTCGCCGTCGGGGCCGCCGATCACGAACTTGCCCGTCGGATTGACGTGCCAGACCGTGCTCCTGTCGATCCAGCCCTCGGGCAGGGTTTTGCGGATGTACGGCTCGACGATATCGCGCACCTTGCCGGAAGTGAGATCGGCATCGAGGTGCTGCGTCGACAGCACGATCTGCGTCACCCCGACGGCCTTGCCGTTCTCGTAGCGGATGGTGACCTGGCTCTTGGCATCGGGGCCGAGCTTGGCTGCATCGCCTTCCTTGGCGCGGCGCGCGGCGGCGAGCACCGCGAGGATCTTGTGGCTGTACAGAATCGGAGCCGGCATCAGCTCCGGGGTCTCGCGGCAGGCATAGCCGAACATGATGCCCTGGTCGCCGGCTCCTTCATCCTTCTCCTTGGCCGAATCGACGCCGATCGCGATGTCCGCCGACTGCGGATGCAGCAGGACCTCGATGCCCGCCTTCTCCCAACTGAAGCCCGCCTGCTCGTAGCCGATGTCGCGGATCGCCATGCGGGCGACATGGGCGACGAGGTCCTTGGTGATCGTCGCCGGCCCACGTGTCTCGCCGGCGATCACGACGCGGTTCGTCGTGGCGAGAGTTTCGGCCGCCACTCGGATCTGCCAGGGATCGAAGCCAGCCTCGGGACCTTCGCGGAAGTACAGATCGACGATCTCGTCGGAGATGCGGTCGCAAACTTTGTCGGGGTGGCCCTCGGAGACGGATTCGCTGGTGAACAGGTATGACTGGCGTGGCACGAGTGTCCCCGTCATGCTGATGAGCCGCAGATCGCCGCGCTTCTTTACAGGCTTTCCCATGGGGGTCAAGGCGCGTCTGCCGAGCCTCGCCGGCCCATCGCGGGACCGGCCCGGCGGACGCGCGCGCCGCAGGTCAGGCGGACTTTTCGTCGCCTGCGAGGACGCGGACGAGATCCACGATCGAGCGCCTGACCTTTGCGTCCGCGATCCTCACGAACGCCTTGTTGAGCTCGATGCCTTCGCGGCTGCTGAGGAAATCGACCACATATCTGTCGGCCGGCCGCTCGGCGAAACCCGCTGCTGCGGCAGACCTGTGATCCGAAGCGGGCCCAGGCACCTCGTCATAGAAGAACTGTACGCTGACGCCGAGGACCCTGGCGAGCTCGAACAGGCGGCTCGCGCCGATCCGGTTGATGCCCTTCTCATATTTCTGAATCTGCTGGAATGTCAGGCCGAGCTGCTCGCCGAGCTTCTCCTGGCTCATGCCGAGCAGCATGCGCTGCAATCGCACGCGGCTTCCAACGTGGAGGTCCAGCGGGTTCGCCCGCCGCGAGCCTTTCTCAACGAGCTCGAATTCGTGGTCCGCTACGGCTTCCTCTTGTCTGGACATGCCCCTATTCCCCACCCAGTTGAATTGTCTCTTTTCCCCGCGCAATTCGTAGGTGCAGGGGAGAGCCCCGTCAACCGGAACAAGAGAGGCCGATCGTCAATTCGTGGCAACCTCCGGTTGCAGTTGTCGCCGAGTAGCGCGCGCCCTTCGTTGTCGCACCAGTGAGATGAGCGGCCATGCGAGCATCGCCAGCCAGAGCAATGCGAACAGACTGTCGCCATATCGGGCGTAGGGCGGCGGCGGCCGTGGCCCGGGCAGGTGCGTGTCGATCACCCCTCGCTCGTCGAGTGCGAGCCGCGCCGCCACCCTCCCGAGAGGGTCGATCACGGCCGTGATGCCGTTGTTGGCGACGCGGACGAGCGCGAGACCTTCCTCGACAGCCCTGACGCGCGCCTGGTGGAAATGCTGGTGCGGGCCCGACGTGGCGCCGAACCAGCCGTCGTTCGTGATGTTGATCAGGGCCTGCGGGCGCTCAGCGCCTTCAACGATGGCGCCGGGGAAGATGGCCTCGTAGCAGATGAGAGCGCCGATCGGGGGCAGACCCGGGACGGTCAGCAGCGGCCGCGGCGTCTGTCCGACGGAGAAGCCGCCGCGCCAGCCCACGAGCTTCTCCAGCCCGATCCGTTGCAGCAGCGGCTGCAGCGGCAGGTACTCCCCGAACGGCACGAGGTGGGTCTTGTCGTAGATGGCCTGCGGCCGACCATCGGGACCGATGGCGATCAGGCTGTTGAACGCCTGGCGTCGCCCGGCTGCCGGTGCGGGGTCGCCGTCTGCCCGCAGCGCGCCCGCCAGGAGATGCGTGCCGTCCGGCAGCATGTCCCCGATCGCCTGCAGCGCCTCCGGGGTGCTCAACGGCAGGAACGGCATGGCCGCCTCGGGCCAGATCACATGCGTGATGCCGGAGAGCCCGTCGAAGCCGCCGCCCGGCCCGCGCTGCGACAGGGCGAGGTGATCGAAGAAGATGTCGCGCTGCCGGTCCGGCCGCCACTTGTCGCGTTGCGGCACGCTCGGCTGGACGAGCCGCAGCCGCACGCCCTCGATCGGCGGCGGTGTGCCCTCGGCAAGCCGGGCCAGCCCGTAGCCCCAGGCGAGCGGCAGCGGCGCCAGCGCCATCAGCGCGGCTGTCAGCCCGGCGCGGAACCTGAGCCGGCCGCATGAGGTCTCGGCCAGGGCCAGAAGGGGCACGGCGAAAATCGGCACGGCAACGAGGGTCAGGCCGTAGATGCCGATGAGGCCGGCAGACTGCATGAGCGCCAGCGGCGCCGTCAGAGCGTAGCCGAGCACGTTCCAGGGAAACCCGGTCAGGATGTGCCCGCGCAGCCATTCGGCGGCGGACAGCGCCACGGCGAGCGCCAGCACGCGTGCCAGCCCGGGGCGCCACGCCACCGCCGCCGCGGCTGCGGCGGCGGCATGAAACAACCCCAGCCCCGCCGGCATCAGTGTCACCGCGAACGGCAGCGCCCAGGCGAAGCGCTCGGCCTCGACCAGGAATGCCTCGCCGATCCAGAACAGCCCCGCGAGAAAATAGCCTGTCCCGAACCACCAGCCGACGATGCCTGCCCGCAGCGCCAGCCGTGCCGAAGGACGTACTCGCGACCTCGCGCCCGGTGCCAGGCTGCGTGCGACGCTGCCGTCGATCAGCCAGACGAGAACTGGAAGCGTGATGAACAGGATGCCCCACAGGAAATACGGGGCCATGGCCAGCACCGAAGCGGCGCCGGCGAGGAATGCCGAGGCGGCCTGCCGCCAGCCTGTCAGCTCTTGTACGGCGCAGCCGATCCGGCAGAGCCGGCCGGTGACGCTGCGCCGCGGAACCGGCCCGCTTGCCGCATCGGCCGGCATGACTGATCAGGGACCCGCAGCCGCGGCGCTGCCGCTGTCTGGACGGCTCGTCCTATCTGCATGCACCTTCAGCATCTTGACGCGCCGCGGATCGGCGTCGAGCACCTCGAATCCGATTCCGGAGCGATGCTGCACCAACTCGCCGCGCGCCGGCACGCGCCCGACCAGGGCGAACACGAGGCCGCCGAGCGTATCGATCTCCTCCTCCTCGTCCGCCTCGAGCAGCTTGACGCCGAGGTGCTGCTCCAACTCCTGGACTGGCGTGCGGGCAGAAACGACGAGCCCGACCTTCGGGTCGTGAACGATATGTGCCTCCTCCGCCTCGTCGTGCTCATCCTCGATTTCGCCGACGATCTGCTCGACCAAGTCCTCGATCGTGACGAGGCCGTCCGTCCCGCCGTACTCGTCGATGACGAAGGCCATGTGGATATGGGTCGTCTGCATCCGGATGAGCAAGTTCATCGCCGGCATGGACGGTGGCACGTAGAGCACCGGGCGGCGGATCTTCGCGACCGTCAGCGGCCTGGACAGATCGACCCGCGAAAGCTCGAGCTCGGCCGGCCCCGGCGCCGCGCGGCGGCCAGCCTGGCCTTGCTTGGCATGGGGCGGCCGGGCGTCGCCGTTGCCAGAGCCGGAAGCTCTGCCACCCGCCTCCTCGAGCAGCCAGCGCATGACGTCCTTGATGTGGACCATGCCGCGTAAGTCGTCGAGCGTCTCGTGGAAGAGCGGAATGCGCGACACTCCTGCCCCATCGAAGGTGGCGAGCAGCTTCGCCAGCGTCTCGCTCTCATCCAGCGCCAGGATGTCGGCGCGCGGCACCATCACGTCCTCGACTCGCAGGCGGCCGAACCGCAGCAGGCGCAGCATCATGCCGCGCTCCTCGGCGCTCATGTCGTCGACGGTCTTGGTCTCGGACCGCAGCGCCTCCGCCAGCGTATCGCGGAGGGTTTGCCCACCGGGCAACCCGAGCCGTGCCTTCAGGCTCGCCAGCCAGCTCTGGCCGGCGTTTCCTTCGCCGGTTGGCTGATCGTTTCTGGATGGATCGACTTCGATGCTCATAATGGTTGGTGTCTCGACAGACTCGTTCTCAGGTTTCGGATGAAGCTTGCGCTGCGTAGGGGTCGGCAACGCCCAGTTGCGAGAGGATCTCGACCTCCAGCCCTTCCATTTCGAGCGCTTGCGGCTCGCACTCGTGCTCGTAGCCCAGAAGGTGGAGCAGGCCATGCACGACGAGATGCTGGAGATGGTGCCTTGGCGGCTTGCCTTCGGCCGCCGCCTCGCGGGCGACCGTCTCCGCCGCGAGCGCGAGATCGCCCAGATGCCGCCGCGGCCCGGCGGGCATGCCGCCCCGGGCTGCGGGGAACGAGAGCACGTTGGTGGGCTTGTCCTTGCCGCGATAAGCCAGGTTCAGCGCGCGCACCCGCGCGTCCGAGCTCAGCGCGACCGCCGCCTCGGCCGCGCTCAGGTCCAGACGGCGCGCCAGGGCGCCCGCCGCCGCCTCGACCGTCTCCTCGACGGGCGCGAAGGCGCTCCAGTCGCCATCCTCGATGAGGACGTCGAGGCGCAGCCGCTCTGGAGGCTCCGGGTCGTCGTCCCCGCCGTCCTGCGGGTCCGTGCTCAGGGCTTCGGGGGTCTCATTCATGGCGGTCGCGCCTGGCATGGGCAGCCTGGTCCCGGTCATACGCCTCGACGATGCGGGCGACGAGATCCCGCCGCACCACGTCGGCGGACGTGAACCGCACCACCTCGATCCCCTGCACGCCCGCCAGCAGCCTCACGGCGTCCTCGAGGCCGGATTTCTGGCCGGCGGGGAGGTCGATCTGGCTCGGGTCTCCCGTGATGACCATCTTCGAGTTCTCGCCGAGACGCGTGAGGAACATCTTCATTTGCATGCTGGTGGTATTCTGCGCCTCGTCCAGGATGATGCAGGCATTGGCGAGGGTGCGGCCGCGCATGAACGCCAGCGGTGCGATCTCGATCACGCCGGTTTCCAGGTCGCGCTCCACCTTCTCGGGCGGCAGCACGTCGTAGAGGGCATCGTAGAGCGGCCGCAGATACGGGTCGACCTTCTCGCGCATGTCGCCGGGCAGGAAGCCGAGCCGCTCGCCGGCCTCCACCGCCGGCCGCGACAGGACGATGCGCTCGACGATGCCACGCTCCAGGCAGTGCGCGGCATACGCGACGGCAAGGTAGGTCTTGCCGGTGCCGGCCGGGCCGAGCCCGAACACGAGGTCCGACTTCTCGAACCCGCGCACGTAGTCGCTCTGGGCGGGATTTCGCGCCTTGATCACCCGCCGCCGGGTCGCGATCTGCGCCTGGCCGTCCTGCCTCCCGGGCGCCTCGTCGCGCCCGTGGCGGATCAGCCCGTCGAAATCGCCCGGCCCGACCTGCTCGCCCCGTGCAACCCGGGCATAGAGCTGCTCGAGGACGCTGCGCGCGATCTCGCAAGCCGATTCGGAGCCCGACAGGATGACGACGTTGCCGTGGGCGTGCGCCTCGATCCCCAGCCGATCCTCGATCAGCGCCAGATGCGCGTCGTATTCGCCGAGGAGCTCGGCCAGGAAACGATTGTTCTCAAAGGGTACGACCAGGCGCTTCCTGGCGTGGGTCGACTTGGACCTCCCCGGCCCGGCAGCGGATGGCCCGCGATATCCGTTCAATATCTGGTCTCCATGCGACCGGCTCACGATTCGGCGGCCGCCATCGGTAATCTTAGCGTATGTAATGGCTACTTCACACCCGTCCAGCGGTCGAAGGCCGAAAGCGACCGCCTACCGCACGATACCGGCGAGGCTGTTGACGCCGGCGCCGGAGATCTCGACGGGAAGAATGCGGCCCAAAAGACCCGGCTGCGCCTCGGCATGGACGGCCTGCAGATACGGCGACCGCCCGATCAACTGCCCCGCCCGGCGGCCGAGCTTCTCGAACAGCACCGGGACGATCTTCCCGATGCAGCCGGCGTTGAACCTGCTCTGCTGGCTCTGCAGCAGCTCCTGCAGCCTCGCCAGCCGGTCCGCCTTGACGTCCTCGGGAACCTGGCCGTCGATGTTTGCGGCAGGAGTGCCCGGCCGCGCGCTGTACTTGAACGAGAACGCCTGGGCGAAGCCGACCTCACGGACGAGGTCGAGTGTCTGCTGAAACTCCTCGTCGGTCTCGCCCGGGAAGCCGACGATCACGTCGGTCGACAACGCGATGTCCGGGCGGGCCTCGCGAACCCGCTCGACGATGCGCAGGTAGTCGCTCGCGGTGTGCTTGCGGTTCATTGCGGCGAGGATGCGGTCCGAGCCCGCCTGGAACGGCAGGTGGAGGTACGGCATCAGCTCCGGCAGGCCCCGGTGCGCCTCGATGAGCGCATCATCCATGTCGAGCGGGTGGCTCGTCGTATAGCGCAGGCGCTCCAGCCGCTCGATGCCCGCGAGCTCCGCCAGCAGCTTGGACAATGACCACGGCCGCCCGTCGGGCCCGTCGCCGTGGTAGGCGTTGACGTTCTGGCCGAGCAGTGTGATCTCGCGCACGCCCTGCCCCACGAGCCGGTGCGCCTCCTCCATGACCTGGGCAACCGGCCGGGAGATCTCCATCCCGCGCGTATAAGGCACGACACAGAACGTGCAGAACTTGTCGCAGCCCTCCTGGACTGTGAGGAAGGCGGCAGCGGGCCGGGGTCCCTTCCGCTCGGGCAGGCCGGCGAACTTGTCCTCGTCCGGGAATTCCGTATCGATCACCTGGCGGCGCTCGGATCGCGCTGTGGCGGCGAGGGCGGGCAGCCGGTGATAGGCCTGCGGGCCGACGACCAGATCGACGACGGGAGCGCGCGCGAAGACCTCGGCGCCTTCCGCCTGGGCCACGCAGCCGGCGACGGCGACGATGGTCTCCTTGCCCTCGGACTGACGGGCGCTCTTCAACTGTCGGATGCGGCCCAGCTCCGAGTAGACCTTCTCGGCAGCCTTCTCGCGGATATGGCAGGTATTGAGAACGATCATATCGGCGTCGCCCGGGTCCTCGGTCTCAGCGTACCCCTGCGACACAAGTGATTCAGCCATGCGTTCGCTGTCATAAACGTTCATCTGACAGCCGTAAGTTTTGATGAAGACCTTCCTGGTCTCTGGCATGCGGGCCCTCTCAACTCCTGTTCGGCAATACTCCTGAGACCGGGGGTTTGCAATGCACCCAAAAGACTGTCCAGCTACCTCTCAGGTTCCCCAAACGTATCGCCGCACCGGCAGATCACATCGTGCTGCATTGCAACATTCTTTGCATCGCATGTCTAGTCGCCCGCCAGCTCCGAAATCAAGGGCCCTGTACCCTCTTGGTGCCCGGGCGGCGGCCTTGGACCCCCTGCCGCTCCCCGGGTGTGTCCGGCCCCGATGGCCCGTCCGCGCAGCGACCGGGCGACAGCCTGTCTGACCTCGGACTCACTGTAGCGCGCCAGGTCCTTGCGGCTCGTGAAGTCTGCAAGCGGCACGGGCGGGCCGATGCGGATTTCGACATCCAGCGGCCCGGCCTTCAGCAGGTCCCAGGCGTGGCCAGCCAGCTCCATGTCGCCATACCAGCCGATGAGCGGACGATCGGCCCGGCGGAGCGGCAGGCCATGCAGGTGCGTATAGGTGAGGGCGAGCGTCTGGACGCAGGCGCCCGGGCCGGCATGGCCGCTGGCCGCCGACGGCTTGACGGCGGCGAACAGGGAGGTCTTGAACGGCAGCACGCGGTTGCCGTCGCTCGACGTGCCTTCGGCGAACAGAACGATGGCGTCGCCCGCCTCGAGGCGCTCGATGATCTCGCTGGTGGTTTCCCCGACCGCCGTGCGGCGCGTGCGGTCGACGAACACCGATCGCTGCAGCCGCGCGAGCGTCGAGATGAACGGCCAGGCGCCGACCTCCTTCTTGGCGACGAAGGAGAGGGGAGCGACGGCCGAGAGGACGGGGATGTCGAGCCACGAGACATGATTGCTCACGACCAGCACGGACGCATGCCCGGCGATCCGCCCTTCGACGTGCAATCGTATGCCGAGCAACCGGCAGAGCTGCCGGTGATACCAGCTCGGCAAGCGGCGGGCTAGGCGGGGGGACGTCCTGATCAGGGCGGCCTGGACGGGGATCAGCGGCAGCGTCAGCGCCGTGAACCCGGCGAGAATCGCCGCCGCCCTGATCGCGCCCGGGCGGGCGTGTGTCGCATCTCGAGGGGGATCGGAGCTCATGCCTTTTCCCGGACCGCTCGCCGCCACCCGGCTCGCTGATCGCCTTCTGGTCAAGTCTTCTTGCGGCGGAGCGGAACGCCGTGCAGCTCGAGCCGATGCCCGACCAGCTCGAACCCGAGCTCGCGGGCGACCCGCTCCTGCAGCTTCTCGATCTCCTCGTTGCGGAACTCGATCACCCGGCCGGTCTCCAGGTCGATCAGGTGATCGTGGTGCTCGCGCGTCGCCTCCTCGTAGCGCCGCCGCCCGGCCCCGAACTCGTGCCTCTCGAGAATTCCCTTGGCCTCGAACAGCTTCAGCGTGCGATAGACCGTTGAAAGCGAGATGCGCGAGTCGACGAGATTGGCGCGGCGGAACACCTCGACGACATCCGGGTGGTCCGCTGCAGCCGTCAGCACGCGGGCGATGGTGCGGCGCTGGCCGGTCATGCGCAACCCGCGGTCGCTGCACAGCCGCTCGATGCGGGTCGGGGCCTGGTTCTCTGAGCCGGCCATGCGACTTATGCCGATATCCTCCACGTGCACCTTCTCATTGGTAGATCAGTATATAAGAGACCGGCGCGCGGCCCGTCCACCCGGCAGCTCAGCATTGCAGAACCTTCGACATGATCAGCGCGTCAGACCACGGCCCACGCTGCCGCTCGTAGTAGGCGACGCGGCGTCCGGCCTCGCCGAAGCCCTGTGCCAGATAGAGCTGCCGGGCAGGGGCATTGTCCGCGGCGACCTCCAGAAAGATACGGCAGGCGCCGCGGGCGGCGGCAACATCTGTGAGGCTCGCTACCAGCCGCGCCGCGATGCCGCGACGCTGCCAGCCCAGGGCAACTCCGAGAGAAAGGATCTCGGCTTCGTCCGCGACGACCCGGCCGAAGATGAATCCCACCGGCTGCGCCGTGCGCCCGGTCGCGGCCAGCAGGGCCAGCGAGCCGGGCTGCTCCATGAGCGAGTTGAAGCTGGCGCCGTCCCAGGCCGGAGAGAAGAGCGCGCGGTGCAGTGCTGCGAGGTCGCCCAGGTGCTGCTGGCCGGCCTCGATCACCGTGACGGCTTGGGGCGCGAGCGGGTCCATCAGGCGCGCGGCAGCGACCTGCCCGTCTGCGGCTTCGCATCGGGCAGACGCAGATAGAGCGGGACGAGCGGGCTGTGGATCGCCAGCGCCGGGCCGAGCTGAGCCAGGCTGAGGGCATCGGGCTGCAGCGCCGGCAGCCGGGATTCGGCTTCGCGACCAACGCGCCGCGCCGCCTCCGCCACGGCTGCCCCGCCCGAGCCGACGCAGATGAGCGCGGCCTCTGGAGAGAGCGCGGAGGCAGCATCCGGCGACATGAGGGCCGCCTCCGTCATCGGCTCTCCGCTCACCACCTCGAACGTCTGGACGAAGACCCGCCCGGCACGCGCATCCACGCAAACCGCCAGAGCGCGGCCCGCCGCGGCGCCGGCGAGCTCGGCTTTGGCCCGGTGCGCCATGACGTGCAGGCTCGTGGTGGCGCGGATCGGAAGACCGGTGGCGAGCGTCAGGGCCCGGGCGGCCGCCACGCCGACCCGGATGCCGGTGAATGTCCCCGGTCCCTCGGTCACCACGATGGAATCGAGGCTCGTCAGGCTTCGTGTCGATTCGCGCAGGACCTCGTCGATCATCGGCATCAGCCGCTCGGCGTGCCCGGCCGCCATTTCCTCATAGCGGCAGGTCATTCGCGCTTGCGATTCAGCAGGATCGCTCCACAGCACGGCCGCCGAGCAGGCGCCGAGACAGGTATCGAATGCGAGCACGTTCATGCGCGCCGACCTGTAGCGGCCATCTCCATTGCCGCGCCGCTGGGCAGGCCCGGGCTAAACCGCCTGCACTTCCTGCACGTCGGGGCAGAAGTGCTTCAGCAGGTTCTCGATGCCGTGGCGCAGGGTCGCCGTCGAGCTCGGGCATCCGGCGCAGGCGCCGCGCATGTGCAGATAGACGATCCCCTCGCGGAAGCCGTTGAAGGTGATGTCGCCGCCATCCTGGGCCACGGCCGGACGCACGCGCGTCTCCAGCAGCTCCTTGATGGTCAGCACCGTCTCCTCGTCCTTCGGGTCGTAATTGCCGCCGGCCGCGTCATTGGCGCTCTCGCTGGCGAGCACCGGCGAGCCGGACATGAAATGCTCCATGATGGCGCCCAGAATTGCAGGCTTGAGGTGCTGCCATTCGGTGTCGCCCTTGGTCACAGAGATGAAATCGGTGCCGAGGAAAACGCCCTTGACCCCGTCGATATCGAAAAGCCGCTGAGCCAGCGGCGATTCGTCCGCCTCGTCCCGCGTGCGGTAATCGGCCGTGCCGTCGCCCAGAACCGGCTTGCCCGGGATGAACTTCAAGGTGGCGGGATTGGGGGTCGGTTCGGTCTGGATGAACATGCCTGTCTCCTTGGTCCCGGCGTGAGCTGGCGCCCGGGCGCGGCAGTGCTGCCTCAGCTTTAGAATTATTCTACTAGGTAGCGACGACCCGGTCAAAAGTCGAGGTCATCGCTCGGGTTTTGCTCAAGCCAGCGCCTGCAGGTCGTCGAGCGTCAGGTTGCCCGGAACGATCGTAACAGGGATCGGGAAAGAGCCTGCGGTGGTGCCGGCGGCCAGCGAGGAGACGAGCGGCCCGGGACCCATGGCATCCGTCGCCGCGCCGAGCGTCAGCACGGCGATGTCCTCGTCCTCGTCGATCAGCTCGAGTATCGCCTCGGCCTTCTTGCCCTCGCGGATGACCTCCTCGGTGTGCACCGCCTCGAATCCCGCCGTGTTGAGCTTGCGCCGGAACAGGCGGAACAGGGCTTTCGCCTTGTTGGTCTCCTCCTCGAGCTGCACCTGGCGGACGCCGACCCAGTGCTGATACTCCTGCGGCTCGATCACGTAGAGCAGCAGGATCGAGCCCGACGTGTGCGCGACCCGCAGCGCGGAGAAATAGAGGGCGGCCTCGACCTCCTCGCTCTCGTCGACGATGACGAGATACTTGCGTCGGTGGCCTTCCTCGAATACCCGGCGTTTCTTCGTCATGGCCATGGCTGAAACTGTCATGTTGCTGTAGTTGCGGCAATCTCGGTACGAGCTGGGACCGACCAGCGAGAAGGTTCGGCTCACGCGCCGAGATAACCCGGAAGTCGCGCAACGGCTCCCCTAGCTGCGGATGAAACCGACCAGGTCCTTCACGCGGTCCATGATCGGCCCTGCGATGGCACGGGCGCGACGGGAGCCGTCGGCGAGAACGCGGTCGATCTCGGCCGCATCGCCCGCCAGCCGCCGCATCTCGGCCCCGATCGGCCCGATCCTGTCCACGGCCACCTCGCCCAATGCTTTCTTGAAAGCCGAGAACGGGCCGCCGCCGAAATCGCGCAGCACCGAGCTCACGCCCAGTCCGGCGAGCGCCGCGTAGATGCCGACCAGGTTCTCGGCCTCGGGCCGCCCGGCGAGGCCCAGCTCCTCGGACGGCAGCGGCTCGGGGTCGGTCTTCGCCTTCTGGATCTTGCGCGCGATGGTGTCGGCATCGTCAGTCAGGTTGATGCGGGACAGGTCCGACGGATCGGATTTCGACATCTTCCTCGTGCCGTCGCGCAGGCTCATGACCCGCGTGGCCGGGCCGGTGATGATCGGCTCCGGCAGCGGGAAGAAGTTGCCGTCCTCGAAGCCGGCGCGGACGATGGTGTCCCGGAAGTCGTTGTTGAACTTCTGCGCGATGTCGCGCGACAGCTCCAGGTGCTGCTTCTGGTCCTCGCCCACCGGCACGTGGGTGGCGCGATAGACGAGAATGTCCGCCGCCATCAGGTTGGGATAGGCGTAGAGGCCGACGGACGCGTTCTCGCGGTCCTTGCCGGCCTTCTCCTTGAACTGGGTCATGCGGTTCAGCCAGCCGAGCCGCGCCACGCAGTTGAACACCCAGGCGAGCTCGGCGTGCTCGTGCACCTGCGACTGGTTGAAGATGATGCTCTTCTTCGGGTCGAGGCCGCAGGCGAGATAGGCGGCGGTCACCATCCTGATGGCGCGCGTCAGCTCGTCCGGTCCGCCCCAGACGTCGATCGACTGCGTGATCGCATGCATGTCGACCACGCAGTAGATGCACTCGTGCGTCTCCTGCAGCTTGATCCACTGCAGCATGGCGCCGAGGTAGTTGCCGAGATGGAGCGAGCCGGTCGGCTGCATCCCCGAGAAGACGCGCGGCGTGATCTTCATGGCTTCCTGCGATGCGACGAATCCGGGCGCGTTATGGCCCGCTCGGCTGCCCGGCGCAAGTGGAGGCGGCCGTTGGCCGGCACTCAGGCGGCGCGGCGGAAGAAGCGGCGGAGCTGGGCGGGCCCCAGCACGCCCGTGGCGAGGATCACGAGCCCGTAGAGGGTGACTCCGAGCGTCACCAGTGCCACGAGCGCCGAGGCGCGCACGGCCAGGCTCGCCGCCGGAGCGAACGGAGTTGCGAGCAATGGCAGGACGGCCGCCAGCGCCGCGCCCATCACGGCGCTGGCGAGGAGGATCAGCCACGTGTTGCGCACGAGGCGGCGGTCGGCCCGGAAGTCGCCGGCACGCATCAGCGCCAGCAGAAGCAATCCGGCGTTGACCCATCCCGCGATCGTGGTCGCGATCGCAATGCCGACGTGCGGCATCCATCCGAGACGCCGGAACAGGAGAAACAGCGCCAGCGAGCCCACCGCATTGATGACGAGGTTGACGGCCGCGAACCACATCGGCGTACGTGTGTCCTCGCGCGCGAAGAAGGCCGGCTGGAATACCTTGATCAGCACGAACGAGGGCAGGCCGAGCGCGAAGGCTGCGAGCGCCGCCGCCGAGGCCGCCGTGTCGGAGGCCGTGAACGCGCCGCGCTCGAACAGTACGCTGATGATCGGTCCGGCGGCGATGACGAGCGCCACGGCGGCGGGGATCGTGAACAGCAGCGCGAGCTCGAGCGAGCGGTTCTGGCTGTCATGGGCGGCGGCGCCGTCGCCGGCGCGCAGCTTGCGCGCAAGGTCGGGCAGCAGCACCACGCCGACGGCGACGCCGATGATGCCAAGCGGGAGCTGATAGAGCCTGTCTGCATAGTAGAGGTAGGAGACGGCGCCGGCCTGCAGCGACGCGATGATGGTGCCGACGACGATGTTGATCTGTGTGATGCCGCCGGAGATCAGGCCGGGGATGCCGAGGGCAACGAGCCGCCTGACGCCCTCGGTGTAACGCGGCCGCCCGATCCGCAGCCGCACGCCCGCACGGCGGACGGCGATCCACAGCATGGCGAGCTGGGCGATGCCCGCCACCGTCACGCCGACGGCGAGAATGATGCCGGCCTGCGGCTGCCGGTGATGGCCGAGCCCGATGGCGAGCGAGATGGCGGCGATCAGCACGAGGTTGAGCAGGATCGGCGCCGCCGCGGCGGCCAGGAACCGGGCCATGCTGTTGAGCACGCCCGACAGCAGCGCCACCAGGGACATGCACAGAAGATAGGGGAACGCGATCCGCGTCAGCAGCACGGCCAGATCGTACTTCTGCGGATCCGTGACGAAGCCCGGCGCCAGCAGCAACATCAGCCAGGGCATGGCGGCGATGGCGAGCGCCGAGAAGACGAGGAGCGCGAAGGTGAGGCAGGCCAGCGATTCTTCAGCGAAGCGCCGCGCCGCCTCGGCGCCGTCGCCCTCGAGCCGCCTCGCGAACAGCGGCACGAAGGCGGCGTTGAATGCGCCCTCTCCGAACAGCCTCCGGAACAGGTTCGGGAACCGGAAGGCGACGAAGAACGCATCCGCGACGGGGCCTGTGCCGAGCACCGCGGCGATCAGGATATCGCGGACGAAGCCGAGCACGCGGCTCACCATCGTGAGGCCGCCGACCGTAGCGAATGCGCGGTAGAGGTTCATGCAGCCTCGGCAGAGTGCGACAGCACGCCGGCGAGGCGCTCGCGGATGACGGCCTGGCGCTGCGCGCTCGTCACCTTCTTGCCCGTCAGGTCGGTGACGTAGAAGACGTCGACGGCCTTCTCGCCGTAGGTCGTGATATGCGCGGAGGTGATATCGAGATTGAGGTCCGACAACGTGCTGGTGAGCTCGTAGAGCAGTCCCGGCCGGTCGCGCCCCGCCACCTCGATGACCGAGAAATGGTCGGAGAGCGCGTTGTTGATGATCGCCTCCGGCTCGACCGTGAAGGCCGTGATCCGCCGCTCGGCCGGCTTGCGCTTCGCCATCAGCTCCGCCATCCGCACCTCGCCGTCGAGCGCCTTCTCGATGGTCCTGGCGATCCGCGCCATGCGGCGCGCCTCGTCCGCCTCCTCGGGGAGGTCGCGCTGCAGCAGGAACGTGTCCAGCGCCAGCCCGTCGCGCGTCGTCGAGATGTGCGCGCCGATGATATTGGCGCCCGCCGCCGCGCACGCGCCGGCGAACAGCGCCAGCAGCCGCGGATGATTGGGCGCCAGGATCGCGAGCTCCGTGATCGACGTGAAGGTGTTCGAGAGGAAGGATGTGGCGAGCCGCAGGCCCTCCGCATCGGCGCGCCGGATGAGCCGCGCGTGCTCCGCCTGCTTGCGGGTGTCCGTCTTCAGCCAGTAATCATCGTAGTGCCGCTGGACGAAGCGCTCCAACTCCTCCTCCGGCCAGCTCGCCAGCTCGGCGCGCAACTGGGCCTGCGCCGCCTCGATCCGCTCGCGCCGGGAGCCCTGGGTGTGTCCGCCGGCCACCAGCGGCTCCGTCTCCCAGTAGAGCTCCCGCAGGAGCTGGCCCTTCCAGCCGTTCCAGGTTCCGGGCCCGACCGCCCGGATATCGGCGACGGTGAGCAGGAGCAGGAGCTTCAGGCGCTCGGGGCTCTGCACCACGGCCGCGAAATCGCGGATGGTCTTGGGATCGCCGATGTCGCGGCTCTGCGCGATGTTGCTCATCACGAGGTGGTTCTCGACGAGCCAGGCTGCCGTCTCGGTCTCGGCCGCCGACAGGCCGAGGCGCGGTGCGAGCTGGCGTGCGATGCGGACGCCGGCTGCCGAGTGATCCTCGAGCCGTCCCTTGCCGATGTCGTGCAGAAAGGCGGCGACGTAGAGCGCTCGCCGGTTCTGGATCGACTTCACGATCTCGGTCGAGAGCGGCAGCGTGCCGGCGAGCTGCCCTTCCTCGATGGCCCGCAACTGGCCGACGGTGCGCAACAGATGCTCGTCGACTGTGTAGTGGTGATACATGTTGAACTGCATCATCGAGACCACGCGGCCGAAATCGGGGATGAACCGCCCCAGCACGCCGGCCTCGTTCATGCGCCGCAGAGTCGCTTCAGGATTGTTCTGTGACGTCAGCAGGTCCAGAAAAATGCGGTTGGCCTCGGGGTCGCTCCGCAGCCCGTCGTCGATCCGTCGCAGCGAGCTGCGCAGCAGGCGCACCGCCGAGGGGTGGAAGAAGCTGCCCGTCTCCTCGGCGACCGCGAAGAACCGGATGAGATTGACCGGATCGCGCCGGAAGACGTCGGCGTCGGCGACGTTGAGGCGCTCGTAGTCGAAGCGGAAATCCGTCGTGCGCCTGATCCGCCGCCGCGACGCCCACGTGCTCGGGTTGAAGAGCCTGTTGAGCCGCGGCGTCGACTTGAGCTGCTGCATCTCGAGAGCCGAGCAGAGGATCGTGGTCAGATCGCCGACGTCCTTGGCGACCAGGAAGTAGTGCTTCATGAAGCGCTCGACGCCGCGCAGCCCATTGTGCGCCCTGTAGCCCAGCCTCTCGGCCATCACCGGCTGCAGGTCGAAGGTCAACCGCTCCTCCGGCCGACCGGTCAGGAAGTGGAGATGGCAGCGCACGCTCCACAGGAAGCCCTCGCAGCGGCGGAACGTCGTCATCTCCGCCGGTGTGAACTCGCCGGCTTTGGCCATGCCCTTGCCGGGGCCCTCGCCGTGAAGATACATCGCCAGCCAGTGGAGCGTGTGGAGGTCGCGCAGGCCGCCCTTGCCGTCCTTGATGTTGGGCTCGACGAGATAGCGGCTCTGGCCGGACCGGCGATGGCGCTCGTCGCGCTCGGCCATCTTGTCATCGACGAAGCGGCGCGCGATGGCGCCGGTGACGACCTCGGCCCGGAAGCGGGTCCCGAGCTCGCGGATCAGCTCGGCGTCGCCGTGAATGAGGCGCTGATCGAGAAGCGCGGTCAGGATCGTATAATCGGCCAGCGCCAACTTGATGCACTGATCGACGGTCCGCGTCGCGTGCCCCACCTTCAGCCCGAGATCCCACAACAGGTAGAGCATGGATTCGGCGACGCTCTCGCCCCACGGGGTCTGCTTGTAGGGCAGCAGGAACAGCAGATCGATGTCGGAGCCGGGGGCGAGCAGGCCGCGACCGAAGCCGCCGGTGGCGACGATCGCCATGCGCTCGGCATCGGAGGGATTGGTTGCCCGGTAGACGTGCGTGACCGTGTGGTCGTAGATCAGGCGCACGATCTCGTCCATGAACAGCGACAGCCCGCCGGCACAGCGCCGGCCGTTGCCGTCCGCAGCGAGCTGCGCCTCAGCCGCCGAGCGCGCGTCCCTCAGCAGCCCCTTGCAGTGCTCGAGGACGGCCGCACGCGCCTCGCCCGCGCCGCCGGCCTCGGCCGCGAGCCTCGTCAGCTCGCGGCGGGCCTCGAGCGGGTCGAAATAGGGGGCCTTGGCCAACGTCGTGACGTCCATGACTTCGCCCCGGGGGCATCCGCCTCGTTGCGCGAGCTCTTCTGCCGGGCGTCGCGCTACTGCCGCCCCGGCTCGCCGCGGCGCAGGCTTTTCAACTCGTACAACGCCTCGAGTGCCGCGCGCGGACTGAGCTCGTCCGGCTTGATCTTATCAACTGCCGTCTCCAGCTCCGACGGGGCATCGCGCCCGGCCGCTGCCGGCTCGTAGGCGAAGAGCGGCAGGTCCGTAAGCGATCCCGTCGCGCCAGCGCTGCGCCGGTCGGCTTTCTCCAGCCGAGCCAGCACCTCGCGTGCCCGTTTCACCACAGTCTGGGGGAGGCCGGCAAGCTTGGCCACCTGGATGCCGTAGGAGCGGTCGGCCGCCCCGGGGCGTACCTTGTGCAGGAACACGATCTCGTCCTGCCACTCCTTCACATCCATGGTGACGGTGGCGAGGTCCGGGAGGCGGCCGGCGAGCGCGGTCAGCTCGTGGTAGTGGGTGGCGAACAGCGCCCGGCAGCGGCTCACGTCGTGCAGGTACTCGACCGTCGCCCAGGCGATCGACAAGCCGTCGAAGGTTGCGGTGCCGCGGCCGATCTCGTCGAGGATCACCAGCGAGCGCTCGCTCGCCTGGTTCAGGATGGCGGCCGTCTCCACCATCTCGACCATGAACGTCGAACGCCCCCGCGCCAGGTCGTCGGCCGCGCCGACCCGCGAGAAGAGCCGGTCGATGACGCCGATGCGCGCCGCGCGGGCCGGCACGAAGGAGCCGACCTGCGCCAGCAGTGCGATAAGCGCGGTCTGGCGCAGGAACGTCGATTTGCCCGCCATGTTGGGCCCTGTCACCAGCCAGATGCGTCCGCTGCCGTCCTCGTCGTCGAAACCGGGCGTAAGCGAGCCGGCGGCGCCCAATACACAGTCGTTCTCGATGAACGGCGCCATCTTTGCCTTGCGCAATGCCTGCTCGACGACTGGATGACGCCCCCCGCGGATCTCGAGCTCGAGCCCGGCCGTCACCTCCGGGCGTACGTAGCCTTCCTCGAACGCCAGCTCGGCCAGCCCCGCATAGTGATCGAGCTCGGCGAGCGCCGCTGCGGTGCCGCCGAGCGCGCGCTCCTGCTCTCCGATGCGGCGCGCCAGCTCCGCGAACACCTCCTGCTCGATGGCGAGCGCGCGCTCGGCGGCGGAGGCGATGCTGCCCTCCGTCTCGATCAGCTCGCGGGTCGTGAAGCGCATGGCATTGGCGAGCGTCTGGCGGTGGCGGAAGGTTTCGGAGAGCGGCTCGGCGGTCAGCGGCCTGGCGTTGGCGGCGCCGACCTCGACGTAATAGCCGAGCACGTTGTTGTGCCTGATCTTGAGCGATTTGATGCCCGTCTCGCCGGCGTAGCGGGTCTCGAGCGCCGCCATCACCTTCCGGCTGTCGTCCTTGAGGCGGCGGGCGTCGTCGAGGTCCGCACGGAACCCCTCGCGCACGAAGCCGCCATCGCGGCGGTGCGCGGGCGGACTGTCGACGAGGGCGGCGGCGAGCGACTGGGCGAGGCCGCGGGTCGCCGCGGTCGCAAGCCGCGTCCTGATGGACGCCAGCTCCTCGGGAAGGCCGATGCCGTCGCCTGAGCGGCCGAGGAGATCGGACAGCGCGGACGCCGCCGCGATCCCGTCCCGGACGGCTGCCAGATCGGCAGGGCCGCCGCGCTGGAAGGCGAGGCGCGAGATCGCGCGGGCGATGTCCGGCGCGCCGCGCAGAGCGCCGCGCACATCCTCCCGCAGACGGTCCCGCCCCAGAAGGCACGACAACGCGTCGAGCCGGGCCGCGATGGCCTGCGGATCGCGCAACGGGCTCGCCAGCCGGCTCGCCAGCTCCCTTGCGCCGGGCCCGGTGACGGTGCGGTCGATGGCGGTGAGCAGGCTGCCCTGCCGCCCGCCCGAGGCGCCCCGCACTATCTCCAGGCTCGCCCGTGTCGCGGCGTCGATCACCATGGCGCTCTCCGGCCCGGTGCTCCGGGGCGGGCGGATGACCGGCTGGCGGCCGATCTGCGTCAGCTCCACGTATTTCAGCAGCGCCCCCGCGGCGGCAAGCTCGGGCCGCGAGAAAGCGCCGAACGCCGCCAGATCCGCTACTCCGAGGCGCGCCTTCAAGGCGCGCTCTCCCGCCATGCTGTCGAACGTGGCGGCGGGCACCGGCGTCGCCGCCGCGCCGGCGGCTTCGATCCAGCTCTTGACCCGCGTATCGGCAAGGGCCGCATCGCCGGTGATGATCTCGCTCGGCTGCAGTCGGGCGAGCTCGCCTGGCAGGTCTCTGGCGGAAACGGCCCCGAGCTCCAGCTCGCCCGTCGAGATGTCGAGCGAGGCGAGGGCCATCGCATCAGACCCCTGCGGAGCGACATGCAGGGCCGTCAGATAATTGCGCGTCCTGGCATCGAGCAGCGCGTCCTCGGTCAGCGTTCCCGGCGTGACGAGGCGGACGACGTCACGGCGCACGACGGCCTTGGCGCCGCGCTTGCGGGCTTCCGCGGTGTCCTCGAGCTGCTCGCAGACGGCCACACGGAAGCCTTGCCTGATGAGCCGCTGCAGATACTCGTCGGCGCGCACCACGGGCACGCCGCACATCGGGATGTCCTCGCCCAAGTGCTTGCCGCGCTTGGTCAACGTGATGCTGAGCGCCTGCGAGGCTACGACGGCGTCCTCGAAGAACAGCTCGTAGAAATCGCCCATCCGGTACCAGAGCAGGCTGTCCGGGTTGGCCGCCTTGATCTCCAGGTATTGCGCCATGGATGGCGTCGCCTCCCCAGGAATGAGCCGGCGCTCGCCGTTGCCGTCGCCGGCTCCGGCGGACGGCTGGCCATCCGCAACGGGCGATGCGGACGGGTCGGTCTGCGGTCGCGGCGGCATCTGTCGCGAGCTCCCCCTGTTCCTCCGGCAACCACATATCGCGTCCCGGCCACAGATCAAAATGCGCCTCCGCGCACGGCAGCGTTGTGCCCGCATCGCCGGACGCCGTATGCTGGCCGCACCTCAGCAGGGATACGTCACGCCCATGGCTCCGAAATTCGCAGAAGCCCACTTCACGGCCCAGGAAGCGCTGCAGTTTCACGCGCAGGGAAAGCCCGGCAAGCTCGAGATCACGCCCACCAAGCCGCTGACCACCCAGCGCGATCTGTCGCTCGCCTATTCGCCGGGGGTGGCGGTGCCGGTGCTGGCGATCGCCGAGAACCCGGCGCTCGCCTACGACTACACGAACAAGGGCAATCTGGTCGCCGTCGTCTCCAACGGCACGGCCATACTCGGGCTCGGCAATCTCGGAGCGCAGGCCGCCAAGCCGGTGATGGAGGGCAAGGGCGCGCTGTTCAAGCGCTTCGCCGACATCGATGCCATGGACGTTCTGATCGACACGCAGGACGTAGACGCCTTCGTCGACTGCGTGCGTTACCTCGGGCCGACCTTCGGCGGCATCAATCTCGAGGACATCAAGGCGCCGGACTGCTTCATCATCGAGGAGAGGCTCAAAGAGCTGCTGCCGATCCCGGTGTTCCACGACGACCAGCACGGCACCGCGATCATCGCGGCGGCCGGCCTTATCAACGCGCTCGAGCTCACCGGCCGCGAGATCACAAATTTCAAGCTCGTCGTCAACGGCGCCGGGGCGGCGGGGATCGCCTGCCTCGATCTGCTGACGGCCATGGGCATGCCGCGCGAGAACGTCGTCTTCTGCGACACGAAGGGGGTCATCTACCAGGGCCGCAAGGAAGGGATCAACCAGTGGAAGTCGGCCTACGCGGCCAAGACGCGGGCGCGGACGCTGGCCGAGGCGATCGAAGGCGCGGACGCCTTCTTCGGGCTGTCAGCCAAAGGAACGATGACGGCGCAGATGGTCCGCTCGATGGCGGCCAATCCCATCATCTTCGCGATGGCCAATCCCGACCCGGAGATCACGCCGGAGGAGGTGCAGTCGGTCCGCGACGACGCCATCGTGGCCACGGGGCGCTCGGACTATCCCAACCAGATCAATAATGTGCTGGGATTCCCATTCATATTCCGGGGAGCCCTCGATGTGCAGGCGTCGACCATCAACATCGCCATGAAGATCGCTGCCGCCAGGGCGCTCGCCGAGCTCGCCCGGCAGGAGGTTCCCGACCAGGTTGCGGCGGCCTTTCACGGGCGCCAGGTGCGCTATGGACCCGAGTACATCATCCCCGCTCCATTCGATCCGAGGCTCATCAGCCACATCCCGCCGGCGATCGCGAAGGCGGCGATGGACTCGGGCGTCGCGCGCCGGCCGATCGTCGATCTCGACTCCTACGTGGCCCAGCTCTCAGGCCGGCTGGACCCGGTCGCCGGCTGGCTCAACAGCATTTTCACCCAGGTGCGGGCGACGCCGAAGCGCATCGTCTTCGCCGAGGGCGAGCAGTCGCAGGTGGTCCGCGCCGCCCATGCGTTCCACCACGCCGGCCTCGGCCGGCCGGTGCTGATCGGCCGCGAGGAGCCGGTCCGCGCGGCGTTCGACCGCGCCGGGATCGAGTTCACCGACGCCATCGAGCTGCACGACACGAGCCTCGACGAGAACCGCCATCAGTATGCGCAGCACCTTTACGAGCGCATGCAGCGCAAAGGCTACCTGCTGCGCGACTGCGAGCGCCTCGTCAACAACGACCGCAACGTGTTCGCAGCCTGCATGGTCGCCCTGCGCCACGCGGACGGGCTGGTGACGGGCGTGACCCGGAGCTGGTCGACCGCCTACCAGGATGTTCGCCGTGTGCTGGACGCCAAGCCGGGCCAGCGCGTGATCGGCGTCTCGATCGCGCTGTCGCGCGGCCGCGCCGTGCTCGTCGCGGACACCAGCGTGCACGACATGCCCGACGCGAGGGAGCTGGCGGAGATCGCCAAGGAGGCCGCCCAGGTCGCGCGTCGGCTGGGCCTCGAGCCGAGGCTGGCGATGCTCGCCTACTCGACTTTCGGCGAGCCGCGCGGCGAGCGCTCCGACCGCGTGCGCGAGGCGGTGGAAATCCTCGACGCCGAGGGGGTGGACTTCGAGTACGACGGCGAGATGGCGGCCGACGTCGCCCTGAACCGCAGCCTGCAGCGGCTCTATCCGTTCTGCAGGCTGTCGGATGTCGCCAACGTCCTGATCATGCCGGCGTTCCACTCGGCGTCGATCTCCACCAAGATGCTGAAGGAGCTCGGCGGCGCCACCGTCATCGGGCCCATGCTGGTCGGTCTGACGCATTCGGTGCAGATCTGCTCTCTCGGGTCGAAGGACAGCGACATCCTCAACATGGCGGCGCTGGCGGCTTACGACATCGGCGGATAGGGTCCTTCCGGTTGAGATTGAAACGGTGAGCGAGCACGTCTCCCCTCCCCCTTGCGGGGAGGGGTCGGGGGTGGGCGTGCCTTTGCGCCGACGCCCGCATCCGTGGCCCCACCCCACCCGCGCGGCTTTCGCCGCGCCGCCCTCCCCGTCAAGGGCAGGGCTGATGGCTCACCCGCTGAGGGCACGTTGCTCGAGTTGCCGATCCCGCCATGAAATCGACGCGCCGGCCTGATCTGTGTCGCGCCGGGTGGGGTGTGGCGTATGGGATCGGGGCCCCGGGTATCGCAAACCGCGACGATCGGAGGATGTCATGCGTTTCTTCGGCGCCGGCCTGCTCGCGCTCGCACTGGCCTTTCTGGCGGGGCCGTCCGCCGTGGCCAAGCCGCAGCCTGCCATCGACGATCAGTTCAGCTCGCACGAGCGGATCCTGCAGTGGATCGACGGCTACCGGCTGGAGCCCGAGCCGGACCGCCTGCCGGATGCCGTGAGGGCCTTGAGCCGTCTGGGGCTGTTCAAGGATGCTGACACAGCCGGCGTGTTCGTCGGCTTCATGGCCGGCGTGCTGGGCTCCAATCCGCAAAAGGCCGAGTCGATGGTCGCCCGGATGTTCCCGATGCCGCCCGAGGACCAGGGCGCGATCATCAAGGCCATCGCCTACAGCGGGCTGCCCGGATGGAAGGACCTGCTCGGCAGGTTCGTCGAGCGGATGCCGGCGCGCAAGGTGCTGATCGACAGCTTTCTGTTCGGAAAGGCCAAGGTGCTGCACGACATGCCGCTCGACACCGGGCCCGCGCCGATCGATACGCTGTGGGGCTACTACTTTGCGACAGGCTCGCACGAGCCGGTCTACCGCATCGTCGGCGCGCTGGCCTGGTCGACCGATGCCAGCGACGTCAACAGGCTGACGATCGGCAGCGTTGCCAAGTGGACGCTCGCCAACAACGCCTCGCGCGACAAGGAGCTGCTCTACCTGCTCCGTCAGGAGCAGCGGATGAGCAACCACTCTGCGGAGGTGAGGACGGCTTTGAAGGAGATCGTGGAAGCGGCGCAGTCCTACGAGACGGGCAAGATCCGCAAGGACGCGCTCGCCGCCATCGAGGAGCTGAAGCGGCGCGGTCCGCAGCCGAACGGCACCTGGGCCAAGGCCGCGCACTGGGGCAGCACGGCGATCGCGCTCGGCTGCGTGGTGGCCGGCGCCACGGGGCAGGTCGCGCTGGGCCTGCCGTGCATCCTCACGGGCGCGCTCTCCTCGGCCGCCGTCAAGCTGCTGAGCGCGCCGTAAGCTCACCGCCCTGTAGCGTCGCGCGTGTCGCCGGCGCGGCGCAGCAGGCCTGCCCAAAACCCACTGTGGCAGTGATGCAACAGGATGGCCGCAGCCGGCTTGCACCGGAACGCAATGCGGGCGATTGTGCGCTCGGTCGTACCGAGCGATTCCGATCCGGGCACAACTGATCAGGGTGAGTGGGGGATGAACTTCAAAGGGCCGGCCGCCTTGCTCGTCGTCTCCATGCTGGCGGCGGCGGGCGTTGCAATCCCGTCCGCCACGGCCGGACCTCCGACCCCGGAGGAGTATGTGGCGCACGTGGGTGGCGGCGCCATGATCATCCCCGCCGGGCAGCTCACATTGGACAGCCGGCGGCTCTACTGCGGGCAGCGCCCGACGGTCCTCGATTCCAAGCTCGACGACTACGGCGCCGCCTACCCGGGGTTCCTGATCCTCAACCCGCGCCTGCTCGCGCGCGTGTCGACCCCGGTCAAGATGTGGATCTTCTCCCACGAGTGCGCACACCAGTTCCGCGGGCCGGACGAGGAGACAGCCGACTGCTTCGCGGTCCAGCGCGGGCGCCGCGAGGGCTGGCTGACGCCGGATGGGCTCGAGGAGGTGTGCCAGTTCATCGCTCCGGCGAAGGGCACGAGCATGCACCTTTCCGGCTCGCATCGTTGCCAGGCGATGCGCCAGTGCTACGCCGACCCGAAGGTCCGGTGAGGCGCCGGCTTGACGCGGCTGCGCCTTCTCGCGTTTATGGGCGCTGCCGCGCCCTGCGATGACGGGCAGCGGCCAGGATCGGCCGAGGACAATCGATGCAGAAGTTCACGACGCTCACCGGCGTGGCGGCGCCGTTGCCGATGATCAATGTCGACACCGACATGATCATCCCCAAGCAGTTCCTGAAGACGATCGCGCGCACGGGACTCGGCAAATCGCTGTTCTACGAGCTGCGCTACGACGAGAGCGGCGCGGACCGGCCCGAGTTCGTGCTGAACAAGCCGGCCTACCGGAACTCCGAGATCCTGGTCGCGGGCGACAATTTCGGCTGCGGGTCGAGCCGCGAGCACGCGCCCTGGGCGCTGCTGGACTTCGGCATCCGGTGCGTGATCTCGACGGGCTTTGCCGACATCTTCTACAACAACTGCTTCAAGAACGGCATTCTGCCCATAAAGGTGAAGCCGGAGGAGCTGGAGAAGCTGCTCGACGACGCCAGGCGCGGCGCCAACGCCAGGATTACCATCGACCTGGAGAAGCAGGAGATCCGCGGGCCGGACGGCGGCGTCATCGCGTTCGAGATCGACGCGTTCCGCAAGCATTGTCTGCTCAACGGCCTCGACGACATCGGTCTGACGATGCAGAAGGAATCCTCGATCAGGGCCTACGAGGAGAGGACCGCGACTGCACGCCCGTGGGCTTAGCTCCCCTTTTCCCCATTTTCGGGGAGAAGGTGGGAGCGGAAAATCTCACGCCGCCGCCCGGCTGCGCAGCCAGCCCGCCTCCCAGCCGATCAGGGCCCGCTTGCGCGTGAGGCCCCAGTGATAGCCGCCGAGGCTGCCGTCGCCGCGCATCACGCGATGGCAGGGCACCACGAACGACAGCGGGTTGCGCCCGATGGCGGTCCCGACGGCCCGTGATGCGGCGGGGCGCCCGATGTGGCGGGCGATGTCGGCGTAGCTGACGGCGCGGCCGACGGGGATTCGCAGCAGCGCCTCCCACACGCGCACCTCGAAATCCGTCCCGATGAGAACGATCCGAACTGGCTGCCCGTCCTCCCCGCTCGTAGCGCCGAAGATGCGCTTGAAATGAGGCAATGTCCGCTCCGGCGCCTCGACATAGCGTGCGAACGGCCAGCGGCGCGTCATGTCGGCCAGCACCTCGGCGCGCGTCTGCCCTTCGTCCTCGTTGGTGAAGGCGAGGCCCGCAACGCCGCGGCTCGTCGTCATCAGCAGCGCCTCTCCGAAGGGGGAGGAATGAAACCCATAGGCGACCTCGAGGCCTTCCCCGCGCCGCTTGAAGTCTCCCGGCGTCATCGCCTCGTGATCGACAAAGAGGTCGTGCAGGCGGCTGGCGCCGGAAAGCCCCACCTCGTGCGCGCAGTCGAGCACGCTCGCGGAGCCCGCCAGCAGTCTGCGGGCATGGTCCGCGGTGATGGCCTGCACGAACTCCTTCGGGCTCAGGCCGCACCAGCGCTTGAACAGCTTCTGGCAGTGCGCGGGGCTGAGCTGGAGATGGCGGGCGAGGCGATCGAGATCGGGCTGCTCGTCCCACGTCTCGGTGAGGAACGCGATGGCGCGTCTGACATGGGCGTAGTCGCCCGAGGGCTCCTCGCGAGGCGGACTGATGCGGTTCACTTCGGGCTGCTGCAACATGGCGAGCCTGTCGGTTCCTTCCACTGGCGCAGCCTGACATTTAAGCTTTGTCGCGCCCGCGGACGACCCGATTCTTGCCATGCCGGCGGCCAGTCCTCAGATGCGTGCGCCGCGCGCCTCGGTCAATGCGCCCCTGAGCGCGGACGCGAAGTCCCGCCGCTCGTCGTCGGTCAGGAACTGCGCGAACCTTAGCTCGCGGCCTTGCGCGGCGAGCCTGAGCTCGGTGTGCCCGTTTGGCCTCTCGTTGAGCAGCACGCGGGCCCAGAACGGGTTGAACTCGAAGCTCTCGCTGCGGCCGCTCGGATGGACGCGGGTCACGGTGAGCTGCTCGCGCGTGACGTCGACCAGCTCGAATCCCCGTCCCGAGCGGTAGTTCAGCTTGAAGGCCCCGTAGATCAGCATGACGTCGAGCGCAAAGAAGCCGAACACCGGCCAGGCGCCTGTCAACAGAAACAGGATGCCGATGGCGAAGCTGATGACGCCCACGGCGGTCATGAGCATCACGAACCCTGCCGGGCTGAGGGAGCGGTGCGGCGTCAGAACGGCGTGGAAGCCGGATTCGGGTTGCGCTCGACGGTCATTCTCAGCCATGACTGACGGTCTCTATCGCAGGCGGCAAACGAATAACGATGGAAGCCAAGGCAAAGTTCTCCTCGCCATCGCGCGCCGTGGCCCGCCCGACGCGGCGGCGGCCCAAGGCCAAGCTGTCGGCGGCGACGGTCCATGAGATCTTCCGCCGGTTCTCGGCAGCCAATCCCGATCCGAAGAGCGAGCTCGAGCACCATAACCCCTACACTCTGCTCGTCGCGGTCGTACTGTCGGCGCAGGCGACCGACGCGGGAGTGAACAAGGCGACCCGCCTGCTGTTCAAGACCGTCGACACGCCGGAGAAGATGCTGGCGCTCGGAGAGGACAGGCTGCGCGATGCCATCAGGACGATCGGCCTCTACCGCAACAAGGCGAGGAACGTCATCGCCCTGTCGGAGCGGCTGGTCGGCGAGCACGGCGGCGAGGTGCCTCGTGACCGCGACGCGCTCGAGCGGCTGCCGGGGGTCGGCAGGAAGACGGCCAACGTGGTGATGAACGTCGCCTTCGGGGCGCCGACCATGGCCGTCGATACGCATGTCCTCCGCGTGGCCAACCGCATCGGGCTGGCGAGCGGAACCACGCCGGTGCAGGTCGAGGAGCAGCTCCTGCGCATCGTTCCAGCCGAGTTTGCGCACCACGCACATCACTGGCTCATCCTGCATGGCCGCTACGTCTGCAAGGCCAGGAAGCCCGAGTGCCCGCGCTGTCTCATTCGGGACCTCTGCCTCTTCGAGCCGAAGACGCTGCCGTCCGAGCTTTAGCCTTTACACGGGAGCCAGGGCGCCGGGCTCGGCGGGTGTCGCCGGCTCGGCGACGGGAACTGGCCGGCCGTCGAAGGAGAGGCCGAGATCCTGGGCCATGTGCAGCATCGCTCGCTCGGCGATGGCCGTGATGGTCAGCAGCGGGTTGACGCCGAGGGATCGCGGGATGACCGAGCCGTCCATGACGTAGAGGCCCGGATGGAATTCGCTGGACCCGGCATCCGGCCGTCCGTCGAACACCTGCCCCTTGTGGTTGACGACGGCCTCGTCGCGGTCGCCGCCCATGACGCAGCCGCCGAGCGGGTGGGCTGTGGCCGGCTGGCGGCCCATCAGCGTTCCCGACAACGGGTTCTTCACGTAGCTGCCGCCGACCCCGCTCACGAGGCTCGAGAGAACGGCATCGAGCCGCTGATAGACCGGCTCGCCTGCCGCGCCCGGCCACGAGAGGGCAACCCGCTCTCCGTCGAGCACGAGGCGGCCGCCGGACTTGTCGTGGGAGACGGCGAAGAATGTCTGCAGCCGGCCGAAGGGGCCTTTGTAGACGCCGCTCACCAAGCTCTGCAGCGCGCCCAGCAGCCGTCCGTTCGGCATGAACATGACCGGCAGGACAGGAGCCAGGGCGGAGGGGAGCACGCCCTCCTGGACCGTCAGCTCGCGGCTGAGATCGGCGGCATCGCGGATCTCGATCTGGCCGGAGACGCAGGCGCCGACGCAAGCCTCGAGCTCGACCCGCGGCGGGTGCCCGACCCCGATGGCGTTCACCAGCGGCTTGGCTCCGTAGCCGAAGGCGATGATGTCGCCGTTTGCCGAGAAGCGCTCGCCGAGTCGCGGCGACAGCGCGAGTCCGCCGGCCCGCGACCGCAGCAGGATCTCCGTCGAGCCGAGGGTGCCGGCGGCCAGCACCAGCAGCTCCGCCGACATGGCGACTTCCCTCTCCTTGCCGCGGGCCTCGTCGAGCCGGGTGACGTCCACCTGCCAGCGTCCGTCCGGGCGACGCGAGAGGGAGTGCGCCAACGCTTCGGTAAAGAGGTGTGCGCCGTGGCGGACGGCGTCGGGAAGATAGGTGAGCGCCACCGTATTCTTCGCGCCCACGTTGCATCCCCCGCAGCAGTCGCCGCAGCGGGTGCAGGCCGGCTGCGCGATGCCGGCGGCATTCACCGTCTCGTTGAAGTTGACGGCCACGGGCGCGGCGACAGGCTCGGCGCCGAACGCCCGGCCGGCCTCGGTGAGCGCCTTGTGCTTCGTGTGCTCCGTCGCCCGCGGGTCGCTCGCCGGGCTCAGCCAGCGCCGGGCGCGGCGATAGCCCTCGGCGAGCAGACCGTCCTGACGGATCTCGCCGGGCCAGACCTCGTCGGCAAAAACGCGGTGATCGGGCTCGAGCGCCACGCCGGCATTGACCAGCGATCCGCCGCCGAGACCGCAGCCGACCAGGACGTGCATGTCCTCGCCGAGCCGCACGTCGTAGAGGGCGGTCTCGCGGCCCATGGCGACGCGCCTGCCCCGCACCTGCAGCTCGTTGCGGAGGTCTGGAAACCGGTCCGGGAACTCGCCGGTCAGGAACTCGCGGCCCCGCTCGAGCACCGCGACACGTTTGCCCGCGCGCGCCAGCCGCGATGCCGCGACGCCGCCGCCGTAGCCCGAGCCGACCACGATGACGTCATACCGGTCGTGCCGTGAATCGAGATTGCGAGCGAGCCTAGACATTCGTACTCCAGGGCTGAATGCAGGTTGGCCAGCGCAGGCGCGGGCCCGCAGTTTCACTTTGCCCATCTACCCGAACGCCAAATCCCCGTCTGCAACGTCGGTCAACAGGCGTGCAGTCACCCGACCAGCTTCCGGGCCGCCGGTTATCGGAAGATGTAGGGCACCTCGTAGCTGAGCTGCGCGTTCGCGAGGGCGGCCGGCGGAGCCGGGAACTTTGCGTTGCGCACGGCGGAAAGGGCTGCCTCGTCGAGCACCCGCCGCCCGCTCGAGCTCAAGACGCGCGCCTCGCTCACCTCTCCGGTGCGGGCGACGGTGAAGCCGATCCGGACGGTTCCGCGCACGCCCGCCGACGCCGGCGGCTTGCGTTTTGCCAGCGTCTCGATGACGGACTTGGCATACGCGTTCGCGGCGCCGGGGCTGGCGGCAGCGGCCTGCCGGCCCGAGGCCTCGACGCCGTCGATGCCGCGGGCCGCGGCCCCGCCTTCCTCCGCTGCCTCGCTCGCCTCCGAAGCCTTGGAGGGGTCGGCTGCTTCGGGCTGGGTCTGCTCCTGGTGCTTCGGCTCGGTCTCGGGCTCCTGCTCGTCGGGCTGGTCGGGCCGGGATTCGGCGATCCTCAAGGCGAGGTCCGTCGGCTCGGCTGGCGCCTTCTCCTCCTTGGCGTCGGGCATGACGAGGTCGGGCATCGGGCCGGCAGGCTGGGTTTCGGGATCGGCCGGGCTCGGCTTCAGGTCTGCCGCAGCGGCGCGCGCCTCGGCGGGGAGCGCGCCTTGGGCGGCATAGTCGACCGGATCGGGAGGCGCGGCTGCGGTCTGCGCGCCGGCAAACCTGCTCTCCAGGACCTTGGAGGAGACGATCTCGATGTCGATGGCCTCGAGCTCGGTCCCCCCGGCGCCGACCAGGCCGAAACCAGGAGACCAGGAGAGCGCCAGAAGCAGGAGCGCGTGCCCCGTGAAGGCGGCCAGCAGGCTGGCCGCCCAGCCTCTCCGCTGTGCGGCGCGCGGCAGGCCCTCGGCCGCGGAAAGGTCGATCGAGACGGCGTCGGGAGCGGGCGGGAGTGGGGCCGCATCCCGCTCATCGGCGACAGGTTCGGGGCTCGATTCGCTCATCCCGGTTCCGGAGCAGGCCGGCGCTCGTGCGCCTGCCGGAACCCATTACACCACGGATCGTGACCTGTCGTGTGGACCCGATGTCGTACCCACCATTCCGCAGCACGGGCAGATGCGGCGTCGCACCGGCGAATCTTACGTGCGTCGCGCTAATCGCCGTACATCACCCCCGGCAGCCAGAGCGCGATCTCGGGGAACACGATGATAAGCACCAGTGCCAGGAGCTGCAGACCCATGAACTGCAGCATCCCCATGTAGATGTCGGAGAGTTGCCACTCGGGCACCACCCCCTTGAGGAAGTAGGCCGACAGCGCCACCGGCGGCGACAGCCAGGCCGTCTGCAGGTTCACGGCGACCAGGATGCCGAACCAGGTCTTGTCGAACCCGAGGCTCTCCACCAGCGGCAGCAGGAAGGGAACGACGATCAGCACGATCGGCACCCACTCGAGCGGCCAGCCGAGCAGGAAGATCAGCGCCATGACCATCGCCAGGATGATATAGCGGTTGAGCTCCAGCCCGAGCAGCACCTCGGTCAGCATGGTCGGCGTGCCTAGCCGCGCGAACACGGCGCCGAAGAAGTTCGAGGCGGCGACCAGGAACAGGATCAGGACGGAGATCTCCAGGGTCTTGATCAAAGCCTCGCGGAAATTGGCCCAGGTCAGCCGCCGGTAGGCGAGCGCCAGCAGCAGCGCCCCGGCCGCGCCGCAGCCGGCGCCCTCCGTGGGCGTCGCAAAGCCGAACAGGATGCTGCCGAGGGAGGCCAATACGAGGGCGGCCGGCGGGAACAGGCCGGCAAAGAAGTCCACCCAGATCTCCCCTCTCGTCGTGGCGTGGAACTCTTTCGCCAGAGGCGGTCCGAGGGAGGGATTGATCCAGCAACGTGTCATAGCGTAGACGGTGAACGTCACAGCCAGCAGAATCCCCGGCAGGATTGCGGCCGCGAACAGCGTCGTGACGGGCACCTCCAGCACCGGCCCCATCACGACGAGCATGATGCTCGGTGGAATGAGGATGCCGAGCGTGCCGCCGGCCGTGATCAGGCCGGACGAGAGCCGCACGTCATATCCGGAGCGGATCATCGGCTTGCCGGCCATGATGCCGAGGATCGTCACGGACGCGCCGACGATGCCGGTCGCGGCGGCGAAGATCGTGGCGACGAACATGACCGCGAGGAACAGCGAGCCGCGCGTGTTGGCGAGCATCTTCTGCACGGAGCTGAACAGGCGCTCCATGAGGTTCGCCTGCTCCATCATGATGCCCATGAAGATGAAGAGCGGCACCGCCGCCAGCGTCTGCTCCATCATCGTGGCGTTGAACTGGAGCGTCAGCAGGTAGAAGACGAGATTGCCGAACCCGAAGTAGCCGAACACGATGCCGAGGAAGAGCAGCGTGAACGAGATCGGGAATCCGATGAAGATGGCGAACAGCATGGCCCCGACCATCGCGAGGCCGATCAGCTCCGGTGTCATGCGTCAGGCCACCGTCCGGTTCTTGCCGCGTAGATGCTCTTGAGGAGCTCCGATACGCCCTGCACGACGAGAAGGAGAACGCCGATCGGCAGCGCGCTTCGCACCGGCCCGAGCAGCGGGGCGAATGCCGTGTCCATGCCGCGCTCGCCGCGGATGAGCGACGTCCACGCCCAGTCGAACGACACCCAGAGCAGCAGGATCATCGAGGGGAAGAAGAAGAGGACATAGAGTGTCGCGTCGACGCGCCCCTGGGTGCGCACGCTCCAGTCCCGGTAGAGGAAGTCGGAGCGGATGTGCACGCCCCGCGACAGGCCGTACGCGGCGCCGAGCACGAACATGGCGCCATAGAACATGCGGCTGATGTCGAAGGCCCAGATGGTGGGCGCGGTGAAGGCGTAGCGGGCGACGACCTCGTAGATCATCGCGAAGATGATCGGGATCACCATCCAGGAGGCGATGCGGCCGACCCAGACGCTCAGGCGGTCGATGCAGATGATCGTCCGCGCCATCCACGCCGGCATGTCGTCCGGCATCCTGCCGAGCGCCTGCCTGCGGCCAGCGATCATCTCGTCGGTCATTTCCGGAGCTTTGGCCATGCTGGTCCCGGATGGCGCTCGTGCGGCGGAGAAACTCTGCCGCACGAGCCAGACAGATCTATCTGAAGAGGAGATGTGCAGGCGGGCTCGAGTGCCATCTGGACGCGCAAGGGGCTCGCGTCCAGATGCGCATTGCCCATGCTCGGCTACTTCTTCAACGCTTTAGCGTAGGCTTCGCCCAGATTGGCGTTTGCGCGCTGAGCCTGGGCCCAGAACGGGATGGCTGACTTCGCAAAGGCTTCTTGCGAATCGAAGACCTTCTTGAAGAAGGCGTTCTCGCTCGCATTCTTCTCCAGGACCTTCTTGGCGGCAGCCATGTACTCCCTGAAGTAGTCGTCCGGCGTGTCGTGAACCTGGACGCCGTGCTTCGACGTCAGCTCCTCGAGAGCCTTGCCGTTCTCCAGGATGCGGTAAGCGACGGTCTTCATCAGCGAAGCGTTCGCTGCTACCTCGAGCGCCTTCTTCTGGCCCTTCGACATGCCATTGTAGACGTCGCCGTTGATGTAGAGGTCGGCGTTCACCACGACCTGGTGAAGTCCCTGCATGTAGTAGTGCTTGAGCACTTTCTGGAAGCCGTAGATCAGGTCCGGCTTCGGGCAGCACCACTCGGCGCCGTCGATGACGCCCTTCTCCAGTGCGGGCAGGATCTCGCCACCGCCCATGGCCACAGCCGCAACGCCGATGTCCTTGTAGATCTGGCCGGGTATGCCGGGCGGCATGCGGAAGCGGAGCTTGCGGAAGTCGTCCATCGACTGGATCGGGTTCTTTGTCCAGCCGAGGGCCTCGGGGCCGACCGGCTGCAGGATGAAGCCCTTGACGTTGACCTTCATCTCCTTCCAGAGCTGGTCATAGAGTTCCTTGCCGCCGCCGTAGAGATACCAGGAGACCCAGGCGAAGTTGTCCATGCCGAGGCCCGAGCCGGCAGGCGGCGAGCCAAACAGCGTCGCGGCGGGGTGTTTGCCGGACCAGTAGTGAGTCCAGGCGAAACCGCCTTCGATCAGCCCCTTGTCGACGGCGTCGAGAGTGTCGTTGACAGCAACGATGGCGCCGGCCGGCAGCACCTCCATCTGCACGGTGTTGTTGGTCAGCGCCGCGACGTCCGCCGCGAACTCCTTCAGCATCGTGACTTCGTCCGCGCTGGTCGGGATCACCGACTGGATGCGGATCTTCACCGTCTTGTCCTGGGCGATGGCGCCGCCTGACGCCAGCGACGCCGCCATCGCGACAGCGCCGAAGCCGCCGACGAGCCAGTTTTTCAACGACATGCTCAGCTTCCTCCCTGGGTTTCGGCCACTTCGTCCGGGGCCGGTTTATGAGCCAGCGATAGGGTCCTGTCTCAATGGCCCTGTTCGCACTCCAAGACGCAACGTCTCATTTTTCCGATGTGGGGGCAAGCTTGGCGTCACAAGCGCGCGACTTACGATGCATCCCGACCAGTGCTTGTTGCAAAGGTGGCGCTCAGCCGCTTTGCGGCCTCGTGCATGGTCGGCACGAAGGAGAGCGCCTCCTGCAGGGAGACGCGGGCCTCTGGCGCTGAGACAGCGATGCCGCCGACCACCTGGCCGGATTTCGTGAACACTGGCACGGATACACAGACCACGCCGTCGATGAACTCCTGATCGTCGATGCCGATCCGTGTGCGATTGATGCGCTCCAGCGACTCGCTCAGCTTGGCCGGGTCGGTCAGCGACCGGCTGGTGTAGCGCGTCAAGGGCATGCTGACGATCGCCGCGGCGCGCTCGGGCGCCGGCAGCAGCGCCAGCAGCAGCTTGCCGATCGCCGTGCAGTGCGCGGGCACGCGGCTGCCGGCTTCGAACCGCAGTCCGAGCGGCCATTTCGCCTCGACGCGGTCGAGATAGATCACCTCCGAGCCGGCAAGAATGCCGAAATTACAGGTCTCTCCGGTCTTCTCCGACACGGCGCGCAGGATCGCGTGCCTGCGGCTGCGCGGCGCGGCGGCTGCCAGGGTGGTGAGGGCCAGAGAGATCAGCCGCGGGCCCTCGATCAGTCCGCGTTTCAGCGGCTCCCTGTCGAGAAACCCCATCTCGACGAGCAGGGTCGTGATCCGATGCGCCGTGGGCTTTGTGAGGCCGCAGGCGCGCACGAGCTCGGCCATCGTCATCGGCTGCTTGGCGGACGCGATCACCTCCAGGATGCTGAACGCCTTGCCCATGGCTCCGAGCTGGGCTGCCTCGCTCGGCGCAGGCGCGCGGCCGACGCCCGAGCTGCGGTCGCCGTCGGCGGTCGTCGCGCGAATGCTGGTCTCGGTGCTTTCGGGCATGGTAGGAGCCTTCCATCTGCTGGCCGCGCCAACTATGCGGCGCAAACAGCGCGCGATCAACGAGGCCGTAGCCTGGCAATCGAGGGCAGCACCCGTGAGCGACGAGACCGAGACGATGCCGGCCGGGGTGAGTGATGCGGGTTCGCCTCCCGCCAAGGTCGCCGACCGCATGGCCGAGACCATGCGGCGCTTCGGCGTGAGGTTCGCGTTCGGCATCCCCGGCAACGACGTCCTGGAGCTGGTCCGCGCCTGCGAGGCCCAGGGCATCCGCTTCGTGCTGGCCAAGTCCGAGCCGTCGGCAGCCTTCATGGCCGACGCCGTCACGCAGGTCACCGGAGCGCCGGCGGCGTGCATTTTCGCGCTCGGCCCGGGACTGGCCAATGGCGTGTCGGGCGTTGCCGGCGCGCTGATGGAAAGGTCGCCGGTGCTGGTGCTCGGCGGCGAGATGGCCGGCAACCGGCGGCAGATCTACAACCACCAGGTCTTCGACCACGTCTCGCTGATGGCGCCCGTCACGAAGTGGGCCGCCGAGCTGAACCCGGAGCGGGCGGCGCAGCAGACGGCAAAGGCGCTCGACATCGCGACGTGCCATCCGCCGGGGCCGGTGTTCCTCAACTGTCCCGCGGATGCGACGCGCGCTCCCTCGAAGGAGGCACGCGGCGCGGCCCCTGAGACGAGGGCCTACGGCGTCCTCTCGCCCGGCGACGTCGAGCCGTTGAAAGCCGGGCTAGAGGGCGCGCGGCGCCCAGTGGCTCTGGTCGGCCGCGGCGCCCTCGCGCATGGCGGCAGCGAGCGGCTGCGCGGCTTTCTCGAGAGCTGGCAAATGCCGTTCTTCGCGACCTACAAGGCCAAGGGGATCGTCTCCGACACGCATCCTCTGTGCATGGGCGCGGTAGCGTTGTCGCCGGTGATCGACGACATCAGCCTGGAATTCATCCGGCAGGCCGACCTCGTCATCCTCGTCGGATTCGACCCGATCGAGTTGCGCGATGCGTGGCTCGACGCCTGGGCGCCGGAGCAGAGGGTGATCGGTCTCGACTGGACTCCGCAGACGCACCGCATCTTCGCTTGCGGCGAGCAATACGCCGGCGACGTCCTCGCCATGCTCGCGCAGTTGACGCGGGGGGCTCGGCGTCCCTGCGGCTGGGACGGCGCGGCGATGGGCGAGGTGAAGCAGAAGGTGGCCCGCATCGTGCATCCGCGCGAGCCGGCCGGTCGGATCAGCCCGGCGGGGCTGTTCCACGCCGTCACGCGCCGCGTCAGCCCCGACCTGCTGATGACCATCGACGTCGGCGCTCACAGGATCCTCGGCAATCACGTCCTCGAGTGCGTGGCGCCGGGTCAGCTCCTGCAGTCGAACGGGCTCGGCTGCATGGGCTACGCGATCCCGGCCGCCATCGGGGCGAGCCTCGCCGCGCCGGGACGGCAGATCGTGGCGATGCTCGGAGACGGTTGCGCGCTCATGAGCCTCGGCGAGCTGGCGCTGCTGGCCGAGCTGCAGGCGCCGGTCGTGACCGTGGTCCTCAACGACGACAGCCTGGCGCTGATCGACCTGAAGCAGGAGAAGCTCGCGCTGGCGCGGCAGGGGGTCACTTTCGCCTCGCCGGGATTCGCGGAGATCGCCAAAGGCTTCGGAATCGCCGCCGAGCGGGTGGACTCCCAATCCGACTTCGAGGGTGCGCTGACCGCCGCCATGGGCCAGCAGCGGCCGGCCCTCATCGAGGCGCTCGTCGACCCGGCAGAGTACCGGGAGCAGATGTAGCGTGGCCATGGCAGCGGCGCGACGACGTGCGCTGCCCGCAGGGCAGCTCATCCGAAGGCGAATGGTTCGGAAGTCTTGAGCTGCCGAACCTATGCCTTTAGGGTCTGAGCAGACACTCACTCGCCAGCTCAGGACATCGCGATGCCAGACAGTGCTCTGTTCTCTCCCGCGCGTCTGCGCGGTCTCGCCCTGGACAACCGCGTCGTCGTCTCTCCGATGTGCCAGTACTCGGCGGACGATGGATCGGCCAGCGACTGGCACATGATGCACCTGGGGATGCTGTCGAGCTCGGGCGCCGGCCTGCTCGTCATCGAGGCGACGGCGGTGGAGCGGGACGGCCGCATCACCCACGGCTGCCTCGGCCTCTATTCGGACGAGAACGAGCGGGCGCTGAAGCGGGTGGTGGACGCGTGCCGCCGGTTCGGGTCGGCCAGGATCGGCATCCAGCTCGGGCACGCCGGCCGCAAGGCGTCCTGCAAGCGCCCGTGGGAGGGCAAGTCGCCCAGCGATCCGCTGACCGAGAATGCCTGGCAGACCAAGGCACCTTCGGCGGTGCCGTTCGGCGACGACTGGCACGTCCCGGCGGCTCTGTCGCCCGAGGGGCTGGACGCACTCGTCGCGGCGTGTGTGGCCGCGACGCGCCGCGCGGACCGCCTCGGCATCGATCTCATCGAGGTCCACGGGGCGCACGGATACCTGCTGCACCAGTTCCTGTCGCCGCTCTCCAACAAGCGCGAGGACGCCTGGGGCGGCAGCCTCGAGAACCGCATGCGCTTCCCTCTCGAGGTGTTCAAGGCGATGCGCGCGGCCTGGCCCGAGACGAAGCCGATGGGCTTACGGCTCTCGGGGGTGGACTGGGTCGAAGGCGGCATCACCATCGAGGATTCGATCGTCCTCGCGCGGCGGCTGAAGGACCTCGGCTGCGACTACATCGACGTATCCTCGGGCGGCAACCATCCGGCCCAGCGCATCCAGATCGGGCCAGGCTACCAGGTCCCCTTCGCGGAGCAGATCAAGAAGGCCGTCGGGATTCCGGTGATGGCCGTCGGGCTGATCACCGATGCGCAGCAGGCCGAGGCGATCGTGGCTGGAGGCCGCGCCGATTTCGTCGCGCTCGCCCGCGCCTTCCTGGACGATCCGCACTGGGGCTGGCACGCCGCCTACCGGCTGGGCGCAGAGCCCAGATTGCCCGACCAGTATCGCCGCGTCGGACCGAAGGCCTGGGAGCCCGCCAAGCGCTATGCCGCACCGGCTTAGAGCGGCGCCATCGGCGTCGTCGGTCCGTGCCTGGAGCAACGGCCCGCGCCACAATCCGCTTGCGGCCAGGCCGGCGACCACTTTAAACGAGCCCGCATGCAACCTTCCGAAAGGGCACTCATGTACGAGAACCTCGACCTTTACATCGACGGCAAGTTCACCAAGGGCGACAGCGGCGTCTCCTCCGACGTCGTGAACCCATCGAAGGACTCCGTTCTCGGCAAGCTCCCGCACGCCAAGAAGGCGGAGCTCGACGCGGCGCTGGCGGCCGCCGACAAGGGCTTCAAGACCTGGAAGCGCGTGTCGGCCTTCGAGCGGGCCAAGATCCTGCGCAAGGCGGCCGACCTTGTGCGCGAGCGAGCCGACGACATCGCCAAGGTGCTGACGCTGGAGCAGGGCAAGGTGCTCGCCGAGGCGCGGGTAGAGGTCCAGAGCTCAGCGGACATCATCGACTGGTTCGCCGAGGAGGGCCGCCGCGCCTATGGCCGCATCATCCCGGCCCGCGCCGACGGCGTGCGCAACATGGTGATCATGGAGCCGATCGGCCCCGTTGCGGGCTTCGCTCCTTGGAACTTCCCGGTGACGCAGGCGGTGCGCAAGATCGCCGCTGCGCTGGCCGCCGGGTGCTCCATCATCATCAAGTGCCCCGAGGAGACGCCCGGCTCGCCGATCGGGCTCGTCCGCTGCTTCCACGACGCGGGCGTTCCGGCCGGCGTCATCAACCTCGTCTACGGTACGCCGGCGGAGATCTCCGAGTACCTGATCCCGTCGCCGGTGATCCGCAAGATCTCGTTCACCGGCTCGGTGCCGGTCGGCAAGCATCTCAATGCGCTGGCCGCCAGCCACATGAAGAGGGCGACGATGGAGTTGGGCGGGCACTCGCCCGTGCTTGTCTACGACGATGTGGACGCGGAGCAGATCGCGAAGTTCACGGCGGCCATGAAGTACCGCAACGCCGGCCAAGTCTGCATCTCGCCGACGCGTTTCTTCCTGCAGGAGAAGATCTACGACAAGTTCGTCGCCAAGTTCACGGACGTCGCCAAGGGCCTGAAGGTCGGCGACGGCCTCGACCCGGAAAGCAAGATGGGTCCGCTGGCCAATCCGCGCCGGATTACGGCCATCGAGCAGTTCGTGCAGGATGCGCAGGAGAAGGGCGCCAAGGTCGCTACCGGCGGCAAGCGCATCGGCAACCAGGGCAACTTCTTCGAGCCGACGGTGCTGACCGACGTGCCGGAGAGCGCGCGCATCATGAACGAGGAGCCGTTCGGCCCGGTCGCCGTCATGCTGCGCTTCAAGGACACCGAGGAGGTGCTGCCGCGGGCCAACAAGCTGGCCTACGGCCTCGCCAGCTACGCCTTCACCCGCAACGGCAGGACGGCGACGCAGATTGCCGACGCGCTCGACCACGGCATGGTGACCATCAACCACCACGGCCTCGCGCTTCCCGAGGTCCCGTTCGGCGGCGTCAAGGATTCGGGTTTCGGCTACGAAGGCGGCACGGAAGGCCTGATGGTGTATATGACGGGGAAGTTTGTGAGCTATATGGGGTGAAGGCGCGGGCAACCGCGTCAGGACAAGAAGAAAGGCAGGTCAACGGACCTGCCTTTTCCATTGCAGAACCGCCATTCTCGCGGGCGACGGCGCGATCCTGGCCTAAGCCCTCTCCACCCCCAACGCCACCCTGAACCGGTGGGCGATCGTGCCGCCGTCCTTCTCCGGCAGACGCCACGGGTCCTCCGACAGCGCGATCTTGGCCACGGCCAGCGCCGGCCCCTCGTCCTGGAACAGGAGGCGGGCCAGCTCCCCGACCTGCCCCTGCTCCGTCACGGTCATGGTCCGCTCGATGCCGAAGCCCCGGGCGACGGCCGTAATGTCCACCTTGTTCCCCGTCAGGCCGGTCTGGCGGCCGGTCTCGCCGAAGTGCTCGTTGTCGAGCACCAGGATCGCGAGGTTCTGCGGGCTCTGGTCAGCAACGACAGCGAGCGAGCCGATGCCCATCATCATCTCGCCGTCGCCCGTCAGCGCGAGCACCCTCCGTGACGGCTGGGCGAGGGCGACGCCGAGGGCGGTCGGCACGGCCAGCCCCATGCCGCCCCAGGAGTAGAGGTATTCGGGGCTGTCGCCAGCCGCGAAGCAGTCCCAGGTCGGGCTGCCGAGGCCGGGGATGACGAGCGTATCGCCGCGGCGTTCCAGCAGGTCGGCGACGAAGGCGCGGCGCTGGATCTTGTTCGATCTGGTGCCGGGGGCCGGCTTGCCCGTGCTCATTTCTGCCCGAACCCCTTGGCGCCGATCACGCGCTGGCTGACGAGCACGGCCGCCGAGAGCCGCCCATGGAAGGCGAGGTCCGCGGCCGCGGCGAACGTCTCGGCGATCTCGCCCGCTCTGTCGACCGGGAAGCACTTGACGCCCATGGCCTCGAGCGCCGGGCGGGTGCCTTGGCCCATCGGCACCTGCCACGGATTGAACTCGCCCCACTGGCCGCGCATGGTGATCAGCATCAGGCACGGCGCCCTGAAGGCGATGGGCAGTCCGAGCGCGTTGATGCAGTTGCCGACGCCCGAGGACTGCATGGCGATCATGGCGTGCTCGCCGCCGAGCCAGCAGCCTGTGGCGATGCCGATGCCCTCCTCCTCGGTGGTCAGCGTCACCAGCCGCCGGGCGGGGTCGGCCTTGACGAGATCGAGGAGCTGCGTCAGTCCGCCGTCGGGGATCGTGCAGACCGTGCGGATGTCGCGCGCGGCGATCTCGCGGAAGACGTCCGTCGACCAGTGCTCGGGTGAACCCATGCCCTCACGCCACCTCGGCAAAGCCGGCTGAACCGAAGAGGACCGGATTTGCCCATCCGCAGCAGGGGCCGTCAAGGGGCCTGCGCGACGACCAGCTATTCGCGGACCGCAGCCGCGGTGAATCCCGCCGATCTCGTCTCCGGCGCTGCCTCCGCCGGCGGCTGGCGCAGACCGTAGAGCAGCACGGCGCCCTCGATGTCGCCCGGCTGCAGCGCGCGGAACCGCTCCTCGTAGCGGTAGTGCATGAGCTGCCCGGCCGAAACCGGGTGGTCGAGCCCGATGGCGTGGCCGATCTCATGGGCCGTCGTGTAGCGGATGTCGTAGACGGCGAGGTTGCCGTCGAAGCCGATCTTCCAGCGCTGCTCCGGGTTGAAGCACACGAGCGATCTCTCGATGCTCCGGGGCTGGGTCTCGTCCGGCCTGTAGGACACGTTGGCGAACGCGCGGCCCTCGGGCTCGAGCTGGGTTCCGATCAGGATGCCGGCCTTGCCCGGGTCGTCGATCTCGGTGAACGTGATGTTGGCGACCGACTCCCACATGTCGAACGCGGCTCTCACCTCGCCCCGGAAATGCTGCCGGTCGAGGCCGGAGCTCTCGAGAAGGGTGTCGATGGGGCCCATGGCGCCACAGTTGATCGCGTCCGGCGTCTCCGTCCTGCTGCGCACGAAGGCGTAGGTCACCTTGGCGAGCTTGGGCTCGCCCGTCCAGGTGCTCCAGATGACATGCTCGCCATCCAGCTTCAGAAGACGGAACCCGAACAGACCTTGTGCGTTGACTGTCGCGTAGACAGCTATCAGGGCCGTGATCGACGCGAGGACGAGAATTCTCCTCATTGGTCCCCCTCGGTGGCTCGACGATCGGACTCGTGCCTGGCAGCTAGCCGGGCCGCATGAGTTTTGCCCGCTTCGTGAGGGTCTTAACAACAAATCCTAAGAGCGGAACTTGGCGTCGGTCAATCGGCAGACGGGTTCCAGCGACGCACCGCCGCGTGCAATTGCGCGGGCTGTGTCGATTCGGGCACTGCTGCCGCCGCGCTCAAGCAGCCAGGCGCGCCAGCTCCTCTACGATGGCGTCTCCCATTTCCGCGGTGCCGACCAGGCGCATGTTGGGCTGCATGATGTCGCCGGTGCGCAGTCCGCGCCCCAGCGCGCCTGCTATGGCCTTGTCCAGCAGGTCCGCCTCTCGCGCCATCTCGAAAGAGTAGCGGAGCGCCATGCCGAAGCTGGCGATGGAGGCTATGGGGTTCGCCTTGCCCTGGCCCGCGATATCGGGCGCGGAGCCGTGAACGGGCTCATAAAGGGCTTTGCGGCGTCCCGATGCGTCCGGCGCGCCGAGGGACGCGGACGGCAGCATGCCGAGCGAGCCCGTCATCATCGCCGCCTCGTCGGAGAGGATGTCGCCGAACAGGTTGTCGCAGACGATCACGTCGAACTGCTTCGGGTTGCGGACGAGCTGCATGGCGCAGTTGTCGGCGAGGATGTGATGAAGCTCGACGCCCTGCCCGTGCTTCTGGTGCGTCTCGGTGACCACCTCGTGCCAGAGCACGCCCGTCTTCATCACGTTGCGCTTTTCGGCTGAGTGGACCTTGCCGCTGCGCTTGCGCGCCAGGTCGAAGGCCACCCGGGCGATGCGCTCGATCTCGCGGGTCGTGTAGACCGTGGTGTCGACGGCCCGCTTCTCGCCGCTCTCGAGCGTGACGATCTCCTTCGGCTCGCCGAAATAGGTGCCGCCGGTGAGCTCGCGCAGGATCAGGATATCGAGGCCCTCGACGATCTCGCGCTTCAGCGACGAGGCTTCCGCCAGTGCGGGGTAGCAGATGGCAGGGCGAAGGTTGGCGAACAGGTCCATCTCCCGCCGCAGGCGCAAGAGGCCCGCCTCGGGGCGGATGTCGTACGGCACCCTGTCCCACTTCGGCCCGCCGACGGAGCCGAACAGAACCGCGCCGGCCCTCTGGGCCTTGTCCAGCGCAGCGTCCGTCAGCGGCGTGCCGTGCCTGTCGATGGCGGCGCCGCCGACGAGATCGGAGGATGCCTCGAAGGTCGCCTTACCCATGCCATTGAAGAAGGCGAGCACGCGCTCGACCTCGGCCATCACCTCGACGCCGATTCCATCACCGGGCAGCAGCAGCAGATTGTGCGTTGGCATTTCGAGAGGCTTCCGTCTGTTGGGCGATCCCGGGCGAAGTGCTAGCCCGCTGCGGCGCACGGCGCAAGCAAGGCGATTGCGGCCCGGCATTCCGATGGCGAGGCCGGAATTGCGGAATCCATTCGGTCGTGATTTTGTGGGCCGGCGGCGTTACGGCCATGGAGGAATGAATGTCGAGGGACAACTTGGCTCGGACCGGCCTTCTGGCGCTCGGCTTTCTGGCGCCCGGCTTTCTGGCGATCGTGCTGGCATTGGCGGCCGTGGGGACCGGCGCAACCGCGGGCGACAACGGCCGCTACGGCAAGCAGAAGGTCGTCTACCATATCAACGAGGACGGCGGAGAGGCCAGCAAGGCCCACCTGCGGGCCCTCAACAACATCCAGAACCACATCAACGCCGTCGGCGCCGAGAACATGGAGCTGAAGATCGTTCTGCACGGCGACGGCGTCAATGTGCTGAAGGACGCCGTGAGCAATCTCCGGCTGCAGGGGCAGGTGGTCAACCTCAAGGACCAGAAGGTCTCGTTCGCCATCTGCAACAACACGCTCGTGCAGCGCAAGATCGACTACCAGAAGGATCTGTTCGAGGTGGACAAGGCCGATATCGTCCCGTCCGGCGTCGCCGAGCTGTCTCACTTGCAGCAGCAGGGCTACACGTACGTCAAACCCTGAACCGGGCGCTCCGCCGCTCGACCGAAGCTGCCGGTCAGCCGATGAACGGCAGCTTCCAAAGCAGCATGAACCCGTTGAGCGTCAGGAGCGATCCCAGCAGACCGAGAAAGCCGCTTGCCGTCAGCAGCATGTTGCCGCCGGAGACGATCGCCACCGAGGCCAGCACGATGGCGATCTGCAGCAGCGCCTGCCCGTAATCGAAATACGGATCGCGTTCCAGCGCCTGGTCCCGCCTCGTCTCGAGCGCCTTGCCTTTGTGGAACAGCTCGTCGAGGCCCTCGCCCGACACGGGGTCGCTGGTGAGCTGCGCGTCCAGCTTTCGATACTGCGCGATCTTCTCGCCGAGGGCCGCCCGGGCTCTGTCGTCCAGTCCGGGTTGCGTCGCCAGCAGGATCTCGAGCTCGTCGATCTGCAGCCGCAGCGTGTGCCGCCGTACGTTCTTGGCCTGGAAGAACGCCCAGGTGTTGGCGGCCTCGATGTTCTTGCCGGTCGCCTCCTTGGCGGCATTGCCGCCGCCGACGGCACAGATCGCAAGCAGCACCGCGAGGCTGCCGATATAGACCGCGATCCAGCGGTCGCGCCCGGCGCTTTTCGCTTCGGCTGCGCTGCCGATGTCGCCGACGGCCATGCTCCACCCCCTCCCGGACGTTCTCCTCGGCCCCCGTCCAGTCAGACGCCGAGGATGCGCTTGGACCTGACCCGCCCGTCGCCATCGAGCTGATAGACGATGGGGACGCCAGTCGCGATCTCGAGGCGCACGATCTCCTCGCGCGTCAAGCCGTCGAGCTTCATCACGATCGAGCGGAGCGAGTTTCCGTGGGCCGCGACGATCACGTTGCGCCCTGCCTTCACCTGCGGCCAGATCCTGTCCTCGTAGTAGGGCAGCGTGCGGGCGGCGGTGTCCGCGAGGCTTTCGCCCCCCGGCGGATTGACATCGTAGCTGCGCCGCCAGATATGCACCTGGCTCTCGCCCCACCGGCGCCGCGCGTCGTCCTTGTTCAGGCCCGACAGGTCGCCGTAGTCCCGCTCGTTCAGCGCCTGGTCGGCGTGCGTGACGAGGCCGGCCTGGCCGAGCTCGCCGAGGATGATGTCCAGCGTGCGCTGGGCCCGCTTGAGCACGCTCGTGAACGCCACGTCGAACCTGTAGCCCTCGGCCGCGAGGAGCCGCCCGGCCCTGCGCGCCTCCTCGATCCCCTTCTCGGAGAGGTCCGGATCGCGCCAGCCGGTGAACAGGTTGAGCTTGTTCCACTCGCTCTCGCCGTGACGGACCAGCACGAGCACGTTGTCAGCCGCCATTGTCCTGCCCTGAGCCTCTTCCTCGTCGCTCTCTGTCACTGCCTCTCGAACGCGCCGTCACGCCGGCCGCGGCGGCTCAGATGCCCAGAACGTCCATCATGGAGTAGAGGCCCGGGCCCTTGCCGCGTCCCCACAGGGCGGCCCGCACGGCGCCGCGGGCGAAGATCCCGCGGTCGGTGGCGCGGTGCGTCAGCTCGATGCGCTCGCCTTCGCCGGCGAACAGAACCGTATGCTCGCCGACCACGTTCCCGCCGCGCAGCGTGGCGTAGCCGATGTCGCCGCGGCGGCGCGGTCCGGTGTGGCCGTCGCGCACGCGCACGCTGCGCTCCTCGTGCGAGACGCCCCGGCCTTCGGCGGCAGCTTCTCCCAGCATCAGCGCCGTCCCGGAGGGGGCATCGACCTTGTGCTTGTGATGCATCTCGAGGATTTCGATGTCGAAGTCCTCGTCGAGGGCCTGCGCCACCTTGCGGGTGAGCGCGACCAGCAGGTTGACGCCGAGACTCATGTTGCCGGCCTTGACGATGGTCGCATGGCGGGCTGCGGCGGCGATCGCGGCGTCGTCCTGCTCCGACAAGCCAGTGGTGCCGAGCACGTGCACGATGCGCGCGTTGGCCGAAAGCCCGGCGAACTCGACCGACGATTTGGGGGTCGTGAAGTCGAGGACGGCGTCGGCGCGGGCGATGAGCTCCAGCGGGTCGTCGGTGATCTTGACGCCGAGGCTGCCGATGCCGGCGAGAAAGCCGATGTCCTGCTCGAGGGCCAGCGAGCCCGCGCGCTCGGTGCCGCCCACCACGGTGCATCCGGGGGTGGCGTGGGCTGCGCGGACGAGCTCGCGCCCCATTCGCCCCGCAGCACCCATGACCGCGATCTTCATATCGCTCATCAGCTCCTCCCCTGGGAACGGAAGCTGGCGGGGCATATAGCAGAGAGCCGGGCGGAATAGAACGGCCGGTCTGAGACTGCGGCGCCGGGTGTGCCATCCGCGCCAGGGTGCGCCGTCGCAGGCCGGATCGGCTCGCGGGCTTCGGCCGGGGCGCGGAAGGTCAGCCGGTTGTGAGCTTTGGGCTTTTCAGGTCCAGGCGAATGCGACCTTCTCGAGCTTGGCGCCGCCGATCCGGTCGAACGCCTTGGCGACCGGCCGCCCGCCCCGCCGCCAGTAGAACTCGATCGCCGGCGTATTGTCGGACAGGGCCCAGCAGATCAATCCCTTGATCCGGCGCTCGTCCATCGCGTGCCGGCAGGCCTCGAAAAGCAGCTCGCCGAAACCTAGGCCCTGGTAGGTGGGCGCAAGATAGATCTCGTAGATCTCGCCCTGGTAGGTCCCGCGGCTGCGCGCGGAGCCCCATGTCGCATATCCTGCGATCTCGCGCCCGACCTCGAGGACGAAGATGCTGTCGCCCGACCGCACGGCGTTGGCCCACCATTCCTGGCCGCGGCGGCGGATCATGCTCTCGAGATGCAGGTGCGGGATGATGCCGCGGTACGCAACCTGCCAGGAATCGCGGAAGACCTCGGCGAGTGCTTTGGCATCGGCCGGCTTGCCGCGTCTGACTCGGACTTGTGAGCTGGACCCCAACATAGGTCCAGTATAAAGCGCGACCCCCAGTTGCTTGCAACGTTCTTCTGGCGAGAATCGTTCCCTCCGCGTTCACACGTCACATGTTGCCGACGCGGAAAGGGCCCGAAGCATTGCTCCGGGCCCGTCCTCGTCGAGGTCGCTGCGCTGCCGCTATCTCTGCGCCGGTCAGCCGCCGTTCTTCATCTGATCGTAGGTCCGGCTGGCGACCGCGTTCATCGACTCGAACGTCTGCCGCGCCACTTTGGTCGAGAGCTCGAACAGCTCCTTCGTCTGCGCGCTGGCGGCCGCGAGCTGCTGCTGGAAGAAGTCGGCCTGCAGACGGGCCGCCTCGGGCAGAGTGCGCGCGCGTGCGATGGCCTGGGCGGCATCGAAAGCCGCCTCGGTATTGGCGGTCGTGTTGGTGAGCACCTTCTCGCCGAGCGCGCGGGCGCCGGCATGAGCGGTCATCATCACCTCCTCCATGACCTTCACGCTGTCCTTGGTCACGGCGTTGATCTTCTGGTAAGCGTCGCGGGTCTTGGCGACGCTCTCCTCGGCGAATGCCTGGACATTCTCGGGGATGCGCGCGTCCTTGGCGGCGCTGAACATCTCCTGCGCCTGGCGGGTGAACTGCTCGTTCATGAAGCTTCTCCTGATAAGAGCAATATGTTGACGTGATCGCTTGCGGAGCCTGACGGGGGGATCGCTCCGCGAAACCGATATGCAGGTTCTAGCCAATTCTATTGTGCAATGCAATATGAATTGTGCATCGCCGCATGACGAGTTGTCGCACATTGGCGACAAGACTTCAACGCTGGACTTCGAGCGCGGGGAACAGGTCGCGATAGCCCATCGCAGCAGGATCGAAGCGCACGTCCTGGGGCCGCAGCGGGCGGGCGAACGCGAGCCCCGCCAGCGAACGGCACCGCGAGATCGCCACGTAGGTCTGCCCATGGGCGAACGTTCCGCGGCCGAGGTCGATGTAAACCCTGTCGAGGGTCAATCCCTGGCTCTTGTGGATAGTCAGCGCCCATGCCAGCCGCAGGGGGAACTGCTTGAACGTGCCGGCAACCGTCTCGACGATCTTCTGCGCGGACTGGTCGTAGGCATAGCGGCGGTTCTCCCACGCCGCGGGCTCGACCTCGTGCTCCTCGCCGTCGAGCTCGACCCACACCTGCTTGTCCTTTAGCCGGCTGATGCGGGCGATGGTGCCGTTGACCCATCGTCTGTCCGCGTCGTTGCGCAGCAGGATCACTTTGGCTCCCGGCTTGAGCAGCAGCGTGCTGTCGGTCGGCTGGGCGCCGCCGCTGAAGTCGCCGGTGATGCCCGCCTCGTAGGCCAGGGCGCGGCCGGGCAGCGCCTCGAGATAGGCGATGTTGATGCGGTTGGCAGCGGCATTGGTCGGCGTCAGGATGACGAACGGGTCGCCTTCGGCGAGAGTCCGGATCGGGCTGACGCGGCTGTTCAGCAGCTCCAGGTCGCCGGCATTCACGTCGCCTTCACGGATGTGGTCGAGCACGCCGAGAAGGGCCTCGTCGTCCTGGCGGAACACGCGCTTCAGCTCGACGAGCGCCGTGCCGGCGCCATCCCGCAGGGCGGGCACGTTGAAGAAGAACGGCCCGCCGAAGCTCGCGTCCAGATGCTCGGCGACTTCAGCTTCCTGCACCACCGGAGGGAGTTGATGCAGGTCGCCGAACAGCAGCAGCCGCACGCCGCCGAAAGGCTCCCGCGGCCGCCCCCGGTTGACGCGGAGCGCCTGGTCGATCGCCCACATCAGGTCGGACCGAACCATTGAAACCTCATCGATGATGAGGAACGCGAGCCGCCGCATGACACCGGCGTTGCGGCTGCGCCGGATGTCCTCGGGTCGGATCAGGCGCGGCGGAAAACCGAAGAACGAGTGGATCGTCTGGCCCCCGACGTTGACGGCTGCGAGCCCCGTCGGCGCCAGCACGGCGCCCTCGCCGCCGATGGTCTCGCGCAGGCAGCGGAGCAGCGTCGACTTGCCGGTCCCCGCGCGGCCGGTCACGAACAGGTTGCCGGCGCCCTCCATGTCCGGGAAGGCGCCCGCCAGCTCGTGCTCCACCGTGACCTGGATCCCGTTCGGCCACATCGAGCTGCTGGCTGGTCGAGGGGCCATCATCGGTAAGGCCCCGCTCAGGCGACGGCTTGCGCCTCCCGGAGGCGCTCCATCTTCTTGCGCATGTGGGGATCGAGCCACAGCTTCCTCAGCCGGATCGTCTTCGGCGTCACCTCGACGAGCTCGTCGTCGGCGATGTAGGACATGGCCTGCTCCAGCGCCATCCGCATGGGCGGGGTGAGGATAACGTTGTCGTCCTTGCCCGCGGCGCGGACGTTGGTCAGCTTCTTGCCTCTGAGCACGTTGACGTCGAGGTCGTTCTCCCGCGAGTGCTCGCCGACGATCATGCCCAGATAGACGCGGGTCTGCGGCCCGATCATCAAGGGGCCGCGCTCCTCGAGGTTGTAGAGCGCGTATGCAACCGCCTCGCCGTCGCCGTTCGAGACGAGCACACCGGTGCGCCGGCCCTGGATCTCGCCCTTGTAAGCCGCATAGCTGTGGAACAGGCGGTTCATGACCGCCGTGCCGCGGGTGTCGGTCAGCAGCTCGCTCTGGTAGCCGAGCAGCCCGCGAGTGGGGACGTGGAGCACGAGCCGCTGCCGCCCGCCGCCGGAGGGCCGCATCTCGACCAGCTCGCCGCGGCGCTCGGACAGCTTCTGGACGACGACGCCGGAGAACGGCTCGTCGACATCGACGATGACCTCCTCGATGGGCTCGAGCCGCTGGCCGGTCTCGGGGTCGCTCTTGTAGACGACACGCGGCCGCGACACCGTCAGCTCGAAACCCTCCCGGCGCATGGTCTCGATCAGGATGCCGAGCTGCAGCTCGCCGCGGCCGGCCACCTCGAAGGCGTCCTTCTCGTCGGACTCCGTCACGCGGATGGCGACGTTGCGCTCGGTCTCACGGAACAGCCGCTCGCGGATGACGCGGCTCTGCACCTTGTCGCCCTCCTGGCCGGCGAGCGGGCCGTCGTTGATGCGGAACGTCATCGACAGCGTCGGCGGGTCCACCGGCTGCGCGGGGAGCGGCACCTCGACGGTGGGATCGCAGATCGTGTCGGCGACGGTGGCCTCGGTCAGACCGGCGATGGCCACGATGTCGCCCGCCTCGCCGACGTCGATCGGCCGCCGCTCCAGCCCGCGGAAGGCCAGCACCCGGCTGATGCGCGCGGTCTCGATCAGGCGCCCGTCGTGATGCAGGGCGTGGATGGTCTGGTTCGGCCGCAGGGTGCCCGACGTGATGCGGCCCGTCAGGATGCGGCCCAGGTAGGGGTCGGCCTCGAGTGTGGTCGCCAGCATCCGGAACGGGCCGTGCTCGATCTTCGGAGGCGGCACGTGCGCGAGCACCAGGTCGAACAGCGGCGCCATGTCCTGCTGGGGGCCGGCCGGGTCGAGGGCCATCCACCCTTCGCGGCCCGAGCCGTAGAGCACCGGGAAGTCGAGCTGCTCGTCGGTGGCGTCGAGGCTTGCGAAGAGATCGAACACCTCGTTCAGCACGTCGAGATGCCGCTCGTCCGGACGGTCGATCTTGTTGATCGCGACGATCGGTCCGAGGCCGCGCCCCAGCGCCTTGGAGACGACGAACTTGGTCTGCGGCAGCGGCCCCTCGGAGGCATCCACCAGCACGATGACGCCGTCCACCATGTTGAGGATGCGCTCGACCTCGCCGCCGAAGTCGGCATGGCCGGGCGTATCGACGATGTTGATGCGTGTGCCGCGCCAGACGAGCGAGGTGCACTTGGCCAGGATGGTGATACCGCGCTCGCGCTCGAGCTCGTTGCTGTCCATGGCCCGCTCGGCCACCCTCTGGTTCTCCCGGAAGGCGCCGGACTGCTTCAGTAGCTGATCGACCAGGGTCGTCTTGCCGTGGTCGACGTGGGCGATGATGGCGATGTTGCGAAGGTCCATGAATCTCACGAGTTGCGGCGCAAAAATCAGCGCCGGAGGTAACACAACTGGTCTCATCCCGCCAGCAGCCCGGACTTCGCAGCCTAATGGCCGCGGGCGGGACGGAGCGGCAGGTCTGATTCTCGATCCTCCAGCGGCGTCAGGGCGGTCTGGTGCAGCCGCGGACGCAGCCCAAGTCGCAACAGCTCTACGATCCTGGGCGGAGTCAGGACATCGACGGCTCGATCCGGGCCCAAGTGCGCGCCGGCCAGGTAGCCGTCAGGTGTCCACGTGAGGAGGTCCCCGCCCGCGATCAGATGGGGGCGGTCCTCGACGCGCACAATGGTTCCCGCGGGGAGTTTGCCGAGCCGGAGCCGATGCGTGCGCTTGCTTCCCCCCGGCCCGAGCCGCTCGCCGTGGAGCACGGTGTCCATGTGCGCGGCATCGGCACGGCCGGCGCGGCCCTCGGCCTCAGCCCACAACGTTGCGAAGGCGAGGGCGTCAGCCCGGCGGCATTCGAAGCAGGGCCGGTGGCCGGCCGCGAGCGCCGTCGCCTCGTCGAGGAAGAACAGCTCGGTGTAGCGCCCCGGCGCCATCACCTGTCGATGGCGGCCTCTGAACGCCAGCTCGCAGCAGATCCACTGCCGAGATACCCAGCGGCGACGGCCTAACGATTTGTCGGGCCGATGCAGACAGCCGCCGCGGTTGCCCATCATCGTTCCCCGCGCTGCTACGGCGATGAGGTCACCTTCCGGCGTCACTCGGTTCTGGCGGGGCATGCCTGTAATTTCTGCCACCCGCCTTGTCACCTGTCATCCCGTTCCCGATGCGATCGCAGCCGCTCCGACTGCGTCCCGCTCGCCCGGGCCGAGCTCTCTGCCGCTGTCGGTCACGCGGACCCTCACCTCGCGGCTCGCGAAGCCGATGCCCTCGCGTTCGAACAAGGCCCTGATCTCGGCGTAGACGCGGCTGCGCACCGGCCATTGATTGCCGGGCTTCGTCATGAACTTGACGCGCACGATCATCGCCGAGTCGTCCATCTCGATGACGCCTTGGGATTTCAAGGGCTGCAGGAACTTCGGCCCGATTTCCGGGTCCTGCAGCAGCTTCGTACCCAGTGCCTTGATCAGCCGACGCACCTTGTCGACGTCGGTATCGAACGTGAGCCGCAGCGGCAGCTTCATGATCACCCAGTCGCGCGAGTAGTTCTTGAGGTGCTTGATCTCGCCGAACGGGATGGTGTTGAGCGGGCCGTTCTGGTGGCGAAGCTGCATGGAGCGGATCGAGATGCTCTCCACCGTCCCCTTCACGTCGCCGACCTCGACGTACTCGCCTCGCCGGAACGCGTCGTCGGCGAGAAAGAAGATGCCCGAGATGATGTCGCGCACCAGGGCCTGCGACCCGAAGCCGAGGGCGATGCCGACGATGCCGGCGCCCGCCAGCAGAGGTCCGGTGTTGATGCCGAGCGCGCCGAGGATGGCGAGCGCCGCGAACACGAGGATGAAGATCTGCGCGCTCCAGCGCAGCAGCGGGAACAGCGTCAGGATGCGCGAGCCCTCGCGTCCGCCCTCGAGCTCGCCGTGCTCGTCGGATTGCTCGATCTTGATGCGTGCACGCTCGATCGCCAGTTGCCGCTCGATCCAGATCCTCACTGCTTCCGAGGCGCCGTAGGCGAGCAGCACGAGCAGGACGATCTCGAACAGAGCGCCCGCGACCCGTTCGCCGACGCCACGCTCGGCGATGCGCAGCAGGTCGATGTCCCAGAGCCGGATCAGGACCACGAACACGGCAAGCGCCGCCAGCGTCCGGAGAATGCGGACAAGGCCACGCTGCGTCTGCAGGTGCGCGCTCTGCAGCGCCTGGCTCAGCAACGGATTCGCGGGCAGCAGGCCTCTGACAAGCGGCCGGATTCCGAGCTCGATGGCCGGGAGCAGGAGGACGAGCGCCAGGGTGAGATGCAGAGCGGCCAGCGACACCTGCTCCACGTGACCGGTAGCGACCAATACGGCAGCCACCAGCCACTGCACGGCGATGACGGCGACGGCCAGCCCGGGCCAGAGTCTGGCCACCTGCCGCCATGCTGCCGTCTCCTCGCCACGCGTGTCGATGAGCATTCTCGAGAGCGCCCGCCGGGCGCTCCAGATGGTGGACCCCGCCAGGGCATAGGCGAGCGTGATCGACCAGAACGCGATGCCTGTCCGGACCTGGGCGAAACCGAACTGCGAGGTCCACCGGAACAAGCCGTGACCGGCCACGAGGATGGCGGCGATCAGGACAGTGCGGTTCATGAGGAAGCGGGCGCTGGCGTCGTCGAGAGGGAAAAGCCTCAGGTCGGCGCGGCGCGGGGCGAACAGGAAACGCGCGATCACCCACACGAGCCAGATGAGCGATACGGAGCCGATGACGAGGTTGGCCGAGAAGAAATCGCCAGGCGGGCTCCCGAGCAGAAGGAAGGCCGAGAGCATTGCGACGGCGAAAAATGCTGCCAGCCCCCCGAGTTGCAGGAGGAGCCTGGACATTAGTATGTGCACCGATTGCATCAGGCTCGCCGGCCGCGCCGCCTTGCGCACATACCCGTTGACGACCCATGCGGCGGCGAGCCCCGCCGCAACGGCGGCCGCAAGGGAGATGAGGAAACGAGCACCGCTCACCGCCGGCCGGCCGTCCAGGAATGTCTCGAAGCTCGCCGCCACCACGGTCGGCACGGCAGGAAGCCGCACGACGTTCTCGACGATCTCGGTCCACAGCGCCTTCGCGGTTCGACCGGCGACGCGCAGCAGCGGCTCGCGCGGCGCCTCGCGAGCGGATCGCGCGGCGGCCTCGGCGTCGAGCCGCTGGATGAGCACTCCGCGCACCTGCTCGTCGCTCAGGCGGGAGACGTAGTCGCGGGCGCCATCGGGTGTCGGCGGCGGGGGCGGAGGGGCATCCGCCGCCTGGGCTGCGATGCCTGCAGCAGGCGGAGGCCTGCTCTGAGCCGCACTGGCAATCCCCGCTATGGCGCAAAGGCAGGAGAGGAGGACGCCGACAAGCATCCACGCCCGGGGCGGCGGGAGGACTCCGCTCGCAGCGGCCGGCGGCTGCAAGGGGCGCTCGCTGCCCGGTCTGGCTGGATAGAGCAGGAACGAGATGACAGAGAATGTGAGCCGCATGGCACAAGCTCCAGAAAGCTCGGCAAGCTCGCCTTGAGCACTTCGTGTGATCGCGACCCTAGCGCATCCGACCCCCGGCGGCATATTCCGCTATCGAAACGCGGTAATCGCGTCGATCACGGCGCCTTCGTGGTCGCGGTGGGGGGAGTGCCCGCAGCGCGCCAGCACGAGCCGGGTGACCGGAACCTTCGCCGCCGCCTCGATCGCATCGAGTTGGGCGAGGGTGCCGTACTCGTCGTCCTCGCCCTGGATGACGAGAATGGGGACCGTGATGCGCGCCACCTCGCCGCGGATGTCCCAGGTCCGGAACGCCGGGTCGAGCCAGATGTCGGCCCAGCCCGAGAATGTGTCGTCGACGCTGGAGTGATACCTGGCCAGGCGCTTGCGCAGATCCGTGGCGTCGTACCGCGCCCGGATGCGCGCGATGCTGGCGACCGTCAGATCCTCCACGAACACGTGCGGGGCCATCAGCACGAGCCCCGCGACCGGCCGCCCGGCCAGTGCAGCGTGGAGGATCGCGATCGAGGCGCCATCCGAATGGCCGACGAGGAGGGGCTCGTCGAGGCTGAGCGCATCGAGCAGCCGCGGCAGCGCCTGCAGCGCCTCCCGATGCATGAAGTCCGGCGCGCGCTCAGCGCTCAGCGGATCGGAGCGGCCGCTGCCGAGGCGCGAATAGACGAGCGTGCGCGCGCCGAGGCGCCTGGCCAGCTTGTCCGGGAAATCGCGCCAGAGCGCCACGCAGCCGAGCCCTTCGTGCAGCAGCACGATCGGCGGCCGGTCGGTGCTGCCCGGGATGAGGCGGTACTCGATCTGTCCGCCGTCGATGCGGGCAAAAGCCATGCTCGGTGCTGCCGGTTTGGTTTGCACGGCGTCTGCAGAGCCCGGATCAGACGCCCAGATGCCGGTGCATCAGTCCGGGATCTGCCTTGAGAGCCGCCGGCGGCCCCTCGAACGCGACCTCGCCCTTGACGATGATGACGACGCGGTCGGCGATGGCGGTGACGGCCTCCACCGTCTTGTCGACGATCAGCGCCGCAATCCCTGACTCGCGCACCAGCGCGATCGTGCGCCAGATTTCGTCGCGGACGAGCGGTGCGAGGCCCTCGGTCGCCTCGTCGAGGATCAGCAGCCGCGGGTTCGCCAGCAGCGCGCGGCCGATGGCGAGCATCTGCTGCTCGCCGCCCGAGAGCTGGTCGCCCCGGTTCGCGATCCGCTGCGCCAGACGCGGGAAAAGATCGAGCACGCGCTCGCGCGTCCACGCCCGGCTGCCGTCGCGGCCGGGACGCTCGGCGATGGCGAGGTTCTCGGCGACACTGAGCGAGGAGAAGATGCCTCGTCCTTCCGGGACGTAGGCGACTCCGGCCTGGGCGATGCGGAACGCCGGCGTGCCGGTGGCGTCGCGGCCGTCGAGGAGCACCTGCCCGCGCCGCGGGGCGACGAGGCCCATCAGCGAGCGGATGAGCGTCGTCTTGCCCATGCCGTTGCGGCCCATCAGCCCGATCGTCTCGCCGGTGCGGATCTCGATAGACACGCCGCGGAGGATATGGCTCGGGCCGTAGTAGGTATGAAGGTCGCGGCCGGCCAGGATGGGCGGCGCTGCGGCCGCGGGGGCCGGCATCACGCATGGCCTCCGAGATAGGCGCGCTGCACCTCGGCGTTGGCGCGTACCGCCGGCGGCCGGCCCTCGGCCAGCACCGTCCCGTCGACCATGACCGTCATCCAGTCGGCGACCGCGAACACGAAGTCCATGTCGTGCTCGATGAGCAGGATCGCGTGCTCCCGGGCCAGGTCCTTGAGCAGATGCATGAATCGCTCGCCCTCCTCCGGCCCCATGCCCGCCAGCGGCTCGTCGAGCAGCAGCACGCGCGGCCTCGCCGCCAGCGTCATCGCGATTTCGAGCTGGCGCTGCTCGCCGTGCGAAAGCAGGCCGCACGGACGGTCCTCCACGCCCATCAGGCCGACACGCTCGAGACAGTGGCGCGCGGCCTCGACCAGCACGTTTTCGCGCGCGGCAGGCGTGAACAGGCGGGAAAGCCGCAGGCCCGCCACGGCCTGGGCGGCCAGCCGCACGTTCTCCAGCACGCTGAGCGAGCTCATCACGTTGGTGCGCTGGAACGAGCGGCCGATGCCGAGCCGCGTCATCCGCCACGCGGGCTCGCCGGAGATGTCGCGGCCGTCGAGCTGGATGAGGCCCGCGGTCGGCGCGAGATGGCCCGACAGCAGGTTGACGAGCGTGGACTTGCCGGCGCCGTTGGGCCCGATCACCGCGTGCAGCTCTCCCTGGTGCAGGCAGATGGAGACGTCGCGCACGGCGGCGAGCCCGCCGAAATTGCGGCCGAGCGCGCTGGTCGACAGCAGCGGGGCGGACGCGGCGCGGGACTCAGCCATGGCGCAGGCTCTCCGCTCCTCTCTCCGCCGGCGGGCGCCCGGTGGCGGCAAGGCCGCGTTTCCACCCGCCGGGCAGCCGCATTCCGCTCAGGCCATTCGGCAGCAGCAGTACGACGAACAGGATCACGAGGCCCTCGACGAGCAGCTTGCGCTCCGTCAGGAGCTGCGCCACCTCGCCGAGCCCCGTGAACGCCAGCGCGCCGAGGATCGGCCCATGCAAGGTATTGAGACCGCCGAACAGGATCATCAGCAGCGCCTCGGCCGAACGATGCCAGCCGACCAGCTCCGGGTTCACGAACCCGCGGTGCAGGGCCCACATGTGCCCCGCGACGCCCGCCAGCATGCCCGCGATCACGAATGCGGCGAGCTTGTAGCGGTAGGTGTTGTAGCCGATGGCCTGCATCCGGTTCTCGTTGACGCGGATGCCTTCGAGCACGCGGCCGAACAGCGAGCGCAACAGCAGGGCGAGCCCCGCGTACATGGCCACCATCTGCACGAGGCCGATGTAGTAGATGGCGACCGGCCGCTGCCGCCGTGTCAGCTCCAGCTCGAAGCCGAGCAACGACAGCGTCGGCCGGGCCAGGAAGGCGCCGTCGGCGCCGCCGCCGATCTTGGTGTCGTGGAACAGGAAGAACAGCATCTGCCCGAAGGCGAGCGTCACCATCAGGAAGAAGAAGCCGCGTGTCCTCAGCGACAGGGCCCCAACGACGAGGGCCGCGACGCCTGCGGCCAGCACCGCCACCGGCAAGGTCACGAGCAGCGAGAGCCCGTGCTCTTCCGGCGTGATCAGGTAGACGGTGTAGGCGGCGAGCCCGTAGAAGGCTCCGTGTCCGAGGCTGACGAGGCCGGTGCAGCCGACGAGGAGGTTCAGGCTGAGCGCGAGCATGGCGGCGATCAGCGCGTACGTGCCGAGCTCGACGTAGTAGGGACGCACGAACAGCGGAACCGCGGCGAGCACAGCCGCGCCGAGCGCGAGGCCCATCCAGCCGAGTTTGCTTTCAGGCAGCATTCCGCTCAGTCCACGTCATCGATCCCATCCTCGCATCATGACCGCGGACCGAACAGTCCCGAGGGCCGCCACAGCAGCACTGCTGCCATCAGAACGTACACCCCGAGCCCCGCCACCACCGGCAGGTAGGCCTTGCCCAGCGTGTCGACGAGGCCGATCAGCAGGGCCGACCAGAACGCGCCCGAAACGGAGCCGAGGCCGCCGATGACGACCACCACGAACGAGATGATGAGGAAGCCGTCGCCCATGTTGGGATAGACCGAATAGAGCGGCGCGGCGAGCACGCCGGCGGTCAGCGCCAGAGCAGTGCCGACCGCGAACACGATCAGGTGGATGCGCCGCGCGTCGATGCCGAGAACGTCGACCATCTCCGGCTTTTCCGCCGCCGCGCGGATGATGGCGCCGAGCCGGGTCCGCTCGATCCAGAGGAACATCAGCAGGGCGAGGAGGAGGCACATCCCGATCACCGCGAAGCGGTAGGCGGAGTAGCTGAACCCCTCCGTTATGGGGATCGAGAAATCGAGCGCCGGCGGGACGGGGACGGAGTAGAAGTCGTTGCCGACGACGAGCGAGCGCGCTTCCTCGAACAGCAGGATGAGCGCGAACGTCAGCAGCACCTGGTCGAGATGCTCGCGACGATAGAAGTATCGGAACAGGAACCGCTCCAGCAGCAATCCGAGAATGATGCCGCCGAGCATGCCGGCGGGCAGCGCGATCCACAGCGAGCCGGTGGCGCTCGTCACCACGAACGCCGCGTAAGCCCCGACCATGAACAGCGAGCCGTGCGCGAGGTTGATGATGCCCATGACGCCGAAAATCAGCGTCAGGCCGCTGGCGATCAGGAACAGCAGCAGCCCGTACTGGAGACCGTTCAGGAGCTGGGCAAGGAGGCCGGCGACATCCATGGTGTGAGCGAATGGCGAGTTGCGAATGGCGAATGGCGAACAGCGGTCGGGGCACATCTCCCTCTCCCCATGCCCTTGCATGGGGAGAGGGTCGGGGTGAGGGGCAGCAACGAACCGCGGCGCCCGGCCTCCGCCCCTCACTCTGACCCTCTCCCCGCAAACGTGGAGAGGGGACCGTCCGCTACTCGCTACTCGCCTTCTATCACTATGCCATCTTGCAGCCGGTGCCCGGATCGGCGAGCTGCTCGGCCGCGATGCCGACCACCTTGTTCTCGCCGCCCGTCACCTTGCGCAGGTAGATGTTGTGCACCACGTTGTGCTGCGGCGACATGCTCATGGGGCCGCGCGGGCTGTCGATCTTGGCCGTCTCCAACGCCTTGTGCAGGTTCTTCTCGTCGTCGAGATTGCCCTTCACGGCAGCGAGGCCGACCGCCAGGAGCTGCGCGGCGTCGTAGCCCTGCACCGCATAGACGTCCACGTCGCGGCCGGCCTTCTCCTTGAAGGCCTTGCGGAACGCGGCGTTCTTCGGATTGTCGAGGCCGTCGCCGTAGTGCAGGGCTGTCTCGATGCCTTCGGCCGCCGCACCCTGGGCCTGAAGCGTGCCTTCCGTCAGGAAGCCCGAGCCGCACAGCGGCACCTTGATGCCGGCAGCCGCATACTCCTTGACGAACTGCACCGCCCCGCCGCCGGCGAAGAATGCGCCCACCACATCCACGCCGAGGCCGGGAATCTGCGCCAGCAGCGGCTGGAAGTTCGTCTGCGGGAACGGCAGCTTGAGGATGTCGACGAGCTGGCCGCCGTGCTTCTCGAGGCCCTGCTTGAACCCTTCGCCCGACTCCGCGCCCGCCGCATAGTCCCACGTCACCCAGACGCCCTTCTTGACGCCGCGCTTGCCGGCGGCGAGGCCCATGCCGTAGGCCGGCTGCCAGTTGGTGAACGAGGTGCGATACACGTTGGGCGCGCAGAGCTCGCGCGTCACCGCTCCGTTGCCCGCATTGGGGATGATCGTCAGCGTGCCGGACTCCTTGACGACCTTGTGGATGCCCATCTGCACGCCCGAGTGGACCGTGCCGATCACCACGTCGACCTGGTCGCGCTTCACCAGGCGATCGGCATTCTGGGGCCCGAGCTCGGGCTTCGACTCGTCGTCGAGCTTGATGATCTGGACCTCGCGGCCGCCGAGCTTGCCGCCCTTCTCGGCGATGACCATCTCCACCGCGTAGGTGATGTTCTCGCCGAGCTTCGCATACGTGCCAGAGTAGGGCAGCATGAGGCCGACCTTGAGCGGCTTCGACTGTGCGATCGCCCAGCCCGTCGGCACGGACGTGGCAGCCGCCGCTGCGGCGGCGCCCTTGAGCACGCTCCGACGCGACATGCGTATCCTGATCCTCGACATGGTTTTCCTCCCTGGGTTTTCCCTCCCCGGACTATGCCCATGCGCCGGGTCAGACCGATTGATCTTTGTTAAGTGTGAGTGTAACGCGCGCTCTCGCTGGCGTTCCTCTCCCATCCCTTGGCTCGCATATGCCGCGGCCGGACGCAAGATGGTTGCGTATCCGCCCTGACGTCCCCGGTCAGTACGTTTCGACATGATATCGGCCGCTGCCGCGCATGAGGGGCTTGAGCTGCGGCCAGTCGTGACCGTGGCTGCGGCAGATGTCGGCGAGAGCCTCGTCGACCCCGGCTTCCATCCCCTTGAGCCCGCAGATGAACACGTGGGTCTGCTCCGAGCCCATGAGGCTGGCGATGCGCCCGGCCTCGGCCCGCATCCGGTCCTGCACGTACTCCTTCGGCCGGCCAGGCACGCGCGAGTAGACGAGGTGCTGCTCCAGCAGGCTCGCCGGCACCTTCTGCAGCGGCCCGAAATAGGGCAGCTCCTCCGGGGTGCGGGCGCCGAAGAACATGACCAGACGGCCAGCCGCCCCCGGCATCGCGCGGCGCCGCCGCTCGGTGAAGGCGCGGAACGGCGCCGAGCCCGTGCCGGTGCAGATCATGATGATGTTGGCCGCAGTGTCGTTCGGCATCAGGAAGGTGGCGCCGAACGGGCCGGTGACCTCGACCTTGTCGCCCTTCCTGAGTCCGCAGAGATAGCTCGAGGCGACGCCGCCCGGCACGAGCTTCACCGTCAGCGCGATGTTGTTGCCGTTGGGCTTCTCGCCGTCTCGCGACGAGGCGACCGTGTAGAGGCGTACCTCGTGCGGACGGCCGTCCGGCCGCAGGCCGGGCACGACGATGCCGACGGACTGTCCCTCCAGCACCGGGAACACGATGTCCCCGAACTGCAGCACGATATGGCGGATATCGCTCGCCGCGTCCGCCGATGTGATGCGGTAGTTGCCCTGCACTGTCGCGGCTGCCGGCTTGGCGCGCGAGTAGAGATTGACGGTCGGCTTGGCGGCGGATGCGGGCGCGACCGCCTTGCCGCCGCTGCCCTTGTGCGCCTCGGCGAGCAGGGCCGCCACTTCGCCCTCGATCGCCTCCATCGCGTCGGCCTCCGAGCCCGCGAACTCCTCCTGGGCCGGCAGCTCGGTGAAGGCGAGCTGCTCGTCGAGGCGGTAAGGCGTGCGGACCACGCGCCAGTTGTCGATGGCGCCTGTCGGGCAGGGGGCGATGCAATCCATGCAGTAGCCGCACTTCTCCGCGTCGACCACGTAGTTCGTGTCGTCGTGCGTGACGGCGTCGACCGTGCAGGTCTCCTCGCACGTGTTGCAGCGGATGCAGATCTCGGGATCGATGAGATGCTGCTTCTTGAGCTCGGATACGGGACCAGGCGCACTCATCGGGCCGCCCTGGAGGATCCGCCGTAGTTCCCAGTGTTCCTGCGCACGCGCTCGCCTCCCGACGCCGAATGGAGCTCCGCCCAGGTTAACATGAGATAACCCGCGCATCACCGTCGCCGGGCGGCGGGCTGGGATTGTCCCGCGCGTATGCCGTGACGGCGGGACTGGCAGTCCCGCGGCATGCCGACCGCGGCTCGCCTTCTCCTCATCTACCCTTACGGCTTCAGGAGCTGCCGCAGCAGGTCGCGGGTTTTCGGCTTGGCGCCGCTGCCGGTCTCGCCTTCGCCGCCGCCGAGAAGTCCCCGCAATGTTTCCTCGAGGTTCTTGCCCTTGAACCGCTTGCCGAGCTCCTTCGCCGCCTCGACCACCTGATCCGGGTTCTGGAGCACGGCGTCGATGTCGGCGGCGAAGCTCGGCCGGTCCCAGGAGCCGGTGATCCGCACCGGCAGCTCGAAGCCGGTGGGCGTCTCGGCGCCGGGTTGGCCGGCGGCGGCGAGCAGCTTCGGTCGCACCGTATAGTCGAGCGTGCGGCGCGGCAGGTCGGCCGTGCCGGCGCCGGTCACCCGCAGAAGCGGGCTCGTGAGCCTCAGGTCGCGGTTCTCGGCGACCCCGTTCTCGATGGTGAACGACGCCGCCGCCTCGCTGAACTCGGTCTTGTCCGACCCGTTGCGCTCGAGCTGCGGTATCCGGCCCTGCTGCAGGCCGCCGATGAGCGCAGGGATGTCGAAGCCGACCAGCGCCCCGTTGCGGAGCGTGACCTCGGCCTTGCCGTCGAGCGTCTGCACGATCTCCCGCTCCGAGCGGCCTTGGCCCTTGAGCGCGAGCGAGATGCGGCCCCTGCCGGAGATCCAGTCGAACTCGGAGGCGTCGCGCAACAGCTCGAAGGCGGAGACCTCTTCGAGTTGCAGGTTGGCCTCCAGCGAAGCAGATGGGCCGGTTGCGTCGAGGCGCACCGCGCCGCGGCCGCTGCCCTGGTAAAGCTGCATCTCCTCGAAGCTGGCGTCGAGCACGCGGTCGATGAGCCTTGCCGTCACGCGCGCGCGGCCGGCCTTCACGTCGCGGTAGACGAGCCGTCCGACGAGGAGCTTCACGTCGGCATCGACGAGGCCGAGGGGCGCAAGGTCGATCGGGACGTCGCTCCAGCCGTGGCGGGCGATGAAGCCGCGCACCTGCGGCTGGCCGGTGTCGTTGCCCTCCAGCAGATCGTCGATGGTGCGGGCGGGTGCTTTGCCCCCGGAGCCGGGGCGGGCATCGCCACGGCTGCGTTCAACCGGCCGCCGGCCCTCGGCCGCCAGCCAGCCGGTAAGGTCGAGCTCGCTGAGCTGCAGATCGGCGCTGAGGTGCGGGCGGGCGCCGGCTCTGGTCTCGAGCACGGCGCCCCCCTTGACCGTCGAGCCGCCGAGTCGAAGGTCCACGCCGGTGAGCGCCACCGATCGCGCCGCAGTCTCGAGACGACCCGTGAACGTCATCGGTTTGCTGCCGTCCTCGACCGGCAGTGGAGCGCCGATCCAGGCCGCCAGTCCCCGCAGCGATTCCGACCGGGCCGTCAGCGTCCCGGCGAGGCTGGTCGAAGGCGCCGTCGAGATGGTGCCCTCGTAGACCGCCTCGACCGGCCGGCCTGCGAGCCGGAGCTCGATCCGCGAAGGCGACCCGGCAAGCAGCGTCGCGAGCGAGTCCAGCCGGCCGCTGACATCGACCTTCTCGTCGCGCAGGACGAGATTGCCGCGCGCCTCGAGCGGGCTCGTCAGGGATGCGAGCCCGATCCGCAGGTCGAGGCCGGTGATCTCCTCCCGGACATCCCGCTGCTCGTCGAGATAGCGGACCGCGCCGTCCTCGATGCGCACGTCGCCGAGCGCGAGATCCTGCAGCATGGCCAGCTCGTTTCCGGCGGCGGCGCCGCCGGCGCCCCGGCTCGGCCCGACCGAGGCTGCGCCCGGCCGGCGGAAGACCCAGTTGCGGCGGCCCTCCGCGTCGATCCGCAGGTCGAGCTCAGGCCGCCTCAGGACGAGCTGCTCGACCTCCAGCCGGCCGCGCAGCAATGGCCACAGGGGAATCGAGACGTCCATCGCGGCGACGCGGGCCATCGGCTCGCCCGTCATGCCGGGCGGCGGCGACAGGGAAACATTCCGCAGGCTGACCCCCAGGCTGGGGAAGATCGTCAAAGAGGTCCCGCCGGCGACGGCCAGATCGCGCCCGGTCCGGTCCCTGACCTGCTGCACGATCCGGTCGCGCACGAGGTCCGTCGGCGCCGCGATGAAGAGGAATGTCGCGGTGGCCACCGCGAGCGCGGCGATGCTGACGGCGGACCACAGCAGGATCGTCTGCAGCGGCGTCGGCTGCGGTGTCGCAGGTCGCTGGGCCCGGTTCGACGGCGCGCGCAGGGGCTGGCCCGGCGAGGCGCGGCCGGCCGGTTGCCGCGCGGGGTCGATGCTCCGTGGTCGGAATCGTGTCATCTGGATCAACCGAAACCTGTTCGTGCTCGATCGGCAAGCGGAATATTCCATTGCACGCGATTATGTCATCCGCCGGTTTGACGTTTTCTACCGCCAGCTTTCTTGTGGCTCCGCTGCCCAGCCCGCCAGCAGCGGCGCACTGGCGGCGCATGTGCGGCATCCCTATCGTGGTCCGGCCCCGGCAGGCCGGGCAGTCCGAGCCGGGCTTTCAGGAGGTACGTCAAAATGCCGGATGGATCGCACGAGGCGGCGGCCGATCGCGGCGCTTCGCCCGCGTGGCGCAGGCGTTTCGGGCTCACGCGCGCCTACTGGCTGCGCCTCGCGCTAGGCTTCGCCGTCGGCGGCATCGGCGCGCTCGTCTTTCTGACGCTCGAGCTGCCGTTGCCGTGGTTCCTGGGAGCGCTGACCTTCTGCCTCGCCGCCTCGGTGCTCAACGCGCCGCTCGAAAGGCCGCGCGTCATGTCCATTCCCGTGCGCGCGGTGCTCGGGGTCGCAATCGGCGCCGCGTTCACCCCGGCCCTGCTGGCGATGCTGGGCGGCATGGCGGGAAGCCTGCTGCTCGTCGTGCCTTTCATGCTGGTGCTGATGTTCGCCGGAATGGCGTTCTTCGAGCGCGTCGCCCGGTTCGACCGGCCGACCGCGTTCTTCTGCGCCGTGCCGGGCGGCCTCACCGACATGGTGACGATGGCCTCTGATGCGGGGGCCAACGAGCGCGCGGTGACGCTGATCCAGGCCACGCGCATCCTCATGATCGTGGCCCTGTTGCCATTCTGGCTGCAGATCAACGGGCAGCAGGGCATCGGCGGCGCGATCCCGCCGGGGGTGCACCTGTCGGACTTCCGTCTCGTGGATGCTGCGGTCCTGGTGGCTCTCGGCTGGGCAGGGTGGCTGCTGGCGAAGCGCATCGGGCTCGCCGGCGCGCCGCTGGTCGGGCCGATGGTCCTGAGCGGGCTCGCCCACGCCGGCGGCTTCACATCGGCCAAGGTGCCGGTGGAGGTGATGATCTTCGCCCAGATCACGCTCGGCATCATGCTCGGCGCGCAGTTCCGTGGCGTCACCTGGAAGGAGTTCTCGAGCACCATGGTGTGGGGGATCGCCTTCGCCCTGCTGCTCGTCGCGCTGACGGCGGCCGTCGCCGTGGGCGTGTCCCGCCTGACCGGTTTCGGCAGCACCAGCGTCCTGCTCGCATTCGCGCCGGGGGGACAGACGGAGCTCAATCTGCTGGCGTATATTCTGGGCCTCGACGTCGCTTACACGGCGCTGCACCATCTCGTGCGCCTGGCCATCGTCATTCTCGGCGCGCAGCTCGTGTTCGCCGCCAACAGGGACTGGCGCAGCCGCCGCGGCTGAGATGCCGGCGCTTGCGCATGGTTGCTCGTCAACGCAGTATCCCGGCGGCGCAGGAACCCCTGAAAATCGAGAGCCCAGCGACATGGCCATCCGCTACCTGAAGAAGGCAATCAAGTCTCCGCAGACGGGCGAGGACGAGACGCGGGCCCGGGTGACCGAGATGTTGAAGGAGATCGAGCAGGGCGGCGAGGCCGTCGCGCGGGCCTACGGCGAGAGCCTGGACGGCTATGCGGGAGAGATCGAGGTCTCGAGGGCTGCGATCGAAGCCGCGGCAGGCCGGATCCCGGCGCGGCTCAAAGACGATATAGCCTTCGCGCGCGAGCGCGTGCGCAAGTTCGCCGAGTGCCAGAAGGCGAGCCTCGGCGCGTTCGAGACCGAGATCGAGCCGGGAGTGCTGCTCGGGCAGCGGCTGATCCCGATCGAGACGGCCGGCTGCTACGTCCCGGGCGGCCGCTATGCGCACGTCGCCTCGGCCATCATGAGCATCACCACCGCCAAGGTAGCCGGCGTGGCGAACGTGATCGCATGCTCGGCCCCGCATGGCGCTGCCGGCATCAACCCCGGCATCCTCTACGCGATGGATTATTGTGGCGCCGACCGCATCCTGGCGCTCGGCGGCGTGCAGGGCATCGCGGCCCTCGCCTTCGGGCTTTTCACCGGCCACCCTGCCAGCATGCTGATCGGTCCCGGCAACCGCTTCGTCGCCGAGGCGAAACGCATGCTGTTCGGACGAGTGGGCATCGATCTCTTCGCCGGCCCCACCGAGATTGCGATCATCGCGGACGGGAATGCGGACCCCGCCATCGTCGCTGCCGACCTCGTCGGCCAGTCGGAGCACGGTCCCGACAGCCCGGCATGGCTCGTCACCACGAGCCAGCCGCTCGCCGAGGACGTCATGGACCGGGTGCCCGGGCTCATCGTCGCCCTGCCCGAGGTGCAACGCCGCAATGCGGAGGCGGCCTGGCGCGACTACGGCGAGGTGGTGGTGGCGGGCACGGACGAGGAGGCGGCGCAGGTTTCGGACCAGTGGGCGCCGGAGCACCTCGAGCTGCTGACGGGAAGGAACGACTGGTATGTCGGCCGGCTGAGGAGCTACGGGTCGCTGTTCATCGGCGAGGAGACGACCGTGGCCTATGGCGACAAGGCGCAGGGCACCAACCACATCCTGCCGACCAAGGCCGCGGCCCGGTACACAGGCGGCCTTTCCGTGCACAAGCTCATCAAGGTGGTGACGACGCAGCGCATGACGCGCGAGGCCTCGCGCGCCGTGGCCGCCGCAACCGCACGGATCTCGCGCCTGGAGGGCATGGAAGCTCACGCGCGCACGGCAGACGCCCGCCTCGCCAAGTACTTCCCCGGCGAGAGGTTCGATCTCGATGCGCGCGATCCGTGAGCTCCTTGAAGGAACCGAGGCAGAGGGCGGACCCGCCGGCGTCTAGCTGTCGTCCTCCTCGTCGGATTTGGCAGCGACCGAGGAGACCTGGCGGCCGATGTAGAATTGCTCGCCCATCAGGCCCATCAGGTCGAACTGCTCCTCGATGAAGTCGATGTGACCCTCCTCGTCCTTGAGGATCGTCATGAACAGCTCGAACGAGCCGACGTCACCGGCATTCTGGCATTCGCGGGCGGCCTTATCGTAGTAGGCGCGGGCCTCGAGCTCCATCCTGTGCTGCGTCTCGAAGATCTGCCGGACGGTCTCGGGCTTGGTGACGGTGTCGAGATCGCGCACGTTCGGATCGCCTTCGAGGAACATCATGCGCGCGATGAACTGGTTGGCGTGCTCGCCCTCCTCCTTCACTTCCTCGAACATGCGGTCCGCCAGCCGGTCGATGCCCCAGTGGGAGAACTTGTGCGCCTGGAGCAGATACTGGTTGACCGTGGTCAGCTCCATGGTGATCGCCCGCTGCAGGTGCTTGAGCGAGATCTCGGGGCCTTTCATCAGGTCGGTCTCCGACGTAGGGGGCCGTGTACGGTACGTCGCGGAGAGGTGGTTCTCGCGACGCGGGCACCATGAGTGCACGGGAACGCGCCGCGGAGACATGCGGTTCCCCGTCGATCGCCCACATCCTGTGCGAGGGTCAATCGGCGCCGCGCATTTTTCTCAATTCCGAGGCTCGCCCGAGCTCGAGGCTGGGTTTCGCGAAATTCGCTCGGAGGCTCGCCGCCGCACTAGTCCGGCGCGATGTTGTTGGCTTCGAGCCCGAAGAGGCGCGCGTCCGGCGGCGAGCCGGCCATCTGCGCGATGAGTGCGTCGATCTCGGACTGGCTCATCCCAGCAATGCGCCGCTCGACCAGGGACATCAGGTAGGCCCGCGAGGCGACCAGCACCTTCTGGCTCAGCTCCTCCGGCGACCGGTCGGCGGTGAACCGGCTCGCGTCCTCCTGCATCCCGGGCGGCTCGAGCCGGCTCGGGCTTGCGGCAATCCTCGTGCCGGAGTCGCGCACCGCCTGCGAGGACGGAAGGGCCGCCGCGACGTCTCCGCCACTGACCAGAATATCCACCGGCAGGTTCAGGACATCCGCCATCTTGGCCAGCATGGCGACGCTGGGCTCGACCTCTCCGCGCTCCCACCTCGTGTAGCGGTTCTCGTCGATCTCCAACGCCTGCGCGAACGAGCGGGCCGTACGAAACCCGCGCAGGACCCTGAGCTGCTTCAGCCGGACAGCAAACGCCGTGAAGCCTTGCCGGTCGGACGCCTGCTTCCGTACGCTTTCCGCTTTCGCTTCCATGCTGCGAGAGTTGCGGAATCAGCCGCGCAAATCACGGGAATTTACGGAAGAATATTAACATTCTTAGCAAAGAATGTCACGAATCTGAAGAATTATTCGTGAATCGTCCGCGCCTTGCTCTCACCAAAAGCGCGAAGCTATGCGCTTCCTATGAGGATCCCCGCCGCGAAGACGATGAGGCCGCCCACGACGACCTCGAACGCCGCCTGCAGGAACCTGGTATCCATGTAGCGGGCGCGAATCCACGCGATCACCCACAGCTCGACCAGCACCACGGCGATGGCCAGCGTGGTTGCCGTCCAGAAGTCGGCGATCAGGTAGGGCAGCGTGTGTCCGACGCCGCCGAGCGTGGTCATGAAGCCGGTGATGGCGCCGCGGATCCACGGCCGGCCGCGGCCGGTCATCGAGCCGTCGTCCGAAAGGGCCTCGGCGAAGCCCATCGAGACGCCGGCGCCGACGGAAGCGGCCATGCCGACCAGGAAGGTCTCCCACGTGCTGTGGGTCGCGAAGGCCGCCGCGAAGAGCGGCGCGAGCGTCGAGACGGACCCGTCCATCAGACCGGCCAGGCCCGGCTGCACGACCTGCAGCACGAACATGCGCCGCTGCGCCTCTGCCTCCTGCTCCTTGGCGTCCGCCGTCAGGTGCGTCTCGCCGAGTTGCTGGGCGAGCGAGATATGATCGCGCTCGGCGGCTGCCAGGTCGCCTAGCAGCTTGCGCACCGAGGCATCGGTGGTGCGCTCCAGCGCGCGTTCGTAAAAGCGGCGCGTCTCGTACTCGATGGCCTCGGCCTGGGCGCGCACCTTGTCGAGACCCAGGGGCCTCACCAGCCAGATCGGCTGATGCCTGACGAAACCCTTGACGTCCTGGCTGCGGATGAGGGGGATGTGCTCGCCGAACTTCTCCCGGAACAGGTCGATGAGCCAGCGGCGATGGACGTTCTCCTCCTCCGCCATGTCCTTGAACACCTTGGCGGAAGCGGGGAAATTGTCGGCCAGCGCATGGGCGTATTCATCATAGATCCGCCCGTGCTCCTCCTCGAGCGAGATGGCGAGCGCCAGGATCTCCTCTTCGCTCAGCTCTGCGAACGTTCTCAAGGCAGCCTCCCCGGCGCGGCTCCGATCGAAAGTTTAGAACAATTCCAATTAACATGCTCGGCCCGTCCGCGTCAGCCAGCACGTCGAGAAATCCCCGCTGGCGCCGCGCTCAGGCAGCCGCCTGCTGCGATGCCGCTGCGAACGCGGTCTCCCGTCCCGGCGCCGGATGGCGCGGCACCATGGCTGCGAGCCCGAGCGACAGGGTCGCGATCAGCACGCCGAGCCAGAAGATGATCGCTGGATTGCCCATCCCGAGCAGACCGAACGTGACCGGGATCGCCACCGCCGCGATGTGGTTGATCGTGAACGCCACCGACGCGGTCGCCGCCATGTCGCCCGGCTCGCCGATCTTCTGGAAGTAGGTCCGCTGCGCGATCGTCAGCGTGAAGAACACGCCGTCGACGATGAACAGGCCGGCCGCTACGGCTGCGCTGCCCGTGGTCGCGTAGCCGGCGAATACCGCGATCAGCACGATGTTCTCGAGCACCATCGTCTGCCGCTCGCCGATCCCTCCGACGAGCCGCCCGAGCTGGGGCGCGAGGAAGGTGTTGAGCGTCGAGGTCACCAGCATCAGCATGGCCATGTCGGCCAGCGAGTAGCCGAACTTCTTGACGAGCAGGAAGCCGCCGAAGGCGATGAAGATCTGCCGCCGCGCGCCGCTCATGAAGATGATCGCGTAGTAGAGCCAGTAACGCTGGCGCAGCACCAGCGACTTGCGTTGCGGCACCGGGCCGTCGAAGCGCCCGAATGTGAGCATGGCGGCCCCGGCCAGCACTGCACATGCGAGCCCGATGCCGAGGTAGATCTGCGGGTAGGCGCGCCAGCCGATCCACCAGACCAGCGCCAGGCTCCCGTATGCCAGGAACTGGGCGACGGCGCCGGCCGCGGTGATCCGGCCCATGAGATGCGCCGCCCGCGCCTTCGGCAGGAGCTGGAGCTGCAGGGACTGGTTGATGGTCTCGAAGTAGTGGAAGCCGACCGACATGATGAACGTGGTGAGGAGCACCCCGGTGAGGGTCGGCAGCATGCCCGTGAGGGCGATACCAAGGCCGAGGACGAGCAGGCTCACGTAGGCGATCGTCTGCTCACGGAACCAGGCGATCCAGAAGATGGCTGTGACGGCGAGAAAGCCCGGGATCTCGCGCACCGTCTGCGTCAGGCCCGTCTCGAACCAGCCGAACCCGACCCGCTCCACTGTGAAGTTGTGCAGCACCGCCGACCAGCCGGCGAACCCGAGCCAGTTGATGAAGGCGAGGCTCATGAGGAAGACGACCGGCGAGCTTTGAAGCCCGTTCTGCTGCCGCTCCGGCATAGCGCCGCCCTTCATTGCCGAGCGCGCCGGCGTCACGCGAGCCGCGCCAGGTACTGGCCTGCGATATCGCAGCCGACGAGCCCGGAATAGGCGTCGAGCAGCTTCCCGGTGATCGGTCCGGGCACCTGGCCGCTGCCGATCCGGGCGCCGTTCACCTGCGAGACCCCGCACAGGCAGAGGCTCGTCGAGGTGAGGAACACCTCGTCGGCGTTGTAGGCGTCGTAGAGGTCGAGGTCGCGCTCCTCGACGGCGATGCCGAGATCGCGGGCGAGCTCGATCGCCGTCTGCCGGCTGACCCCTTCGAGCACGTAGCGGCCCTGCGGCGTCAGCAGGCGGCCGTTCTTCACGATGAAGATGTTCGAGCCCATGCCCTCGGCGAGGCTGCCGTTCTCGTCGAGCAGCACGGCCCAGGCCTTGGGGTCCTGCGCGTGCACCTCGAGCTCCGCGACGATCATGTTGAGGTAGTTGTGCGTCTTGACCCGAGGGCTGAGCGCCGACGGCGGCGTGCGCCGGACGGAAGGAACGATCACGCGGATGCCGTCCCGGTAGTGCTCGGCCCGGGTCTGGAACGGCAGCGGCGTGCAGTCGATCACCACGTTGGGGCCGGTATGGTCCCAGCCCTCGTCGCCGACGGCGCGGACCCCGCGGGAGACCCGCTGCCCGACCCAGAAATCGTCGCCGGCCCCGAGCAGGTGCGCGTTGCGCCGCACCACCTCGTGCGTGATCTCGACCACGTCCCCGGGCGACAGGCCGATGTCGATCCTCAGGTAGGCGAGAGAGCGGAAAAAGCGCTCGATGTGCTCCTTCACCTTGAACGGGCGGCCGTTGAAGGTGCGGGTCATGTCGAAGCAGCCGTCGCCATAAAGAAAGCTGCGGTCGCGATAGGGCACGCGCACCTCCGCCTCGGGGACATAGCGGCCGTTGAAATAGGCGATGCGTTGATTGGCGCGCTCCGGCATCGGCGTGTCCTCGGGGTTTCGGTCCGGCCCGCAGCATAGCGCATCACGGAGCACCCGAGCCAGATCGCCGCGCCGCAGCCCAGGTGTGCGCCGCGCTCCGGCGCCATCGGCGATGTGCAGGGATAGGTCGCCGACCGGCCGTGCTTTCGTTTCAGACCGCCTCGAGGAAGCGCTCGGCTGCGGCGAGATCGACGGATACGAGCTGGCTGACGCCCTTCTCGCCCATCGTGACCCCGAACAGGCGGTTCATGCGCGCCATGGTCATCGGGTGGTGCGTGATCACCAGGAACCGCGTCTCGGTCTCTTCCGCCATCCGTTCCATCAGCGTGCAGAAGCGGTCGACGTTGGCGTCGTCGAGAGGCGCATCCACCTCGTCGAGCACGCAGATCGGCGAGGGGTTGGTCAGGAATACGGCGAAGATCAGCGACAGCGCCGTCAGCGTCTGCTCGCCGCCGGACAGCAGCGACAAGGTCGCCGGCTTCTTGCCCGGCGGCTTGGCGATGATCTCCAGGCCGCCTTCGAGCGGGTCCTCGCTCTCGACCATCTCGAGCCGTGCCTCGCCGCCGCCGAACAGGGTCGTGAACAGCCGGCGGAAATGTCCGTCGACCACGTTGAACGCATCCTGCAGCCGCTTGCGGGCCTCGCGGTTGAGCTGGCCGATGCCGCCGCGCAGGCTGGCGATCGCCGACGCGACGTCGCCGCGCTCAGCATCGAGCCGCGAATGCTGCTCCTGCAGGGCCTGCAACTCCTCCTCGGCTTGCAGGTTGACGCCGCCGAGGCGCTCGCGGTCGGCCCTGAGGCGCGACAGGTGCCGATCGACCTCGGCCAGTGCGGGCAGCGGTGCGCCGGGTTTCGCCTCGGCGATCCCGAGGCATCCTTCGGGGGCGACGCCGAGCGTGTCGCGGATCCTGGCGACCTCGGCGCTGCGGCGCTGGCGGACCGCTTCGAGCCTCGCCTCGCTGCGGGCGCGCGCCTCCCGCTCGGTGCTCACAGCGGCCTGTGCCGAGCGGAGCGCCTGCGCCGCCTGCCGCTGGGCCGCCTCGGCCTGGGCGAGCCGGTCGGCCGCGGCTTCGCGCTCCTCCTCAGCCCGGCTCAGCGCACTCAGCAGCTTGTGACGCTTGTCCTCGATGAGCGGCGGCAGCCGGGCCAGCTCGGAGAGCTCGTCCTTGGCCTCCTGCAGGCGCGCCTGCAACGTGCCGATCTGCTGCTCGGCGCTCGCGGCGCGCAGCGACCAGCGTTCAAGCTCGGCCGCAGCGGCCGCCATGCGCTCCGCCCGGACCTGCCGCTCGCGCTCGAGCCCGGCGAGAGCCGCACGACGTTCCGAGACGTGCTCGCGCGACGATCTCGCCTGCTGCTGCGCATCGGCCAGCAGCGGCTCGCAGTCGTTGTCGGCCCCGATCTCGGCAAGACCGGCTTCGATCTCGGTGAGCCGCGCCCGGGCCTCGGCAAGGCTGCTCTGGGCGCGTGCCTTCGCCTCGGCGACCGCGGCGAGGCGGCCTTCCGTCTCCCGCGCCGCGCGCTCGATGACGTTGAGCTGCTCGCGCGTCCTCGCCAGCCTGCCCTGCGTCTCCCGCCACGCTTGCCGGAGCCGGCGCTCGTCCTCCTCCGCGCGGCGATGCCGCTCGGCGGCTCCGGCGGCTTCGGCGGCTGCAGCGGTTGCAGTGTTCCGGGCCGCCTGCTCCTTGCTCCGGATGCCGGCGAGGCGGTTGCGCTCGGCGAGACGCTGGGCGGCGGCGGTCGGCGCATCGGCGGCGGCGACGAAGCCGTCCCAGCGCCACAGGTCGCCCTCGCGCGAGACGAGCCGCTGGCCGGGCTTCAGCGCCGGCTGCAGATGCAACGCGACCTCGCGCGGCACGACCCCGATCTGCCGCAAGCGCCGCGTCAGCTCGGGCGGGCCATCGACGCGCTCGATCAGCGGTTCGGCGCCCGCGGGCAGCGGCGCGTCGTCGTCGGATGGCTCCACCAGACGCCAGTGTGCGGCGGCCTCCGACGCTGCGGGCGCGTCGAGGTCGTCGCCGAGCGCGGCGCCGAGCGCCAGCTCGTAGCCCGGCGCGACCTGCAGCAGATCGACGACGGGCGGATAGGCGACGTCCTGAGCCGGCATGAGCAGCTTGGCGAGCGTCGCGAGCTCGGTCGTGAGCTGCCGGGCGGCAAGCTCCGCGAGCCGGCTCGACTCGCGGGTCCGCTTGGCTTCCCCGGCCGCCGCGGCGACGCGCTCTTCCGCGCCTATGGCGTGCGTCTCGAGCTCGGCAAGCTCCAGCGACAGCCGCCGCCCGAGCTCCTGCGTCTCGGTGAGCTTCAGCACGTCCGGGGCCTTGGCCGCGATGTCGCGAGCCTGGACCTCGAGCCCCGCAAGCTGCCGCTCCAGCCGAGCCGCCTGGTCCTTGCGCTCGGCCCGCATCGAGTCGAGGCTCTGTTTGCGCGCGCGCGCCTCGAATGTGCGGGCCGTGATCTCTTCGAGCCGCGCCTCTGCGGCCTGCAGCAACCGGTGAGCGCCGGCGAGGTCCGCCCTCAGCGCGTTCCCCTGCTCAGCCGCCCTCGCGTCGGCGCGGGACAACGCCTCCTGCTCCTCATTGAGGTGGGCGGTGATCTGGCGCGCCTCGCGGATCAGCCCGTCCTCGCGCTCGAGGTCGGCGGCAAGCTGGGCCGCACGCCCCTCGAGCTCCGCCTCCCGCTCCCGTGCGCGGTCCGCCTCGCGCTCGAAGCTCTCCTGCTGGACCTTGATGCGGGCCAGGATCGCGGCCCGGGTCGCCTCCTCCTCGCGCAGCGGCTGGAGGGACTGGGCGATGGCGGCTTCCTGGCGCACGGCCCCCGCTTCGGTCTCGACAGCGGCGCCGAGCCTCGCCATGGCATCGGTGAGCGCTGATTCCTCGGCCTCGACCTGGGCCTGCGCTTCGGCCCACTGCAGATGCAGCAGCATGGCTTCGGCCCTGCGGATCTCGGCCGACAGCTCCTTGTAGCGCTTCACCTGCCGGGTCTGCCGCTTGAGACTTTCGATCTGGGAGCCGATCTGCCCGAGGATGTCCGCCAGACGCGCCAGGTTGTTCTCGGCGGCCTTGAGGCGAAGCTCCGCCTCGTGCCGGCGGCTGTGCAGGCCGGCGACGCCGGCGGCGTCCTCCAGGATGCGCCGGCGCTGGTCGGGTTTGGCGTTGACGATCTCGCCGATCTGGCCCTGGCGGACGAGGGATGGCGAGCGCGCCCCGGTGGCGGCGTCCTCGAACAGGATCTTGACGTCGCGGGCCCGCACCTCGCGCCCGTTGATCCGATAGGCGGAGCCAGCCTCCCGCTCGATCCGGCGCGTGATCTCGATCGTGTCGGCGCCGTTGAACTCGGCCGGCGCCTTGCGCTGGCTGTTGTCCACGAAGATCGTCACCTCGGCAGAATTGCGTGCCGGCCGCATCGCGGTCCCGGAGAAGATGACGTCGTCCATCGCCGCCGCGCGCATCGACTTGTGCGACGTCTCGCCCATCACCCAGCGCAGCGCCTCGAGCAGGTTCGACTTGCCGCAGCCGTTGGGGCCGACGACCCCGGTCAGCCCCTTCTCGACGAGAAGGTCCACAGGCTCGACGAACGACTTGAAACCGAGCAGCCGCAGCCGCTGAATGTGCATCTCTCGCGTATCCCCGAGTCGGCACCTGCGAGGCGTCAGGGGATGGACGTTGCGGGCGACGCCTAGTTCGCCGTCGTCGCGCCCGGGCTTGCCTTGCCGGCCTGGACAGGCTCGACCATCTCCCGGATTTCCTTCATCCCGATCACAGTCTTCACCAGACGGCCATCGACGAAGAAGTTCGGCGTCCCGATCACGCCCAGCGTCCGCCCTCGTTCTTTCACCTGATTGAGCGCGTCGATCATGCCTTGATTCTGGTAGCAGGCGTCAAACTGCGCCCGCGTCATCCCCACCTGAGCCGCCACCTTGAAGATCGGATCGCGCCTCACCTCCTGGCTCACCCACCTGGCCTGCTCGGCCATGAACCTGCCGTAGAGCTCGAAATAGCGCCCCGGCGGCGCGCACCGGAGCGCGATCGTCGCCGCACCCGACTGGAAGCCGATCGGAAACTCGCGCAGGATGAAGCGCACCTTGCCGGTGTCGATATAATCGCGCTTCAACTGTGGAAAAGTCTCGAGGTGGAACTTCCGGCAATACGGGCAGGTCAGCGAGGCGTACTTGATGATGGTGACTGGCGCATCCGCGCGCCCGATCGCCATCTCCGGCAGCGGTCCGGGCCTCATCACCTCGGCCGGCGACGGGTTCTCGATCACCTGGCGGGCAGGGCGATACCCGCTGCCGGCCTCGGAGAACGGGTCGAACCGGGGCTCGTCGGCGCTCTGGCCCGCGGCCACTCCGCCTGCCCGGGCGGCGTCAGCCGACTGCAGCGCCTCGCCCAGGGAGCTCTCGCCGGCGCACCCCGACAGGACAGCGGCGGCGGCCACCAGCCCCGCCAGCATACCTCGGCTCGAGGCGCGCGCCGCCACCTGCCGCTCAACTGCCGAGCAGCGGCTCGAGCGCCTTGTCGAACTCGGCGAGCGTGCCGCCGCCGCCGAGGCGCTTGCCGTTGATGAAGAAGGTCGGTGTCGAGCTTACGCCGAACTGCTCGCTGGCCCGCGTGCGCCCCGCCTCGATCTGGGCGAGCAGCTTGTCGTCGGTCAGGCACTTGTCGAAGCTCTCCTTCGTGAACCCCGCCTGCCTGGCGATCTCGAAGAGCTTCGGAACCGGATTGTTGCGCACCACCCACTCGTCCTGCTTCTGGAACAGCACGTCGGTCATGGCGTAGGCCTTGTCGCCCCCGGCGCAGCGGGCCAGCATGGCGCCGGCCGCGGCGAGGTTGTCGAGCGGGAACTCGCGGAGGATCAGGCGCACCTTGCCGGTGTCGATGTATTTCTTCTTCAGCTCCGGCAGGACCCGGTTGTGGAAGTTGGCGCAGTGGCCGCACGTCATCGAGGCGTACTCGACGATGGTGACCTTCGCGTCGGGGCTGCCGAGCACGAGGTCGGGCAGCTCGCCGGGCTTCATCAGCTCCTCGACCGGAACCTCGGCAGGGCCCTGCCGCCGCTGCGCCGAGGCGGCCAGCCGAAACGGTGCGGGCAGCAGGGCTGTGGCGAGCAGGGTGCCTCCACTCAGCAGCAGAGTGCGGCGGCTCGCCTGCAGGGGGCCGATCTCGGTGTGGGACAAGGGGCTACTCCTCGATTCCAGACTGCATGAGTGCCGCCAGAGGTGGCATTTCTGCGGCTCGACTTAATGCAATTCAGCGCTGAACGCCAACTGAATGGCGGTCACACCTGCGTCAGCGCCTGCGGCCAAGTGCCGGCGCGCGGGCTCAGCGAACGGCAGTGCGTGCGCGGTCGCGGTGGACGCTGGCCTGCAAGCGCGCCAGGGCGGCTCGCAGCGCCTCGTCCTCAACGGCGGCCAGCTCCGGCGTTTCCGGCGCTGAACGATCGGGCCGGCTCGAAACGGATGGCTCGCGCGCGGCAACGGCCGCGCCGGCGAGCGGGGCCTGGACGAACCGCAGGTCTGCGACGGCGCGGTACCCGAAGCTGGCGTTGATCCGGTCGACGAGCTGGCGGGCCTTGTGCTGCAGCTCGATGGCGCGGGGCCCGTCCACCCGCAGCACGAGCGTCGCGCCGGGCCGGCGCTCGGCGCCCGCCTCGACCTCGCGATAAGCGTCGACGCCGCGCGGCCATTTCAGCCGTTCCGGGGCCGTGTAGCTCGCAATGTCGGCGCCGGCGATGCTGGCCCAGTCCGTCAGCAGCGCCGCCGAGGCGAAGCCGTATTTCTCGAACGCCTTGCGGGTCAGGCGCGGCACGTAGCTCGAGACAGCGACAGCCGGCTGCCGGCGTGCCCCTGCGACTCCCCGCGGCGGCTGCCGCGGCGTGGCGACTGTGCTGTTCACGATCAGGACCCGCGCCATTCCAATCCGCACCGGCCGTGCTTACCATCTGCAACGTGATTCGCGGGACAGGCGGAGAGTTCAGGTGACCGCTGTGGCGGGAAAGCAACGGGTGCAGCGCGGCTGGGACGGCGATGCGGCTGGCGCCCTGCTCGACTGGTACGACGCCGAGCGGCGCGATCTGCCGTGGCGGGCGGCTCCCGGCGCCGCGGCCGATCCCTACCGGGTGTGGCTCAGCGAGATCATGCTGCAGCAGACGACGGTCAAGGCCGTCATCGCCTACTTCGACAAGCTCGCCACCCGCTGGCCGACGGTCGAGGCGCTGGCCGCCGCCGACCTTGACGAGGTGCTGAGCGCCTGGGCGGGCCTGGGCTACTACAGCCGGGCCCACAACCTCCATCGTTGCGCGCGGGAGATCGTCGAGCGCCATGGCGGCCGGTTTCCACGCAGCGAGGCAGCGCTGCTCGCGCTGCCGGGCATCGGCCCCTATACGGCTGCCGCGGTCGCCGCGATCGCGTTCGGCGAACGTACAACTCCTGTCGACGGGAACGTCGAAAGAGTGGTGGCGCGGCTGTTCGCCGTGCGCGAGCCGCTGCCCGGCGTCAGGACCGTCCTGAAAGAGCTCGCGGCGACCCTGACGCCGGCGCAACGGACAGGCGACTTCGCGCAGGCCATGATGGACCTCGGCGCCACCGTGTGCACGCCCAAGCGGCCCTCCTGCCTGATGTGCCCGCTCAACCGGCAATGTCTGGCTCACGCCAGCGGCATCGAGGCCGCGCTTCCCGCCAGGGCGGAGAAGGGCGAGCGCCCGACGCGTTTCGGGGTTGCGTTCATCGCTCTGCGCGAGGACGGCTGTCTGCTGCTGCGCAAGCGCCGCGAGACGGGCCTGCTCGCCCGCATGATGGAGGTGCCGACGACCGACTGGCTGGAGGACCCGCGAGTGGTCACCGAAGCGCTGCGGGCGGCCCCGGTGCGCGCCGACTGGTGGCAGGTGCCGGGCCAGGTCGTGCACACCTTCACGCATTTCCGCCTGGAGCTTCTCGTCTACCGCGCCGTGGCTCCCGCCGATGCGGCGCTCACCTTCTGGGCCGATGCGGGCCGCTGCCGCTGGGTGCCGCGCCGCGAGCTCGAGCGCCAGGCGCTGCCGAGCCTGATGCGCAAGGTGATCGCGCACGGCCTGCGCGAGATGTGAGCCGCGGCCGGCCCTCTGCCCCGCGGCGGCAGCCCTTCTTCCTGGGGCCGAACGTCCGATAGAGGCCCATTATCTCGTTGTTGACCGCCGTTCAGGCTGAATGGCTGGTGCGCCGCGGCAACGGCCGCAACTTATGCGCGAGTCACCATGGACACTGCACGCGAATCGCCTGCTTAAGTAATGCACATTGGTCGGCCTGTTGACGGCGTTCGGACGTGAGCTCGACCCAATGACGATTAGGGGGCACCTCGGCTTGCAAACTCCACATCAACGGGAAAAGATCGATGAAACACATCACGGGGGTTACAACCGGTGCGATAGCACTGGCCGCTGCGTTCGCCGGGTCGGCGCTGGCTGACGGCTTACCGAGGCGGGCGCCGGTCGTCGTCGCTCCGCCGCCTGTCGTCGACCGGTGCGCGCCGGGACCGTGGACGGGCTTCTACGTCGGCGGCAACCTCGGCTGGGCCAGCTCGGACGGCGAGTTCAACGACCACGACAAATTCTTCTCGTACCATGATCGGTTCGACGACGAGGACGACGGGTTCACGGCCGGCGTGCAGAGCGGCTACAACCTGCAATGCGGGAACGTCGTCTTCGGCATCGAGTCCGACTGGAACTGGCTCGATATCGGCAACGACAGCCGGCATTATGGCTGGTATGATGCGGAATTCAACCGCAGCCGCCAGCTCGACTGGTTCGGCACGCTTCGTGGACGGCTCGGATTCACCAACGATCGCGGCCTGATGGTCTACGCAACGGCCGGCTTGGCCTATACCGACGGCGGCCATGACTGGCGGGGAGAAGGCTGGGACACCTACCACGACGCCAATTGGTCGGTCGATCACCGTGATTCGGACGACGTCCAGTGGGGCTGGACGGCCGGCGGCGGCGTCGAGTGGCTGTGGTCGGACCGCGTCAGCTTCAAGGCCGAAGCTCTGTGGATCGACTTCGAGGACGGGTCCAAGAGCAGGGTCATCGAATTCTGCGATTACTACAGCTGCTGGGACGAGAAGAAGCGCTTCAGCCACGACGACAATCTGTGGGTGGCGCGCATCGGCGTGAACTTCAGGTTCGGCCACCGCGAGCCGGTGTACGAGCCGCTGAAGTAGACTGACAGCACAGTCAGAGATCAGAAGGCCGCATGGGGAGAAGGCGGCCTTTCTCTATTTCAGCCGGGCACGAGCCCAGCGCAGCTACTCGGCCGCTACGACGACCGGACGCCCCGCGAGCCCCAGTTGCCGCTTGGCGAGCTCACGCAGCGCATCAATGGGCTGCAACTGCCCTTCCGCCTCGAAATGCCAGAAGGTCCAGCCGTTGCAGGCGCTCTTGCCCTGCACCGCCGCCCCGAGCCGGTGGATCGAGCCCTGGGCGCCCTGCCAGGCGAGCGTGCCGTCGGCCTTCACCTCCGCCCGGATGCTGCGACGCTCGTCGTAGAGCGGCGACCCCGGCTCCAGGATGCCGAGCTCGACGATGGCTCCGAACGGCACACGCGGCTCGCTGCGCTTCGAGCGGGTCGTCTCCAGCGCCTGCGGGCCGAGCGGGCGCACGCGCTCGATCCGCTGGGCGGCAGCGCGCGCGTAGCCGCCATCGCGCTCGATGCCGATCCAGCGCCGGCCGAGGCGCCTGGCGACGGCCCCCGTGGTGCCCGTCCCGAAAAAGGGGTCCAGAACGACGTCGCCCGGATTGGTCGTGGCCAGCAGGATGCGATGCAGCAGCGGCTCCGGCTTCTGCGTCGGGTGCGCCTTGCGCCCGCACTCGTCCTTCAGCCGCTCGGGCCCCGAGCAGATCGGGAACAGCCAGTCGGACCGCATCTGCAGGTCGTCGTTGCCCGCCTTCATGGCCTCGTAGTTGAAGGTGACTCGCGACCTCTGTTCACGCGCGGCCCAGATCAGGGTCTCGTGCGCGTTGGTGAAGCGCTTGCCGCGGAAGTTCGGCATCGGGTTCGTCTTGCGCCAGACGACGTCGTTCTGGATCCAGAACCCCAGATCCTGCAGTGCCGTGCCGAGCCGGAAGATGTTGTGGTATGAGCCGATCAGCCAGATGGCGCCGTCGCGCTTCAGGATTCGCCGGCACTCGCCGAGCCAGGCGCGCGAGAAGCGATCGTACTCGGCGAAATCCGAGAACTTGTCCCAGTTGTCGTCGACGCCGTCGACGCGGGTATTGTTCGGCCGCAGCAGGTCGCCGTCGAGCTGCAGATTGTAGGGCGGGTCGGCGAAAACGAGATCGACGCTGGCCGCCGGCAGCTTCGCCAGCTCCTCGAGGCAGTCGCCGACGACGAGGCGACCGGCGTTGAAGTCCGGGCTTGCCCGGCGATGCAGGACCATGACGCAAACTCGACTGTTACAGCACGCACCGTTGCAGGGTCGCAGCGCCTGCCGCGCCATCTTCTGCCCGGTAGAGTTAACAGGTCGTTAAGGCGGGTTCGCGGCTAATCCGTCGCTTCGCCGAGGCCGGGCGGCGGCGATTCGAGGTCGATTTCGTCCGGCGGGACGAGGCCGAGTGCGAGCTGGACCGGGCGGAAGGACCGGCGATGGTGCCGGGTGACGCCAAGTCGGTCGATGGCCGCGAAATGCTCGGGCGTCGAGTATCCCTTGTGGCGCTCGAAGCCGTAGCCGGGGAAGGAGGCGCCGAGCGCGATCATCATCCGGTCGCGGGTCACCTTGGCGACGATGGATGCGGCGGCGATCGACAGGCACTTGGCGTCGCCCTGGACGATGCAGCGGGTCTCGCAGCCAATTCGTGGCGGGCGGTTGCCGTCGACAAGCGCGACCTGCGGCGCAGGGTCGAGCTGTTTCACGGCCTGCCGCATGGCCCACAGCGTGGCGTTGAGGATGTTGTGGCGGTCGATGCGCGTGACGCTGGCGACGCCGACGCCGAACCTGGAGGTGGCCGCGATCCTCGCGAACAGCTCCTCCCGGACCTCGGGCTCCAAGGTCTTGGAATCGGCGATTCCTGGGGGGATGTTGTCCGGATCGAGGATCACGGCAGCAGCGACGACCGGCCCTGCGAGCGGGCCGCGCCCGGCCTCGTCGATGCCTGCAACAGGGCCGCCGGTCAGCCGTATGGACACGGCTTCCACCTCGAACGTCGCCCTCGACCCCGAATCGCTCCCCGTCATGGAGCCGAGTGTCTTGGCTCAACGCGGACCTGTCAAAGGAGTTGCAGTTGGCCTCCCCTGGGAACGGGCGGCTGGAACAGGTCGGTGCGCAGCTTCAGCCTGCGCTCGTTCATGCCGAGCCGCTTCAGGGCGAGGCGGAACCGCAGCGCGATCTGATCGGCGTAAGGCCCGCTGCCTCGCTGGCGCATGCCGAACTCGGCGGTGTAATCGCGGCCGCCGTGCATCGACTGCAGCAGCCCGATCACCCGACTGGCCCGCTCGGGGAAGTCGGCCGACAGCCACTCCCGGAACAGCTCCTTGAGCTCCAGCGGCAGCCGCAGGAGAACGTAGCCCGCATCTCTGGCCCCGGCGGCGTGGGCGGCGTCCAGGATGCGCTCGATCTCGCTGTCGGTGAGCGCCGGAACGATGGGAGCCACCATCACCTGGGTCGGGATGCCTGCGGCGCTCAGCATACGGATGGCATCGAGCCGCCGCTCCGGCGTCGAGGCGCGAGGCTCCATCCTGCGGGCGATGCGGCGGTCGAGCGTGGTGACCGACACGGCGACCTTGACGAGCCCGCGCCCGGCCATGCGCGCGAGGATGTCGATGTCGCGGACGACGAGGGCCGACTTGGTCACGATGCCGACCGGGTGGCTCGTGCGGTCGAGCACGTCCAGGATGGCGCGCGTGATGCGGTGCTCGCGCTCGATCGGCTGGTATGGGTCGGTCACGGCGCCGAGCGCGATCGTGCTCGCGGCGTATCCGGGCCGTGACAGCTCCTGCTCGAGCAGCCCGGCGCCGTTCGTCTTGGCATAGAGGATCGTCTCGAAATCGAGGCCGGCCGAGTGGCCGAGGTAGCAGTGGGTCGGCCGCGCATAGCAGTAGGTGCAGCCGTGCTCGCAGCCCCGGTAGGGGTTGATCGACTTGTCGAAGCTGATGTCGGGGCTGTCGTTGGTCGCGATGATGCTGCGCGCCGGCTCGATACGAACCTCGGTCTTGAACGCCTCGAGCCCGGCCAGGCTCTCCCAGCCGTCGTCGAAGTCCTCGCGCTTCTCCGTCTCGTAACGGCCGGCCCGGTTCGACTGTGCGCCGCGGCCGCGGCGCCGGCCGGCATCGACGGGCGGGCCGGAGGTCGGACGAGCGGGGCTCCGTGGTGCAGCCGGCATTGCAGGGCGCCTGATCGAATGTGGCCGAACGCCGGGAATATAACCGGCTTGACGAACAAATCAAGAACAAACGCACGGCGCCTCCCTCGCCGGCGCTGCGTCGCCTATAAGCTTCAAGCCATGCATCGAGCGGGCCCATGATATCGGTCGTCATTCCCACGCTGAACGCGGGATGCGTCCTCGCACCGGCGCTTTCCGCGCTGATCCCTGCCATGGTGGACGGCCTCGTGCGCGAGGTGATCGTCGCCGATGCCGGCTCGACCGATTGCACGCTGGAGATCGCCGAAGCGGCGGGGACCGAGATCGTGCGCTCCGAGCCGGGGCGCGGCAGCCAGCTCATCGCCGGCGCCCAGAGGGCACGCTTTCCCTGGCTTCTGTTCCTGCACGCGGACTCCGTGCTCGAGCCTGGCTGGCACGGCGAGGCCTCCGCATTCATCGCGCGCGTGGAGACCGGCCAGCGACCGCCGGCGGCGGCCGCGTTCCGTTTTGCGCTCGATGACGTCGGCTTCAGGCCGCGGCTCATCGAGGCCGGCGTCTCGCTGCGTTGCGCGCTGCTGCGGCTCCCTTATGGCGACCAGGGGCTGCTCGTGCCTGCCCGGCTCTATCGCGAAATCGGGGGCTATCGGCCAATGCCGCTGATGGAGGACGTCGACATGGTCCGCAGGCTCGGCCGCCGGCGGCTCACCATGCTGCGTTCGCGCGCGGTCACCAGCGCGTCGCGCTATCGCCGCGACGGCTACGGGGCGCGTGTGGTGCGCAATCTGTGCTGTCTCGCGCTCTATTTCATGCGGCTTCCGGTGCAGACGATCGCGCGGCTATACGGCTGATCCCGTTTTCAAAACTGCGTGATGCGGCGTCATCTGCTTTTCCTTGGGCGGTCAGGCAGGTAGGCTCCCCGGCACAGAAATCCCAACCGCAACAGTGTGGGCAGTCCGGCCCCGAGGAGCAGCCATGACAGTGTTGTCCCGCCGCAGTTTCGTCGTTTCCGCAGCCGCCGCTTCGGCCGCCTTCGGCCTCGATGGACCGCTGGCCTTCATCAGGCCCGCGGGAGCGCAGATGGCGGGTGCCAATCCGCCGAAGTTCGCGCGGTTCAAGGTCGGCGACACGGAGGTGACACAGCTCTATGACGGCATCTGGCAGAAGGCTCACGACCCGGGCTTCATCAAGAACGCCAGCCTCGAGGACACCAAGAAGGCCCTGCGGGACGGCAATCTGACCGATGCCCACGTGCCGATCACCTTCACCATCACGGTGGTCAGGAGCGGCGGCAGGACGGTAATGTTCGATTCCGGGACCGGCGGCCAGATGGCGCCGTCCGCAGGGCTGATGATGCGGGAGAGCATGCAGGCCGCGGGGATCGACCCGAAGAGCATCTCGACGATCGTGATGACGCATTTCCACCCCGATCACATCTTCGGGCTGATGGCCATAGACACCAACGCGCAGGTCTTCCCCGACGCCGAGATCGTCGTGCCTGCGAGCGAGTACAAGTACTGGACCGACCCTGGTCTGATCGCGAGCCTGCCCGAGGCCCGCCAGGGTCTGGCCAAGCGCATCCAGGCCACCTTCCCTTCGTGGAAGAACGTCCGGCAGGTCGAGGACGGCAAGGAGGCTGCGCCGGGCATCACCTCGGTCGCGAGCAACGGCCACACGCCCGGCCATACGAGCTATCTCGTCGGCTCCGGCAGCGGTCAGCTCATGGTGCTCGGCGACGTGGCCAACGTCCCGGCGCTGTTCGTCCGCAACCCCGGCTGGCACGCCTCCTTCGACCAGGATGCCGCGATGGCGGAGATGACCCGCCGCAAGATGTTCGACCGCGTCGTGGCGGACAAGACAACCATCTCGGGCTATCACTTCGGCATGCCTGGCGCCGGCAGCATCGCCAAGGACGGCAGCGGCTACGCCTATACGCCGGTTTCCGGCTGACGCCCGGCCCGGCCGAGCCGGCATGAGGCTGCCCGGGAGACTGCCCCGCGAGGCGCCGCGCAGAGGTGCGGCGCCGTTTCGCTGCCGGCTCGTCGTCATGGCCAAGGTCCCGCAGGCAGGTCGGGTGAAGACGCGCCTCGCCGGCGAGATCGGCGCCGTCCGGGCGACTTGGTTCTATCGGCATACGGCTGCCGCCGTTCTGGCCAGGCTCTCAGCATGCAGATCCTGGCAGACGGTGCTGGCGGTAGCGCCAGACGCCGGCGTGGCCCACCCCTTCTGGCCTCGCAATATCATGCGCGTTCCACAGGGCGGCGGCGATATCGGCGAGCGCATGCGGCGGGCGATGCGCCTGAAGCTGCGCGGCCCGGTCGTCGTCATCGGCACCGACATACCGGCGGTCCGCCCGTCCCATATCGCAGCCGCCTTCAGGGCGCTCGGCGGCAGCGATGCGGTGTTCGGCCCCGCCGCCGACGGCGGCTATTGGCTCGCCGGACAGAGGCGCAGGCCACGTGATCTGGAGCTGTTCGGACACGTCCGCTGGTCGAGCCCGCATGCGCTCAGCGACACGCTCCGCGGCCTCCGCGGCCGTCGCATCGCGACCGTCGCAACGCTGAGCGACGTCGACAATGCCGATGAGCTGCGCAAGGTCGTCGCGTGGTGCGGCCGGCGGGTGCTGCCGGTGCAGGCCGGCAAGCAGCTCGCTCGAGAATGCTCTGAATAACCGAGACTCCTCTGTTGACGTGTCATATCATGGCCACGGGGAGTAAGAGGTCGTGTCATGATGCAAGCATCGCCGCAGGTTACTGCGGCGCAGGTTCTCGACGCCGGCCGGCGGGCCGAGGCCGACGGGCGTATCGAGTACGCCATCCAGTTCTATCGTCATTTGGCGGATCATCATTCCGGCGCTCCGGAAGCCGCTGCTGCCCGCGATGCGCTGTTGCGGCTCAAGCGCCGGTCCGTAAATGGCCCGGAAGCGGCGGCGGCCACCCGGACCGGCAGTCCGCCGCCGCTGCGCGCCTCGGGCAATCGCGCCCTGACCGAAATGCCGCGCGTCGAGCAGGCGGTCAGACGGGGGCCGATCCGCATCGCGCCCGTCGGAACCGCGCAGCCTGCCCCTCCGCTCGAGGTGCCGGAGCCGGTCCGGGCGTATCTCACAGGCCGCCTGATCGCGCATCTGCTGTCAGCCGTCGGCATCCTTCTTGTCCTCGCGGGCGTGCTGGCGGCTGTGGCGGCGGTCGCGCCTGCGGATCTCGTCGCCAGGATGCCTGGCGGGCTGCTGTCCGCAGGCCATCCGCTCGCGGGCCCCGTCGCCGCCGTGAGCGGCATCGTGCTCGTATTCTGGAGCCAGCTCGCCCGCGCCATTTTCGACATCGCCAGATCGACCCGCGACCTGGCGGCGATCGAGCGGGCCAAGGCGGAGCACGCGAACGAGGCGATGCGCTGAGTCCGGAGCCGTCCTGCCTCAACCGCCGCGGCCGTTCCGGTGCTCGCCCAGCCGCGGCATGATCTCGACGAGATTGCAGGGCCGGTAGCGGTTGTCGAGCTGCCATTGCAGGATGCCGGTCCAGGCGTCGCGGCAGGCGCCGGGCGAGCCGGGCAGGCAGAAGACAAAAGTCTCCTGCGCCAGCCCGGCGCAGGCGCGGGACTGGATCGTCGAGGTCTCGATCTTCTGGAACGAGAGCATGTGAAAGACGGTCGAGAAGCCGTCGATCTCCTTGTCGAACAGCGGCTTCACGGCTTCCGGCGTGACGTCGCGGCCGGTGAAGCCGGTGCCGCCCGTGGTGAGGACGACGTCGATTTCCGGGTCGGCGATCCAGCCCAGCACGCGGGCGCGGATGTGAGCGATGTCGTCCTTGACGATCGCCCGCCCGGCGAGCCTGTGGCCGGCCTTTTCGATCAGCTCCGCCAGGGTTGCGCCCGATCTGTCGTCCGCCAGCTCGCGGCTGTCGGAAACGGTGAGCACCGCGATCGAAACTGGGATGAACGGGCGCGATTCGTCGATCCTGGCCATTGCCGCGAAGCTCCTTCGATGCCCTGACTCTAGCTCGAACCGTTGCCGGCCGCACCGGGCCGAGCGCCTTCGTCGAGCCGCGCGCGGACGGCCAGCAGGTCGCGCCAGGCGAGGCGCTTGGTCGACGGTGTCCGGAGCAGGTAGGCCGGATGCAGCGTGGCCATGGTCGGGATCCTGCGGCCTGCGATCTCGACCTGGCGCCACTTGCCGCGGACCCGGAGAATGCCTTCCGAGACCCCGAGCACATGCTTGGCCGCAACCGCGCCAAGCAGCAGCAGCATGTCCGGCTGGACGAGCTCGATCTGGCGCATGACGAATGGCCGGCAGGCCAGCACCTCCTGCGGGGTCGGCGTACGGTTGCCTGGCGGCCGCCAGTAGACCACGTTGGTGATATGCACGTCCGCCTCGCCGAGGCCGATGGCGGCCAGCATGCGGTCGAGCAATTGACCGGCGCGGCCGACGAACGGCTTGCCTTCGAGATCCTCCTCCCGGCCCGGCGCCTCGCCGATGACCATCAGGCGCGCCTGGGGCGCGCCGCGATAGAAGCACAGGTTCTTGGCCGTGGCGCGCAGCGCGCAGCCCTCGAAGCCGTCGAGCGCCGCGCGCAGCTCCTCGATGGTGCGGGCAGAGCGGGTCGCCGACCTCGCGGCATCCTCGGCCTCGGCGGACGGCATCGCGGCGAAGCTACGCGCCGGCACGGCGGTGGCCGGGGCCCGCGCCTCCAGGCCGGCACCACGTGGGGCAGGTCCGCTCCGCCGCGCCGCATCTGGTGCCGGCGGGTCCGGCTCGCGCTCACGGATGGGTCGATCGCCCCGTGCCAGCCAGTCGATCGGCTCGCTGGCGAGCGCGTCGGTCACGCCCATGTCGCGGTACCACGCGAGGAGCGCGAGCAGGCGGGGATCAGGGCGATGCTCCATGGCTGCAATCTAGTTGAAACGGACATGATTGCGAGGGCTCTTGTCGCACGGCCCGGCAAAGTCGCCGCGAACCCTTGACGCGTCGTCGAAACGCGGGCCGTAATCCCCGCCGTCACAGGCGATTGCGGGATACCCTGAACAATGGCACGCGAGCCAGAGCAGCTACCGCCGCGCGAGGCGATGGAGTTCGATGTGGTGATCGTCGGCGCCGGCCCTGCCGGTCTCGCCGCGGCCATCCGGCTGCGACAGCTCGCGCTGGCGGACGGCGTCGACATCTCGGTCGTGGTGCTGGAGAAGGGCTCGGAGGTCGGCGCCCATATCCTGTCGGGCGCAGTCATCGACCCGATCGGCCTCGATGCCCTCATTCCGGACTGGAAGGAGCGGGGCGCGCCGGTGACCACGCCCGTGACCGAGGACCGGTTCCTCTATCTCGGCCCCGCGGGCGAGCTGAAGCTGCCCAACTTCCTCATGCCGCCGCTGATGAACAATCACGGCAACTACATCGTCAGTCTCGGCAACGTGGTGCGCTGGCTCGGGGAGCAGGCGGCCGAGCTCGGGGTCGAGGTCTATCCGGGGTTCGCGGCCACCGAGGTTCTGACGGACGAGAGCGGCGCCGTCATCGGTGTCGCCACGGGCGACATGGGCGTCGGCAGGGACGGCCAGCCGAAGGACAGCTTCACGCGCGGCGTGGAATTGAGAGGCAAGTACACGCTGATAGCGGAAGGCGCGCACGGCTCCCTTTCGAAGCAGCTCATCAAGGACTTCGGTCTCAGAGATGCATCCAACCCGCAGAAGTACGGCATCGGTCTCAAGGAGCTGTGGGAGGTCAGCCCCGAACGGCACCGCCCGGGACTTGTCCAGCACACCTTCGGCTGGCCGCTCGACAATCGCACCGGCGGCGGCTCGTTCCTCTATCACTACGGGGAGAACCTGGTCGCGGTCGGCTTCGTCGTGCATCTCAATTACGAGAACCCGTACCTGTCGCCCTACGACGAGTTCCAGCGGTTCAAGACGCACCCCGTGATCCGGCCTCATCTCGAGGGCGGCAAGCGCATCGGCTATGGCGCGCGAGCGATCACGGAGGGCGGCTGGCAGTCGCTGCCGAGGCTCGCATTCCCAGGCGGGGCCCTGCTCGGGTGTGCGGCGGGCATGGTCAACGTCCCCCGCATCAAGGGCAGCCACAACGCCATCCTGTCCGGCATGCATGCCGCCGATGCGGTCTCGGATGCGCTGAAGGCCGGTCGCGAGCACGACACGCTGGAGGCCTACGAGGAGGCCGTCATCACGGGCCCGATCGCGCGCGACTTGAGGGCGGTGCGCAACGCCAAGCCGCTGTGGTCGCGGCTCGGCACCTTTGCCGGCATCGCGCTGGGCGGCATCGACATGTGGCTGAACACAATCATCCCGGGCACCGGGCTCGGCTTCACGCTGCGGCACGGCAAGCCCGATCACGCCACGCTGAAGAAGGCGGCGAAATCGCAGCCCATCGACTATCCGAAGCCCGACGGCGTTCTGACCTTCGACAAGATGACGGACCTGTCCTTCTCAGGCACCAACCACGAGGAGGACCAGCCGGTCCACCTGGTCCTGCAGGACCCGAGCATCCCGATCGCGGTCAACCTGCCGGAGTACGCCGAGCCGGCGCAGCGCTATTGCCCGGCAGGCGTCTACGAGGTGGTGGCGGACCGGAACGGCAAGCCCCGCTTCCAGATCAACGCGCAGAACTGCGTGCACTGCAAGACGTGCGACATCAAGGACCCCAGCCAGAACATCAACTGGGTGCCGCCCGAGGGCGGCGGTGGGCCGAACTACGCTGGGATGTGAGAAGACGGGACGGCTGGCGCACCGCCGAGCCGCCCTCAAAAGCAAAGAGTCGGGCGGCGGCGGGCCGAACTACTCCGGGATGTGATGAAGACAGGACGGCTGGCGCGACGCCGAGCCGCCCTCAAAAGCAAAGAGTCGGGCGGCGGCGGGCCGAACTACTCCGGGATGTGATGAAGACAGGACGGCTGGCGCGACGCCGAGCCGCCCTCAAAAGCAAAGAGTCGGGCGGCGGCGGGCCGAACTATGCTGGGATGTGAAGAGCGAATAGCGAGTAGTGAATAGCGAATAGGGAGCATGCAGTCCCTGGAGTCTTTTCAGATCAAATGGAAACGGGGGTCAGCCGCTCACCGGCTTTGCCGACCCTCGATGACGAAACGATTCCCACTGCATACCCACACCGTCATTCCCGCGGAGGCGGGAATCCACGACACGCCGCAGATCAGGTGTGGAGAGTTGCGTGGATGGCCGCCTTCGCGGCCATGACGGAAGGAAGGGCAAAGGGACCAAGCGGAACACTGGCGTCGACGCTGATCGGGGGTCTGACCCCTTGAACCCTGCCGCCTAGCCTTCCCATTGCGGAGCGCGGCCGAAGCGGGACCTAGGGGGAACCGGGGCAAAGGAACCGTTTCGATTTCGATCGGCAAGGCCGGGCGGCGCGGCCGCGGGGCCGTCCTCGCCTGTCGGCGAGAACGGCCTGGGCACGTCAGCCCGTCAGTTCGGGATGCCCTTCTTCTCCGCGGCATTGGGGAGGCCCGGAGCCTCGGTCGAGGTCGCCTCGGTCACGGTGCCGAGCAGGAGCGAGATCGCGTACTGCAACTGCTTGTCCTTCTCCGGCTCCTTGGGCACATAGGCCGACGACCCGGACGTCTCCTTGCCCTCCTTGTCGGCCTTGAGATGGCCCCTGAGGCTCGCCTCGCCACGCGGCTTGGCCTGGTCCTTGCCCTGCAGCTCCGGCGGCAGCTCCTGCTCGATCACGATGTCCGGCTCGATGCCCTGGGCCTGGATCGAGCGGCCCGACGGCGTGTAGTAGCGTGCCGTCGTGAGGCGGATGGCGCCGTTGCTGCCGAGCGGGATGATCGTCTGAACCGAGCCCTTGCCGAAGGACCGGGTTCCGACCACAGTTCCGCGCTTGTGGTCCTGAATGGCGCCGGCGACGATCTCGGAGGCCGATGCCGAGCCGCCGTTGATCAGCACGACCACCTTCATGTCGCCGGTGATGTCGCCGTCACGGGCCTGGCTGCGCTGGGTCTCCTCCAGATTGCGGCCCTTGGTGAGCACGATGGCTCCCTTGTCCAGCAGGTCGTCGGCGACCGCCACCGCCTGGTCGAGAAGGCCGCCGGGGTTGTTGCGCAGATCGATGATGAAGCCCTTGAGCTTCCTGCCCGATTGCTTCTTCAGGCTTTCCACCGACTTCACCAGGTTGGCGTGCGTCTGCTCGTTGAAGGTGGAGATCTTCACGTAGGCGACCTGCTCGCTCGCCTCGAGACGCGCCTTCACCGCGTTGATGCGGATGATGTCGCGCGTGATCTTGACGTCGAACGGCTCGTCGCGGCCTTTGCGCACCACGGTCAGCGTGATCGGGGTATTGACCGGCCCGCGCATCTTCTCGACAGCCTGCTCCAGCGTCAGCCCGACGATCTGCTCGTTGTCGAGATGCGTGATCAGGTCGTTGGCCTGGACCCCTGCCTTGTGAGCCGGGGTGTCGTCGATCGGCGCCACCACCTTTACGATGCCGTTCTCCATCGTCACCTCGATGCCGAGGCCGCCGAACTCACCGCGCGTCTGCACCTGCATGTCGCGGAAGTGCTTCGGGCTCAGGTACGCCGAGTGGGGGTCGAGCGCCGCCAGCATGCCGTTGATCGCCGACTCGATGAGCTGCGTGTCGTCCGGCTTCTCGACGTAGTCGGACCGCACGCGCTCGAGCACGTCCCCGAACAGGTCGAGCTGACGGTAGATCTCCGAGTTCGGCGAGGTGGCCGAATAGGTCTGGTTGACATTCAGCACCGTCGTCACGCCGGCAAGACCGGTCATGAGAATGAACGTCCAGAATGCGAAATCCGGTTTGCGCATGTTCCTGTGCCTTATCCCTGCACCTTCTGCTGCTGCCCGTCGTGCCACCAGGGGGTCGGGTCGATCGGGCGTCCCTCCTTGCGGAACTCGACGTAGAGAACTGGAGCGTTGTCCTGCGCTTTGCCCTTCGCAGCGACAGTCATAGTTCCGACCGGCTCGCCGGCAAGAATAAACTGGCCGAGCCGAGCATCTATATGGGAAAGTCCCGCAAGCAGTACATGGTACCCACCTCCGGCGTTGATGATCAAGAGCTGACCGTAGCTGCGGAACTCGCCCGCGTAGACGATCCACCCGTCGCAAGGTGAGGTAATCTGGCCCCCATGCCGGGTTTCGATGACGATACCCTGCGACTTGCGGCCGTTCTGCGTCGTATCTCCGAACGAAAGGATTCTCTGCCCGTGCGCCGGCGATGGTAATTGGCCCTTGGCCAGGTGGAACGGCAGCGCAGGCTTCATCCGTCCCGGCGGGCCCGTCAGCGGACCCGTCCCCGGCGTCAGCACGATGGCCACCTGGGTGCCCTTGTCGGGCGGTTTCGGCTGGCTGGCCGGCGCGGCGCCGGCAGCCGGCGGCTTCTGGCCCGCTTCCGCCTGGGCGCCGCTGCCCGCCTTGGGCAGCTCCTGGGCGCCGCTGCCCGCCTTGGGCAGCTCCTGGGCGCCGCTGCCTGCCTTGGGCAGCTCCTGGTCGTAAGTGCCGAGACCGGTCTTCTCGGCGACTTTCCGGTCGAGGGCGGCGATGAGATCGCCGATTTCGCGGGCCGACCGCGAGATGACGTCCGCCTCCTTGCGGATCTCCTCGAGCTCCCGGGGCTCGGCCAGCGAATGTCGTTTCTCCATCAGCATGGCCAGCCGCGTCTGGGCGTCCCTCAGCCGCGGCAATTCCGAGTCGATTTTCGCCCGCTCGGCCGTGATCTGCCCGATGAGCCCGTCGATCTCCTGCAGGTCCCCGACGAGGTCCTGGACCTGCGACTGCAGCTCAGGGACGGCGCGCGCGAGCAGCATGGCGCTGCGCACCATCTCCAGGGCATCCTCACGGCGCGTGACGATGACCGGCGGCGGGTTGCGAGCCATGCGCTGCATCGTCGCGAGCAGGTTCGCAATCGAGGAATGGCGCTGCGCGAGCGATCCCTGGCGCAGCTCCTTTTGCGCCTCCAACTCGTCGCGGCGGGCCTCGATGCTGCTCAGCCGCGCCTCGCTCGCCTGCACGCTGCGGGCCGCCTCCTGGAGCTGGGCGCTCAGCTTCGCGCGCTCCTCGGCGGCTTGCGAGGGATCGGCTTTCGCTCCCTTGGCCCGGCGATCCGTCAGCTCGACGCGCTCGCTGCCCGGCTTCCTCTGGCCCGCTTCTCCGGGAGCCGGCTGCTGACTCATGGCCGGGCTGGCCAGCAGCAGGCTCGCACTCACTGCAAGGCAGCAAGCGACCCGCTGGCGCCCGGCACTGCGGGACGCTCCTGCTGTCGAGTGTTGGCCTGAAGCCGGCATGCTTCCCTGTCCCGAGGCCCCGAATCCTGCTCGATCGGCGGCGCAGCCTGCCACACTGGTCACGCTGAAGGAAATCTCTACAACGATTACGGCAAATTCGGCATGCTGCGCAGCATGATAATACACGCGAAAGGTGCGACCAATCGCGAACGTTCGACCCGCTCGCGCGTTGTATCCTCTTGGCCACGTGCCAGAGTCGCGACGCACCGTCAGGCTCGTTCGGGAGGTCGTCGACGATGAATGGTGCTCTCTATTACCTTACGGCTCTTGCCGTGGCGGCCGTGCTGGGTGTCCTGCTGCTCGGCCTCTGGAACATGCTGCGCGGCAGGAGCCCCGATCTCAGCCAGAAACTGATGCGCTGGCGGGTCGGACTTCAGATCCTCGCTATCGTCATCATCATCGTCACGGTCTACCTGGCGCGATAGCCCACCATCTGGCCCCGATGCCTTGACCCGCGCGGTTGTGGGGCTAGTTTCTCAGCAACGCAACCGGGCCCGACAAGGTGACATCCATGGTCGTTCTGAACAAAATCTACACGCGCGCCGGCGACAACGGCACGACGGCGCTTGGAACCGGCCAACGCGTCCGCAAGGACAACGCCCGGGTCGCCGCTTATGGCACGATCGACGAGACCAATGCCGTCATCGGCATGGCACGTGTGCACCTGGCCGGGAGCCAGCCCGGTCTCGATGCCAAACTGGCCAGGATTCAGAACGACTTGTTCGATCTCGGGGCAGATGTCTGCGTGCCGGCCGGCGATGCCGCGGCCGGCGAGAAGCTGCGCATCACCAGCGCGCAGGTCAAGCGTCTCGAGGAAGAGATCGACGAGCTCAACGCCGAGCTGCAGCCGTTGCGCTCTTTCGTTCTGCCTGGCGGATCGCCGGGGGCGGCCGCGCTGCACATGGCGCGCACCGTCTGCCGGCGGGCCGAGAGGCTGTTGGTCGGGCTGGCTGCCGATTCCGGCGAGGCGGTCAGCGGTGTTGCGCTGCAGTACGTCAACCGGCTTTCCGACCTGCTGTTCGTCGCGAGCCGCTATGCGAACGACCGCGGCAGCAGCGATGTCCTCTGGGTTCCCGGACAGAACCGGTAGACAAGACTCGCCTCGAACGTCCAAGGTGGCCGGCGAGCAACCTGCAGGGGGACGAGCGCGTGTTCATCCCGATCTATGATCACAATCCGCTGCGTTCCATCCGGTTTCAGGGCGTCACGGTCGCCCTCATCGTGGCGAACGTCGCGATCTTCGCGCTGCAGGTCGCGGGCATGCCGGCCAACGTCATCATCAGCTTCGCGATCGTACCGATCGACCTGCTCGGCCTCGGCGCGACCGTGCCGGCCGTGGTGCCGAGCGGCGACATCGCCGTGCCCGAACGCCTGACGCTGCTCTCCTACATGTTCTTTCACGGGGATATCCTGCATCTCGGCGTCAACATGCTGTTCCTGTGGGTCTTCGGCGACAACGTCGAGGACGCGCTCGGACATGTTCGCTTTTTGTTCTTCTATCTGGCCTGCGGGGTGGTGGCCGGACTGACGCATGCCCTTATGCTGCCGTCCTCGCAGTTGCCGCTGATCGGCGCGAGCGGCGCCGTTGCGGGGGTGATCGCGGCCTATCTCATGCTGCACCCGAGGGTCAGGGTCTGGGTTCTGGTCCTGCGCTTCATTCCTATCCGCATCACGGCGGCGTTCGCCCTCGGCGCCTGGATCATCAGCCAGTTCATCATGGTGCTGCTGCCTCAGGCAGGGCCGATCGCATGGTGGGCGCACATCGGCGGCCTTGTCGCGGGCGCAATCCTGGTCGTCGTGATGCGCAGGCCGGGGGTGCGACTTTTCGACCGCGAGATCGCTTGAGCTCGCGCGCCCCGCGGCGAGGACTCCCGCCGGAACGTCTGACCCGGCGGATGATTGACTTGCACAAAGCCTGAGCATACGGTGCCGTTTCGCACGTGCGAAGGACTTCTGCCCACGCCGGGACGGTTCGGGAGTTGAGACAAGTCGTCCCGCAATCGGCCGTTGCGGATGCCACGCGCGTGCTGGCTAATATGTCAGCAAGTCAGAAGGACGCTCGGGAGAGTTCGAGACATGAAGATCCTCGTGCCGGTCAAGCGCGTGGTCGACTACAACGTCAAAATCCGGGTCAAGCCGGACGGCACGGGGGTGGAGCTCGCCAACGTCAAGATGTCGATGAACCCCTTTGACGAGATCGCGGTCGAGGAGGCGATCCGGCTGAAGGAGAAGGGACTGGCGAGCGAGATCGTGGCAGTCTCGATCGGACCGGCGAAATCCCAGGAGACGATCCGCACGGCGCTGGCGATGGGCGCCGACCGCGGCATTCTCGTCGAGACGGAGGACGGCGCGGCGGTCGAGCCCCTGGCCGTGGCCAAGCTGCTCAAGGCCGTCATTGCGAGCGAGCAGCCCGGCCTCGTGATCCTCGGAAAACAGGCGATCGACGACGACTGCAACCAGACCGGCCAGATGCTGGCAGCGCTGCTCGGATGGCCGCAGGCCACATTCGCCTCCAAGCTGGTGCTCGAGGACAACGCCGCGCTGGTCACGCGCGAGGTCGACGGCGGTCTCGAGACGCTGAAGCTCAAATTGCCGGCCATCGTCACGACCGACCTGCGGCTCAACGAGCCGCGCTACGCATCGCTGCCCAACATCATGAAGGCGAAAAAGAAGCCCTTGGACATCAAGAAGGCTGCGGATCTCGGCGTCGACATCGCACCCCGGTTGCAGGTGCTGCAGACGACCGAGCCGCCGGCCCGCAAGTCGGGGGTCAAAGTGGCGAGCGTGGCGGAGCTGGTCGAAGTGCTAAAGACGGAAGCGGGGGTGATCTGATGCCGTCACTTGTTGTCGCGGAGCACACGAACGACGCTCTGAACCCGGTGACTGCCAAGGCCCTCACAGCGGCAGCGGCTCTCGGCGGCGAGGTGCACGTCCTCGTCGCCGGATCGGGCTGTCGGCCGGCTGCCGAAGCGGCGGCCAGGCTCGAGGGTGTCGCCAAGGTCCTGCTCGCCGATGCACCGCATCTCGGCCCTCAGCTCGCCGAGGACATGGCGGCGCTGATCGTGCCGCTGATGGCCGGCTACGATGCCCTGGTCGGGCCCTCGACCGCGCGCGGCAAGAACCTGCTGCCCCGGGTCGCCGCCCTGCTCGACGTGATGCAGATCTCCGACGTCACGGCGGTACAGGCGCCCCACACGTTCGAGCGGCCGATCTATGCCGGCAATGCGATCCAGACGGTCAAGGCAACCGACGCCAAAAAGGTGCTCACGGTCCGCACGGCCTCGTTCGCGGCGGCGCCCGAAGGCGGATCGGCGGCCATCGAGGCCATTTCCGTGCCCGAGCCAGCGGGGCTGTCCGCCTTCGCGCGCGCAGAGATCGCCAGGTCCGACCGGCCCGAGCTCACAGCCGCCAAGATCGTCATCTCGGGCGGCCGCGGGATGCAGTCGGGCGAGAACTTCAAGAAGTACATCGAGCCACTGGCCGACCGGCTCGGAGCCGCCATGGGCGCGAGCCGCGCCGCGGTGGACGCCGGTTTCGTGCCCAACGACTTCCAGGTCGGGCAGACCGGCAAGGTGGTGGCGCCGGAGCTCTATATCGCCGTCGGCATATCGGGTGCGATCCAGCATCTTGCCGGCATGAAGGATTCCAAGATCATCGTCGCGATCAACAAGGACGGCGAGGCGCCGATCTTCCAGGTCGCGGACTACGGCCTCGTCGCGGACCTGTTCCAGGCGCTGCCGGAGCTCGATGCCGAGCTGCGGAAGGCCGGCTACTGAGCTCTCGAGTCGTGCGGGCGCCGAGGATCTGATCGAGATGAGAGCTGCTGTGGAGTCAAAACGGTCAACGTCAGGAGCAAGCACGGTGACCATCATGAAGGTGGGGGTAATCGGCGCCGGACAGATGGGCAGCGGAATTGCCCACGTGGTGGCGCTCGCCGGCTACGATGTCGCCATTACGGACATCGACAAGGAGGCCGTCGACAGGGCGCTGTCGGCCATCGACAGAAACATGGAGCGTCAGGTCGGCCGTGGCCTCGTCACTGCTGCCGACAAGGCCGCCGCCCTCAAGCGGATCGGCTATGCGCACGGCTACGAGGCGCTCGCCGACTGCGACCTGGTGATCGAGGCGGCAATCGAGGACGAGAGCGTCAAGCGCAAGATCTTCGCCGACCTGTGTCCGAAGCTCAAACCCGGCGCCATCATTGCTTCGAATACGTCCTCGATCTCGATCACCCGGCTGGCGTCCATCACGAAGCGGCCCGAACGCTTCATCGGCATGCATTTCATGAACCCGGTGCCGATCATGCAGCTCGTGGAGCTGATCCGGGGCATAGCCACCGAGGACGACACGTTCGCGACCTCCCGTGTGTTCGTGGAGTCGCTCGGCAAGACGATCGCGGTGTCGGAGGACTTCCCGGCCTTCATCGTCAACCGCATCCTGCTGCCGATGATCAACGAGGCCGTCTATACCCTCTACGAGGGGGTCGGCACGGTGGAAGCCATCGACAAGGCGATGAAGCTCGGCGCCAACCACCCCATGGGCCCGCTGGAGCTGGCCGACTTCATCGGCCTCGATACCTGCCTGTCGGTGATGCAGGTTCTCTACGAGGGGCTGGCCGATTCCAAGTATCGCCCATGTCCGCTGCTGGTGAAGTACGTCGAGGCCGGCTGGCTCGGCCGCAAGACGCAGCGCGGCTTCTATGATTACCGGGGCGAGAAGCCGGTCCCGACCCGCTGACGGCTCGTCCGACTCGGTGCTCGGAGATTAAAAGCTCGAGGGGTCCGTATCCGTATCGTTCTGGCTCTCGAGGGCGCGGACGATCTCGGTCAGACCCTTGACGAAACGATCCCTCTCGGAATTCGACAGAACGGCGAGGATCTTCTCGTCGGCGCGGCGGGCGAGCGGCTCGGCCGCCTTCAGCACGCGCCATCCCTCGTCCGTGAGCCTCACGGCGTAGGCCCGAGCGTCCTCGCGCGTCCTGCGGCGCTGGAGCAGCCCCTTCTTGAGCATGCGCCGGATCACATCCGCAAGGGTCGAGCGGTCGATGCCGGTACGCGTGACGAGATGCGTCTGGCTCAGGCCCTCATTCTGCGCCACCGTGAGCAGAATAGCGAACTGCCGTGGCGTGAGGTCCCCGTCGATCTCCTCCTGGAACACGTCGCTGGCGCGTTGACTTGCGCGATGCAGCAGATGAATAGGGGACCGATCGAGCCGGTCCGCAGATTTCTCGCGCGGCATCAAGCTCCGCCCCGATCTCTCTCCAGGACTCTATCGGTCCCGGGATTGGTTGCCCAAGAAGCGAATGTACTGAATACCAGCAGACGATCCGCGTCCAGATCATGATTGTTGACGCGAACGCAAAAATCAATTCAAAAATGGAACACTTCGTTTCACTGTGTGAAATGACTATGCCGAAACCTCAACGCATCGCTTCCTGATCCGCCTGATGCCGTTTCAGCACACCGAGCTGCGAGAGGGCGAACGCCATGGTCAGTGGCATGATCCCCCAGATCTTGAAGCCGATCCAGAAGCTCTCCGAGAAGTTGCGCCAGACCAACTCGTTGACGACCGCCAGGAAGGCGAAGAAGCAGGCCCAGCGGAACGTGAGCACGACCCAGCCGCGGGGCGTGAGCTGGAACAGGTCGCCCATCAGGTTCCTGAGCAGCGGTCGCCCGAACAGCAGGCCGCCAAAAAGGATGACCGAGAACAGCGCATTGACGATCGTCGGCTTCAGCTTGATGAACACCGCGTCCTGCAGCACGAGCGTCAGCGTGCCGAACGTCACGACGAAAATGCCCGAAACGAACGGCATGACGGGGATGCGGCCGAAAACGGAGCGGGAGAGCACCAGTGAGACGATCGTGGCCGCCATGAACGCGCCGGTGCCCCACAGGATGCCGCGGTAGCCGTTGACGGCGAAGAAGACCACGAGCGGAGCGATCTCCAGCGCCAGCTTCAGAAGCTGACCGCGCTCGCTCTGTACGGACTTGGCCGGTGCTGCCTGATCCTGTGACACGGGACCTCGAAATCGTTCTGGAGGAGAGCGCCGGAAGGCGCGACTAGGCCTTCTGCGTCGCGGCGCCGGCCTTGCGATCCAGCCGCTTGGCTCCTGACGCAACCGACTGGGGCACGCGATACTTCTGCATCAGCTTCGTCAGCCACCATGCATAGAGTGCGCTCACCGGCATGATGAATGCGACCTTGAACAGAATCCACACGTTGACCCCATCCATCTGGTAACCGAGCAGGCTGTAGATCGTGGTGTCCTCGAAGCTCAACCGCACGACCTCGTTCAGGATTGCCGTGAGGACGAAGAAGCAGGCAAAGTTGAACGTGAAGCGATCCCAACCCTTCTTCGTGTAGTGGAAAGTGCTCTCGAAGACGTACCGGAAGAAGTTCTTGCCGACCCAGAGACCGCCGAACAAGAATGCCGCGAACATCAGATTGAAGATCGTGACCTTGATCTGCACCCACATTGGATCGCCGGTCACCAGCGTCAGGAAGCCGAAGGTGATCGTCACGCTGCTCGCGATCACCGGAAACACCGGGAGGCGCCCAAGCACGACCCGCATGGCGGCGATGGCGACTCCGGTAGTCAAGATGAGAGCCCACGTGCCGACGCTGATCCCGTACATCGCGTTGACGATGAACATGGTCACGAGTGGACCGAATTCGCTCAGTATATTGACCGTCTGCTCGGCGTTGAAAGGATAGGTCCGCCTCAACCAGCTCATCGTTCCGCTCTGTGCCTCCCCTGCCCACTGCTGTACTATGCGAGAGCGATCGCCCGCGCAAACTCTCCGGCGTCGAACGCCTGCAGGTCGTCGATGCCTTCACCGACGCCGGCGGCATGGACCGGAATCCCGTATCTGGCGGCGATGGCGACCAGGATGCCGCCTCGCGCCGTACCATCCAGCTTTGTCATTACCAAGCCGCTCACGTCCGCCTGCTCCTGGAAGATCCGGACCTGGTCGAGAGCGTTCTGTCCCGTCGTCGCATCGAGCACGAGCAGGGTATCGTGCGGCGCCGATGGGTCGATCTTCTTCATGACCCGGATGACCTTGGCGAGCTCGTCCATCAGCGCCTTCTTGTTCTGCAGCCGTCCTGCCGTATCGACGAGGAGGACGTCGTAGCCGTCCCGGCGCGCCTGCGTGAGCGCGTCGAACGCGAGCCCGGCGGCGTCGGCCCCCACGTCTCGCGCGACGACGGTCGCGCCGGCCCGCCGGCCCCAGACCTCGAGCTGTTCGATGGCCGCCGCGCGGAACGTGTCGCCGGCGACCAGCATCACCTTCTTTCCGGAGCGCACGTACCTGGCGGCCAGCTTGCCTATGGTGGTCGTCTTGCCGGTGCCGTTGACGCCGACCGTCAGGATGACATGCGGCCTGGCCGCCGGGTCCGGAACGAGCGGCTTGGCGACTGGCGTCAGCACCTTCTCGATCTCGGTGGCCAGGACCGCCCGCACCTCGTCCGGCGATATGCCCTTGTCATAGCGACCTTTCGCCAGCGCATCCGTGATCCGCGCGGCAGTCTCGAGGCCGAGATCTGCCTGGATCAGCAGATCCTCCAGCTCGTCCAGGGTGCCGGCGTCCAGCTTGCGCTTGGCGAAGACCCCCGTGATCCCTTCGGACAGCTTGCTGGAGGTCTTCGTCAGACCGGCCTTGAGCCGATCGAACCAGCTCCCCTTCGGCTTCGGGGACTCGGAAGCCGGCGGCGCCTCCGGAGGAGCGAGCTCCTCGACCGCCGGCGCAGTCAACTCGCTCTGCTGCGGCTCGCTCTGCTGCGGCTCACTCGGCACGGCCAACCCGACTGGCAGCTCCCGCGGACCGTTATCGACCGGCTGCTCGCCCCGGCCGAGCAGGCGATCGAACAGCCCGGCCTTCTTTGGCTTCATGCTCACGGCAACACCTCGCCAGCGAGGCGCCGTCCGTCGCTCCCGTGCACGCGCGCTCGCAGCATGGCGCCCGCCCCGGCAGCCGCGGAAAGCCTGATCTCGGCATACTGGGCGGTGCGCCCGACGCCGGGCCGCTCCATCAGCACGTCGGCGACGGAGCCGCGCTGGCCTTCCAGGTACCGCGCGAGCACCGCGTCCCCGAGACTGCGCAAGCGGCTTGCGCGCTCCTTGATCTCGCTCCGGCTCACCTGCGGCATGCGTGCGGCTGGCGTGCCCCTGCGAGGGGAGAACGGGAACACGTGCAGATAAGTCAGCCCGCACTCTTCCACCAGCCGCAGCGTGCTCTCGAAATGCTGATCGGTCTCGGTCGGAAACCCGGCGATCAGGTCGGCCCCGAACACGATGTCGGGCCGCAGCCGCCGCGCGGCTTCGCAGAAGCGTATGGCGTCCCGCCTCGAGTGGCGCCGCTTCATCCGCTTCAGAATGAGATCGTCTCCGGCCTGCAGCGAAAGATGCAGATGCGGCATCAGCCGCGGCTCCTCGGCGATGGCGTCTAGGAAATGCCGGTCCGCCTCGACCTGATCGATCGAGGAGACCCGCAGCCGGTCGAGGTCCGGCACATGCCGCAGCACCTGGCGCGCCAGCCGGCCGAGCGACATGCCGCCCGGCAGATCGCTGCCGTAGGAGGTGATGTCGACGCCGGTCAGCACCACCTCGCGATAGCCCGTCTCGACGAGACGCCGCACCTGCGCGACCACCTCGCCCGCCGGCACCGAGCGGGACGGACCGCGCCCGAACGGGATGATGCAGAAGGTGCAGCGATGATCGCAGCCGTTCTGCACCTGGACGTAGGCCCGCGCGCGTGTGCCGAAGCCGTCGATCAGGTGCGGCGCGGTCTCGCGCACGGTCATGATGTCGTTGACCTGCACACGCTCGCTGCCCGCGAGGCCCAGGCCGTCGAAGATCTCGCGCCGCACCTTCTCGCCGTTGCCGATGACATGGTCGACCTCCGCCATGCCGGCAAACAGCTCCGGCTCGACCTGGGCCGCGCAGCCGGTGACGATGAGCCTGGCGTCCGGCCGCTCGCGGCGCGCCTTGCGGATCGCCTGCTGCGACTGCCGCACGGCTTCGGCGGTCACAGCACACGTGTTGACGATGACGGCATCATCGAGCCCCGCGCCCGCCGCGTGCTGCCGCATCAGCTCGGATTCGTAGGCGTTCAACCGGCAGCCTAGCGTGATGACAGTGGGCTCGGACATCCAGGTCTTCGATAGATCGGCAAAGCAGCTTCCGCCCCACGCCCTTTATCGGGCCGGGTCAATTCCGCGTTCAGCAGGCGGATACCACGTCCTGATGTAGGTGGCGACCTGGACATTAGGTAGTGACGACAAGTCACTATGCCGGCGATTTCATGAAGATCGCGGGATCGAGCAAGCCCTCGTGCTCGAGCTCCGCCGAACCGCGCATCAGGATCCGGTTGGCCGCATTCCACTCGATGTGAACCACGCCGCCCGGCAGCGTCACCGCGACGTTTCGCCCGGTCCGCCGCGTCCGGGCTGCGCAGACCGCAGCAGCGCACGCCGCCGAGCCGCACGCCCGGGTGAGTCCGGCGCCCCGCTCCCAGGTGCGCAGCTCCAGCGTGGCGGGCGTGATGACATGAGCGAGGGAGATGTTGGCCCGGTCCGGAAAGATCGGGTGGCACTCGAGCAGCGGACCGAAGCGGGAGAGATCGTAGGCTGCGACATCCTCGACCCAGAACACGGCATGCGGGTTGCCGACGTTGACCACGGACGGCGAATGCAGCACCGGCCGGTCGATGGGTCCGATCTGCAGCTCGATGCTGCGCGTGTCGTGGAACGGCTCCGAAAGGGGGATCTCGTCCCACCGGAACCTCGGCTCGCCCATGTCGACGGTGATGCGGTCGATGCTCTCCACGTCCACGTCGAGCATGCCGCTGCTGGTCTCGAACCGGAGGCGACGCCGGCCCGTCTGTCCGGCCACGACCCAGCCGATGCATCGCGTGCCGTTGCCGCAGGCGCCGGCGGCGGAGCCGTCCGAATTGTAGATCCGGACGAAGGCCTCGGTGCCGGCCGAGCGGGGATCGTGCAGCACCATGAGCTGATCGAAGCGGGAGCCCGGCGCGGCTGCGATGGCGCGCGCCTCCTCCGCCGACAGGACGCGCGGGCTCCCCCGCAGGTCGATCATGACGATCTCGTTGCCGAGGCCGTTCATCTTGCGGAAGGGTATGGCGTCGCAGAAGTCCATGCTCCCATATAGGACGGAGCGATCCTGGAACACAATCTGGAGCAGAGATGTCCGCGCCACCGCACACCCGCGAACCGCTGCCCGCCTCGCCGTGGGTGGAGCGGTTCATTTCCGGCGCCCCCCGCGGCGGGAAGGTTCTCGACGTCGCGTGCGGCGGCGGCCGGCATCTTCGACTGGCCCTGGCGCGCGGCTACGACGTCGTCGGGGTCGACCGCGACCTGACCGGCGTCGCCGATCTGGAACGCGACCCCAGGGCCGAGCTGCTGGCCGCCGACCTGGAGGATGGCCAGTCATTTCCCTTCCACGGCCGCACGTTCGCAGGTGTCGTCGTGACCAATTACCTGTGGCGGCCGATCCTGCCGGACATCGTGGCATGCGTGGCGTCAGACGGCGTGCTGGTTTACGAGACGTTCGCGATCGGCAACGAGCGCTGCGGCCGGCCCAGCAATCCGGATTTCCTGCTGCGGCCCGGCGAGCTCGTCGATGCCGTCGGCCCGCGCCTCGTGCCGATCGCATTCGAGCACGTGACGCGGAGCGGCCCGCCCCGCGTCGTGCAGCGCATCGCGGCCGTCGGGCGCGACCACCCCTGGCTCTGGTCGCCGCCCGCCGGCTGAGGCGCAATCTCGGGTATACCGCGACCAATGGTGCCGTCTGGCGTTCACAATCCGGGAAGCAGCCGCAACGAACGGAGGTCAACATGCGCTCGATCATCGCTGCACTTGCCAGCATGAGCATTGCCGTCCCCGCCATGGCGGCGCAGACGGACGCGCCGAAGGCGGCGGCGAGCGAGACCACGGTCGAGCCCGTGGCGGAAGGCCTCGTCCATCCCTGGGGCATGCAGTTCCTGCCCGACGGCCGCATGCTGGTGACGGAGCGGCCGGGGCGCATGCGCATCGTCGGCGCGGACGGGCGGCTCTCGGACCCGGTCCAGGGGGTTCCGGAGGTGTTCGCGCAGCGGCAGGGCGGACTGCTGGACGTGGCACTCGCCCGCGATTTCACGTCCAGCCGAACGATCTTCTTCTCGTTCTCGGAGCCGCGCGAGGGCGGCGGCAACGGCACTGCGGTGGCGCGCGCACGGCTCGTCGAGGCCGAGGGAGCCGCCCGGCTCGAAGGCGTCGAGGTCATCTTCCGGCAGCAGCCGTCCTTCAGCAACGGCCTGCATTTCGGCTCGCGCATCGTGATTGCGCCGGACGGCAAGCTGTTCGTCACCTTGGGCGAGCGCTTCCAGATGGATTACTCACAGGACCTGTCGCGGCATTGGGGCAAGGTGGTGCGCATCAATCCGGACGGCTCGGCGCCGCAGGACAATCCGTTCGCCGGGCGCGACAACGCGCGACCCGAGATCTGGTCCTATGGTCATCGCAATCCGCAAGCGGCGGGACTTCACCCCGAGACCGGCGAGCTGTGGATCGTAGACCATGGCCCGCGCGGCGGCGACGAGGTCAACGCGGTCCGCAAGGGGCAGAACTACGGCTGGCCCGTCATCAACTACGGCACCCACTATTCCGGCGAGTCGATTCCAGATAAACGGCAAGGCATGGTACAGCCGCTCTACTACTGGGTCCCCTCCATCGCGCCGTCGGGAATGGCCTTCTACACCGCCGGCCGCGTGCAGCAGTGGCGGGGCAACCTGTTCGTCGGCGCGCTCGCCGGGCGCCACCTCGCGCGGCTCGTGCTCGACGGCGTCGAGGTGAAGGCCGAGGAGCAGCTCCTTACCGGCCTCGGCGAACGGATCCGCGACGTCGAGCAGGGCCCGGACGGGGCCATCTACGTCCTCACCGACAGCCCACAGGGCCGTGTTCTGCGCGTGCTGCCGCGGGAAAGGAGCTAATCAGCCCACGAGCGGTCGGGCCGGCGTACATTGGACCCGTTTGACAGCGGTCCGCGTCCGCCATATGGTCCGCCACGCTTCCGATCGGCTCGACAGACTATGAGCCGACTTTGTCCGTGGCACATTGCCCGGCAGAGAGGTCAGCGCCCGCCAGCGAGTTTCGCCCGCGGGCGCGTTTGTGCATGGAGGATCGGAAAGCGTCGGCCGCACGCGATGGGCATGCGGTGAAATGGATGCGGAAGAACGCTCGGCGTGCGTGACGAAGGCGAGGGTCTGAACGACATGCTCAAGGTCTGGGGACGCAAGACGTCGGTCAATGTCCAGAAGGTGATGTGGACCGTGGGTGAGCTCGGCCTTCCGCACGAGCGGATCGATGCCGGCGGCCCGTTCGGCGGCCTCGACACGGCGGAGTTCGGCAGGCTCAACCCGAACCGCCTGGTGCCGGTGATCGACAACGATGGCTTCGTTCTCTGGGAGAGCCACGCGATCGTGCGCTACCTCGCCGCCGTACACGGTCAAGGCGAGCTGTCTGCTGCCGGCGAGCAGCAGCGTGCGCTGGCCGACCAGTGGATGGAGTGGGCCAATACGATGCTCTACTCCGACATCATCTACACTCTGTTCCTCGGCCTCATCCGCACCCCTGCCGCTGATCGGAATGTCGCAGCCATCGAGGCGGCGGCAAAGCGCGCGGGCGAGCGGCTGGCCGTTCTTGATGCGCAGCTCGCGGGGCGTTCCTATATTCTGGGGGACCAGCCGACGGTCGCGGATATCGGGTGCGGCTCTCTCATGTACCGCTATTCCACACTCGACATCCCACGCCCGCGGCTCGGCAACGTGGAATCCTGGTACCAGCGGCTCACCGAGCGCAAGGCGTACCAGGACCATGTGATGATCGATTACCAGGCCATGAGGGTCCCGGGCGCCTGAGTTCGCCCCGCCAGCACAACGGGTATCAATGTTCCAGAGCCTTTCCGACCGCCTCTCCGGAATATTCGACAAGCTGACGAAGCGCGGCGCGCTGACCGACAGCGACGTCAGCGAGGCCATGCGCGAGGTGCGCCGCGCCCTCCTCGAGGCGGACGTGGCGCTGGAGGTCGTGCGCGAGTTCACCGAAAAGGTGAAGGCCAAGGCCGTCGGCCAGGACGTCGTCAAGTCGGTGACGCCGGGCCAGATGGTGGTCAAGATCGTGCACGACGAGCTCGTGGCCATGCTGGGCTCCGACGCCGAGCCGATCGACGTCGCCGCCTCTCCGCCGGTGCCGATCCTGATGGTCGGGCTGCAGGGCTCGGGCAAGACGACCACCACTGCCAAGATCGCCTACCGGCTCAAGAACCGCGACAAGAAGCGGGTGCTGATGGCCTCGCTCGACACCCGCCGGCCGGCGGCCCAGGAGCAGCTCCGCGTGCTCGGCGAGCAGACCGAGGTGCCGACGCTGCCGATCATCGCCGGCCAGACGCCGCTGCAGATCGCGCGCCGCGCCCTCGATGCCGGCCGGCTCGGCGGCTACGACGTGGTGATCCTCGACACCGCCGGCCGCGTGACTGTCGACGAAGCGCTGATGAACGAGGTGGCCGAGGTCGAGACCGCAACCCGCCCGCACGAGGTGCTGCTCGTCGCCGACAGCCTCACGGGCCAGGACGCCGTCAACACGGCCAAAGCCTTCGAGGGCCGGCTGGGTCTCACGGGCATCGTGCTGACACGGGTCGATGGCGACGGCCGCGGCGGTGCTGCGCTCTCCATGCGCGCCGTCACCGGCAAGCCCATCAAGCTGCTCGGCACCGGCGAGAAGTGGGACGCTCTCGAGGACTTCCACCCCGAGCGGATCGCCAGCCGCATCCTCGGCATGGGCGACATCGTCAGCCTGGTCGAGAAAGCCGCTCAGACGATCGACGCCGAGAAGGCGCAGCAGATCGCCCAGAAGATGAAGAAGGGCGATTTCGACCTGGCCGACCTCGCCGAGCAGCTCAAGCAGATGCAGAAGATCGGCGGCATGTCGGGCGTGCTCGGGATGCTGCCCGGCGTCGGCAAGATCAAGAACCAGATCGCCGAGGCGAACCTCGACGACAAGGTCATAAAGCGTCAGCACGCCATCATCACGTCGATGACGCCCAAGGAGCGCCGGCACCCGAAGACCATCGATGGCAAGCGCAAGCGCCGCATCGCGGCGGGCTCGGGCACCAAGGTCGAGGAGGTAAACCGCCTGCTCAAGATGCACCGCCAGATGGCCGACATGATGAAGGCCATGGGCAAGAACAAGGGCATGATGGCCCGCATGTTCGGCGGTGGCGGAGGCGCCATGCCGGAGCCGACGCCCGGGATGATCGAGCAGTTGCAAAGGGGCGAGATGCCGAAGGGCCTGCCCGGTCTGCCAGCGGGCGGGGGCCCGCGGCTGCCCGGCCTCGGCGGCGGCCTGCCGGGACTGGGCGGAGGCACGGCCCCCAGGTTTCCTGGACTTCCCGGCTTTCCGGCGAAGAAGAAATAGGTCCGGGTCGCTGCCAGATGGTTCTCCGCCAACCGACACCTGCTCCCCGAGGGTCATCCCGGTGCTTGTCACCGGGATCCACCTCACCACTGGCTCCAGCGCTCGTGGTTCGCTGGACCCCGGGCACAAGGCCCGGGATGGCCGCGGACTTTGGCCGGCAGCTGGGGTTTAGCGCCAACCGTCTGGTGCGCAACGGCGCGCGGGAAACGCCCGGCCGGCGCCGGCTCTCCCCGATGATCCGGAACTCCCCTCCCCCTTGCGGGGAGGGGTTGGGGGTGGGGGTGCCCGCGGGTCTGACGTCTCGTTCGTGGCTCCGCCCCACCCGCGCGGCTTTCGCCGCGCCGCCCTCCCCGTCAAGGGGAGGGCTGATGAGGTCAGCCTATTTGGGCTCTAGCTGAACCCGCTACAGAAGCGGCCCCCCTCAGAAGCTTATTAAACCAAAGCCAAAGCAAGAGAAGGACGACACAGAATGACCGTGAAGATCCGGCTGGCCCGTGGCGGCGCCAAGAAGCGCCCCTACTACTACGTGGTCGCGGCCACCAGCACCTCGCCCCGCGACGGCCGCTACATCGAGCAGGTCGGCACGTTCAACCCGATGCTGAAGCGCGACGACCCGAACCGGGTCAAGCTCGACATCGAGCGCTGCAGGCACTGGCTGTCGGTCGGCGCCCAGCCGACGGATCGAGTCGCACGTTTTCTCGACGCGGCCGGACTCATGAAGCGCGAGCCGAGGAACAACCCGGAGAAGGCCAAGCCCGGCAAGAAGCGGCTCGAGCGCGAGGCCGCCGCCGCCGAGAAGGCCAAGCAGGCGGCCGAGGCCGTGCAGGCCTGACGTCTCGGCCTGAGCCGCCCCGCCGGTCAGGGAGCTCGTAGATGATGGGCGCTGAGCCCGCCCGCGTCCTCCTCGGCCAGATCAGCGCCGCCCACGGCGTGCGCGGGCACGTGCTCATCCGCACCTATACGGATGCGCCGGAGGACATTGCGGCCCACGGTCCTCTCTGGGATGAGGCCGGCGAGCGGCAGCTCGAGGTCGCGGTGGTGCGCGTCACGTCGAAAGGCGTCGTGGCCCGCATTGCCGGCGTGAACGACCGCAACGCCGCGGAGGGATTGCGCGGCACGCGGCTCTTCATCGAGCGCGAGCGGCTGCCGCCAACCGGCGAGGAGGAGTTCTATCACTCCGATCTCGTCGGCCTCGGCGCTATCGCGCCGGACGGCACGCCGCTGGGCGAGGTGATCGCCGTCCACAACTTCGGGGCGGGCGACATCCTCGAAATCCGCCTGGCAGGCGCACGCAGCACGGCGATGGTGTCCTTTACGCGCGCCTTCGTTCCCGACGTCGACCTTGCTGGCGGCCGGCTCACCGTCGCCATGCCGGTGGAGAGCGGCGAGGGCGAATCGTCCCGATCCTGACGTCCTCGGATCAGTCCGGCAGCACCTCGATCTGGCTCGGGTGGTAGAGCTCGATCATCGGTCCCGACCGCCGCTCGATCCACCCGCGCACCCGCACGCGCCGGCGCTCCAGCGCCTTGAGGTCGAGCTTGTGCTCCGCGAAGGCTGCCTTGTGCGCCGGACGGATCGTGGCGGTGAAGTCGTCGCGCCAGTTGGCGCCGAAGTTCAGGTAGATCTGGCCGCGCACATCGGCTGCGCTCACGACCTGCCCCTCGACGGTCTGATAGGTGCTCCGGAAGCGCATCAGATCCCAGGGGCGCGATGCGGGCCGGACCTGATAGGCCGCATGCGCCCACAGGCCGGCCCTGGATTCCCGCGCCTGCCGCTCGGCAGCGGCGAGATCGTCCATGCAGTCCGCGCTGCCCGGCAGTACGTAGGCCCGCGCATGGCCGCTGCGCAGCATTTCCCCTTGCAGCCAGATCCGCTCGCCGGCGTCCTGGACGAACACCTGCGCAAGGAGCCGCCCATAGCGGTCGGTGCGCCGCCCCGCCACCCCGAGCTCGACGGATCTGCCGAGGGCCAGCCGGTCCAGCTCCGCCTTCGCCGCCTGCTCGAGCGGCCACGCCGCCTCGTCCGCGCCGCCATCCATCGCGCGTGGAGCGAGCGCACCGACGAGGCGCACCTCGGCGCCGTCGTCGAGCATCAGCGTCTCGGCGTCGATCACCCGTACGACAGCGCGCGCCGGTTGGGCTTCGAGCTCGCACTGGAGCGCCTCGGCGGAGGGGGCTGCGAACGCGAGCGCGGCGGCGGCGGTCAGCAGGGCCGAGGCCAGCTCCCGCCACGCGAACCGGGCAGTCCCCCTGACCATCGCCGCCTTCCCCGTCGATCCGACCCTTGCAGCCTGCCGCCCATGTCCCCCAAGGCAGTACCAAGGCAGCTCCCGCATCGGCTTGCATTGCGCCGCCGCCGCGCTAGTGTGGCCTCGGCCAGACAATTTGGCCAGATGGCCGAACCGGCCGCCATCACGCCTCGCGGCCATGCGCCCGCGAGAGCGGCCCCGTAGCTCAGCCGGATAGAGCACGTGATTCCTAATCACGGGGTCGCAGGTTCGAGTCCTGCCGGGGTCGCCAACGAACTCAATATGTTGGCCGAAGTCGATACGACCGCGCCGTTCATCTGGCTGATGCTAAAGCCAGATAGGGTTCGACCAGGCCTTGCGGCCCGCAGCATCGACAACCACGACGCGGACGAAACCGCCGGCCCTGAGCCCGTCAAGCGACAGCCGGGCACGAGTGAGACCGTGGCCGAATGCGGCGGCCGACGTCGACGCGCGCCCGAGCGCAATCACGGAACGTGCCGGCGAGCACTCGACATCGAGTGTATCTCCAGAGACGGTGATGCCGGCAAGCTCCGGGCCCTGGCTCGAGTAGTAATGGCCGGCCTTGAGTGCCGAGACGAGCGCCTCGGGCTCGAGCGATTCCGACTTGACCATGACGTAGCCGCCGAACCAGTCGTTGAAATGGAAGTGCGCGTCGTCCGTAGCGCAGAGCGTGAGCCGTCGGCCCTTGGCCAGCATCACGTCGATCAGGCTCGCGCTGTCGCCGCGGCTCGCCTTCACCTCGCTCGTATGGTTGTAGATCTCCACGGCATGTGCGGAAGTGATGCTCTCGGCATCCTCGAGCGTGACCGAGTACCAGGCCGGGTGCGCGATGGCGACGTAGGCGCCGGCCGCGACACAGCGCGCAGCAAGACTGGGCGCCATCTCCGACGGCGGCGTCCGCTCGAAGTCGAGCGGCAATCCGACGGCCAGCAGGTGCCAGAGCTCGCCGAAAGAGGTCTTCGGAGCGTGCACCTCGGCGCCGATGACGGTCGTGAAGCGATTGGTGCGGTAAGCCCGCGTATCGACGATCGGAAAGTCGAACTTGGCCATGAAGTGATCGGTCAAGGCGAGGAAATCGTAGCCGGAATCGCGGTAGAGCGCGCAGACGGCATCGGGATCGCGCGCCGCATCCGAGCGCGTCGAGTGCGTATGCAGGTTGCCCTTGTAGAAACGTCCCGGCGCCGCAAAGGCCGCTTCGACCGGCATGTCGTGCTCTCCCTCAGTGGATTGTCGCGCGCTATCCGCACATGCGAGCCGCCGCTGCAAGGTTGCGGAGCTTGGCGATCACGGTCTTGCGGTCGAGCATGATGAGGCCGCAATCGGGCGCTGCAATCAGCCGGTAGGCGTCGATATGGCCGAGCGCCGCTTCGAGCCGCGCTCGAATCTCTTCGACTGGCTCGATGCGCGTTCGAGCGATACCGATGAGTCCGAGCATGACGGTCTTGGTTCGGAAACGCTCCAGCAGTGAGAGATCGTTGTGGCGGTGCGCGTCCTCGATGGAGATGGCATCGACGGGCGCGGCTTCGAGCGCGGCTGATAGCTGGAAGTAGGCGGAGGCGTTAGCCTTCGGAAAGGTTTCGAGATCGAGAGCGGACGGATAACCGCAGCAGATGTGAACTGCGCGCTTCGCTGTCGCCGGCACGCCGTGAAAGCAGCGCGCCAGCAGATCGATGCCGTAGGTGAGCGCCCTATCCGGCTCCCGCGCAAATACCGGCTCGTCGATCTGGATCCAGCGGCATCCCGCTTCGGCGAGCGCGCGCACCTCGGCGTTGAGCGCGTCGGCAAGATCGACGGCAAGGCGCCTTTCATCGCCGTAATAGGCATCGGCCGTCGAATCGATGATAGTCATCGGCCCGGGCAGGGTGATCTTCACCGGCCTGTCGGTGGCACTCTGCGCGATCCGCCAGTCGCGCGGCAGTATCGGGCTCGCGATCTTGATCGGGCCGCGCACCGTCGGCACCTCAGCGACCCAGCTCCCCTGCCGCATCGCCTTGTGAGTGAGCCCCGCGAAGTCGAAGCCGGACAAGTGCCGGCACTGATAGTAGATGTAGTGCTCGCGCCGGATCTCGCCGTCGGTCGGAACGTCGATGTCGGCAGCCACCTGCTCGTGCACGACCTCGACGGTGCCATTGTCGAGCGCCACCTCGTCGGAGCCCCCCCCGGACTTGAGGTAATTGTCGTATGCCTTGGTCGGATGCCATTCGCCGGGGGCGTGGCTGCGGCGTACGTCGAACCAGTTCGGGACGTGGACGCCGGCTGGCTTCGGGTAGGAGCCGATCGTTGTCGTCAACAGGGGCACGGGTCGAACTCCTGGACTCCTCCAAGTGCTCCGTGCACCTCGAGGATCGCGCGCGCCAGCTCCGCGAAGCCATCTCCGCCCTCGCTCGGCGTGACATAGGTAGGTTCCGCCTCCAACCGCCCACGGAATTTAAGCACGTTGGCAACACCAACCGAGTGTGGGAAATAGCCGAACATCGTCACGTCATTGGGCGAGTCCCCGACGAAAACAAACTTGTCCGCCTCGGACTCCGCGCTGATGCCGAGCATTTCGGACGCGAAGCGCCGCGCCATGTCGAGCTTGCTGAACTCGCCGAACCAGATGTTGATATGAATCGAGGAAACACGAACGGTGGCCCCCACCTCCCTGGCCAGCGCCGCGACGTGCGCGACCTCAGCCTCGCTGAGTGCATCGACGTCCTCGCACCAGTCGATCGCGAGATCGGACTCGCGATAAGCCTGGTCGGAGGCGATGGCCGCGCGCGGCACTTCCGCCAAAATGCGGGCTCGGAGCGCGTCCAGTCGGCGCCTGTCGGCGGCACGACGGTCGGTGTCGAACCAATAGCGGCGCACCACCCGGCGGGCGCTCGGATCGTAACTGAAGAAGAAAGCGCCGTTCTCGCCGACGACGCCCCTGACGGGCCATTGGCGGGCGATCTGATCGCACCAGCCGGCTGGGCGCCCTGTTACCGGCACGACTGCGATACCGGCCCGGTGGAGCGCATCCATCGCCACAAAGGCACCCGCTGTCAGCCGGCCGGCAAGCGTCAGCGTGTCATCTATGTCGGTCAGCACGGCATGCACGCCCCGGCGCGCGGACAGGGGAAATGCGCTCAGCGGCTGCAGCTTCGCGATCGACATTTTGTGCGGCTCCCGATCCGCCATCAAGCGCCCGCCGGCACCACGGCGGAGGATTTCACCGTGCGCTCGACCAGAAACATCAGCGCCAAGGTCGGCACGAGCAGAAAAAGTCCAAGCGCGGCCGCTTGCTGGGGATGGAGATAGTAGCCGCCGACGAACTGGTAGACCTGCACTGGGATGGTCTCGATATTGGGATAGCCGAGCAACAGGATCAGAACGAACTCATTTAGTGACCAGCTGAAGGCGAAAATGCCGCCGGCCATCATGCCCGGCCACACCAGCGGCAAGTAGATTTTCCTCAGGATGAGCGCTCGGCTGGCACCCAGATTGCGTGCTGCCTCCTCGTATTCGGGTGGCACCATCAGGAATGAGCTCACCATCGCGCGGAGCGCATATGGCACGGCCATGATCATGTGCGCGAGCACGACGCCAGGGAACGACGAGAGCAGGCCGATCTTTGCGTAGAACGGCAGGAGGCCGATGCCGACGGTGATGGTTGGGAAGGCGAGCGGGATATTGGAGAAGCCTTCGACGAGCTGGATGAAGGATCCATTGTTTCCCTGCGTGCGAGCACCGAAGACGTAAGCCGCCGGGAACGTAACTCCGATGGTTGCGAGCGTGACGACGGCCGCGATCAGGTAGCTGTTGAGCATCGCCGTCACGATGTTATTGGACGTTAGAATTTTCCTGAACCAATTAATGCCGAACTCCTGAGGCCACCACCAGTGCGAGGGAAACCACTTGGTGGCAAAGGCGTACAGGAAGACTACGACCACCGGAAACAGGATGAGCCAGACGACGAGCCCGATCACGAGCCAGTCCACCCAGCGGCTGTCACTGCGTTTAGGCATGCTTGCGCGCCTTGGCCAGAGCCCGTGTGTAGAAATAGGCGATCGCCAGCGCAACGCAGATATAAACGACCGACGTCGTGTAGCCGGCGAGCCAATTGCCCTGGTCCTTGGCATTCACATAGACGAACACAGAGAGGAACTGCGGCCAGCTCGCGCCTAGCACGAAGGGGATCGAGAATGCGATGAAAAGAGCGAGGAAATTGAGCAGCACGGCCGAGAGCAGGCCGTAGCCGAGCAGCGGCAGGTGGATACGGCGGACGATGCGGCCCGTGCGCGCCCCGAGCGTCCGAGCAGCTTCCTCGAGAGAGGGATCGAGCATCTGCAGCAGGCCGTGGATGATGACGAATGCGTATGGGAAGCGCATCCACGATCCGCAAACGATGATTGCGATCCCGTAGGGATCGGCGACGAGGGCGGGCGCCTCCTCGGCGAGGCGGAAAAACTCAACGAAAATGATCTCGAAGATGATTCCGATGTAGCCCCTGGGGTACAAAAGCACCCAGAACACGAACGCCGTGACCAAGTACGGCATGAACAGCGGTACCTTGACAAGGAACGAAAGCGCCGCATTGAGCCGGATCTTGCGAAAATGCATGAACAGGGCAAGGCCGAGTCCGAGCGAGGTCGAGATCACGGTCGTGATCAACGTCACCTTGAAGGTGAACCAGAGCGCCTGGAGACTCGGCTTCGAGGGATCGAAGAAGTCGCGATATCCCTGCAGCGTGAAGTGCCCCGGCAGCCCTGGCGCCACAGTCGTCAGACCGAACGACGACAGCATGGCAATCACGAGCGGCACCATCACCATGACCAGGAGGAATATGGTGAGTGGCGCGATAAGCAAAAGATTGCCGAGCTGCCGGCGCGGGGACATGGCGTTCAAGTGAAACTGAGGAATCGACGACGACGAAGCTGTTCGGCGAACAACGACGCTACAGCCTCGGATAAACCGAGCTCAAGCACCCAGCCGATCGGTACGGGGGGCGTCCAAGGCACACTTGCCTAGCACTCCCCATCAGTTCTTGCGCGCGATTTTGTCTACCCATTGCGTCATCATGTGGAACATGTACTCGCCATGACGTGCGCCCATTTTGCCCAGATCGCGCCAGGCCCGGAGGTCTTTGACCGGGTGGTATGGCTGGTTCTTTTCTTTATCGGTCTGTTTGTCCCATGCCTCTGTTACGACTGGGTAAGCGCCGATAACCTGCGGCACCTGCATCTGCGCCTCAACCGAAGTAATGTAATTGAGGAAGACGAGCGCGGCCGCCTTGTTGGGGGCATTGACCGGAATGGTGAAGCCGTCCATCGGGGAGTAGATCCCGGGCTCGGGCACGAATAAGCCGAGGATTTCAGGATCGAGCGTGCCGCCGATCACACCCTGTGCCATGACGGCATCCCAGTTCGGACAGAAGGTAATTTCGCCTGCCGCGAAGAGTTGGGCCACCGCGTTGTTGCCCTGTGGGTAGGTGCCGGGCTTGTAGCAGTACTGCTCGAGCTCCTTGAGATAGTCCCAGAGCGGCTGCCAGTCCTTGTCCGCAATTTCCTTCACGAACGGCCGGAAGGCGTATTTCTCGTATCCGCCCGTAAGCTCATAAATCAGCATCATCACCCAGGTGTGACCGCTGCCGCCCTTGTTGACGTCGCAGTAGGAAAACTCGCCCTTGTTCTCCTTTGCCCACTCGAGGACGCCGGTCACTTTTTGCGGCATGTCCTCCCGCTTGAACTTCTTTTTGTTGTAGACGTAGCAGTCCTGCCAGTTCACGTGCGGCACGAAAGTACCGTAGGTCGGCACCATGTCGTGAACGAAGCGGCCCATCTCCGGCCGGTAGGCGATCTTGCGCCCATTCGGGAGGATATCGAGGATCGGCACTTCCCACACGCCGCCGCCCTGCATCAGGTTCGAAAACGGCTTGCCCCAGAGGAAAATCGCATCGATGGAGCCCTGCTCCTTCTTGTCCTTGACCTCGTTCAGTACCTGCTGCTGGGCGGCGAACCAATCGCCGTGCGTGTAGGTCGTCTTGATGCCCGACGCCTTCTCGAAAGCGGCGCAGATCTTGCCGAAATGGTCCTTGGTTTCCGGTCCGCCCCAGGCGCTGACGTTGAGCTTGCCCTCGGCTTTCGCGCGGCGCTCGATCTCGTCCCATGACGGGAACCAATTCGGGTATCCGAATGTCGGATGCGGATTGGGCTCCATGGTCAGGTCGGGCTTGAAAGCGGCGGCATGCGCCTCCTCACGGCCAATGAAGCCGAGCATGGTCAGCGACAGTCCCGCTGTGCCAGCGGTCTGAATGAAGCCGCGGCGCGCGATGCCGGCTACCGGCAATTCATCGGCCTCGGGGAGCGTCCGTGTTTTTCTGGCGATGGCCGATTTGCCCTTCGTCTTGTCCGTCATGGAAGTCCCTCCGGCGAATGCGGCAACTCAGGCGATTGCGCGGTGAAAGGATAGGGTGGGCCAGTGCGCCTAGCAAGAGAATATCGTGCGCAACCGCATCATGAGTATTGCCGCTACGCTGGCACATGTTCCACCTAGCGGAATCGTGGCGGTCATTGACAGTCGGTGCCGTCTACGCACATGTTGCCCCTGCAGCGGAAGGTCGTGCTCGAGATGGCTGCGATCCAGTCGCGGGACGGGGAACGATCATGCCGCTATCTTCGATCGAGGAAAGCGCGCAGGCCGCGCGAAACCGCTGGGCCGACGTCGCCCACGGCGCGTGCTTCGTCGCGCATCGGGGTGGGGCGGAACTCTGGCCCGAGAACTCGCTCCTCGCCTTCAGGAATTCGCTCGCCGCCGGCTACGGCGTGTTCGAGCTGGACGTGCATGGGACATTGGATCGTGACCTCGTCGTCATGCACGATCTGACGGTAGACCGCACCTCTGATGGCGCGGGTGCGATCCGTGATCTGTCGACCGCAGACTTAGGCCGGATCCGGCTCCGTGGTACCAACGGCGAGGGAGTTCCGTATCTTGACGACGTCCTGCAACTCTTTCGCAGCCACGGTGCAGCGAGCATCGTCGAGGTCAAGTTCAGCTCAGACACCCCAGAGCACGACGACCTTTGCCGAAGTCTGATCGACGCCCTTGAGCGCTCCGGCATGCTGGCTGCGACGACGGTCTCGGCCTTCGACTGGAAGAGCCTCGCCAAGCTCAGGCGGCTTTCGTCCACCATCAATCTCACGGCCGTCGCGTCGGCGCGCGGCCTTGCCGAGCGTGGCGGCCTTGCCTCCACAATTGCAGGAGCGACCGATCTCGGTGCACAGGACCTCGCGCTGGAATGGACGGCCGTCGGCCCGTCGACCGCGGCGAAAGTGCGCGATATGGCATTGCGCCTGGGCGTGTGGACGCCGAACGAGCCGTCCCAGCATGCGCGAATGATTTCTTACGGCGTTGACTGGATCATCACCGACCGCCCCGACCTCGCGTCAACGGCCGACTTAAAACCAACGTCACCAAGCCATAACGGGAGCGCGCACCCGGCATGTCCAATGTCCGACTTGAAAGAATTGTCAAGCGCTACGGTCAGGTGCTCGCCGCAGAGATAAGCAAGCTCGACATCGGCGAGGGAGAGATCGTTGCCCTGCTTGGCCCATCGGGCTGCGGCAAGACGACAACTCTCCGCATTGTGGCCGGGCTCATAGAGCAGGACGCCGGCAGTCTCTACTTCGGCGAACGCGACGTCACGCACTTGCCTCCCGAGCAACGCAACGCCGCAATGGTATTTCAGAACTATGCCCTGTTTCCGCACATGACGGTTTACCAGAACATTGCTTTTGGGCTCGAGGTGCGCAAATTTTCCAAGGCCGAAATTTCCAAGAAAGTCGCTTCCGTGCTCGACCTCGTGAAGCTGCCGGCTGTAGGGGAGCGGCTGCCCAAGCAGCTCTCTGGCGGCCAGCAACAGCGGATCGCCATCGCGCGCGCTCTCGCGACCGAGCCCGACGTGTTGCTATTTGACGAGCCATTGAGCAATCTCGACGCCAAGCTCCGAGAGTATATGCGCGTCGAATTGCGCAGTCTGCTGGTCTCGCTCAAGACTACGACACTTTATGTGACCCACGACCAGACAGAGGCGATGGTAATCTCCGATCGCGTCGTCGTCATGGACAAGGGCTCGATCGTCCAAGTCGGCACGCCCGCGAACGTCTATCTCCAGCCGGCGACCCGCTTCGTCGCCGAGTTCGTCGGCTCGGGCAGCTTCATCGAGGGCCGCGTCAAGCGTTTCGAGGCTGGCAATGACGACCCGCCGCAGGCAGTGGTTACGACGGACGATGGACTCGACATCACAGGCAGCCCGTGCGCAATGGTCCAAGTCGGGCAAAAGGTGCTCCTCTGCATCCGCCCCGAGGCCGTGGCGCTGATGCCGGCCGGCAACGGTCCGACACACGGCGGCTCGCAGCACCAGGGCGAAGTCGAGGCAGCGGTCGATATCGGCGAGCTCGTCGAGTACGATGTCCGCGTCGGCCGCTGGCTTGTGCGCACGCGCGCGCTGGCGGTGGGCCAGCGTTTCAAGGCGGGTGACTTCGTATCGGTGATGCTCGATCCCGATCGTTGCCTGCTGCTTGCCGCCTGAACTAACCTAAGGCACTAGCCAGGAAACAGAACGCGTCGTCTCGGCCCCCGATGGCATCGGTCGGCTCGACCTGCAGTGGCGCGAGCCGATGGCCCCGCGCCAGGATATGCGCTGGCCGATGGTCGCAGGATGGGGTCGCATCGGTTGCGCAGGGGGAAATTGGCATAGACTGGCGGCGCGGCTCGACTGCAAGCTGGACCGGAGGCGCCGGTTCCGAGGCGGGACGGCTGCAGTGCTCACGAACCGCACCGGAGGCTGTCAGATGTTGCCGACTGTCACGGACCGGAGGCCGCCAGCAGGCGCGGCCGCGGCGCGCATGGTCCTGAACGCAGCGGAGCATCTGTTCCCCGGCTATTTCGCGCTGGTCATGGCGACGGGGGTGGTGTCCATCGCGTGCCAACTGCTGGCGATCCCGGCAGTTCCCGGCATCCTGCTCGTCATCAACTGGATCGCCTACGGCGTCCTGTGGCTGCTCACGCTGCTCAGGCTCTGGCGGTATCCGGGCAAACTCGCCGCGGATCTCTCGAACCACCAGCGCGCGCCAGGCTTCTTCACCATCGTCGCGGGCACCTGCGTGCTGGGGACTCAGACCGCCATCGTCGGCCAGACCAGCGCCGTGCCGGTCGCGCTGTGGTACGTAGGGCTCGGCGCCTGGTGCCTGGTCATGTACTCCTTCTTCACTGCCGTCACGATCCGCGAGCGCAAGCCGTCGCTGGCGTCCGGGATCAACGGCGCATGGCTGATCGCCGCCGTGGCGACGCAATCGCTCGTGGTGCTGCAAGGCACGCTCGGCACCGCGGCACCGCCTTCGCAGGCGATCCAGTTCCTGTGCCTGGCGATGTTCATGATCGGCTGCATGCTCTATCTCGCCATCATCCCCCTGATCTTCTACCGCCTGACCTTCGTCCGTCTGACGACCCACGATTTCAGCCCGCCGTATTGGATCAACATGGGAGCGGTGGCCATCTCGACGCTGGCCGGATCGGTCCTGCTCATGCGGGCCGAGTCGTGGCCGCTGCTGGGCGAGTTCGTGCCCTTCCTCAAGGGCTTCACCGTGTTCTTCTGGGCTGCGGCGACCTGGTGGATACCGTTCCTGATCGCGCTGATGATCTGGCGGTACCTGGTGCGCGGCGACCGTTTGCGCTACGAGCCGCAGCTCTGGGGAATGGTCTTCCCGCTCGGCATGTATACGACCAGCACGTTCCAGCTCTCCCGGGCGCTGGACCTGCCCTTTCTCCTGGTTATCCCGCGGGCATTCGTGCTCGTCGCGCTCACCGCGTGGGCGGCCACTTTCGCCGGTCTGGTCCTGCACATCCTCCGCTCGGCCGTCCAGGTGCGTTGAGGCGGGCTCGCCATGGCGCCGGCGGGGCAGCCGCATCGCCTCAACGCCCGGCGAGCTCCAGCAATAGCTGGAGCTGAAGAAAGAACAGCACCAGGATCGTATTACCTGCCCAAGCCACGGTGAGACTGCGGGCCAGCGAACGCCACAACGGTTGCGCGGCTGCAGCACAGCGCCAGACCGCGACGAGGATCCAGGCCGTGTAGGCGGCGAAGAACACGAGCAGGATCTGCTGGACGATGATCCGCCCCTGGAACGCGGCAAGGATATAGAGGGCGATCAAGACGAGGCTGGCGAGCACGCCGTAGCCCCAGAAGACTTTTCCGAGCGGCTCGCGGCCGTGCCAGGCGCGCACCTCGCTCTCGAACATCCTGAGAAACAGGCCGGCGATCCGATGCCCACTGCTGCGCACGCGAGTTGGCCGTCCTTTCCAATGCGCCCTGCGTCCGGCCAGGCGGCTCCCGCGCTCCCTCCCACAGGCCGCCGGCCCTTTGGATATACCACGAGCCGGGTGTCGGCCGGTGCGTGCGATTTCAGCGCGCCAGCCTCCGCGCTTCTCAGAAGCTGCGCGCTTGACAGATCGCAAACCATCCCGGGCCACAGGGCGCTACCATCTCTCACGGATGTCAATGGAGTGCTGCGCGCGTGCCGACTACACCAGATCGATCCGCTGTCCGGCGATACATCTCCCGGCTTGCAGGCCGGCCCTGGGCCAGGCGTGCCCTGTGGGGCGCCGCCCTTGCCGCCGTCCTAGCCGCCGGTGCATTCCTCTACGCCAATCGGCCGCTGGAGGTGGAGGTCGCAACCGTCGAGACGAATGTGCCAGTCCGCGTCTTCGGCCTCGGCACTGTCGAGGCCCGCATCCTGTCGAAGATCGGCTTCGAGGTCGGCGCAACGCTGGTCGAGCTCCACGCGGACCACGGGGAACGCGTGCCGGAGGGCCAGGTCCTCGCCCGCCTCAACTCGGGCGAGCAGCAGGCCAAGGTAGCCAAGGCGCGGGCGGCGCTGTCGATCGCCGAGGTCAACATCAAGCGGGCCGCGGCAAACCTCGAGAAGGCGCGGGCCGTGCTCGCCCAGAAGCTGGAGGCCAACCGCCGCAAGCAGGCCCTCGCCGGGCGGGACATCGTCTCGCAGCAGGTGGCCGAGGAGGCCGAGCGGGACGAGGTTGTCGCGCGGGCCGACGTGGCGGTCTTCGAGAGCGAGATCGAGAGCACGAAGGCGCAACTCGAGGACGCCAGGGCTCAACTGCAGTTCGAGGAGACGATGCTGCAGCACCGGACGCTCGTGGCGCCCTTCGAGGCAATCGTCATCGAGCGCCACAAGGAGCGCGGAACCGTCGTCAAGGCAGGCGACCCGATCTTCACCCTCGTCGCCGTCGACACGTTCTGGGGGCTTGCCCATATCGACGAGGCCCGTGCCGGCTACATCGAGGAGGGCCAGCGCGTCGACGCACGGCTGCGCTCGCGTCCCCTGGACAGCTTCACGGGGCGCGTCGTCCGGATCGGACTCGAGAGCGACCGCGTCACCGAGGAGCGGCGCGTCAACATCCGGGGCGACAATCCCCCGCCGAGGGTCCACCTCGGCGAGCAGGCCGAGTTCTGGATCACCGTGGCGACGCTCGACCGCGCCCTGCTCGTCCCGGAGGCGGCAGTCCTGGGATACGACGGTCGGAAGGGCCTCGTGTGGACGCTCGAGGACGGGAAGCTGCAACGCCGGACCGTCGATTTCCGGCATCGGACCGAGGACTCGCGCCTCGAGATCGTAGGCAAGTTGCCGCCGGGAGCGCAGGTCGTCGCGCGCGCCGAGAGCGGCTTCCGCGAAGGCCGCTCCGCCCGCGCCGGCGGGGCCGCACGGCCATGAACCTCGCCTATCGCGACATCCGCCACGGTCTCGGCCGCTTCATCCTGACCTGCGTCGGCCTTGGCCTGCTGCTTGGCGTGGTCCTCGCCATGATCGGCATCTATCGCGGGCTCGTGGTCGAGGCGCTGACGATCGCGCGTGCCCCGGCGGTCGACCTGTGGGTCGTGGAAGCGAACACCCGTGGGCCCTTCGCGGAGGCCTCGCGTGTTCCAGGCGATACGCGGGAGGCGATCGCCCGCATCGCCGGAGTGACTGCCGCGGGCAGCATCACCTATCAGACGGTCGAGGCGGAGCATCGCGGCCGCAAGGCCAGGCTCTACGTCATCGGTCACGAGCTGGCCCGGCCGGGAGGCGCCCCCCAGATCGCCGCAGGCCGGACGATTGCCCGCAGCCACTACGAGATGGTGGCCGACAGGTCGGCCGGGCTCGTGCTCGGAGACCGGATCACGCTCGGGCGAAGCACGTTCACGGTCGTCGGACTGACGGCCCAGCAGGTCAGCTCCGGCGGGGACCCGGCGGTCTATATCACGCTGCTGGATGCCCAAAAGCTGCAGTTCGACCTGTCGCCGCCGGCCGCCCGCGTGCAGCTCGCGCGCGGAACGGGAGGCGAGGGCCGCGACACCGTCAATGCCGTCGTCGCGCGCCTCGCGCCGAACGCCTCCCCCGAGGCGGTCGCCGAGACGGTGCGGCGCTGGAAGCATTTCTCGGCGATCACCCAGGAGGCGCAGGAGGCGATCCTGACGCAGTCGCTGGTCGACCGCGCGCGGCGCCAGATCGGCCTGTTCACGTCGCTGCTGCTGATCGTCTCCGCCGTCATCATCGCGCTCATCATCTACACGATGACCATGGAGAAGCTCAAACAGATCGCCACCCTGAAACTGATCGGCGCGCCTGACCGGACGATCATCGGGATGGTCGTCCAGCAGGCGCTGGCACTCGGCCTCATCGGCTTCGCCATCGGCGTCGCGCTGATCTCCAGCATCGAGGACTACTTCCCGCGCAGGGTCGTGCTGGAGCCCGACAACGTGCTCGTCCTCGGCGCCATCGTCTTCGCCGTGTGCCTGGTCGCGAGCGGTCTCGGCGTGCGGGCCGCGCTGAGAGTGGATCCCGCGACGGCACTCGGAGGCTGACCGTGAGCCAGGAGATCATGCGCACGCCGCTCGTGGCGCTCCGGGGCATCTCGAAGCACTTCGGCGAGGGCGAGGCCCGCGTCGATGCGCTGAGGGACGTCTCCCTCGACGTCTACCCGCGGCAGGTGGTGGCGCTGCTCGGGCCCTCGGGCTCGGGCAAGACGACGCTGCTCAACATCATCGGCTGCATCCTCGATCCGTCGTCGGGCTCGATGGACCTCGACGGCGAGGCCGTGGTGCGCGACGGCCAATGGCAGCGCCGCGATCTGCGCCGGCTGCGGCTCGACAAGATCGGCTTCATCTTCCAGTTCCACAACCTGCTGCCGTTCCTCGACGCCACCGACAACGTCGCAATCGTCCTGCAGCTCGCGGGCGCGGACCCCGCTACGGCGCGCGCGCGGGCGATCGAGCTCCTGGACTACCTGGAGGTCGGTCACCGCCGCACGGCGACGCCGGCCAGGCTCTCCGGCGGCGAGGCGCAGCGCGTCGCCATCGCGCGCGCGCTCGCCAACCGGCCCCGCATCATCCTCGCGGACGAGCCGACGGCCGCACTCGATTCCAAGCGCGCCGGGATCGTCATGGACCTGCTGCGCAGGCTGGCCATGGAGCAGGACGCCGCCATCATCGCCGTCACCCACGACGAGAAGATCTTCGACCGCTTCGATCGCATCTTCCAACTGCGGGATGGGCGCCTGGAGGACGGCGATCCGCTCGGAGCCGAGGGAAGCAGTAGGGGTTAGCCGCTCACCGGCTTTGCCGACCCTTGATGACGAAACGGGTGTAGCAGAGGTCGGCTCGGGTTCTTCATGCTTTGGAAGCTCGTGTTCAGCCAGGTTTCACTGCCCCACCGCCTCCGGCCCCCGTCTTGCCTGCTGAAACGCATCACAGATTTCCGCCTTCGCGGAAATGACGGATTGGGTGGGTGTACGGTGGCGCCATGCGGTCGCACGCCTGTTTGGCGACCCGTTTCATTCCCATCCGCCCGCCCATACTCACCGTCATATCCGCGCAGGCGGGTATCTGCGATGCGCCGCCACTTTGCTACCCGCTGCGATGGGGTTTTGATGCCTCGAGGCTCGCAAGTCAGTCGGATCCGGGCCTCCCGAAGCCAATTTTTGTTTCAGACCTTGCGGCTCTGACCCCCATCGACGGAATCGCGGTAGCAGGTTTGGAACCTTCTCCTCAAAGGATCCGCCGTCTTTTCGCCACCCAGGGTCGGCGAAGCCGGTGAGCGGCTAAGCCGGCGCCGAGCGCGGGCGCCATCGGCCGCGGAGCGCTCGAAAGCAGGTCGGCTCAATCCGTGGCATCGTCCTTCAGCAGGCGATAGCGGAAGTCGCAATGGCTTGCGCCCTGCATGATCGTCTGCGTGCGCGTCAGGGCGATCCGCCGGTCGTAGCCCTCGGCGAACGTGCCGTCGCGCATGCACGAAAGCAGATGGCCGATCTCGCCGAGCCCCATCTCGCGATACATCTCGGCATAGCGGCAGCGCGTGACGTTGTAGGCGTAGGTCGTCTCGGTCTGCTCGATCACCTCGGTTTCGAGCGCGCCTCCTGCGCGCCACAGCGCCTGGCGGTCGATGAACGTCTGCAGGGATGTCCCGCCCCCCGCGGCGGCCGCCATCTCCTTCGCCTGCTCGACCGCGGATTTGCGCACCGCGCCGGCGACCGTCGACTCGGCGACGTCCTTGCCGTGGCTCGCCTTCAGCACCTCGTAAACGTGCTTGAGGATGGCCGCCTCGATGCGCCGCTTCTCCAGCATCGGAAGGGGCGCGGGCGCGCTGAGCTTCCCGGTATGGTCGGTCATGTTGCTCCTCCTCATCGGACCTCGCGCGCATCGCGCCATCTGAGCTCGGCGAGACGCAAGGGCGCTAGCCTGCGCAGCAGGCGATGTGCGGCAAGCGGCCGCGGCTCGGTCAGCGGCAGGCCCAGCTCGGCAACGGGAACGCCTGCGATGGCGCGCGCGATCTCCCGCCCGAGCGCGATGGCAAGTGCGACCGCCCGGCCGTTGCAGCCGACCCACGCGAAGCCGTCGGGACCGAGCCGGTGTACGCGCGGCAGGAAATCGGTCGTCATGCCAATATAGCCGTTCCAGACGTGGTCGAAACCGATGCTCCCGATCTCGGGAAACATGCGCCGAAGCCGGTCGCCGATCCGTCGCCGCAGCCGCTCCGCGCCATTAACCGGCACGATGAGCGCGCCGCCGGTGACCAGCCGGTTGCGGGCATCATAGCGGCAGAAATGCAGGTCGCCGTGGGTGTCGGAGAGCGCCTGGCGGCCGGGCATAACGATGCGGCGCAGGTCCTCGCCGAGCGGGCGCGTCGCCATCTGCCAGGACAGGACGGGCACGACCTGGCGCGCGATGCGCGGCGCAAGATGCGGTGCAATCTCGCCGGTATAGGCATTCGTCGCCAGCACCAGCGCCTTCGCCGTCACCTTGCCGCGCGGTGTGCGGACGATCCATCGGCCGTCCAGGCGCTCGCAGGCCGTCGCCGGCGTCTGCACTGCGATCCGCCCGCCCTTGGCGGCGACGGCGCGGGCAAGGCCGCGGGCGAGCGCCAGCGGGTTGACGTGGCCGCCGGACCTGTTCCAGAAGCCGCCGTGCCACAGGTCCGAGCCACTCATGGCGCGGACGTCCTCGCGCGTCAGCAGCTCGACGGGCGCGCCCCATTTCGACCACTGCGCCACCCGCTGCTCGGCGATTTTCATGCGGCCGGGCGTATGCACGGGCTGCATCCAGCCGGTCTGCTCGGCTTCCGCGTCGATGCCCTGGCTGCGCACGAGGTCGAACAGGAGCGAGGCGCTGTCGCGCAGCATAGCGACGAAACGCTCGCCGGCCTCGCCGAGCTGAGCGACGATCGCATCGGGATCGGGCCGAGTCAGCGTCGGGATCACCTGGCCGTTGCTGCGCCCGGAGGCGCCCCAGCCCGGCGCGACCGCCTCCAGCACGAGAACGTCCGCGCCGGTTCCGGCCAGGTGCAGCGCCGCGGCAAGCCCGGTGAACCCGGCGCCGATCACCACTGCATCCGCCTTCGCATCCCCATCGAGCGGGCGCGCATCGGGACCCGGCGGCGTCACCGCCGCCCAGAGGGAATCCGGCCAGCTCAGCTTGCTCACATCTCACCCCGCCCGGAGTTAAGCTCCCACATGCCGAGGCGAGAGTGCGGCAGACGGCAGCCGCCTGCAATGCTCGCGATTCGACCGGGCACCGTGACGCGGGCTGCGGCTTGCGCTAAGCAGCCGGAGATGGATGAGACCGGGACGGAGGAGTGACCACCATGAGCCTGCCCCAGACCATGACCTATGTTCGCCTCGACGGGTTCGGCGGGCCAGACGTATTGAAGCCCGACACGATGCCGGTGCCGCAGCCCGGTGAAGGCGAGGTGCTGGTGAAGGTTGCGGCGGCCGGCGTCAACCGGCCGGACGTGCAGCAGCGCCTGGGGCAGTACAATCCGCCGCCCGGGGCGAGCACGGTGCCTGGGCTGGAGATCGCCGGCGAGGTCGTGGCGGCGGGGTCCGGCTGCCGCCGGTTCAAGGCCGGCGACAAGGTCTGCGCGCTGGTCTCGGGCGGCGGCTATGCCGAATACTGCGTCGCGCCGGAGCCGCAGGCGTTGCCGGTGCCGAAGGGCCTGTCGCTGGTCGAGGCGGGAGGCGTCCCGGAGACGTTCTTCACCGTCTGGACCAACGTGTTCGAGCGCGGCCGGCTCGAGCCCGGCGAGACGCTCCTGATCCACGGCGGCTCCAGCGGCATCGGCACGACGGCGATCCAGCTCGCCCGCGCGTTCGGCGCGCGGGTGCTCTGCACGGTCGGCAGCGACGACAAGGCCAAGGCGTGCGAGGCGCTCGGCGCCGAGCGGGCCATCAACTACAGGAACGAGGATTTTGTCGCCGTCACCAAGGAGCTGACCGGCGGCAAGGGCGTCGACGTCATCCTGGACATGGTCGGCGGCAGCTACGTCCCGCGCAACATCCGCGCGCTCGCCGTGGAAGGCCGGATGGTGCAGATCGCCTGGCTCGGCGGCTCCAAGGTCAAGGCCGACTTCATGATGCTCATGATCAAGCGGCTGACCTGGACCGGCTCGACGCTGCGCCCGCGCACGGTCGAGCAGAAGGGCGAGATCGCCCGGGCGCTCGAGGCCAGGGTGTGGCCGCTGATCGAGGCGGGCAAGGTGAAGCCGGTGATGTTCAGGACGTTCCCGATGGCCGAGGCCGCCGAGGCGCACCGGCTGATGGAGAGCAGCGCACACATCGGCAAGATCGTGCTGGTGACGGCAACGACCTGACCGCGGGCAGGGGCGTTCGAGGACGGGTTGCGAGCCACACGCGGCCGGCCGGCGAGGTCAGCCGATCACCAGCTCGCGGCGGACGGCGCGGCAGTCCATCTCGTATTCGACGTCGACGATCGGCGGCCGGCAATAGTGCCAGGTGAGCCCGTGCGCCGCCGCTCCGGAAGCCACGATCGCGTCGGCGAGGAAGGGATGGAGATCGTGCACGGTATAGACTTGCGTCGCGGTCACGCCGGACCAGGTCAGCCCCGCCATCCGCAGGCGGCGCTCCATTTCGCCCAGCACCCAGCGCGCCTTCTCGCGCAGACCGTCCGGCGTGAGATCGCCCAGCCGGATCACATGGTCGCGGTAGGTCGCGTGGCCTTCGGGCACCTCGCCGCTGCCCGCGATGACCGCGGTCGGGCCGGCGTCCGCCGCCGGCACGGTGTAGGAGAACGCGTAGAGCGCCGGCTCTGCCGGCGGCGCGACCGCTGGGCACACGTTCGACCGCGCCACCGGGTTCACCTCGTCCTTGAAGATGCCCCACGCGGAGAGCGTGCCGACGTAGACCTCGTTGAAGGCGCGGAAGCCGGCCTCGGTGAACGGCGCAGGGGATCTCAGCTCGCAGGCGCAGAATGCCGTCAGCGGCCGGCGCTCGGCGGCAAGATGCTCGGCGATCCGCTCGAACCCTCGAGCGAGCGGCAAGGGCGTCCTGAAACGGGCGTGCACGATCTCGAACCCGGCACGGGCGGCGACGCCCGCCGAGTACTGGAACACGCCGGGGATATGGCGGTAGCCGCCGGCTCGGAACTCGACAGTCTCGCTCACGAACGCCCCCCGCTATGAGCCCGGCTTGCGCTTCTCGAGCCAGTCGAGCGCCGTGCCGAGGATCCCTTTCGGCATGTAGATGATGAAGAAGATCAGCAGCAGCCCGTAGATGGCGGTGTCGAGCGCCAGTGCGCTCGAGCCGAGCCACGCCTTCAGCGTCTCCGACCCCTGGATCGCGACGCGGAGCACCTCGGCCAGCATCTGCGTGAAAAACGCGCCGAATGTCGGCCCGAGCATCACGAACATGCCGCCCGCGATGACCGCGAAGACCATGTTCAGGGAGACGCCCAGGCCCGCGATCGTATCCGGCCCGATGTACATCTGGTACTGGCCGAACATGGCCCCGCCGAAGGCGCACATGGCCGCCGACAGCGCGGTGATCTTCAGCTTCTCGCGGGTCACGTCAATGCCGACCGAGGCGGCCGCGTCCTCGTCCTGGCTGGCGGCGTCGAGGGCGTAGCGGTCCATGCTGCGGTCGACCCGCCACCAGACGTAGAGGCCGGCGAGCCAGACCGCCAGCGCGATGAAGTAGGCCAGCATGCGGTCAGGCTCGAACTGCACGGCATAGAGCGAGAGGCCGTCGCCGTGGCGCTGCGGCTGCGTGCCGAGCGAGCCGCCGGTCAGATCGCGCAGGCCGACGATGCACAGCCTGACGAACTCGGTGAGCGCCAGTGTGAGAAGCGCGAAATAGTGGCCCGTGATCCGCTGCCTGAAGCAGGGATAGCCGACGACGACCCCGAGCCCCGCTGCGAGGATCACCGCGATCGGGATGCCGAGGAGAGGCGTCAATCCGGAGTAGTTCCACAGCAGCACCGTCACGTAGGCGCCGACGCCGGTGAAGGCGCCATGGCCGAGCGAGGTGAGCCCGAACCGGCCCATCAGCGACCAGCCCGTGTAGATGAACGCCCACAGCAGGATCTGCACGGCGAGGTGCAGGTAGTACTTCTGCGACGACGGGAACAGCACGTTGACCGCGAAGGGGAAGGCGATCATCACCGCGAGGCCGATCACGTATCCGGGATTGAGGCGGGGCTTAGTCATACCTTGCCCCCGAACAGGCCCTGCGGCCGGATGAAGATGATCACCATGAAGAACAGGAAGGCCACCGCATAGCCCCATTCGGTGGCGAAGCACGACCCGCCGATGGTTATGAACTGGGCGATGATGAAGGCGGCGACGAAACCCCCGACCATGCTGCCGAGGCCGCCAAGCACGCAGATCATGAAGACGAGCGGCCCGAACTGCAGCCCGATCTGCGGGTAGATGTCGAACTGCAGCACCATCAGCGTGGCCGCGAGGCCGGCAAGGCCGCCGCCGATGGCCGAGGTGATCAGATAGATCTGCCGCGTGTCGACACCCATCAGGGGCATGATCTGGCGGTCCTGGCTGACAGCGCGGATCGCCGTACCGACGAAGGTGCGCCTGAGGAACTGCCAGAGCACGAGCACGATCGCCAGCGCGACCACGAAGGTCAGGATCCGGTTCCAGGAGAAATACATGTCCGCGAACGATACCGAGCCGAGCTGGACGCCGATGTTCTTGAACTCGACGCCGAACGCCATCGTGGCGGCGGCCTGCAGGAAGAACAGCACACCGCCGGTGACGAGGAGCTGATTGATGGGCGGCGTGTCCAGGACCGGCCTGATCACCACCGCATGCAGGATGACGCCCGCGACGGCGACCACCAGTATCCCGAGCGCCATAGCGACCGGCAGCGGCAGTCCGACGACCTTGTGGAAGTGGAAGATGGCATACATGCCGACCATCACCAGCTCGGCGTAGCAGATCCACACCACGTCGATGACGCCGAAGACCAGGTTGAGGCCGAGCGCCAACAGCGCCAGGAGGCCCGCGAGCAGCAGGCCGTTGAGCACGGCCTCGAGGAAAAAGATGTCGAGCGCGCAATCCATTCCGTCCCCCGATTCGCCCCCCGTGCAGGAGAGCCGCCGGCCTCAGAGCCCCATGTACGCCCTGCGGATGTCGTCGCTTGCCAGCAGCTCGGCCGCCGGCCCGCTCCTGTCGACCCGGCCGACCTCGATCAGGTAGGCGCGGTCCACCACCTTCAGGACCTGCGCCACGTTCTGCTCGACGATCAGCACGGTGTAGCCCTCCGAACGGATGCGGCGGACGAGATCGAACACCTGCGTGACGATAACCGGCGCGAGCCCCATCGACGGCTCGTCGAGCAGGACGAGCTTCGGGCCGCTCATCAGCGCTCGGCCGATGGCGCACATCTGCTGCTCGCCGCCGGACATGGTGCCGGCGAGCTGGTTGCGGCGCTCTGCGAGGCGGGGAAACAGGCCGTACACGTAGTCCAGCCGCTCGGCGAAACGAGCGCGCGCGGGCTTGACGAAGGCGCCCATGCGCAGGTTCTCCTCGACGCTGAGCCGGGGGAACAGGCGCCGGCTCTCCGGCACGTGTGCGATGCCTGTCTCGATGATCCTGTGCGGCGGCGTGCGGCGCAGGTCCGTCCCCTCCATGCTCATTGCGCCCGCGCTCGCCGGCAGCAGCCCCGAGATGACGCGGAGCAGCGTCGTCTTGCCGGCGCCGTTGGCCCCGATCACGGCAACGGCCTCGCCGGCCTCGACGCGCATCGAGACGCCGAACAGGGCCTGGAACTGGCCGTAGCCCGCATTGATGCCGGTCAGCTCGAGCATCGCGATCTCATGCCGCCGCCTCGCTGCCGAGATAGACCTCGACGACGCGCGCATCGCTCTGCGCCGCGTCCGGCCTGCCGTCGAAGATGACCTCGCCGTGATCGAGCACCACCACCCGGTCCACGACGCGCATCAGCACGCCCATGATGTGCTCGACCCAGACGATCGTGATGCCCCGCTGCTTGCGGATCATCTGAAGCATGTCGGCCGCCTGATCCATCTCGGCGTGGTCGAGCCCGTTGAGGCTCTCGTCCGCGAGCAGCAGCCGCGGCCGGGTGGCGAGCGCGCGCGCGAGCTCGAGCTTCTTCAGCGCGGCGGCGCCGAGCCCGTCGGTCCTCATTTTCGGATCGGCCGGAAGGCCGACCATCTCGAGCACCTCCCCGGCCACGCGCCAGCACTCGGCACGCGACACGTCGCGGTTCTGGCCGAACCAGGCCGACAGCGCGACGTTCTCGACGATCGAAAGATTCCGGAATGGCCGCGGGATCTGGTAGGTGCGCCCGATCCCGGCATGACAGACGCGGTTTGCCGGCAGCCCGGCGATCTCACGGCCGTCGAAGGCGATGCTGCCGGCGGTGGCCGGGTACATGCCGGCGATGCAGTTGAAGGTCGTGCTCTTGCCCGACCCGTTGGGGCCGATCAGCCCCAGGATCTCGCCCTCGGCAACCTCGAACGCGACGTCCTTGATGGCCGTGAAGCCGCCGAACCTCTTGGTCAGCCCTTGGACAGACAGCAGCGCCATGCGGATCGCCCGTTCGCGTCCAGCTCCGAAAGATCCGATCGATCGAAGGCACCGCCGGCAGGCACGCCGGCGGCCGCGATCGATTGCCTGGGTCAACGGGCGTAGGTGTGGCCCTTGGGCAGCGGCAGCACCGGGTCGATGGTCTTGAGCGCTGTCGGCCATGCGATCTTGGTCTCGCCGCCGATGTACTGCATGACCACCGGGCTCGAGCGGGCGTTCTGACCCGCCATCGGATGGCCCGGCGGATTGAACTTCACGCCGTATCCCTGGATCGTGCCGCCCTCGGGAATATCGGTTTCCAGCGCCGCCTTGCGCAGGGCCTCCGGATCGATGCCGCCGTGGGTCTTGATCGCGCGCGGCAGCACGTCCGTGAAGAAGTACCACGACTGATTGAAGCCCATCGACGCGTGCGGCGGCACCTCGCTGGCGCCGGTCTGCGCCTTGTAGCGCTTCACCATCTCTGCCGTGATGTCGCCGAGGCCCGGCTTCAGCGTCTTGGGATCGAGGAGCTGGGCCGCGACCGGATCGACGTTGTAGATGTAGTCGGCATCCTTGCCGAAAGTCGCCATCAGCTTGTCGATCTGGCCATAGCCGGCGCCGTGGCCGATCAGCGCCTTCCACTTGAGGCCGGCATCCTTGGACTGGCGCAGGAACAGCGTGATGTCCGGGTTATAGCCTGTATGCAGGATGACGTCCGGGCTGGCGCGGCGCAGCTTGGTGACCAGGGCCGACAGATCGGTCGAGGTGGCGGCGTAGCCCTCCTCGTGCACGATCTTCATGCCGAGCGATTCGCACTTCTCCTTGTTGCCCTTCGCGACACCGGCTCCGTAGGGCCCGTCCTCGTGGATGATCGCGACGCGGACATCCTTGACGTCCATGCCGAGCTTGGATTTGGCATTGTCGGCGATGAACTGGCACGAGGCCTCGCCGAACTGGTCCGAGTGCACCTGCCCGCGGAACACGTATTTCAGGTTCTTGTCCTTGAAGACTGCCGAGGCCACGCAGACGTTGGCCCACATGAACTTCTTCGCGGCATCGACCTTGGCCGCCATCGGCACGCAATGCGCGCTCGAGAAGACGCCCATGAGCATGTCGACCTTGGCGTCGTTCAGCAGCCGCTCCGCCTCGTTGATCGCGACGTCGCCCTTGGACTGCGCGTCGGCATTGACCGGCACGACCTTGTAGCCCTCGACGCCGCCCTTCTCGTTGATCATGTCGATCGCGATCTGGGTGCCGACGGCAGCCGCCTTCGAGCCGCCGGCCGCGAACGGGCCGGTCAGGTCGTAAATCACGCCGATCTTGATCTCCTTCTGTGCGGCGGCAGGCCCGGCAGCGCCCAATAGCGCAGCCAGGCCGAGCGCCAAAGCGCCCGTCGTCAGCTTGAGCATGTTTCCTCCGTAAGCTCAGGTAGAGCCGATCTTCTTCTTTTTTGTCGGCACGAGATTGGCTCAGGTCGCGGGCCAGATCAATGACAGAAATGCGGGTTGTCCGCGCGGTCCGCGTGCGCCGGCCGAGAGATGATCAGGCGCTCGACCTGCTGGCGGCCTTCTGGCGCCCGGGCGAAGGCAGCTCGAACGTACTGCGGAAATCCTTGGGCCTCAGTGCGATGCTCGCCAGAGTATGGCGGTCGAGCGCGGCGAAGAAGTCGTCGAGGGCCTCCTGCATCACGCGAGGCAGCCGGCAGCAGCCGCTGATGACGCACTGATTGCCCGTCGCGAAGCATTCGACGAGCGCGAAGTCGGACTCCGTGGTGCGGACGACGTCGCCGAGGCGGATCTCCTCGGCCGGCCGGGCGAGCGTCAAACCGCCCGTCCGGCCTCGCACCGCCCTGAGAAAGCCGGCCCGGGTCAGGGCATTGACGACCTTCATCAGATGCGCGCGCGACACCCGGTAGGAGCCGGCCATCTCCTCGATTGTGACGAGGCGGTCGCCGGCCGCGTGCGTGTACATGAGAACGCGGAGCGCGTAGTCGGAGAACTTGGTGAGCTGCATGGGACGGCCTGCCGGAAGACGCGATTAGATGCACTCTTGACATATCTTATTTATGCGGACAACCTCACATAAGATGTATTCGTAATGTATCTTAGAGGACCGCAATGCAACAGAAGATCGACGTGCACGACATGATGAGGGTCGCCGCGAAGGCCGACCCGAGGACGGCAATCGGCGAGACCGAGCCTGACGACTATGACGACGGCCTGCTGGCGGCCGGCGGGCCGATCATCGTCGCTTCCGCCGTAGCCGCCCTCGGCATCGCCACAATGACGTTCCTGGCGAGCGGCGAGGCCCTGTTCGCGATCGCGATCTGCGTCGTCTACACGGCCATGTTCTTCGGCGTGCCGCTCACCATGACGCGCATTCGGGCGGGCCGCGACGAACGCTGGCGGGGCGACACGCCGCACAGGAGGCACCAAGCCGTCGCCACTTTCACGGGCGCCATCCGCCGGCACGAAGCGGTCATGCAGATGGTGATCGTGCCGGTCGGCGTGGCGTTTGCGTTCGCTGCGTTCTCGGTGATCTGGCTGCTGACCCGCCCGTGGTGATCAGAGCGTGCGGGTGATCTTGCTGAGGTGCTCGGGCCTGTCGGGGTCGAGCCCGCGTCGGCGCGCCGCCGCTTCGATGGCCCGGTAGGCGGGAATCAGCATCGCCACCGGGTCGCAGACCGGATGGTCGTCGCCGATCCACGGCAGCGTGCCCGCAGGGCCTCCCGCAACGAAGACGGTCTCGTTCGCATCGCGGAGATCGCGGACGAGCTCGTCGACGGCGGCGGCGGCCTCGTCGTTCTGGCGGAGCACGAGCACCGGGGTGGCCGGCGTGATCGCCGCCCGGGGCCCATGCCGCAGCTCGGCCGCGCTGTAGCCGAGCGCCGGGAGCCGCAGCGTCTCCGTGACCTTGAGCGCGATCTCCCGCCCTGTCCCTAACCCGTAGCCGCGCGCCGCCACGAATGCCGCAGGCGCCGGGACAAGGCTGCGGCCCCAGGCCGACCAGTCGCAGTCGAGGGCCTCCAGCAGCCGACCCGGGAGGCGGCGCAGTGCGTCGCTCAACCCGCCGTCCCGCGTCAATGCCGCCACGAGCTGCGCCCCGGCGACCATGGAGAGCGCGACCGTCTTGGTTGCGGCAACCGCGTGCTCGGTCCCGGCGCCGATCGGCAGGACCAGGTCGGAGACCAACGCCGCCGGCGAGCGCTCGTCGTTGACGATGGCGAGCGTCAGCGCGCCGAGCGAGCGCGCCTCCTCCGTCGCCATCACCAGATCGGGGCTGCGTCCGGACTGGGACACCAGCACGAACAGCGCGTCCGGCATGGCCGGGGGACGCCGGTAGGCGGTCACGATCGAAGGCGCGGCGACGGAGACGGTGAGGCCGACCTGCGTTTCGATGAGATAGCGCAGGTAGACACCCACGTGGCCCGAGCTGCCGCGCCCGCACACGACGACCATGCGCGGCCGGGCGGCGCGGATCCGATCGGCGATCGCGGCAGCCTGTTCATCGCGTGCGAGCAGCCGCTCGGCCGCGGCGGGGATCTCGGCGATCTCGCGCGCCATCGCGGTAGCGGCGTCGTGCCCGGCGACGGTCACGGGGCGATCTCCCTGATCGCCGCCCGCAGATTGCCGTCGTGACGCGCCAGCACTGCGGCGGCTTCGGCCGGCTCGAAGCCGAAGCCGAGCAGGACGGCCGTCTTCACGTCGCCGTCCGCCTGCTCGACCAAGCGCGCCGCGTCAGCCGCCGTGCAGCCGACGATCTCGCAGACCATCCTCTCGGCGCGCCGCCTGAGCTTCGCGTTGGTGGCGCGCATGTGCACCATGAGCCCGCGATAGACGCGGCCGAGCTTCACCATCACTGCCGTCGAGAACAGGTTCAGCACGATCTTCTGCGCCGTTCCCGCCTTCATGCGCGTGGAGCCGGCGATGACCTCCTCGCCCGTCTCGACCAGGATCGGGTGGCGGGCGGCGTCGAGCAGTGGCGTGCCGGGGTTGTTGGCGACCGCGATCGTCACCGCGCCTGCGGCGCCGGCGGCCTTGAGCGCGCCGATCGTGTAGGGCGTGGTGCCGCTGGCCGCGATGCCGATGACCACGTCGTCGGCTCCGACGCCTGCTTCCGCCATGGCACGGGCGCCGGCCGCCTCGTTGTCCTCGGCGCCTTCGACGCTGTGCACGAGTGCGTCGAGCCCTCCGGCGATGGCGAATACCAGCCGGTCGGCGGGCCAGCCGTAGGTCGGCGGCAGCTCGGTCCCGTCCTGCACGCCGATGCGGCCGGAGGTGCCGGCCCCCACGTAGACGATGCGGCCGCCGCGGCGCAGGGCCGGCGCGGCATCGTCGACCGCGTCCGCTATGGCATCGAGTGCCCCGCGCACTGCCGCCGCCGCAGCGAGCTGGCCCTCGCACATGGCGGCGATCATCTCGCCGGAAGGCCAGGAGTCGAGATCGAGATAGCGTGGACTGATCTGCTCGGTGAGCATGAACCCTCGAAACATCAGGCCGGTCGAAGCTGCCGCGAGGATCGCGATTTCTGCACGCTTGACGCGAGCAGGTGCTCCATTGCACATGCAATCTCGCCGGGCAAGCCATGCGCGGCGCGGCATATGCGATGAGGCGCCGCAGCGTCGCCATTCTGGAGCCCGGGGCCGCCGTCTGCCCCCGGCCGGTAAGATGCCCTCCCCTTGACGGGGAGGGGCGGCACGGCGGAGCCGCGCGGGTGGGGTGGAGCTACGACTGAGACGCTGGAGCTGATGCACCCCCATCCCCGACCCCTGACCGCAAGGGGGAGGGGAGACGTGCTCGCTGCGACCGTTTCAATCTCAACCGGAAAGACTCTAAATGAGAGGTCCATGATCCTGGAACAGCACTCGGGCTCCGCTCCTTTCGCCATCCTCGCCGACCGCATTTTCGATGGCCGGCGATGGCATCGCGGCGGCGCGGTCCTGATCAGCGGAGGGTGCATCCGCGGGCTCGCCGCCAGGAGCGAGGTCGGGCCGGGGTGGCTGCAGCGGCGGCTGCCGATTGGCTCGATTCTCGCTCCCGGCTTCATCGACCTGCAGGTGAACGGCGGCGGCGGCGTACTGCTCAACGACAGCCCGACGGCCGAGGCCATGCGGGCGATTGCCCGCGCGCACCGGCGATACGGCACGACGGGCTGCCTGCCGACGCTCATCACCGACACGCGCGAGCAGACTCGGGCCGCCATTTCGGCGGCGCGCAGCGCCGCCGGCCGGGACGGCGTACTCGGCTTGCATCTCGAAGGACCGTTCATCAGCCCGGCGCGCCCCGGCGTCCACCGGCCCGACCGCATCGCGCGGGCTTGCTCCAGAGACCTGGATTGGCTCCGCGAGCTCGGCAGCGCCGGGCGCTCGCTCGTCACGCTGGCGCCCGAGTGCGTGCCTCCCGGACTGGTGCGGGCCCTAGCCGATGCCGGTGTGCGCGTGGCCATCGGTCATAGCGAGGCGACGGCCGCGGAGGTGATGCGCGCGGTCGCGGACGGGCTTACGGGCGTGACGCACCTGTTCAATGCCATGCCGCCGCTGGCCGGGCGCGCACCGGGCATCGTCGGAGCGGCGCTGGCCGAGCCGCGACTCACGGCCGGCTTGATCGTCGACGGCATCCATGTCGACCCGGTCAGCGTCCGCGCCGCCTTCGCCGCCAAGGGAGCCGATGGCATCGCCCTGGTCACGGACGCCATGCCGACCGTCGGCGCGGCGGTGAGCCGGTTCGAGCTCATGGGCCGGACGATCACCCTGGCCGAAGGCCGGCTGACGGCGGAGGACGGCACGCTCGCGGGCGCACACCTCGACATGGCGTCGGCGGTCCGCAACGCCGTGAGGCTGGCGCAGTTCCCCCTCGAAGATGCGCTCCGAGCCGCATCTCTGACTCCGGCCCGCTTCCTCGGGCTGGACCACGAGCGCGGGATTCTTGTCCCAGGAGCCCGCGCCGATCTCGTGGCGCTCACACCCGGCCTCGACGTGCTGGCCACGTGGGTGGATGGGTCGGAGGAGGCCGGACGATAAGTCGCGCGCCGTCCTCAGTGTCCAGATGAGACGTAGGAGGTGGCCAGCGCGACAGCCTCCCAGCGGTCGAGATCTTCTCTCACGCGGTCGAGCTTGCCGCGCATCGCGGTGAGGCACACCTCGCCCAGCGGCAGGCGCAGCGGCGGCTGCTCGGCTTCGACTACGGCCATCATGGCTTCGGCGGCCAGGCGCGGGTCGCCGGGCTGCTTGCCGTCGGTGTCGCTCAGCGCCTTGCGGAACTTGCCGACCGTCTCGGCGTAGGCCTTCATGGCGGGTGCCGACTGCATCGACCGGCTGCGGAAATCGGTGCGGAACGGGCCCGGCTCGATCAGGGTCACCCTGACGCCGAAACCGGCGACCTCGCCGGCCAGCGCCTCCGTCATGCCTTCCACGGCGAACTTGGTGGCGCTGTAGAAGCAGAAGCCCGGCCCGGCCACGAAACCCGCCATCGAGGAGACGTTGAGAATGTGACCGCTGCGCCGCTCGCGCATGTGGGGCAGCACGGCGCGGGTGACGCGGTATGTGCCGTAGACGTTGGCGTCGAACACGGCCCTGACGGCATCCTCCTCCACCTCCTCCAGCGCACCGACCAGCCCGTACCCGGCGTTGTTGACCAGGACGTCGATCGCGCCGGCCTCGGCCAATGCGTCCTGCACGGCAGACTGGACGCTGCCCGGGTCGGTGACGTCGAGCGGCAGGATGATTGCGCGCTTGCCGTGGCGCTGGCGGAGATCGGCGATCGACTCCACATTGCGCGCCGTGCACACCGCCCGTGCCCCGCTCTCGAGCAGGCGCTCGCAAAGCGCGCGGCCGAGACCCGATGAGCAGCCCGTCACGAACCAGATGCGAGATGCCGCCCGTTGCAGTGGTTCCAAATCCGTTCTCCTGTCGGCGAGCGCTGCTTTGCCACATGTCGGCAGAAACTAGTTTTCAGATTGTCGCAGGTCAATTTATAATGGCACAAACTCGCCAATGCACCCTGGCAGGCACCCGAGGTGGAAGGAGCGACACGAGCATCGCTCATGAACAGTGTTCAGCCTGCCGCGGTTGGACAAGCAACTCTCGCGCCCCTCGACGGAGTGCGAGGCCGCGGGGGGACTGACGGGCAATGCTGGGGCAGCGGATCGGTCCCAGTCATGCTCCTGAAGTGACGAGAGGCAAAAAACGAGGAGGATACGTTCGATGACGAACACGAGCCGACGGACGATACTCAAAGCTGGCGCCGCAGCGGCAGGCGCTTGCGCCCTGGGCTTCCCGGCCATCGTCCGCAGCCAGCCCGCCAAGATCAAGATCGGCCACCTCACGCCTCTGACCGGCTTCCTCGGGGCGCTCGGGGAGTACGCCGTGCTCGGGATCAGGATGGCCGAGGAAGAGATCAACAAGTCCGGCGGCGTCATGGGCCGCGAGATCGAGATCATGTCGGAGGACTCGGTCAACCCCGCGACTGCCTCGACCAAGGCGCAGCGGATGCTGGAGCGGGACGGCGTCACCGTGCTGATGGGCGAGATCTCGTCGGCCTCGTCGCTGGCGATCGCCCAGGTCGCCGCCCGCAACAAGCGGCTGTTCATGCAGATCGGTGCTCGTTCGGACGTTCTGCGCGGCAAGAACTGCAACAAGTATACATTTCACGTCGACATTCCCAATACCGTCATGGTCAATGCCGTCGGCAAGGCGTTGCTGCGCGACAACATGGTCAAGGGTAAGAAATTCTTCTCTCTGACAGCGGATTACGTGTTCGGCCACGACCTTCTGCGTGCGGCGAAGGCGTTCTTTGCGGCCAATGGCGGAAACCTGATCGGGGACGAGCTGGTGGCCACGGACGTGACCGATTTCAGCCCCTACCTCCTGAAGCTCCGGCAGGCGAGCCCCGACGTCGTCTGCTCGAATCTGGCCGGCAACCAGGTGACGAACCTGATCAAACAATATGCAGAGTTCGGTCTGCCTTACCCCATTGTCGGATTCAATCTCAATACGGCGGATGCGTGGGCGGCGGGCGAGGGCAATCTCAGCGGCACCTGGCCGACCGTATGGCACCATGACCTCGACACGCCGGGGTCGAAGGCGTTCGTCGCCGCGTTCACGACGAAGCACGGCAAGCCGCCGGAGAACCATGCCTGGATCGAGTACGTCTCGCTCAAGATGATGGCACAGGCCATGAACGAGGCGAAATCGACGGACACAGACAAGCTGGTCGCCTACTTCGAGAAGGAGGCGAAGTTCGACATCCTGAAGGCGCGCCAAGGCTATTTCCGCTCCTGGGACCATCAGCTCATGCAGGAGGCCTATCCGTTCACGGTGAAGCCGAAAGGCAAGGCGAAGGACAAGTGGGACTTCCTCGCGCTGGGGGCCGCGGTGCCCGGGCCCGACGAGCCGCTCGAGGTGCTGGCGCCGACGCGCGAGCAGAGCGGGTGCGTCATGTGAGGCGGGGCCGGAGGCGGGCGCCGCCCGGCGCTCGCATCCGGGAGCCCGAGGGTGGCGCTCCATGAGGCGCGGCAGCCGCATTCGTGCGCGCCAGTGAGTCCATGATGCAGCTCGTCTTTCTGCTCGAGCAGGTCGTCAACGGCCTGGTCCTCGGCGGCTACTATCTGCTGATAGCCCTGGGGCTGTCGCTGATCTTCAGCGTCGGTGGGGTGGTGAACCTGGCTCACGGCGCGTTCTACGCGTTCGGGGCTTATGCCTCTGTCGAGCTCGCCAGGCTCCTCGGCTTCGGCCCGGCGGTGGTGCTGTCGCCGATCAGCGTGGCGATGCTAGGCATCCTCTTCGAGCGCTTTCTGCTGCGCCGCTTCTATACCGCCGACCCGATCCTCGGGCTGCTCGTAACCTTCGGGTTCGCAATGGTGGCGGAGCAGCTCATTCGCATCGTCTGGGGCGCAGCGCCCATCACGGTGTCGATGCCATCCGAGCTGAAGGGCCAGGTGACGGTCGGGCCCTTCCTGTTCTCACGTTACCGGCTGATGCTGCTCGCCATTGTGATCGTGATCCTGGCCGGCATCTGGATGCTGCTGCAGAAGACCTCGTTCGGCCGCGTCATCAGGGCCGGCACACAGCGGCCCGACATGGTCGCGGCGCTCGGCATCCGGCTGCAGCCCTACATGACGGCCATCGTCATGCTCGGCGTCGGCATGGCGGCGCTGGGTGGCGCGCTGTTCGCCCCGATCGCCAACGTGCATCCGGCCATGGGCGCGGAGATCCTCACGGCCGCGTTCGTGGTGGTCGTGATCGGCGGGCTGGGCAGCTTCTGGGGCGTGGTGCTGTCGGCCATGCTGGTCGGCGTCGTGCGCGGCGTCACCATCCACTTCGTGCCGGCCGCCGGCGAGGCCTCGATGTACGCCTTGATGATCCTGGTCCTGATGTTTCGACCGCGTGGACTGCTCGGCGAACGAATCGAGAAGTTCGAGTGAGGCGTAATCGGATGGCTCCCCGGCGCATGCTTGCGGGCTACGAGCCGCTGCTGATCGGCATCGCCGGCGTCGTCGTGCTGCCAATGGTGATGACGGCCATCGGCCTGACGACCGGCAGCGCCACAGCCGCCGTGATCTTCGCCATGGCGGCCATGGGCCTCAATGTGCTGGTCGGCTACACCGGGCTGGTGTCGTTCGGCCATGCGGCCTGGTTCGGCATCGGCGCTTATGCCGCCGCCCTGGCGCAGAAGCATCTGCTGCCCGGTCAGATCCTGCTGCCCATCGTGCTTGGAATGCTGTTCGTGGCGCTGCTCTCGGCCGTGCTCGGCGTGCTCATCCTGAGGCGGCGCGGCGTCTATTTCTCGCTCCTGACGCTGGCGCTCGCGGCCCTCACCTATGCGGTTGCGTTCCGGTGGACGGAGGTCACGGGCGGCGAGGACGGACTGGGCGGCCTCGAGCGCGGCAACATCGGCCCGGTCGCGCTCGCCGATTCCCTTGCCTATTACTGCCTCGTGGCTCTGGTGGGCCTCGCCGTGCTCTTCTGTCTGCTGCGCGTGGTGCGCTCGCCGTTCGGGCACGTCCTCGTGGCGATCCGGGAAAACCAGCTCAGGACCACGTTCCTCGGCTACCCGGTGGACCGCTACAGGCTCGGCGCATTCGTGATCTCGTCGACGGTGACCGGTCTGGCCGGGGCGCTGTTCGGCTTCCTCCATTATCTCGTTTCGGCCGACGCAACGTCCATCGCGCTTTCCGGCGAGCTGCTGGCCATGGTGGTGATCGGCGGCATGCATCACCTGCTCGGGCCCGCCCTCGGCGCGATCTTCTATGTGCTCTTCCGCGAGCTGTTCTCGATGTGGACGGGGAACTGGCTGCTGTGGTTCGGCCTGATCTTCGTCGGCTTCGTCCTCTTCTCGCCTGGCGGTCTCGTCGGCATCTGGGCGGAGCTGCGGCGGCGCTGGCGCAAGCCGATTGCCGAAGCGGCGGCGATGAGCGCGCGGAGGATCACGGAAGGGCTCGATCTCCCCGCATTCCTGCGGCCGCCGGTGCGCACCGGCACCGCCCTCGAGGTCGATAGGGCCTCCAAGCAGTTCGGCGGCATCCGCGCCGTCTCCGAGACCAGCCTGCGGGTGGATGCCCGGGAGATTCATGCCCTGATCGGCCCCAACGGCGCCGGCAAGACGACGCTCTTCAACCTCGTCTCGGGCCTTTACCCGCCGGACGGCGGCACGGTGAAGCTGCACGGCGTGCCGGTCCAGGGGCTGTCGGCCAACCGCGTCTGCGAGCTCGGGCTGGCGCGCTCGTTTCAGATCACCAGTCTGTTCCGTGGCCTGTCCATCTACGAGAGCCTGCGCCTCGCCATCCAGGCCGGCCACCCGGCGCGGTTCAACGCCTGGCGCGATGTCGACAGCATTTCGGACCTGCACGCCGAGACGACCGAGCTGATCCGCTTCCTCGGTTTGGAGGGGATCGAGACGATCCAGGGCGGCGACCTGTCCTACGGCGGCCAGCGGCTGGTCGACCTCGGCATCGCGCTCGGCTCGCGGCCGCAGGTGCTGCTGCTCGACGAGCCGCTCGCCGGCCTCGCGGCTGCGGAGCGGGAGCGCGTCGCGAGCCTGGTCAAGGCCATTGCGGCGCATGTCCCGGTGCTCATCGTCGAGCACGACATCGACCGCGTGCTCGACCTCTCCAGCCAGGTCACCGTGATGAACCGCGGCGAGGTGCTGATGGCCGGCACGCCCGGCGAGGTTCGCGCCGACCGCCGCGTGCAGGAGGTCTACACCGGCACCGGGACGCCGCCCGTCACCGGCCGTAGCGCCGTTGCCGTCGCGGACCGACGCGAGGTGCTGCGCTTCGAGCGTGTCGATGCGTTCTACGGCAAGAGCCACATCCTCGATGAAGCTACCCTCGACGTCCGCGAGGGCGAGATCGTCGCGCTTCTCGGCCGCAACGGCGCCGGCAAGTCGACGCTGTTGAAGACGCTGGCCGGGCTGGTGCGGCCGGCGTCGGGGAGCATCAGGTTCGACGGCCGGGAGATCGCCGGGCTTCCCGCCCCGGACATCGCGCGGCTCGGCATCGGCTACGTCCCGCAGGGCAGGGGCCTGTTCGCCGGCATGACGGTGGCCGACAATCTCGCGCTCGGGCGGCTCGCCCGCAAGACGGACGGCAGCGACGGCGTTGTGTGGAGCGAGGAGAAGATTTTCGAATACTTCCCGCGGCTGCAGGAGCGCATGCATGTGGCCGCCGATTACCTGTCGGGGGGCGAGCAGCAGATGGCCGCCGTGGCGCGCGCGCTCTCCGGCAACGTCAAGCTGCTGCTGCTGGACGAGCCGTTCGAGGGATTAGCGCCCGCCATCGTGCAGGAGCTGTTCACGGTGTTCGACCGGCTGCGCCAGCACGCCTCGATCATCATCGTGGAGCATAACCTGGACCTGGTGCTCGCCCTCGCCGACCGGGTCTTTGCCCTCGAGCGCGGCTCCGTCTTCCACCAGGGCCCCGCCGAGCCGCTGCTCAACGACCTCGATTACCGCAAGCGGATCTTGTGGCTGTGAGCACTCCGGAGCGGTCTATTCCAGCCGCGCCCTCGGCGGGCGCTGGAGATGCCTGCGCATCAGCCCCACCGCTTCGGTCATGCGGCCGCCGGCGATGAGATCGAGCAGGCGCAGGTGCTCGCGGATGTGCCGGCGCATGCCGTCCTCGTCGGCATACGTGCGATAGGCCAAGAGCCGTCGGATCGAGTTCACGCGCTTCAGCGCCTCCACATAGAACGGGTTGCCGGCTCCCCGGATGATCTCCTCGTGGAACTCGCAGCCGCTTTGAAAAATCTCGCCGATCGTCAGCACCTGCAGCCCACGGTCAGACATCTGCTGCTGCTGGCTCCTCAGCCGGTCGATCACGTGCGCATCCAGCCGATAGCTCCGCTCCGACAATGCGGCAGGCTCGATGACGGCCCGGAACGCGGCAGCCTGGCTGTAGGCCTCGCGGCTCGACACGGTTTCGGCGAACCGCCAGCCGTAGCCTTGCAGCCGCGTGCACCAGCCCTCGCTGGCGACGCGGTCGAGCAGCCGCAGGAGCTGGGCGCGCGTGAGCTTATAACGGCGCATCAGCTCGGCCTCGGTGACGACCTCGGGCAGCCGCCCATCGAGGCAATCGTCCGCGATCCGTCGATAGGCGAGCTCGCTCTGGTCGGAGGTCGCGATCGCCGTTCCCGCCGGGTCGGACACAGGGTTCTTCGCGAGCACGTAGCCGCAGTTGCGCTCGCCGGTGACCAGCCCTGCCGCAGCCAGCGCCTTGAGGCCGGCGCGCACTGGCCCGCGCGACACGCCGAGCGCTTCGGCAAGGCGCTGCTCGACCAGCCGCGCGCCCGATTCGAGACCCTCGCGGCGTGCTATCGACAGTATCTGGCGGGCGACCTGCCCGGCTCTGCTCGACTTTTGTTCTGCCATGATCGGATGCCCAGCATTCGTCCCGTCAGCTATCGCTTTGCGCAAGCCCGAGGGTTGACAGTCATCCTACATTGTTATTTGCTCATTCAAAATACAATGAGGAAGCGACAACGAGACGGCCGGTGAGCCAATCCCCCGACGTGCACATCTGCGAGACGGGCCCGCGCGACGGGCTGCAGAACCTCGCCGTCTTCGTGCCGACCGCAGCCAAGTTTGCGCTGATCGACGCTATCGCGGCAGCCGGGGTCGCGGAGATCGATGCGGGATCCTTCGTCCCCGCGAAGGTGGTCCCGCAGTTCGCCGACGTCGAGCAGGTGATGGCGCATGCGCTCAAGCTTCGCGGCGTAACGGTCGGCGCGCTCGTGCCGAACCTGAAAGGCGCAGAGCGCGCGCTCGCCGCCGGCGTGCAGGCGATCTACTTCGTCATCTCGGCGAGCGAGACACACAACAAGGCCAACGTGCGCCGCACCGTCGCCGAGCAGATCGAAGGCTTCAAAGCCGTCCGCGCCGGCATCGACGCCGGCCCCGCTGCGGGCAGGCCGCACCTGATGGGGGCGGTCTCGACGGCGTTCGGGTGCTCGCTCGAAGGGCGCATCAGCGGAGCCGCCGTCTGCAGGGTGGCGCGCGCCTACGCCGAAGCCGGCGCCGACGAGATCGGGCTCGCAGACACGGTCGGCTATGCGACGCCGCCGCTGATCAAATCGATCGTCGAGGCGGTCCGTGCCGAGGTCGGCCGGGAGATGCCGCTGCGGCTGCACCTGCACGACACGCTCGGCATGGGCCTCGCCAACGCGGTGGCTGGTCTCGAGGTCGATATCCGCCGCTTCGACGCCGCCGTGTCCGGCCTCGGCGGCTGTCCCTTCGCGCCGGGCGCGCGGGGCAACATCGTCACCGAGGATCTCGTTTTCATGCTGGAGGAGATGGGGCTCTCCACCGGCATCGACCTGCCGAAGCTCATGGAGACGCGCGCCATCCTTCGGCAGCACGTCCCGGCCGAGCATCTGACCGGGCACCTGCACGAAGCCGGCATCCCAGCCGCGCTGTGGAGGGCTGCCTGATGGAAAGCACTGCGGCAGCCGGCGCTACGGAACGCGCGGCCTTCCTGCCGTTGGCCGGCATCCGCGTCGTCGAGTTCAGCCAGATGGTGATGGGCCCGACGTGCGGGCTGATCCTCGCCGATCTCGGCGCCGACGTCGTCAAGGTCGAGCCGATCAAGGGCGACCGGTCGCGCTTCTTCAAGGGCCCCGCCTCCGGCTTCTTCGCCACCTACTGCCGCAACAAGCGCAGCATCGCCCTCGACACGGCCACTCCGGCGGGGCAACAGGTGGTGCGCCGGCTGATCGGCAGGGCAGACGTGCTGATCGAGAACTTCCGCCCCGGGCTCATGGCGCGCTCCGGACTCGACTACGACAGCGTCTCGGCCTTCGCGCCGCATCTCGTCTACTGCTCGCTGAAGGGCTATCTGCCGGGTCCCTACGAGCACCGCCTCGCCCTCGACGAGGTCGTGCAGATGATGGGTGGCCTCGCCTACATGACAGGATTGCCGGACCGGCCGATGCGGGCCGGAGCCTCGGTCAACGACATCATGGGCGGCATGTTCGGCGTCATCGCGATCCAGGCGGCGCTCGCCGAGCGCCGGCGCACCGGGCGCGGCCGCTACATCCAGTCCGCGCTGTTCGAGAACAACGTGTTTCTGATGGCGCAGGCGATGATGTTCGAGAGGGTGACCGGCACGCCGTCGATCCCCTACTCGGTCAAGGACTCGCCCTGGCCGGTCTACGACCTGTTCGAGACCAGCGACGGCTCGAAGCTGTTCGTCACCATCGTCGGCGAGGAGCACTGGCAGGCCTTCTGCCGGACCTTCGATCGCGAAGGCTGGCTGACGGACCCGCGGCTTGCGACCAGTCAGGGCCGGGTCGACCAGCGCTCGTGGATCATCCCCGAGATCGCCGGCATCTTCCGGCAATGGACGGCGGCCGAGCTCACTCAGACACTCGAGCGCCTGCAACTGCCGTTCGCACCGGTCAACAAGCCCGGCGACTTGTTCGACGACCCCCATCTCGCCGCGTCCGGAGGGCTGATGGAGATCCGCCTGCCCGACGGGCGGCATGTGAAAACACCGGCGCTGCCGATCTCGATCGATGGCGCGCGGCTCGAGAACCGCCGCGATCCGCCGCAACTGGGCGAGCATACGCGGGAGGTTCTCGCCGAGCTCGGGTACGGCGAAGCCGAGTGTTCCGGGCTCGCGGGCCTGGGAGCCATCATCGGCAGTGATTGACGCCGGAGTCACGATGTCCAAAGCTGAAATGGCTGGGTCGGCCGGCCATCAGAAAGAGCACGAAGCAGGGAGAAAACCATGAAGTTCACGCGACGTCAGGCACTCATTACCGGCTCGGCCGCCGTTGGCGCGGGGCTGCTTCCCTCGTTCGCGCGGGCCGAGGCTGCGGCGGCGACGCTCGCCTACGGGCCTGCCCTGCCTGTTTACTCCCTGGGCGTGATCGCGGAGGCGAAGGGCTTCCTGAAGGCCGAGAACCTCGACCTCAAGCTCGTCATCGGCAATGCCGGCACGCACGGGCGCCAGGCGCTGGCGGCGGGCCAGGCCCTGTTCGCTCACGGGGACGCGAGCCATCCCCTCCAGCTTTCGACGCGCGGCAAGAAGTGCAAGATCATCATGGCCTCGCAGATGATCGCGTCGATCTCCAACATCGTGGTGCGCAAGGATCTCTACGATGCCGGCATCACCACCGTCGAGAAGCTCGCCAGCTACAAGCGGCCGGACGGCGCCAAGCCGATCGTCGCCGCAACAGCGATCGGCTCGGGGACGTGGATGTACGGCACCTATGTCTTCGAAGCCATGGGCTTCGGCGACCGGATCAACTGGGTCGCCGGAGGCGGGACGAAGACGATGTTCCCGGGCCTCGAGACCAAGCAGTTCGACGCCATCATGGCCGTGCCGGCCTGGGTCCTCGAGGCGGAGGACAAGGGCTTCGGCAGGGTGATCTACGACACTTCGAAGCCCGGCGTGTTCGAGGCGGCCTTCGGCGGCACCGTGCCGGTCCTCGTCCTCTACACCCTCGAGGAGACGGCGCAGCACGAGAAACCCAAGGTCCAGGCTTTCATCAACGCCATGTACCGGGCCATGAAATGGGTGAAGGCAACGCCGGTCGACGAGGTCTACGCGCTCGTCGGCGAGAAGCACTACTCGGGAATAAATCCCGTCGCCGTCAAGACCGAGCTCAGCTTCGACAAGAATACCTGGACCTACGACGGCCGCATCGACAAAGCCTCGTTCGAGCGCGGCGGCAAGGTGTGGTACCGGAAGGGCTCGGACATCCCGGAGTCGAAGTACGAGGATATCATCGACATGAGCTTCCTCGACGCGGCGCAGGCCAAGTACAAGTGACGGCTGCCAGTCCCGCAGCTTCCGTTCTGAGATCGAGCGGCGCACCCGCGGTTGCGAGCGCAGACCAGCGCACGCGCATCGCCGTCTGCGCCCTCAGCAAGACGTTCAAATCCGCAACCGGCGACGTCGTCGCAGTCGACGACGTCTCCTTCGAGGTCCGGCAGGGCGAGTTCGTCGCCCTGCTGGGGCCGTCGGGCTGCGGCAAGAGCACCATCCTCAACATGGTCGCCGGCCTGCTCGACAAGTCCGGCGGCCAGATCTCCATCGACAGCGACGAGGTCCGGCACGGCACGGTCAACCGCAAGGTGGGCTACGTGTTCCAGCGCGACACGGTTTTCCCCTGGCGCACCGTCGAGGCGAATATCGGCTATGGGCTGGAGATCGCCGGCGTGCCCAAGACGGAGCGTGCCGAGAAGGTGCGCCGCACCATCGAGGTGGCGGGGCTCGCCGGTTTCGGGAAGAGCTTCCCGCGCATGCTGTCGGGCGGCATGCGCCAGCGCGTCGCGCTGATGCGAACGCTGATCCTGGAGCCAGAAATCCTGCTCATGGACGAGCCGTTCGGAGCACTCGACACCCACACCAAGCTCGAGATGCACAAGACGCTGCTCGAAATCTGGGAGCGCGAGCGCCAGACGGTGCTGTTCGTCACCCACGACCTCGGCGAAGCCCTGACCCTGTCGAGCCGCATCATCCTGCTTTCGGCGCGGCCAGGGCGGCTGAAAGAGGATTTCGAGGTCCCGTTCCCGCGGCCGCGCGATGCGGTCAGCTTGCGTGAGACGCCGGAGTTCGGGCGCCTCTACTCCCACATCTGGCACTCGCTCGGCCAGGAATTCCGGCGCACGAAAGCGGAGTAGCCATGGTTTCGCGCAGGCTCACCATCCTGCTCTGGCAGATCGGCATTCTTCTGGTCACGCTCGCGGTCTGGGAGTGGGGCTTCGAGCTGTGCAAGGCATTGCTGCCGAGGCGCTTCGTGCCGACCATCCTCGATCCCTATTTCATCTCCAAGCCGACTGCCATCTGGTCGAGCTTCCTGAAGCTCGGCTGCTTCTCGGACGAGGCCGGCTTCCAGCCATGCCTGGGCGAAACCCCGAACAATCTCTGGATGGCGACGGTGGTCACCCTGAAGAACGTCTGGTGGGGGTTCCTCGGTGGTGCGGCATCAGGGGTGCTGACGGGCCTGATCCTCGGCCGCTCCGACTTCCTGTCGAAGGTGTTCGAGCCTTACATCGTGGCGCTCAACTCGATCCCACGCATCGCGCTCGTGCCGCTGATCATCCTCATGTTCGGTCTGGGCGACATGTCGAAGGTCGTCACCGGCTGGATCATCGTGTTCTTCGTCGTCTTCTTCAACACCTTCGAGGGCACGCGGTCGGTGGACCGCGACCAGATTGCGGCGGCGCGCCTGCTCGGCGCGAGCGAGCTCACAGTGCTGCGCACGGTCGTCATCCCGTCCGCGCTGGCCTGGGTGTTCGCATCGCTGACGCCAGCCGTCTCGTTCGCATTGGTCGGCGTCATCGTCGGCGAGTTCATCGGCGCCGAGCGCGGCCTGGGTAAGCTGATCATCGAGGCCGAGGCCCGCGCCAACGCCGCGGAGATGATGGTCGCGATCTTCGTGATGATGGTCGTCGGCATCATCCTCGCCTTCGGCGTCCGCCGGATCCAGGCCTACCTGCTGCGCTGGCAGCCTCACTTCGAGCAGCAGCTCTAGAGCATTTTCAGGCTGACTGGAATCATTGGGGGATTCACAAGCGGCGCGAAC
>JAHDXT010000055.1 GCA_023384095.1 Hyphomicrobiaceae bacterium
AGAAGAAGAACCGATTCAACTTATGACTGGAGGGGAGACGGGGAGCAGGTCAGGTATTGCGCATATCGCGTATGGAGGCTTCCTCGATCACGTCCGCAGCATCGCGATTTCTCGTCAACCATGCCGCGATTGCTCGGACCTGCTGAGGTTTTACTCCCATTTCAACAGCTATCAGATCGCTCGAATTGCCAAGTGAGAGCTGCCGTCGAATGACTTCTTTGAGTTCATTGCTCAGTGCACGCATGGCGAGATAGACTAGCCGGGTAGCTTGACTGATGCAAATCATCTTCGAGTGTGCACGGCCCGATTTGCGCCCCGCTTCGGTCCCTGCCCGACCCGAATCGAGCGTCATTTAGGACTCGTTAGTCGAATCGGCGTGGAGTGGCGCGCAAGGGCGAACGAGGCCCGGCGGCGCGAGGAGGAAGGCCCTATGTTGACGAGTGTGCTCGAAGCTGGCGTAAGCGTCGGCGCCTATCCCGATCTGGCCGGCAAGCGGGTTCTGATCACGGGGCTCGACCTTGGCGCCGGCGTCGATCTGGCCCGCGCCTTCGCCGAGCAGGGCTGCCGGATCGCGCTGCACACGACCGGCGCAGGCGCGGAGACCGACGCCGTGCTCGAGATGCTGTCCCGGTCGGCTGCCGAGCTGCAGGTCTACTCGGAGCCTCTGACCGACGTCGAATCGACGGTCCGCTTCGCGCAGGCGGCGGCGCGAGCCTTCGGCGGGCTCGATGCGGTCGTCAACCTGGTGCGGATCGACGCGGGCCTGGTCGCTGCGGATGCCGCCGCGCCCGACATCGAGGGCGCGCTGGCCCGCCAGATGCAGAATGGATGCCTCCTGACGCGGATCGCCGCCAATCGCATGCGGCTCACCTGGTCGGAGGGGCTGATCCTCAACGTCATGATGTTCGCGCCGCCGCGGTCGCGCTCCGAAGCCGCGCTGCTCTCGATCGCGCGCGCGATGCTGGCGAGCATGACCCGCACCGAGGCCACGCAATGGGCGGACCAGGCGATCCGCATCAACGCGGTCGCGCCTTCCCTGGAGCCGCAGCAGGCCGCCCCAAGCCTCGAGTCGGAGCCCGACATCGCGGCGCTCGCCCTGTTCCTCGCCAGCCCGCGCGGGCGGGAGCTGTCCGGCCTGGTGTTCGAGACGGCGCTGGCCGGGTCCGTGCAAGCGCCGACCCCGTAGCGCCCGTCACAGACGGCCGGCGAGCGCGTTTTCGTAAAGTCTCCGGCTCGCCGCTTCGTCGAGCGGCAGGGGGTTGCCGCCGGCTGTCGGGTCCTTGGGGGCCATGCGGGCCATGAGGACGAGCTTCGCATCGTCGACGCCCAGCCCCGTCAGCGTATGCGGCACGCCCGTCTCCTCCCGGAGCTGGAGGACCCACTCGAGAAAGGCCCCGAACTGCGGCTCGAGCCCGAGATAGGCGGCCAGCCGCGCGATCTTCTCCTCGATGGCCGACCGGTTGAACATCAGCACATAGGGCATGAACACTGCGTTGGTCATGCCGTGGTGCGTGTCGTAGAGCGAGCCGACGGGATGCGAGAGCGCATGGATGGCGCCGAGCGCCTTCTGGAACGCCGTCGCCCCCATGGCCGCCGCCGACATCATGTGGGCGCGGGCCTCGATGTCCTGGCCGTTGCCGGCGGCGCGGGGAAGGTTCTCCTTGACGAGCCGCATGCCCTCCAGCGCGATGCCGTCGGCCATCGGGTGATAGGACGGTCCGCAGTAGGCTTCGAGACAGTGGGCGAGCGCATCCATGCCGGTGCCGACGGTGATCGCCTTCGGCATGCCGACCGTCAGCTCCGGATCGCAGATGGTGATCTTCGGCATCATCAGCGGATGGAAGATCACCTTCTTGCTGTGCGTCGCCTCGTCGGTGATGACGCCGGCGCGGCCGACCTCGGAGCCGGTGCCGGCCGTCGTCGGCACAGCGACGATGGGCGCGATGCCTTTCGGGTCGGCGCGCGTCCACCAGTCGCCGACGTCCTCGAAGTCCCACATCGGCCGCGTCTGACCGGCCATGAAGGCGACGACCTTGCCGGTGTCGAGCGCCGAGCCGCCGCCGAAGGCGACGACGCCGTCATGGTTTCCCGTCCGGAGTGCGGCGACTCCAGCTTCGACATTGGCCGCGACCGGATTGGGCTTGACCTCGCAAAACACCTTTGCCGGCACGCCGCCGGCTCCCAGCACCTCCAAGGCGCGGGCGGCGATCGGCAACCTGGCGAGCCCCGGATCGGTCACGAGCAGCGGGCGCGTGATGCCGGCAGACCGCACCGCTTCCGCCAGCTCGGCGATGCGTCCCGCACCGAAGCGCACCGAGGTGGGGTAGTTCCAGTTTCCGGCCAGTTTCATGGGATCAGCCCCAATGCTCAGTTGCCCCGTTTCTCCCCCACTCCCCGCCTGCGGGGAGAGGGTCGGGGTGAGGGGCAGCCCCATACCGCCGCGCAAGCTTCTGCCCCTCACCCTGACCCTCTCCCCATCTCGATGGGGAGAGGGAATCCTAAACCTCGCGCAGGTGGAAGCTCTTTGGCCGCGTCAGCATCTCGTAGCCGATCCGCGACAGCCCGGCGCCGCGGCCGGTGTCCTTGACCCCGCTCCAGGCCAGCGCCGGATCGAGATAATCGCAGCGGTTCATGTACACGGTGCCCGTCTCGATCTCGCCGCCGATGGCCTCCGCCGCCGCGAGATCCGTCGTCCATACGGATGCGGTGAGCCCATAGCGCGAGTCGTTCATGAGGCGGATGGCTTCGGCATCGCTCGCCACCTTCATGATGCCGACGACCGGCCCGAAGCTCTCCTCCGTCATCACCTGCATGCCGTGATCGACTCCGGTCAGCACCTGCGGCGCGAGCCAGGGCGTGTCGTCCTCATCGCGCTTGAACGTGGCTGGGTCGATGTGCGTGCGGGCGCCCTTTTCCACCGCCTCGGCCGTCTGTTCCCGGACGACATCGGCGAACCGCGTCGCCGCCATTGGCCCGAGCGTCGTGCTCTCCTCCAGCGGATCGTCCAGAACGTACTGGCGCGTCAGCGCGGTGAAGCCTTCGACGAAGCGGTCATGGACCCGCTCGTCCACGTAGATGCGCTCGACGCCGCAGCAGCTCTGCCCCGAGTTGAAGAACGCTCCATCGACGAGGTTCTCGACCGCGTGATCGAGCTTTGCATCGGCGCGCACGTAGGCCGGGTCCTTGCCGCCGAGCTCGAGCGCGACTGAGGTGAACGTGCCGGCCGCGGCCCGCTCGATGGCCCTGCCGCCGCCAACGCTGCCGGTGAACGTCACGTGATCGACGGCGCCCGCGCCGAGGATGCGCGCGGTGTCCTCGTGGCCGAGGACCAGGTTCTGGAACAACCCCGTCGGCAGGCCGATACGGTCGAATGCGTTCTGGAAGCGCTCGCCGGTGAGGATGGTCTGCGACGCCGTCTTGAGGACGACGGCATTGCCGGCGATGAGCGCCGGCACGACCGTATTGACGGCCGTCAGGTAGGGATAGTTCCAGGGCGCGACGACGAGCACCAGCCCGAGCGGATCACGGCGGACGTATCGCGTGGAGCCGGCATTCGGCTCGGGGACGATCGGGGCCAGCGCCGCCTCGGCGATCCCGGCCATGTACGTCACCCGCTCCGCGAAGGAAATGAGCTCGCCGCCGTAGCGCACCGGCCGGCCCATCTGCAGCGCCAGCTCGCGCGTGATGTCGGGGTTCATCGCGCGCATGGCCTCGAGGAACCGCAGCATGGCCGCGGCACGCTCCGGCACCGGGACGCGGCTCCACTCGCGCTGTGCGGTCCGGGCGGCGGCAAACGCGCGCTCGATCTCCTCGCCGCCGGCAGTTTGCCGCCGCGCCACCTCGCGGCCGTCGACAGGGGATATGCAGATGATCTCCGACATGCGTATTCCAATGCTGGCCGGCGGGAAAGGGAGGTGCTGCGCGCGTCGGCGCCAGACCCGATGCGCCGAGTACGCATTGCTGGTAGTCTGGCCGGCGAGACTGTGGGCCGAACCGCTAGAGGTGACAATGGACTTTCTTCGCCCTTACGAAACCCAGCTCCTGAGCGTGCTCCGATTCATGTCCGGTCTCCTGCTGCTACAGCACGGGACTGCGAAGTATCTCAACTTCCCCGTGGGCCCGATGAACAATGCGTCGCCGCTGACGATGTTCGGTGTCGCGGGCATTCTAGAGCTGATCGGCGGCGTGCTTCTCGTCATCGGCCTGTTCACCAGGCCCGTCGCATTCATCCTATCAGGCATGTGCGCGGTTGCGTATTTCTACGTCCATGCGCCGCGCAGCTTCTTCCCGCTTCTCAACGGCGGCGAGCTGGCGGTGCTCTACTGCTTCGTGTTCCTCTATCTCGCCGCGGCCGGCGGCGGCGCCTGGAGCGCCGACAAGCTGTGGCGGGGCAGAGACGCGTGAGGCAGTCGGACCCTCTCCCGGCATTGCCGGGAGAGGGAGCCCTGGTCAATACCGCTCGAAGCCGCGCATCAGCTCCCAATCGGTGATGCGACGGTCGTACTCGAGCTGCTCCCAGCGGCCGGTGTGGACGTAGTGGTCGACCACCGCGCCGCCGAGCGCCTCGCGCATGAGCTCGGACCGGTCGAGGCGCTCCACGGCTTCCCTGAGGGTCTTCGGCACCTCGGGGATGCCCTCGCCGACGTAGGCGTCGCCCGAGTAGGGCGGATCGAGGTCGAGCTTCTCGTCGATGCCGGCGAGCCCGGCCGCGATCAGCGCCGCGAACGCGAGATAGGGATTGAGGTCGGCGCCGCCGATCCGGCACTCGATGCGGATGCCTTTGGTTCCCTCCCCGCACAGCCGGAAGCCCGCGGTGCGGTTGTCGCGGCTCCACACCGCCTTGGTGGGCGCGAACGTGCCCGCCTGGAAGCGCTTGTACGAATTGATATAGGGCGCGAGGAAATAGGTGATGTCGCGCGCGTGCTTGAGCTGGCCCGCCACGAACGTGCGCATCAGCTTCGACATGCCGTACTCGCCGCCCTTGTCGAGGAACAGGGGCGTGCCGCCGGCCTCGTCCCACAGCGAGGCGTGGACGTGGGCTGACGAGCCGGCCAGGTCATAGCGCCATTTCGACATGAACGTCACCGCCTTGCCTTGGCAGTGCGCGATCTCCTTGATGCCGTTCTTGAGGATGACGTGCCGGTCGGCCATCTCCAGCGCATCCGCGTAGCGGACGTTGATCTCCTCCTGCCCCGGCCCCCACTCCCCCTTGGAGTTCTCGACCGGGATGCCGGCGCCCTGCAGCCCCTTGCGGATGGCGCGCATGACGCCCTCCTCCTTGGTCGTCTGCAGGATGTGGTAGTCCTCGATGTAGGCTCCCGCCGTCTTCAGGCCGTGATAACGCTTGGTCTGCGCCGACTCGAAGGTCTCGTCGAACAGGTAGAACTCGAGCTCGGAGGCGAGGAACGCCCGCATCCTGCGCTCGGCGAGCCGCGCGATCTGGCGCTTGAGGATCTGGCGCGGCGAGTGCGGCAGGTCGTGGTGATGATGGTCGAGCACGTCGCACAGCACGAGCGCGGTGCCTTCGAGCCACGGGATGCGCCGCAGGGTCGAGAGATCGGGCTTCATGACGAAGTCGCCGTAGCCCTTGGACCAGCTCGCGGCCGCATATCCCGGCACCGGCTCCATGTCGATGTCGTCGGCGAGCAGGTAGTCGCAGCCGTGGGTTTCCTCCCAGGCCCCATCGACGAAGTACTCGGCCTGGAACCGCTTGCCGATGAGCCGGCCCTGCATGTCGGCGAACGCGACGACGACGGTGTCGATGCCGCCCGCCGCGACCACCTGCTTCAGCTCCTCTAAGCTCAGATTGCCGGCCATGCGTTCCTCCCGTGTCGATCATATGCTGCGTCTCGTGCACGCAGACTAAGTCTCCGGTGCCTTGCCGGAAAAGGGGCCAGATTTCCTGGGGCGGGGGTGCCCGAACGCAGGCCTCGCGCCCGTGGCTCCACCCCACCCGCGCGGCTTTCGCCGCGCCGCCCTCCCCGTGAAGGGGAGGGCTTGCAGGCGACCGGCTCCCCTCCCCCTTGCGGGGAGGGGTTGGGGGTGGGGGTGCCAAAGCGGCAAACGCCTGATCCGTCGCCCCACTACACCCGCGCGGCTTTCGTTGCGCCGCGCTCCCCGTCGAGGGGAGGGCTTGAACGCCCCCGCGTTCATCGGCCCGCACGAATCGACTCCTCGATGATGTCGAGCGCGCGGATCATCTCGTCTGCCGTCACCGTGAGCGGCGGCGTCAGGGTCAGCACGTTGCCCATCGTGGTCTTGAACGACAGCCCGCGGTCGAGGGCCGCGTACATCACCGCCTCGGCGAGGTCGGCGTCCGGAGCCTTCGTCGCGCGGTCCTCCACGAGCTCGATGCCGAGCAGCAGGCCGCGCCCGCGCACATCGCCGATGGCGGGCAGCCTGCGCTTCATCTCCTGCATGCGCTCGAGCGCCAGTTGACCCACCCGCCGCGCGTTCTCGACCAGCCCCTCGTCCTCGATGATCTCGATGGTCGTCAGGGCGGCGCGGCACGAGACCGGGTTCTTCTCGTGCGTGTAATGGCCGAACGCCCAATCACCGCCGACGTCGAGCTCCGGCCGCGCGACGACGGCCGCGATCGGCAGGATGCCGCCGCCGAGCGCCTTGCCCAGCACCAGGATGTCGGGGACGACGCAGTCGTGCTCTGAGGCGAACATGCGGCCGGTCTTGCCGAGACCCGCCGGGATCTCGTCGAAGATGAGCAGCGCGCCGTGCCGGTCGCAAGCCTCGCGCACGATCTGCCAGAATCCCGGCGGCGGCAGGTAGGGGACGACGCGCGAGGGCTCCGCGATGACGGCGGCGACGTCGCCCTCGCGCGACAGCACATACTCGACCATGCGCGCGCAAGTGGTCTGGCAGAGCTCGAGTCGCGGCTGGCCCCGCTCATCGACGGGATAGCCGTAGGGGCAGCGGTAGCAGGCGAACGGCGCGATGTGGGAGGCGCCGGCCACCAGCGGCGCCGCCGGCCCGGAGCGGAACAGGGCTTCGCCGGACAGGGCGGCGGCCCCGAACCCCGCGCCGTGGAAGCTGTCCCAGAACGACAGCGTCTTGAAGCGGCCGGTGGCGGTGCGCGCGATCTTGATCGCCACCTCGTTGGCGTCCGAGCCGCCGGTGGTGAGCAGCACCTTGGAGAGCGTTCCCGGCGCGATCGCGGCCAGCTTGGCGGCGAGCGCGACGGCCTCCGCGCAGGCGTAGCGGCGCGGCGCGAACGGAAGCGCGTCCATCTGCTCGGCGATGGCGCGCTTCAGGCGCGGGTGACCGTAGCCGATGTGATGGACGTTGTTGCCGTGGAAGTCCATGTAGCGCCGGCCGGCGACGTCCTCGATCCAGATGCCCTCCGCCCTGGCGATGGCGTTGAGGCACGGCGTCGAGACCGACTGGCGCAGGAAATGGCGCTCGTCCTCGGCCAGAAGCGCCCCGGTGCGCGCATCGAGCGCCCGGTTCTGCCAGGCGGCGCGGCGGCCGGTCAGGTTGGTGTCGCTCTCCGACTGGGCGACCTCTCCGCGCGCATCCGCCCGATTGCGGCCGGCCGGCTCAGACATGGGTCCGCCTCACCGCTTGCGCCACGCCTGCAGCCTGCCGAACACGAGCCAGTCGAGCGCGAAGTGCAGCAGCTTCACCCCGAGCGCGGTCAGCACGATCAAAGTGGCCATTCCCGCCGCGCCGGCCGTGAACCCGGCCTCGTCCATGTGCACGATCGACACCGAGGCGAGCTTGGTCGTCGGCCCGTAGAGGAAGATCACCGCCGAGACCGTCGTCATCGCGTTCACGAACATGTAGACGACGATATTGAGAATGGCCGGCATGCAGATGGGGACCGTCACCCGGACGAACGTGCGCCAGAACGGCACCTTCAGCGAGGCCGAGACCGACTCGAACTCGTTGTCGATCTGCTTCAGGGCCGTGACCGCGGTGATGTGCGCCGCCGTATAGAAGTGGGCGATGGTGTTGACGGCCAGGACCAGCAGCGTCCCGTAGAACACGTTGAGCGGGTTCCATGGCGCGTTGACGAAAAAGACGTAGGCGAGGCCGAGCACCAGCCCCGGCACCGCCATCGGCAGCATGGCCAGCATATGCGCCAGGCTGCGGCCGATCCTGAAGCCCTGGCCCTTCTCGACGAGGTAGGCGCCCACGAAAACGACGGACGTCCCGAGGATCGATGCCAGCGTCGCCATCTTCACTGAATTGAAGTAGGTCTCCCAGCCCGCCGTGTCGAACTCGCCGAAGTTGTAGTTGCGCAGGCTGAGCGACAGGTTGTAGGGCCAGTAGGTGACGAAGGAGGCCCAGACCGCCACGCCGAGGATGCCGACGATGAGTGCTCCTGTCACGCAGCAATAGGCGAGGAACGCCGCATCCCTGCCGCGGGCCGGCTTCGGCTCGAGCGGCACCGCGCGCGCGGACAGCAGCGCCACCTGCTTGCGCTGGATCAGGCGGTCGACGACGAAGGCGGCCACGGCGGGCACCAGCAGGACGAAGCCCACGACGGCGCCCATCTCGAAGTTCTGCTGGCCGACGACCTGCTTGTAGACGTCCGTCGCCAGCACGTTGAACTGTCCGCCGATGACCTTGGCGATGCCGAAATCGGTGATCGACAGCGTGAAGACGAGGAAGCTGGCGCTGACGAGGCCGTACTTGATGCCCGGCACCGTGATGGTCCAGAACACGCGCCACGTCGAGGTGCCGAGGGCGGCAGCCGCCTCATAGAGGCGTCCGTCCGCCAGCGACAGCGCCGTCACCAGAATGAGCACGGCGAACGGGAAGCAGTAGAACACCTGCGCCATCAGGATGCCGATCGGCCCGTAGACCGTGGCGCCCATCAGCAGCCCCTTGAGGAAGCCCTGGTTGCCGAAGATGTAGATCAGGGAGATGGCCGACAGAAGCGATGGCGCGAAGATGGGCAGCATCGCCACCGCCATGAACACGCCCTTGAGCGGCATGCAGGTGCGGGTCAGCGCGTAGGCGAAGGCGAAGGCCAGCGGCACGATGATGGCGGTCGCCGTGCTGCCGATGAACAGGCTGTTCCAGATCGACGCGACGAGCGTCGGCGTCGAGAAGTAGACCACATAGTTGGCCAGTCCCACGAACTGGCCGTCCCTCTCGAAGCTCTTGAAGAGGAGGAGCCCGAGCGGAATGGCGATGGCTATGACGAGCAGCAGAACGAGAAGGGAGATGCCTGCCCGCATCACCCAGTCCTCGCGCGACAGCTGGCGTGTCGACGCAGGAGCTGCCGCAGCGGCAGCGGTCATGCGGCGATCTCCTCCTCGCGGGAGAAGACCCGCAGCGATTCGGCCGGCAGCGCCACGGCCAGCGGCTGGCCTTCGGCGATGGCCAGATCGCGGACGGCGTTGGCCGAGAAGTCAGCCAGGATCTGAATGCCCGGGGACGCTTCGATCTCCAGGGTCGCGCGGCAGAAAGCCCCGAGGTAGTCGAGCAGCACCACGCGGGTCGCGAGCTGGTTCTCGGTGGCGGCCTCGATGCCGCGCACGCGCATCTCCTCCGGCCTGAGGCCCAGCGTCACGCGGCTCCCGCTGGAGCGCCCACCAACGCTTTCGCACCGGAGCAGCGCATTGCCGATCCGGGCATGCTCCGGCCCGGCGATCTCGGCATCGAGGAAGTTCATCGTGCCGATGAAGTCGGCCACGAACGCCGTCGCGGGGTTGCGGTAGATCTCGGCCGGCGTGCCGACCTGCTCGATGACGCCGTGATTCATGACGACGATGCGGTCGGCCATGGCGAGCGCCTCCTCCTGGTCATGGGTCACCAGGACGGTGGTCACGCCGAGGCGGCGCTGCAGCGACTTGATCTCGTCCCTGAGCCGCACGCGCACACGCGCATCGAGGGCCGACAGCGGCTCGTCGAGCAGCAGCAGCGACGGCGACGTCGCCAGCGCACGGGCCAGCGCAACGCGCTGCTGCTGTCCGCCGGAGAGCTGTGAGGGATACTTGGAGCCCTGATCGGGCAGGCCGACGAGGTCGAGCAGCTCCTTGACACGGGCGGCGACCTTGGCGCGCGGCAGCCGCCGGTTCACCAGCCCGTAGCCGACGTTGGCGGCGACGGTCAGGTTCGGAAACAGCGCGTAAGACTGGAAGACGATGCCGAAGTCGCGGGCCGACGGCGGCAGTTGGGATACGTCCTCGCCCCCCATCTCGATGCGGCCTTCGTCGTGCAGGTCGAGCCCGGCCACCGCACGCAGAAGCGTGGTCTTCCCGCAACCCGATGGACCGAGGAAGCAGATCAGCTCGCCCGCGTGCACATCGAGCGAGACGGACTTCAGCGCGGTGAAGGAGCCGAACTTCTTGGTCAGGCTGCCGATGCTGAGATGCACAGGACGCAAGTGGGTATTTCCGGCCGGATCGGATGCGGCCCGTTCAAGCGCCTCCAGCATATGGCAACCTCATTTCGCGTCGCGAGCAAAATCGCGGGCGGCCGTGAGAGATCCGGCCGCCCGCTGATGCGGTGTCAGTTCTTCGGAGCAGCCTTGCTCTCGTAGCGCTTCGTCCATTCTTTCAGGATGCGCTCGCGGTTCTCGGCCATCCAGACGAAGTCGTTCTTGATCATGCTCTCCTCGGCCTTGGGCGGATAGTTGGGCGGATACTTGCCGGCGCCCGGATAAGCGACCACGGCATAGGTCTTGCTGTAGAGCTCGTTAGCATCCTTGGTGGCGCCCCAGTCGGCCACCTTCTTGGCCAGCTCGAGGTGCTTGGTGCCTTTGACGATGCCGGTCGCCTCCATTTCCCAGCCGACGCCTTCGGAGGGAATGATGACCTCGAGGGGGGCGCCCTTGGACTTCTCGGATGCGCCGCGCATGTCGAGCGCGATGCCGGCGACGCGCTCGCCCTTGGCAGCCTGCACGCATGGAGCGCTGCCCGAGTGGGTGTAGACCGCCATGTTCTCGTGCAGGGCATCCATGAACTTCCAGCCTGCATCCTCGCCCATGGTCTGCAGCCAGGCGCCGACCGTGAGGTATCCCGTGCCGGACGAGGCCGGATGCGGCATCACCAGCTTGCCCTTGTACTCGGGCTTGGTGAGGTCCTTCCAGGAGGCGGGAGCGGCGATCTTGTCCTTCGCGGCCTCGGCCGTGTTGAAGCAGATCACGCCGATGTAGGCGTCCATGCCGGTCCACGTGTAGGGCCCCTGCGTGTCGCGGAAGACCGGCTTCAGGCCGTCGACGCCCTTCGGCTTATAGGTCTCGAGCAGGCCGAGCTTCTCGAACACCAGAAGCGAGGTCGCGCCGATGCCCAGCACGAGGTCGGCGCGGGGATTGTCCTTCTCGGCCAGGAAGCGCGCCGTGATGACGCCCGTCGAGTCGCGCACCCAGACGACCTCGACCTCCGGAACAGCCTTCTCGATGGCCGCCTTGAACGGCCCGAGCTGATCGTTCTCCAGCGCGGTATAGACCGTGAGCGTTGTCTTCTGCGCCTGGGCCGGCAGCGCGGTCATCAGCATTGCCGCACAGGCGGCGAGCCCCATTCCAAACCTAAGCATGGACACTTCTCTCCCTCCGCTTTGCATGAACCACGGCAGACTGCGGCCCGTGTATCAGCGCCACGAGGCCCTGATCAGGAAATCGCATCGGCGCGCGTTTGGCCAGCGAATTCACTGGGGTGCCTGCGCTCGATCAGTCGCCGGACGCCGCCGGGATCCCTTCGGACGCTCTTTGGGTCGGCTCAAGCGAAGCCGGGTGGCGCGACGAAGCCCTGGAGCTCGCGCTCGAGCAGCCGCGCCAGCGCGATGCAGGTCAGGTCGCCGTACTGCGGGCCGACGATCTGCACGCCCACCGGCAGGCCGGACGGGGTGAACCCGGCTGGGGCCACCGTCGACGGCAGGTAGGCGACGCCCGAGAAGCCGGCCCAGAAGAGCTGGTCCGTCGTCGGCACCTGCCTGCCATTGACGGTGATGGTGCGCTCGTGCCGCTCGCCCTCGTGGTCGTGGGGAAACGCGGCCGATGCGGCAGCCGGGCAGATGAGCACGTCCCATTCGCGGAAGAACTCGGCCCAGGCGAGCCGCATGTGGTGGCGCTTGTTGTTGATGCCCAGCCAGTCGCGATGCGGCATGACGTTGGCGCGCACCATGCGCGCGAGATAGCTCTCGTCCGCCGGGTCGAGCCTGGCTGCAGCCTCCAGGTTCGCGGCCAGCATGGCGTCCGTCTGCCGGCCGGAGGTGGCGGCGCGCAGCAGCGCGATGTAGACCCGGTTCGCCTCGGCGGTGTCGATCGCCGGCCGCGCGGCGTGGCTCACCCTGGCGCCGGCCTTGCCCAGCAGCTCGGCGACGCCGGCGATTCGATCCTGCACCGCCGTGTCCACCTCCGAGCAGGGATCGTCGAGCATCACGGCCACCTTGAATTCGCCGGGACGGCTGCGGCGCGGGGGCGGCAGCGCGAGGCGCCAGCCGGCGCCGTCGATGTCGTTGGGCCCGGCCATCACCGACACGGCGAGCTCCAGGTCGTCGGCGCTGCGCGCCAGCGGGCCGATGACGGAGATGTCGGTCGGGGCGACGATGCCCGGCATCGCCTGGCCGCGCGGCGGACAGATGCCCCACGTCGGCTTGTGCCCCCAAACGCCGCAATAGTGCGCCGGATTGCGGATCGAGGCGCCGATGTCGCTGCCGGCCTCGAGCCCCGTGAGCCCGGCCGCGAGCGCCGCGGCGGAGCCTCCCGACGAGCCGCCTGGAGACCGCGACAGGTCCCACGGGTTGCTGGTGGTGCCGTAGATGGCGTTGAAGGTCTGCCAGTCGGCGAGATAGAGCGGCACGTTCGTCTTGCCGAGCACGATGGCGCCCGCGGCCAGAAAGCGGTCCACGGCGAGAGCGTTGCGCGCGGGCCGGTTGTCTTTCAGCTCAGGCACGCCCCAGGTGGTGGGCATCCCGACTACGTCGAAGCTCTCCTTGACCGTCATCGGCACGCCGTGCAGCGGGCCCCAGACCTCGCCGCGCGCCAGCGCTTCGTCGGCGGCCTTCGCCCTCGCGCGCGCCTCGGGCAGGGCCGTGGCGACGATGGCGTTGATGCGCGGATCGTGCGTGTCCACGCGTTTCAGGAACAGCTCGAGCAGCTCGCTCGCGCCGATGGCCTTGCGTCGGATCTCGGCGGCAAGCTGTCCGGCCGAGCGGAACGGCAGATCGAGCATCTCAGACCTCCCGAAGATCGATGTCGGCGCATCATCCGCTGTCGGTCGGCGGCGGACAAGCCCGCGCTGCCGGGCCTGCACTGCCGGGAACGCAACACCGCCGCACACGTTGCACGCACATCCATCCACGACACGGGCGAGTAGACGCAATGGCAAAGCAGAGCAGACCGCAGAAGAAGACGATCGAGCGGGTCATGCACGAGTTCAAGCACGGCGAGCTCGAGCGCCGCGGCGGCCGCAAGGTGAAGAGCCCGAAACAGGCGATCGCGATCGCGCTGAGCGAGGCCGGCGCCTCCAGGCGACAGAGCCCAGCGGAGAAGCGGCACCGGCTGCAGAGCACGAAGACGAGAGAGGCGCGGGGCGAGACGGCCAAGCCGCGCAAGGAGGGCCGGGGCGGCGCCGCCCGCCGGGCCGGCGGCCGCGCTGCGGAGAAGACGAAGGCGCAGCTCTACGAGGAAGCGAAGCGCCGCGACATTCCCGGCCGCTCGAAGATGTCGAAGGGCGAGCTCGCGAAGGCCGTCGGCGCACGCTGAGGCCGCCGCGCACGCTCGAGCCGCCCGAGCGCGGGGCACATTGAGACCTTGTGCCGATGCTGCGAACGGGCCAGTTTGGCCGCGACGCAGCATTCTCGGGTGAGCACGAAGCCTTGCGCCTGACCGATCTCGCAGACGGCGTCCTCGACGCCTTGAGGAGTGCGGGCGCCTACCTGTCCGATCTCGCGACGCCTTCCATCCGGCTCGGAGTGACGGGGCTTGCCCGTTCCGGCAAGACCGTGTTCATCACGGCGCTGATCCGCAATCTCACCGCCGGCGGACGGCTGCCGTTCTTCGACGCCCATGCCGAGGGCCGCATCCTGCGCGCCTACCTGCAGCCGCAACCCGACGACGACGTGCCCCGCTTCGATTACGAGGCCCACCTCGCCGCGCTGATGGGCGAGCCGCCGCGCTGGCCGGAGAGCACGCGCCGCATCAGCGAGCTGAGGGTCACCGTCGAGTACCGCGCCGAGGGCATGCTGAAGCGCGCCATGGCCCCCGGGCGCCTCCATGTCGATGTCGTCGACTACCCCGGCGAGTGGCTGCTCGACCTCGCCTTGCTCGACCAGAGCTACGAGGACTGGTCGCGGGAAGCGATCTCGCTCGCCACGGAGCCGGCCCGGGGCGCCGCGAGCGCCGAATGGCTCCAGCATCTGGCGGGGCTCGATCCCGGTGCGCCGCAGGACGAACGGACGGCGCTCGAGGCGGCCCGCGTCTTTACCGCCTTCCTTGCCGGCGCGCGCCGGGCCGAGCCGGCGCTGTCGACGCTCGGACCCGGCCGCTTCCTGCTGCCGGGGGACCTCGCCGGCTCGCCGCTGCTCACCTTCGTGCCGCTCGCGATGCCGGCGGGCTGGACGCCGCCGCGCAACTCGCTGGCAGCCATGATGGCCCGCCGCTTCGAGAGCTACAAGGCGCACGTGGTGAAGCCCTTCTTTCGCGATCATTTCAGCCGCCTCGACCGCCAGATCGTGCTCGTCGACGTGCTGGCCGCGCTCAACGCGGGCGCCGCTGCCGTCGAGGACCTGAGCCGCGCGCTCGAAGCCTCGCTGCGCGCCTTCCGCCCCGGCGCCAGGAGCTGGCTCGCCACGGTGCTGCCCCGGCGCATCGACCGCGTGCTGTTCGCGGCCAGCAAGGCCGACCACCTGCCCGCCGCGAGCCACGACCGGCTCGAAGCGGTGCTGCGGCTGATGACCGAGCAGGCGGCCGCGCGCGCCACGTTCGCGGGAGCCGCCGTCGGCGTCATCGCGCTCGCCGCATTGCGGGCCACGCGCGAGGTCGAGGCGCAGCAGGGCGGTGAGCGGCTGGCCTGCATCCGCGGCGTGCCCATAGCGGGAGAGCAGGTCGGCGGCAAACTCTTCGACGGGTCGACCGAGGTGGCGCTGTTCCCCGGCGACCTGCCCGCCGACCCGCGGCAGGCGCTGGCGCCGGCGGGGCACGAGCTGGCGCGCAGGGTGCGGTTCGTGCGCTTCCGCCCGCCGAGGCTCGCCCGCGGGCGCGGCGCTTCCGACCCCGAGGCATGGCCGCACGTGCGCCTCGACCGGGCGCTGCAGTTCCTGATCGGAGACCGCCTGCAATGACCGAGCCGAGGCGACCGCGCGAGCCGCGGGTCTTCGAGCCCGACGATCCATCGCTGGTCGGCGCGCCGGAGCCGGCGGGCGAGGCAGCCCCGGGCGCTGACGAGCATTGGCGCGAAGCGGCCGCCATTGCTGCGCCGGCGGCATCGGCCTCGGGCGGCGTCCGCTGGGGCGCCATTCTCGGCTCGGCGGTTCTCGGCCTCGCCCTGCTCGCGTCCAGCGTCTGGCTGACGCAGCTCGCGACGCAGGCGCTGGCGCGAAACGATGTGATCGGCTGGATCGCGGTGGCGCTGGTCGCCGTCGGCGGCCTCGCCGCCAGCGCCATCGTGCTGCGGGAGACGGCCGGCCTCATGCGCCTGCGCCGGCTGGGCCGGCTGCGCAGGGATCTCGATGAAGCCCTCGACGCGCGCGACGCCGCCCGCGAGAAGGCTCTTCTGCGCCAGCTTCTCGGCACCTTCTCGGGCCGCGGCGACGTCAGGTGGAGCATCGCCCGGTTCCGCGAGCATGAAGGCGACGTGCGCGATCCGGGCGACCTCGCGCGGCTGGCCGACCGCGAGGTGTTCGCGCCGCTCGATCAGCGCGCGAAGCGCATCGTGCTCACCTCGGCCAAGCGTGTCAGCGTCGTCACGGCGATCAGCCCGATGCCGCTCGTCGACGTGGTGTTCGTGCTGGTCGAGAACCTGCGCATGCTGCGGGCTCTGGCCACGCTCTACGGCGGCAGGCCGGGGCTGATGGCAGCCCTGAAGCTCGGCCGCATGGTCGTCACCCACCTCGTCGCGACCGGCGGCATCGCGCTCACGGACGACCTCGTCGGCCAAGTGCTCGGCCAGGACCTCCTGCGCAGGCTGTCGCGCCGGCTCGGCGAGGGCGCCTTCAACGGCGCGATGACGGCGCGGATCGGCACGGCCGCCATCCAGGTCATCCGGCCCCTGCCGTTCCTCGAGGCTTCACCGGTGCGCGTGCGCGACTTCATCGGCGAGCTGTTCCGCTCCGCCCCAGCGGGCCTGCGCGGGCCCAGGTAGGCTATGAGCCGCCCGCGCGGCCTCGGCCGCGCCGGCCACCGGATCGCGGCGCGAGTGACCAGCCCAGGCCGCGGTCCGCGCCCGGGCGGCGGCGAGGATCGGTGGCGGGTCATGGTCGGTGCTGGTCGCCAGCCAGCCTGACAGCCATGGCCCCGCATTGCGCGCCGTCCACCAGCTCAGCAACACAGATAGCGACAGTCCTAGGATGACGGGCGCCATCCAGGCCATGAGGCTGACGGAAACGAGGTAGCTGAGCACGGCCAGCGTCAGGCCGGCGAGCATGTGCCAGCCGTGGAACCGCACGGCGGCCAGCACCGTCATGCCTCCCTCGTCCCGGCGTTGCGCCTTCCAGCCCGAATCGAGGCCGGCGAAAATCTGTGCGACGGCCGTCGTCTGCGTCAGCATCAGGATCGGCGCGAGCAGCATCGAGAACAGCGTCTCCACGGCGACACCTGCGATGACCCGCGGCGCGGCGCGGCGCTCGCCGGCGGCCGTGGCCCGGCGCAGCTCGAGAACGAGACCGATGCCCTTCGGCATCAGGACCACGACCATCGTGGCGAGGAACAGCCGGAACGCCGCCCCCGGATCGATCACCGGCCAGATCGGGAACAGAGTCTTGCTGTCGAGGAAATAGCTCGGGATGACGCGGGTGCCCTGCAAGGCGAGCACCAGTCCGACCACCAAAGAAGCGGCCCAGACCGCGGATACGAGATAGGCGGATGCGCCCATCGCGAGGTGCGCGCGCCCCATCGGCGTCAGGCCCCTGGCGCCGACAATGGCCAGGTGCTGCAGGTTGCCTTGCGCCCAGCGCCGGTCCCGCGCCACGAGCTCGGGGAGTGCCGGCGGCGCGCCCTCGTATGAGCCTTCGAGCGAGGGCGCCATGTGCACCTCCCAGCCGGCGCGCTGCATCAACGCGGCCTCGACGAAGTCATGGCTCTGGACGTGGCCGCCGAAGGGAGGCCGGCCCGGCAGCTCCGGCAGCCCGGCGGCCGCCGCGAACGCGGCGGTGCGGATGATGGCGTTGTGGCCCCAGTAGTTGCCCTGCGGCCCATGCCAGGCGGCGAGCCCCGCCGCCACCGCCGGGCCGTAGACGCCCGCCGCGAACTGCTGCAGGCGCTGGAAGAGCGTGCTGCCGCCGGCCAATCGCGGCACGGTCTGGATGAGGCCGGCGCACGGCCGAGCCTGCATGCCGAGCGCGAGCCGGACGAGCGTCTCGCCCGACATGATGCTGTCGGCGTCGAGCACGACGAAGCTGTCGTAGGCGGCCCCGAACCGCTGAACCCAGTCCGCGACGTTGCCGGCCTTCTTCGCCGTGTTGTGCAGGCGGCGGCGGTAATAGACCGCCATCGAGCCCCGCAGCCGCTCTGCCAGCGCGGCGAAGAGCTCCTCCTCGCGCGAGCCCGCGTCATGGCTGCGGCTGTCGCTCAGGACGAAGACGTCGAACTGCTCTGCCCGCCCGATGCCGGCAAGGTCGGCGGTGATCGCCTCGATCGTGCCCGCGATGCGCGCGCAGTCCTCGTGATAGACCGGAAAGAGAAGCGCGGTTCGCTGGTCCAGCGGCTCGGTCGAGGGTGGCAGCTCCAGCGTGTCCGGGCTCTCGCCCGCGAACAGCGGCATCAGGCCGATGGCGGCGGAAAGCGAGCCCAGCGCGATCCAGCCGAAGGCCAGCGTCGACAGCACCAGGAACACGATCTGGTTCGGCGTGATCTGGACGAAGGACAGCACGGCGTGCAGCTCGCGTGCGAACCCGAGCGTCAGCAGACTGGCGCCGGCGATCAGCGCGACGCGCGCCGGCCAATGTGCCGCAGCCGGGACGGGCGCCGGCCGGCACCGCGCATGACGCAAGTCCTGCGCCGGCATTTCGAGCGGTTGCTCGGGCGGCAGCAAGGAGCGGCCCGCATCCCGTTCGCTCTGCGCCGGCACAGGCCGGCGGGCAGTCTCGATGATCATCATCTCGTCCAGCGATAGAGCCAGCTTTCGGACATCGTCCGCTCGTTGTCCTTGAGAACGAGCCGCAGCTCGATCAGGTCCGCCGACGCGGTCTGCAGCTCGAAGCTGCACCTGACCCCGCCGATCGCGGGATGGCGCTGAACGGTGGCGTTCGATATCGTGCCGGCGCTCGCCGCGACGTCGGCGACGGGCAGATCGACCGCGTCCTTCAGAGCCGGCCCGTCGAAATCCACCACGAACAGCACGACGCCCTTCTTGCCGTTGCCGCCGCGGCGCGTCTTGCGCACGCGCGCCCCGGTCCAGGCGACCGGTATCGCCTCGCCCCAGTGGAGCCGGTAGGCGAAGGCGAGCTCCTTGCCCGCCTCGATGGCCTTCGCCGGCCTCCAGAAGGCGACGATATTGTCGTGGATCTCCTCGTCGGCCGGGATCTCGATCAGCTCCACGTAGCCCTCGCCCCAACCGCCCCTCGGCTCCACCCACACGGTCGGCCGGCGCTCGTAATGCGCCTCCAGATCCTCGAAGCTCGAGAAGGCGCGGTCGCGCTGCGCCAGGCCGAAGCCCTTCGGATCCTTGTCGATGAAGGCGCTCACCTGCAGCAGCTTCGGGTTGGTCAACGGGCGCCAGATGCGCTCGCCGTTGCCGTTGAGGATGGCGAGCCCCTCGCTGTCGTGGACGGCCGGGCGGAAGTCGTTGCCGACCCGCTTGTGCGCCGAGCCGTGCAGGAACATGCTCGTCAGCGGCGCCAGGCCGACGTGAGGAATCTCGCGCCTGGGATAGAGGGTCGCCTCCACATCCATGACGGTCGCGGACCCGGGCTGGATCGCGAAGCGGTAGGCCCCCGTCGTAGACGTGCTGTCGAGCAGCGCGTGCACCACGATCTCCGGCGCGCCGGGCTCCGGCTTCTCGATCCAGAAGCTGCGGAACAGCGGAAACTCCTCGCCGGGCGGCTTCGCGGTATTGATGGCGAGCCCGCGCGCGGAGAGGCCGTAGAGCTGGCCGCGCCCCACCGCGCGGTAATAGCTGGCGCCCTGGAACACCACGTACTCGTCCATGACGTCGGACCGGTTGATGGGCCCGTGCACGCGGAAGCCGGAGAACCCGAACGGGGCGGACTGCGGCGGGTTGGGGATCTGCGGCCCGATTGAGAACAGCGTGCCGTCGGCCTTGAGCGGCCGCCCCCGCCCGGCCTGGACGAGCCAGATCTCGACGGGCGCGTCATAGAGATAGCCGAGCGGGAACAGTTGCAGCTCGTAATCGAGCTTGCCGCCGCGCCAGATCGCCTGCTCCTTGCGGAAGCGGATATCGCGATACTGATCGTAGGTCAGCTTGTCGAACGGCTCCGGCAGCTCGAGCCTCGGCTTGGAGAAGGGGCGCTGCGCGAGCTGCTGGGCGGCTCTCTTCACGGCATCGGGAGTGAACGCGACGGCGTCAGGCTGGACGTCGGCTTGCGCCAAGGCGGGCGCGCCGCCGGCCGCCAGCGAAAGCAGTCCGCCGGCGAGCGCCCATCCCCCGCCGGTCCGGATGACCGTACGACGGTCCAAGCCAGATCTGGCCATATCCCCTGCAGTCCCGATTACTTCAGCCGGCTTCGAGTGCGTGCGTCGAGGCGGTGGCCGGCCGGGCAGCTCGATTGCATCGCCGCAAGGCTTGCCGCGACCGCGCCCTGGCCCCCCGATTGTCAGCCAAATCCTTGATCTCACGTCGCTTCTGCCGAGCCCATATCGAATTACCCCATGTCGAATCAATGTGGCGGTTTTGCTGCCGCGAGCAGGTGCAGCAAGGGTGGGCGCGGCCGATGCACCCCGTTGAGGCCGGCGATCTTTCAGCGCCAGATCATCACCAGGCCCGCCGCTTCGCCGGCGATCGGGTCCATGGCCGGCAGGGCGACGCGCGGAATCTCGGTCAAAGCCTGTGCCCTTTCGACCGCAGTCGCGCGCTTGAGATCCCAGTCCTCCTGCCCGCGCGGGTAGGCGCCGACGACCACCAGCCCCGGCGCGCCATCATGGCGGCGGTGCCCGACACCGGCTGGAATGGCGACAGCATCGCCTGCCGCGAGCGTCAGGACGGGCCCGGCGGGACCGCCGAACTGGACCTCGGCCGTGCCGGCGGCGATGCCGAGGACCTCGTGCGAGCGCGCGTGATAGTGGTGGAAGGGGTAGATGCCGTCGACCCAGGCGCCGCACCACCCGTGCTCCTCGAACAGCCGCTTGAACGTTCTCTCGGCCTCGGGCCCCGGTGCGGTCATGATCGCGGAGCGGTAGAGCACGAGGGGCAGATTGCCGTTGTTCGGGATCGTCCCATCGTCCTCGAGCCGGTATGTCTCGATACGAATCGTCATTGCGGGAAATCCTGCGCGTTGCAGCTCCGTCTGCGGAGTGTACTATCCCCCGCCGCAGGCTGGACCGCGGGGGACCGGCGAAGCTTGGTTGCGTAACGGGGTGGGACATGCCGATTCAGGAGCAGACGCTCGTCGAAGCCATCATGCACACGCGCGGGCAGGTGGACTTCCTGTGGCAGTTCTTCATGACGGTGCAGATCGCGATCTTCGCGCTCCTGTTCATCTACGACAAGGCCGTCGAGAGCCTGAACTCCTTCGCGCGGTTCCTGGCGCTGGGCGCGATCGCCCTGTTCGACTGGATCAACGCCGAGGCGCTGCAGGGCGCCTACGGGCTCCTTGACGCGCTGCATCGGCAGTACCGCGCCGACTTCGGCCATCCCGAGCGGTTCCAGGCGGTCCTTTACGACCATTTCGTGCTCGCGAACTTCGAAGGCCGCGTGACGATGATCTCGATCACTCACAGCCTGGCATTCAGCGTGGTTCTGATGGCTCTCTTCTGGCGGCGCTTCATCCAGCACGCGAGCCCGAAGCGGACGGACGCCGAGGCATGAGCCGTCCCCCGTTACAACGGGCGCGCCGCGCCACGGTTCCGTGCGGCTGAGATGTCCGTCGTCGCACGGCCAGAAAAAACGCTGTTCACCAGGCGCGTGATTTTGATCTATGCTCACCCCGGGGAGTTGGCGTTCTGGCAAGGGGGGAGCCATGGCGCTGCGGAGTGCGCCGGCGCGTCGCATCAAGCCGGAGGTCATGGCCGTCAGGTTCGTTCAGGCCATGGATCGCACTGACGACGCGGCTATCATCCAGCGATCGTTCCAGGCGGTCGTCGAGGAGCTCGGGTTCGCGAGCGTGACGTGCGCCACGCTGCCCGTCGCCCGTCACCTCGATCCGGCGTGCCTGCTCATGAGCACCGGGCCGGCAGCATGGGCGGAGGCCTATTTCTCCAACGGCTACGCCCGGTTCGATCCCGTTCTGCGCGAGATCGTCCACAGCCGCTGCGCCTTCACCTGGCCCGACGTGCTCGAGGGCCGCACGCTCTCCCGCCGCGAGCGGGACGTGCTCAGCCACGCCGCCCGCTTCGGCCTGGTCCGCGGCTTCGCCGTTCCGATCGCCGAGGCGGGCGGCAATGTCGGGTTCGTCAACGTGGCCGGTGCGGGCGCCTGCCTCGATGGCAGGCGCCGCAGCGCGCTGACGCTCGTGTCGATCTACGTCTACCACAAGCTGCGCGCCCTGGCGGCAGGCGGCAAGGCGTCCCGTCAGCGGCTGAGCCCGCGCGAGGCGGAGATCCTGCACTGGATCGCGGAGGGCAAGTCCGACTGGCAGATCGGCCGCATCCTCGCCATCTCGGCGAAGACGGTGAACTACCATACCGAGAACGTGAAGCGGAAATTCGGCGTCGCGACGCGCATGCAGGCAGTGGTGAGCGCCATCCAGCAGCGGCAGTTGATGCAGTAGCGTCCCGCTCCCCAGCCACTACCGTCGCTCACTTCATTTCCACCATGATCACGTGCGTCGGCGTGTCTCCGACATTCTCGCCGATATGGGTTTGCGCGTCCGACCAGAGCACGTCCCCGGCCTTGAACTCGCGCATAATGACCTTACCGTCCGGCAGGGTGAGCTTCCGCTTGAATGCGCTGACGACGTATAGCACGAACGCCGGATGGCGATGCTGGTGCGTCTTCTCGCCGGGGCGATCCCTGTATTCGAGCACGCGAACCCGATCGTTTTCGAGCATCACCTTGTACTTGTCGCCGTCCGTGGCCAATGGGTCCTGTGCGCTCGCGGCCGAGCAGAGCGCAAAGAGGGCAACAAAGGAAACAATCCTCAACATGACGGAACCTCGCCTTTGCGCAGATGACGGATGTTCTTCTAACCGCCGGCGAGGACAAAATCCACATCCTCACTCCGTCATGCCGCGCAGGCGAGCATCCACGACACGCCGCACCAAGACTCGCCTGCAATACGGCAACCCGGACCCGACCCGCTCTTGTGCCCCCGCGCCGATCGCGCGAGAACTCGTGCAACACGAGGACCGGATCGCCCATGTTCGCCACCTTCTTCCACGAGCTCAAGGCCGCCAGCGTTCCGGTGACGCTGAAGGAATACCTGACGCTGATGGAGGCGCTTCAGGCCGACCTCGCCAGCCGCCGCGTCGAGGACTTCTACTATCTCTCCCGCGCCGCACTGGTGAAGGACGAGCGCCACCTCGACCGCTTCGACCAGGTGTTCGGCCACGTCTTCAAGGGCCTCGAGCTGATGAGCGACGCCGTCGAGGCCGCCCAGATCCCGGAGGACTGGCTGCGCGCCGTCAGCCAGCTCTACCTCTCCGAGGAGGAGAAGCGGAAGATCGCCGAGCTCGGCGGCTGGGACAAGATCATGGAGGAGCTGAAAAAGCACCTCGCCGAGCAGAAGGGCCGCCACCAGGGCGGCTCGAAATGGATCGGCACCGGCGGCACCTCTCCCTTCGGCGCCGACGGCTACAACCCCGCCGGCGTGCGCATCGGCCAGAAGGAGAACCGCAACTTCCGCGCCATCAAGGTGTGGGACAAACGCGAGTTCCGCGACCTCGACGACACGGTGGAGCTCGGCACCCGCAACATCAAGGTCGCGCTGCGCCGCCTGCGCCGCTTCGCTCGGCTTGGCGCCGCGGAGGAGCTCGACCTCGACGGCACCATCAAGGGCACCGCGCACAAGGGCTATCTCGACATCCACCTCAGGCCCGAGCGGCGCAACACGGTCAAGGTGCTGATGTTCTTCGACGTCGGCGGCTCCATGGACTGGCACATCAAGGGCGTCGAGGAGCTGTTCTCGGCCGCGCGCACCGAGTTCAAGCACCTGGAGTACGTCTACTTCCACAACTGCCTTTACGAGGGCGTGTGGAAGGACAACGCCCGCCGCTGGACGGAGAAGACGCCGACCTGGGACGTTCTCCACACCTACCCGTCCGACTACAAAGTGATCTTCGTCGGCGACGCCTCCATGAGCCCCTACGAGATCACGCTTCCGGGCGGCTCGGTGGAGCACATGAACGAGGAGCCCGGCGCGTTATGGCTCCGCCGTGTGACGCAGGTCTATGAGCACTGCGTCTGGCTCAACCCGGTGCCGGAGGAGCAGTGGGGATGGACGCCGTCGATCAAGCTGATAAGGGATATAGTCGGTGGTCGGATGTTTCCGTTGACGTTGGAGGGGCTGGATGGGGGGATGAGGGAGTTGATGAGGTAGGGATTGAGCTTACGTATTCGCGATAAAGCCTAACAAACACTGGGCGCCGTGAGGCAGGTCTTATACTCTCCCGACACGCACTGTTACAGCCACTTTTATTCGGCTCTTACTTGTTCCTTGGAATGGCGCAGGATTTTCACACGGCTTCTCTTTTTAAATTGCCCCAAAGCTCTCGGCCGGTGCCACGCTGGCGATGAAAAAGATCACGAGATGAGGCCGCGGAGAGCATTGATTCCGATATACCAATCTCGCGGCACATCCAAACCAAGCCTAAGAACCAACTTAAGCCAATGCCTGCGCGCATGATTCCGAAATGCTCAGGCTTTAGCGCAATGATATCGTGACGATAGGCGGCTCTGGCCACGCTTAACTCATCATGCTTTAGCGTCGCCGGCGTGCCCACCTCCTGAAGCATCGTTTTCACGTGTTCAAATCGATCTTTGAACGACGACTGATGAAAAATTTTAGTCCGCACTTCCTTATTGAACCGCTCCGCGAGTGCTCTGTCACTTGCCCGAAGCCTTTTAGCAATAAGCTTCAACAGACTTGGCAGATCCGCCTTTGAATTTGGAGCAGCTTTGCCAATTGATTCAATGACATTGCAGGCCGTGAGAAAGCCTTCAGGGAGAACAATCCGGCCTCCAGACAAATAACGGATAGTATTCTGCATGACGGAAAAAGATTTATGCTTCTTACAGTATCTAGCAGGCCGCTGAAAAACCCGCCATCCGGGGCTGACTTTGCCTCGCGAACAT
>JAHDXT010000056.1 GCA_023384095.1 Hyphomicrobiaceae bacterium
CCAGCTGTTGCACTTCGGATGTGAATCCACCTTCCCGCCTCCGCGGGAATGACGGAAGGAAGGGCAAAGGGGACCAGGCGGAACACTGGCGTCGACGCTGATCGGGGGTCTGACCCTTACGCCTTCCTCGGGGTCAGACCCGCCGGGTCTGACCCCTTCAACCGACCACTTCAACCCCGTCCGCTGGCCCTCCCCCGTTGCAATGGGGAGAGAGGACTTGAACTTTTCCATCTGAGCCGGAAGTCTCTAGCTCGGGAAGCGCCGCCGCAGATCGGCGACCTGAGCGCCGGTGAGCAGCCGCACCGGCTGGCCGCGCAGCAGCAGGAACAATCGCGCCGTTTCCTCCAGCTCCTCGATCGCGTCCATCGCCGCCGGCAGGCTCGAGCCCGCTACTACCGGCCCATGGTTGGCAAGCAGCACGGCATGATGCCGGCCGGCGAGGTTGCGCACGGCCTCGGCGAGGCCCGGGTCGCCGGGCGGAAAGAAGGGAACCAGCGGCAGCTCGCCGACCCGCATCACGTAGTAGGCCGTGATCGGAGGCAGGCAGTTGCCGTGGTCGATGCCGTCGAGGCAGCTTACCGCCACCGAGCAGGTCGAATGCAGGTGCACGACCGCGTCGGCAGCCGGCCGCTCGGCGTACATCGTCGTATGCAGGAAGGCTTCCTTGGTGGGCGCATCGCCGGAGACGAGCCGGCCCGCCGGATCGAGCCGCGCCAGCCGTGCCGGGTCGAGCGTCCCCAGCGACGAGCCGGTCGGCGTCATCAGCCAGCCGCCGTCCTCCAGGCGTACCGACAGGTTCCCGGTGGACCCGTGCGTCAGCCCGCGGTTGAAGAGCGACGCGCCGCCCAGGCAGATCTGCTCGCGGAGCTCCGATTCACGTGTCATGAGGCGCTGTTCTTATCACCGGGACGCCACCCGCATTACCCATAGGTGCGCTCGTCCGCGATCAGCTTGCCGTCGTTGGGCAAGGAGGCCGGCGCGGCGAGCTCGACAACGCCTTTCAGCTTCGTGATCTCCTGCAGCGTTTCGACGACACGGGCCGCGAGCCCGGCGTCCCGGCTTGCGGCCTCCGCCCGCAAGACCATCGTATCCTGCTCGCCAGCGCGCCCCACGACCAGCCGAACGCGGCCGAGCTCCGGATGGCGTCTGGCCACGGCGGCCACCTGCTCGGGGCCGACGAACATGCCCTTGACCTTGGTGGTCTGGTCGGCGCGGCCGAGCCAGCCCCTTATGCGCGTGTTGGTGCGGCCGCACGGGCTGATGCCGCCCATCACGGCCGACAGGTCGCCGGTGGCGAGGCGGATCATCGGGTAATCGCGGTTGAAGGAGGTCACTACGACCTCGCCGACATCGCCTGTAGGGACTGGGTCGCCGGTGCCAGGTTGCACGATCTCGACGATCACGCCCTCGTCCACGATCATGCCCTCGAGCGCCGGGCTCTCGTAGGCGATGATGCCGAGGTCCGCCGTCGCGTAGGTCTGGAAGACGTCGATGCCGCGATGCTTGTACTCCTGCCGCAGCGAGGGAAACAGCGCGCCGCCCGAGACCATGGCGCGCTGAAACGAGGTCACCTCGCGGCCTGCCTCTCTGGCCCTGTCGAGCAGGATCTTGAGGTAGTCCGGTACGCCGACGTAGGCGGTCGGCCTCAACCGGGCGATGGCGTCGAGCTGCTGCTCGGTGTTGCCCGGGCCTGCCGGAATGACGGTGCAGCCGAGGGCGCGCGCGCCGGCTTCCATGATCCAGGCGCCCGGCGTCAGGTGATAGGAGAACGTGTTGTGGACGACGTCGCCTCTGCGGAAGCCCGCGGCGTAGAGCGCGCGCGCCGACCGCCACCAGTCCGCGCCGAGGCCCTCGGGCTCGAAGATCGGCCCTGGGGACATGTAGATGCGGGCCACGGCCGCCGTGCCGGACGTCGCGAAGCCGCCGAACGGCGGCTCTCCGGCCTGGAGCTCGCCGAGGGCCGACTTGCGCAGGATCGGCAGCCTCGCCAGAGCCTCGCGGCTGGTGACGCTGGCGGCATCCGCCTCGGCGAGGTGCCGCGCCCAGCCGGGCGCCATCTCCTTGGCGCGGCGGATGAGCCCCTGCAGCAGGTTGAACTGGGCGATCTCACGCTGCTCGGGATCGCGAGTCTCGAGCTGGTCGAAGGGCGCAGCCGTCATGGTCTCCTCGGGAGGATGGGAAGTTGCAGCCGGACGCAGTACCCGATCCGCGGGCCCAAATCATGTCGCGACGCCTCACGCCAGGCGGGACGGGTTAAACCTTGAGCGACAACACTCGCGCGTCGGAAGGCCTGGCGGATGGGGCATGCACACCGCTGATCGAGTGGGCTGCAGCCTGACCTGTCAACCGAGCCAGCGCTTGCGCCGCTTGTAGGACTTGCCCTCACGGAAGCTCTTCCGGTCGACGCCGCCGACCCCGAGGTAGAACTCCTTCACGTCCTCGTTCTCCCTGAGGTCCTGCGCATTGCCGTCCAGCACCACCCGCCCGTTCTCGAGGATGTAGCCGTACGTGGCGTACTTGAGCGCGATGTTCGTGTTCTGCTCGGCGAGCAGGAAGCTGACACGCTCCCTTTCGTTGAGGTTGTGCACGATACCGAAGATCTCCTCGACGATCTGGGGGGCGAGCCCCATCGAGGGCTCGTCGAGCAGGATCATCGTCGGACGCGACATCAGAGCCCGACCGATGGCCGTCATCTGCTGCTCGCCGCCGGAGGTGTAGCCGGCGAGGCTGCCGCGGCGCTCCTTCAGCCGAGGAAAGTAGGCATAGACTTTCTCCAAATCCCGCGCGATGGACGCATTGCCGTCGCGGCGGGTGAAGGCGCCGGTCAGCAGGTTCTCCTCGACGGTCAGGTGCCCGAAGCAGTGGCGGCCCTCCATGACCTGGATGCAGCCGCGCCGCACGAGATCGTTCGGGGTCAGGCCGTCGACGCGCTCGCCCTTGAACTCGATGGAGCCCTTGGTGACCTCGCCGCGCTCCGACCGCAGCAGGTTGGAGATCGACTTTAGGGTCGTCGACTTGCCGGCCCCGTTGGCGCCGAGCAGCGCCACGATGCCGCCGTCGGGCACCTTGAGCGACACACCCTTCAGCACCAGGATGACGTGGTCGTAGATGACCTCGACGTTGTTCACGGCGAGGATGGGCCGGGCAGCATCGGCGCGCGGGTGTGGGGCAGTTGCAGTCGCGGTGGTCACGGATCGATTCCTGGTCGGGCGATTGGCACTCCCTCTCCCCGCTTGCGGGGAGAGGGTCGGGGGGAGGGGCAGAAGCGGACCGCAGCGCCAGATCCTGCCACTCACCCCCGGATCAAGTCCGGGGCAGGCACTAACCCTCTCCTCATCGCGGAGCGCGAGGGGGAGAGGGAACTCGTTTTCCCCTCCCCCTCGCGGGGAGGGGTCGGGGGTGGGGGTAAACTTTGGCCGACGTTGCGCCCGTGGCTCACCCCACCCGCGCGGCTGCCGCCGCGCCGCCCTCCCCGTCAAGGGGAGGGCAGCACTCCTACTCTCTATTCGCTGCTCTCATTCCACTTTCGAGCAGTCGCGCGGCGTGATGTTCTTCTCCTTGGCGTACTTTGCCGCGGTCTCCTTGACCATCGGCGCCAGGACCTTGTCGTCACCCTGGTACCAGTCGGAGATGACCTTCCACGCCTTGCCGTCCCACTGGTGGACGCGCGACATGCGGGCGCCCTCGTGGTCGGCGCAGGAGAACCTGAGCGGCTGGATCATGCCCTCGAAGCCGAGCTCCTTGATGCGCTCGGCGGTCAGGTTCAGGTGCTCGAAGCCCCAGCGGACCTGCTCGCCTGTCATCGGCTTGTTGCCGAACTTCTTCTGCGCCGTCCGGATGGCCTCCACGCCGATCATCGAGTTGATCATGCCGCGGTTGTAGAGCACGTGGCCCACATCCTCCGGCTTCGCCGCGCCCATGCCCTTGCCGTAGACGTGCTTCTCGATCGCGGCATGGACGGGGTATTTGCCGGAGCCGTGCTGCAGCATCAGCGCCTTGTAGCCCGCAGCCTGGTCGCCGGCCGGCGTGACATCCGGCTCTGCGCCCGACCACCACACGCCGATCATCTTGTCGCGCGGATAGGCGACCGCCGCCGCCTCCTTGATGGCGGTCGAGTTCATCACGCCCCAGCCCCACAGCAGCACGTAGTCGGGGCGGTTCTGACGGATCTGCAGCCACTGCGACTTCTGCTCGACGCCCGGGTGCGTGACGGGGATGAGCATGAGCTCATAGCCGTTGAGCTTGGAGCGCTCCTGCAGGAGCGCGATCGGCTCCTTGCCGTAGGGGCTGTCATGGTACATCAGGGCGATCTTCTTGCCCTTCAGCTTGTCCATGCCGCCCAGCTCCTTCGCAATATGCTGGATGGCGACGTCGGCGGCCGTCCAGTAGGTGCCGAGCGCCGGGAAGTTCCAAGTGAATACGGAGCCGTCACGGCTCTCCGAGCGGCCATAGCCACCGGTCAGCAGCGGCAGCTTGTCGCCCGGCGCCTTCTCCGTCAGCGCGAAGGTGATGCCGGTGGACAACGGCGAGAAGTAGCCGGCCCCGGTCGGGCCCTTGCCCTTGAGGCGCTCGTAGCACTCGACGCCCTTATCCGTCGCATAGCCGGTCTCGCACTCCTCGAACACGATCTTGACGCCGTTGATGCCGCCGTCGCGCTCGTTGACGAGGTTCCAGTAATCAGCCACGCCGTTGGCGAACGGGATGCCGTTGGGCGCGTACGGGCCGGTGCGGTAGACGAGCGCCGGCAGGAACTGCTCGTTCTGCGCCGCCGCTGGCAGGGCCGATCCCGCGCCGACGAGCGCGGCAGCCGCTGCAAGGACCCAACTCTTGCGAGCCATTCTACTCTCCTCCTTGGTTCGGCCCGGCAGGACCGGGCTCCTCTCGCGAGCTTCTTGTTATGCCGGCTTCTGCCTGCCGCTCCGCAGTTGCAGACCAAAGCCCCCTTCTTCTCGAGCCGCCCTAATAAGGAAACGGCCAGAGTCTCAGCTTCTCCTTGGCGATCCCCCACAGGCGCGCGAAGCCATGCGGCTCGACGATGAGGAGGGAGCAGATCAGTGCCCCCGTGATAATGAACACGAGATGCGAGACTGTCTCCACCGACATTGGAATACCGAGCGCGTGCGGCACCTGGTCGAGAAAGATGGGCAGGATGAGAATGAACGCAGCGCCGAGGAAGCTGCCGAGGATCGAGCCCAGCCCGCCGATGATCACCATGAACAGGAGCTGGAACGAACGGTCGATGTTGAACGCCAGCGGCTCCCATGAGCCGAGGTGCACGAACGCCCACAGCGCGCCGGCGACGCCGATGATGAACGACGAGACGGCAAAGGCCGACAGCTTCGCGTAGAGCGGGCGGATCCCCATCAGCTCGGCGGCGATGTCCATGTCGCGGATCGCCATCCATTGCCGGCCGATGTTGCCGCGCACCAGGTTCTTGGCGATGAGCGCGAAGGCTGTCACGAACATCAAAGCCAGCATGTATCGCTCCACCGGCGAGCTGACGACCCAGCCGAAGAAATCGAGCCGGGGCGCGTTGACCGAGCCCGACGGCGTGTAATTCGTGAACCACTTCACGCGCAGGAACACCCAGTCGAAGAAGAACTGGGCCGCCAGCGTCGCCACCGCGAGATAGAGCCCCTTGATCCTGAGGCTCGGAATGCCGAACAGGATGCCGACCAGCGCCGCCATGCCGCCGCCGAGCAGGATGGAGGCAAGCAAGGGCAGCTCCGGGATGCGGAGTGCGAAGTTGTAGGAGGCGTAGGCGCCGATGGCCATGAAAGCGCCGCCGCCGAGCGAGATCTGCCCGCAGTAGCCGGTGAGGATGTTGAGGCCGATCGCCGCCAGCGCCAGGATCAGGAACGGGATCAGGATGGCCTTGAAGATGTAGTCGTGCCCGAACGAGCCGACGCCGAGCACAGCAAGGAGCGGCACACCCAGGAAGGCGAACGCCAGCAGCAGCCCGAGCGCGATCCGATCCTGCCGTATCGGGAAGATCGACATGTCGGCGGCGTAGCTGGTCTTGAACTGTCCGGCTTCGCGGTAGAACACCGTCGCTGCCCTCCTCAGATCCGCTCGATGATGCGCTCGCCGAACAGCCCCTGCGGGCGCACCAGCAGCACCGCGAGCGCCAGCACGTAGGCGAACCAGTACTCGATGCCGCCGCCGATGTGCGGACCGAGATAGATCTCGGCGATTTTCTCTCCGGCGCCGATGATGAGGCCGCCGACGATGGCGCCTGGGATCGAGGTGAAGCCGCCGATGATCAGGACCGGGAGCGCCTTGAGCGCCAGGAACGTGATCGAGAACTGCACCCCGAGCTTGGTGCCCCATACCGTCGCAGCCACCAGCGCGACGAGGCCGGCGGCGAGCCAGACCACGAACCAGATCCAGCTTATCGGGATGCCGACCGACTGCGCCGCGGCATGGTCGTCGGCGACGGCGCGCAGCGCGCGGCCGGTCTTGGTCCACTGGAAGAAGCCGGCGAGCCCGGCCACGAGCACGCCGGCGATGAGCCCGCCCCAGACGTCGAGCTTGCTGATCAGGATGCCGCCAGGGAACAACTCGCCGAGCAGGATCCAGGCGTCGGTCGGGTAAAGTTGCAGCGGATAGACGTCGGAGCCGAACAGCATCTGCGCCGCGCCCTCGAGGATGAACGTGGCGCCGATGGTCGACATAAAGAGCGTCAGCTCATTCTGGTTGACGAGCGGCCCGAGCACGTAGCGCTCGATGAGCCAGGCCGTGATCGCCATGATGGCGCCGGCGAACAGCAGCGCCCCGACCACCGCGAAGCCGAAGGGAAGGCCCCGGTCGACGAGCAGGTCGAGAGATCGCACCAGCGCCAGCCCGGCAAGCAGCACCATGGCGCCCTGCGCGAAGTTGAAGACGCCCGAAGCCTTGTAGATCAGCACGAAACCGAGCGCGACGAGCGAGTAGAGCACGCCGGCCAGGAGCCCGCCGATCAGCACCTCGAGGAAAGGCCCTAGATTAGCCACTCACGGCCCCCGCGGAATAAATGATGCTGCCTTCCAGCCCTCCCGTTTGTCGGGGAAGCGTTGTTCCAGCCCTCCCCTTGACGGGGAGGGCGGCGCAGCGGGCCGGAGGCGCGATGCGCGGGTGGGGTGGGGCCGCGGACGAGACGTCGGCGCAAGACCACCCCCCACCCCCGACCCCTCCCCGCAAGGGGGAGGGGAGTGGCATGGCCATCTGCTGGAACGAGACCTGCATTCAACGCGCCACGCCGAGGTATGCATCGATCACGCTCTGATTGTTCTGGACCTCCTCGGGCGTCCCGTCGGCGATCTTCTGGCCGTAGTCCAGCACCACGACGCGGTCCGAAAGGTCCATGACGACGCCCATGTCGTGCTCGATCAGCGCGATGGTGGTGCCGAGCTGATCGTTCACGTCGAGCACGAAGCGGCTCATGTCCTGCTTCTCCTCGAGGTTCATGCCGGCCATCGGCTCGTCGAGCAGAAGCAGCTCCGGCTCGGTGGCCAGCGCGCGGCCGAGCTCGACCCGCTTCTGCAGGCCATAGGGCAGCTTGCCGACGGGCGTCTTGCGGATGTGCTGGATCTCCAGGAAATCGACGATGCGCTCGACCACCTCGCGGTGCCGGATTTCCTCCTTCTGCGACCAGCCCCAATAGACGGCCTGCGCGAGGATGCCGCGACGCATCTTGAGCGTCCGCCCGGTCATGATGTTGTCGAGCGTCGACATGCCCTTGAACAGGGCGACGTTCTGGAATGTGCGCGCGATGCCCTGGCTGGCGGCGATATAGGGGCGCATCTGGTGCCGACGCCGGCCCTTGTAGGTGATCGTGCCCTGCTGGGGGTGATAGAAGCCGTTGACGACGTTGAGCATCGACGTCTTGCCGGCGCCGTTCGGACCGATGATGGCGCGGATCTCGCCCTTGCGAATGTCGAAGGACACGTCGCGGATGGCCCTGACGCCGCCGAACGACAGCGAGACGTTCTCGACGGCGAGCAGGACCTCCCTCTCTTCCGGCAGGGCGCCGAGCGGTGTGCGGTCGAGAAGTGCGGCGTCCGCCTTCATTCCGCCGCCTCCTTGAGGGCCGTGGCCATGGGCTGATGGGTCGGCATGTCGACGATCCTGACGTCGGCCTCGATCATGCCCTTGCGGCCGTCCTCGAAGGTGACCTCGGTCCGGATGTGGCACTCTTTCGAGCCGTCGTAGAGCGCCCGGATCAGCGGCGCGTAGCGATCGGCGATGAAGCCGCGGCGCACCTTCTGCGTCCGGGTCAGCTCGCCGTCGTCGGCATCGAGCTCCTTGGGCAGCACGAGGAACCGCCTGATCTGCGAGGAGGCCATCTTCGGCTCCTGCGCGAGCTGCGCGTTGATCTCGTCCACCCGCCGCTCGATCATCGCGTAGACCTCGGGGTGGCCGGCCAGCTCCTGATAGCTGCCGTACATGACGTTGTTGCGCTCGGCCCAGTTGCCGACCGAGACGAGGTCGATATTGATGAACATCGTCGCGAAGTCGCGGCCGTCCCCGAATACCACCGCCTCCTTCACCTCGGGAAAGAACTTCAGCTTGTTCTCGAGGTACTTCGGCGCAAGTAGCGCGCCGTCGTTGAGGTGCCCGACATCCTTCGCCCGGTCGATGATGACGAGATGTCCGCGGCTGTCGAAGAAGCCCGCGTCGCCGGTATGCACCCAGCCGTCGGCGTTCTTCGTGGCTGCCGTGGCTGCCTCGTTCTTGTGATAGTGCTGGAACACGCCGGGGCCGCGGAACAGCACCTCGCCGTTGTCCGCGATCCTGATGTCCACATCAGGCGCCGGCGGCCCGACGGTATCGGCGAAAATCTCGCCGTCGGGCTGCATGGTGATATAGACGGTGGCCTCCGTCTGACCGTAGAGCTGCTTCAGGTTGATGCCGAGGGAACGGTAGAACCTGAAGATCTCCGGCCCGATCGCCTCGCCGGCGGTGTAGCCGATCTTGAGCCGGCTCAACCCCAGGCGATTGCGCAGCGGCGCATAGACGAGCTTGTCGCCGATCCAATAGAGCAGGCGGTCCGACAGCGGCACAGGCTTGCCCTCGAGGATCTGCTCCCCCGAGCGGCGAGCTATGCGCATGAACGTGTCGAACATCCAGCGCTTGAGGCGGCTCGCGTCCTGCATGCGAACGACGATGTCGGTCAGCCCTGCCTCGAACCGCCGCGGCGGTCCGAAGAAGAACGTCGGGCCGATCTCGCGCCGGTCCTCCATGGCCGTCTCGAGGCTCTCCGGACAGGCGACGCAGAAGCCCGCCGCAAAGGCCTGCCCGTAGGAGAAGATGTGATCGCCGACCCAGGCCATCGGCAGATACGCGATGATCTCCTCCTTCTCGGAGAGCTTGTCGAAGGCGTTGGCATTCACTGCCGTGCGGATCAGGTTCTCATGGCTGAGGACGACGCCCTTGGGCTGACCCGTCGTGCCCGACGTGTAGAGCATCACGCTGATGTCGCTGCCGCTGCCCTGCGCGATCTCCTCGTGCCACCAGTCGTCGGTGGCCGGGTTCGTCTTCAGCTCCTGGCGGCCGAGGCTCTGCACCTCCTCGAAGGAATGGAGCCGGGTGTGGTCGTACTTCTTCAGGCCGCGGGGATCCTCGTAGACGATCCGGCGGAGCGTCGGAATCTGGTCCGCGAGCGACAAGACCTTGTCGACCTGCTCCTGGTTCTCGACCACGGCCAGCGCGATCTCGGCGTGGCTCAGCACATACGCCATCTCGGCGGCGACCGCGTCCTGATAGACGGGCACCGGAATGGCGCCGATGCTCTGCGCCGCCGCGAACGTCCAGTAGAGCCGCGGCCGGTTGTCACCGATGATGGCGACCGTCTCACCGCGTTTCAGCCCCAGGATGTAAAGTCCAATCGCCAGCTCGCGGATCTCGTCGCGGACCTGTGCCCAGGTCCAGGTCTGCCAGATCCCGAGATCCTTCTCGCGATAGGCCGGGCGCGCTGCGAGCCTAGACGCGTTCCGGAGCAGCAGCTTCGGAATCGTGTCCAGCTCTGAACTCGGCGCTCGAGACGGAATCGTCCCGCTCACGTCAGCACTCCCTCCCTGCCGGGCAGCCCGGCAATGACCGTTCTTGCTTTTTCTGCTTCCATGTAAACTCCGCGCGCGTCTCGATGCAAGTTTGGCTTTCGGAGGGGGCTAACCGAGACGCAGCCGACGCGGTCCGCAGTAGCGCCGAGCTCCACGCTCCTGTCCGACAGACGAGAAGCGGCTGGATTAAGCGCCGTGCCGCTCCTAGGATGCCGGGCAAATCGGGACTTCCGGCACGGGAGAGACAGGCCATGGCGGACGAGCTCTATCATTTCATCGGCGGCAAGCGGGTCAGGGGTACGAGCGGCCGCTACGGCGACGTCTACTGGCCCATGACCGGCGAGGTGGCGGCGCGGGCGCCGCTGGCGTCCAAGGACGAGGTGCGCGCCGCCGTCGAGAACGCGAAAGCGGCCCAGCCGGCCTGGGCGGCGACCAACCCGCAGCGGCGCGCCCGGGTCCTCATGAAATTCATCGAGCTCGTCGCCCGCGACAACGACAAGCTCGCCGACACGCTCGCCCGCGAGCACGGCAAGACCATCCCCGACGCCCGGGGCGACATCCAGCGCGGCGTCGAGGTGGCCGAGTTCGCGTGCGGCATCCCGCACCTGCTGAAGGGCGAGTACACCGAGGGCGCCGGGCCGGGCATCGACATCTATTCCATGCGCCAGCCGCTCGGCGTCGTCGCCGGCATCACGCCGTTCAACTTCCCCGCCATGATCCCGATGTGGAAGTTCGCCCCGGCGATCGCCTGCGGCAACGCCTTCATCCTGAAGCCGTCGGAGCGCGATCCCTCCGTGCCGCTGATGCTCGCCGAGCTGATGCTGGAGGCGGGTCTGCCCGCCGGCATCCTCAACGTCGTCGTCGGCGACAAGGAGGCGGTCGACGCCATCCTCGACGACCGGGACATCATGGCGGTCGGCTTCGTCGGCTCGACGCCCATCGCGGAGTACGTCTATACGCGCGGCTGTGCGGCGGGCAAGCGCGTCCAGTGCTTCGGCGGCGCCAAGAACCACATGATCGTCATGCCCGATGCCGACATGGACCAGGCCGTCGATGCCCTGATCGGCGCCGGCTACGGCTCGGCCGGCGAGCGGTGCATGGCCATCTCGGTGGCCGTTCCCGTCGGCCAGAAGACGGCCGACTTGCTGTTCGAGAAGCTGATCCCGCGTGTGGAGAGTCTGAAGATCGGCCCATCGACCTCCGCGGATGCCGACTTCGGGCCGCTGGTGACGAGGCAGCACCTGCAGAAGGTCAAGGACTACGTCGCGCTCGGCATCGAGGAAGGTGCCAAGCTCAGAGTGGACGGCCGCAATTTCCGCATGCAGGGCTACGAGAACGGCTTCTACATGGGTGGCTGCCTGTTCGACGAGGTGAAGCCGAGCATGCGAATCTATAAGGACGAGATCTTCGGCCCGGTCCTCTCGGTCGTGCGCGCCAGGACCTACGACGAAGGACTGCGGCTCGCCACCGAGAACGAGTTCGGCAACGGCGTCGCCATCTTCACGCGCGATGGCGATGCGGCGCGTGATTTCGCCGCCAAGGTCAACGTCGGCATGGTCGGCATCAACGTGCCGATCCCGGTCCCGCTCGCCTACTACACCTTCGGCGGCTGGAAGCGCTCGGGCTTCGGCGACCTCAACCAGCACGGCCCGGACAGCATACGCTTCTACACCAAGACCAAGACGGTAACCTCCCGCTGGCCGTCCGGCGTCAAGGAGGGCGCGGAATTCGTCATCCCGACGATGAAGTGAGCGAATGCCCCGGGGTGCTCATGCGCCGGGGCTTCTGAAGCGAAAGTCAGACCCTTTCGCCTTCCTCGGGGTCAGCCGCTCACCGGCTTTGCCGACCCTCGATGACGAAACGATTCCCACTGCATACCCACACGGTCATTCCCGCGGAGGCGGGAATCCACGTCACGCCGCAGATCAGGTATGGAGAGTTGCGTGGATGGCCGCCTTCGCGGCCATGACGGAAGGAAGGGACCAAGCGGGACACTGCCCTTCGGCTCAGTTTCGTTTCAGACCCTGCGGGTCTGACCTCTTGAACCCTCTGCCTTCCCCATTGCAATCGGGAGAGGGGACTTGGACGTTTCCACTTGAACCGGAAAAACTCTAATCTTATCCGGCTTATGGGGACTATCATCGGGGGCATTTCGTGAGCGGATTCGTACTCGCCATCGACCAGGGCACGACATCGACCCGCGCCATCGTCTTCGATGCCGATTACCGCATCCGGGGCGCCGGCCAGCAGGAGCTCCCGCAGCATTTCCCGCGCTCCGGGTGGGTCGAGCACGACCCCCAGGACCTCTGGCGCACGACCGTCGAGACCGTCCGTCTCGCCCTTGCCCAGGCCGGCGTGGCCGCATCGCAGCTCGCTGGCGCCGGCATCACCAACCAGCGCGAGACGACGCTGCTGTGGGACCGCAGGACCGGCCGCCCGGTCGGACCCGCCATCGTGTGGCAGGATCGGCGCACCGCGGACACCTGCGCCGAGCTCAAAGCGAAGGGGCACGAGCCCGAGATCACGGCGCGGACGGGCCTGCTGCTCGATCCTTATTTCTCGGCCACCAAGCTCGCCTGGCTGCTCGATCGCGTGGAGGGCGCCCGCGGCAGGGCCGAGCAGGGTCGGCTCGCGTTCGGCACCGTCGATAGCTGGCTGTTATGGAACCTGACCGGCGGCAAGGTGCACGCCACCGACGCCACCAACGCCTCGCGCACGCTGCTCTTCGACATCGCGCGCTGTGAGTGGGACGCAGAGCTTCTGCGGATGTTCCGCATCCCCGCCGCGGTCCTGCCGGAGGTACGCGACTCGGCTGCCGAGTTCGGCACCATCGATCCGGCCCTGTTCGGCGCGCCGATCCCGATCCGCGGCATCGCCGGCGACCAGCAGGCGGCCACTGTCGGCCAGGCCTGCTTCGCGCCCGGCATGATGAAATCGACCTACGGCACCGGGTGCTTCGCCGTGCTCAACACCGGGGCCGACATGGTGCCCTCGCGCAACCGCCTGCTCACCACCATCGCCTACCGGCTCGACGGGCGCACCACTTACGCCCTCGAAGGCTCGATCTTCGTTGCCGGTGCGGCAGTGCAGTGGCTGCGCGACGGTCTCCGCATCCTGGAGCGGGCGGACCAGTCTGCCGCGATGGCTGCTCTGGCCGATCCCGACCAGGACGTCTATCTCGTCCCCGCCTTCACCGGGCTCGGGGCACCGCACTGGGACGCGGATGCGCGCGGCGCGCTCTTCGGCCTGACGCGCAACACGGGCCCCAACGAGCTGGCGCGGGCCGCGCTGGAGGCGGTCTGCTATCAGACCCGCGATCTCGTCGACGCCATGCGCCGCGACTGGTCCGCGGGCGCGGGCGCCATTCTGCGCGTCGACGGCGGCATGGTGGCGAGCGATCTCGCCATGCAATGGCTCGCCGACCTGCTCGACGCGCCGGTCGACCGCCCGGCGGTGCTGGAAACCACCGCCCTCGGCGCCGCCTGGCTGGCGGGCCGTCAGGCGGGCGCCTGGCCGGGAGAGGAAGGGTTCGCCGAGGGCTGGCGGCGCGAGCGGCGCTTCGAGCCGGCGATGGACCCGGCAACACGAGATCGCAAGCTCGCCGGGTGGCGTGATGCGGTGAGGCGGACGATTAGCCGCCGCTGAATGTCTCTATATCGAGTCAGGTATTGAAAGATCGACCGCAGACGAACACTTAGTGATCGGCCGGCGGAACACTCAGCCGGCGCGTTCCAAGGTCATAGAGGTTCCGATGACGCCGACGCCGATCCTACCCGGTATCGAGCCGCAACTGACCCCGCGGCCGATACACCCTGGCACCCGTATCGGCCACGTCCACCTCAAGGTCGCCGATCTCGACCGCGCACTTGGCTTCTATTGCGGCGTGCTGGGTTTCGAGCTCAAGCAGCGCTACGGCAGCCAGGCAGCGTTCGTCGCTGCCGGCGGCTATCATCATCACATCGGCCTCAACACCTGGGAGAGCAAAAACGGCTCGCCGCCGCCGCGCGGCACAACCGGCCTCTTCCACCTCGCCATTCTCTACCCGACGCGGGCTGCGCTCGCCGATGCTCTCAAGCGCTTGATCGAAGCCAAGATGTCGCTCGACGGGGCGAGCGATCACGGCGTCAGTCAGGCGCTTTACCTTCGCGATCCGGACGGCAACGGCGTCGAGCTGTATTGGGATCGCGCGGAAGTGGATTGGCCGCGCACCGCGGATGGTGCACTGGCCATGGGCACGCAACCGCTTGATCTAGACGATCTGCTGAGTGAGGCGGCGTAAACTGTCTTGCAAAAATGGAGCGGGCGATCGGGATTGAACCGACGACATTCAGCTTGGGAAGCTGACGTTCTACCACTGAACTACGCCCGCTCTGGCAACGCCATTCATACCACAGGCGTTCGCCGGCGGAAGCCCCTCACTGCGCTTACGATGGCGTCGGGCAACATCGCGCAGGATTGATCCGGATCAGAGTGGGTGGCATCAGGCCGTCATGTTAGGTCTGCGGCTCATGAACGCCTGATGAGAGGAAACGGTGACCATCGAGCTCGAGAGGCCCGCAGCCAGCCGCCGCGCCGGCAAGTTCCAGGACCCGGACTGGACCGCGACCGGCGAGCGCCGCGCGACGGTCCCGCTGGCAGGGCTCGAGACGCTGTGGATCAACACCGGCACGCTTTGCAACATCACCTGCCGCAACTGCTACATCGAATCGAGCCCGACGAACGACCGGCTCGCCTACATCACCGCGGCGGAGGTGGCGGCCTACCTCGACGAGATCGCCGAGCAGCGGCTCCCGACGCGCGAGATCGGGTTCACGGGCGGCGAGCCGTTCCTCAATCCAGAAATCCTGCATATGCTCCGCGATTCTCTGGGGCGCGGGCTGCGGGTGCTCGTGCTGACCAACGCCATGCGGCCGATGCAGCGGCCCAGGATCAAGGCCGGCCTCGTCGCATTGCTGGCTGCTCACGGCCCGCGGCTCAAGATCCGCGTCAGCCTCGATCACTACACCAAGGCGCTGCACGAGCGGGAGCGCGGCCCGCGGACCTGGGAGAAGACCCTGGACGGGCTCGACTGGCTCTCGGCCGGCGGCTTCAATCTAGCCATCGCCGGGCGGACGTGCTGGGGCGAAGAAAAGGCGACATCGCGTTCGGGCTATGCGGCGCTCATAGCAGAGCGCGGCTGGGCCATCGAGGCCGGCGACCGCGGGCAGCTCATCCTGCTCCCGGAGATGGACGGATATCACGACGTGCCCGAAATCACCGCTGCCTGCTGGGGCATTCTCGGGAAGTCACCCGCCGGCGTGATGTGCGCGACGAGCCGCATGATCGTGAAGCGAAAGGGCGCGGCGAGCCCAGCCGTCGTGCCCTGCACGCTGCTTCCCTACGAGCCGGCCTTCGAGATGGGCAGGACGCTGGCGGAGGCGGCCAAAGCCGACGGCGGCCTGTTCACCGAAGGCGCCGTCAAGCTGTGCCATTCCCATTGCGCAAGGTTCTGCGTGCTCGGCGGCGGAAGCTGCTCGTAGCCTGCCTCGCGCCCGAACTGCCCCGCCGGCTCACTTCTTGACCAGGGCGTCCCGGATCTCCCGCAGATAGACCTCCGACGGCGGCGGCGCGGCCGCGGGGGCCGGCCTGCGCATGCGGTTCACGGCCTTGACCAGCAGGAAGATGGCGAAAGCCGTGATCAGGAAGGTTATGACGGCGTTGAGGAACAGCCCGTATTTGATCTCGACGCCGTCGCCCGTCGGCGTCGGCAGCGTGACCGCGAGCTGCGAGAAGTCGATCCCCGCCAGGAGATAGCCGATCGGCGGCATGATCATGCCATCGACCAGGGACGTCACGACGGGGCCGAAGGCGGCGCCCATGATGACCGCGATGGCGAGGTCCAGAACGTTGCCCCGCATCGCAAACTCTTTGAATTCCTGGATGATGCTCATCGCTGGACCTCCCTCACGGAGCTTCTGTTTCCTCGCAGCACGTGAGCAGCCCGAATCCACGCCCGCGTAGTGCGACGCTATTCCTGCCCCGATGTAGTGTAAATCATCGAGCAGACCCACTTGTTGGACAGCCTGTGAATACTTGGGCGAGCTTGTCTCTGCACCGGAGGTATTGCGCTGAAGCCTGGATTCCGCGCAACATCCGGGAGGCGTGCGCTCCGTAGCCTCAATCGCAGGCCACTCGCATGCAACCTGATCCTTTTCCCGGACGCGAGGGCCGGTCCTAATGTTCGACGGCTGGGCAATCCTGGCGCTCGGCATCGCCTACATCGGCGTCCTGTTCGCCATCGCCTGGACCGGCGACCGCGCCGTCCGGTCGCGCAAAGGCGGCGAGGGCCGGCCGCTCATCTACGCGCTGTCGCTCGGGGTGTACTGCACGTCGTGGACCTTTTTCGGCAGCGTCGGCCTCGCGGCCTCGACGGGCTACAACTTCATCCCGGTCTATATCGGGCCGATCCTGATGTTCGTGTTCGGCTGGCCGCTGATCCTCCGGATCGTGCGCCTGTCGAAGAGCCAGAACATCACGTCGGTCGCCGATTTCCTCGCCGCGCGCTACGGCAAGAGCCAGGCCGTCGCCGCGGTGGTGACGATCGTCGCGGTGGTGGGCACGCTCCCCTACATCGCGCTGCAGCTCAAGGCCGTCGTGATCTCGACGGAAGCGCTGCTGGTCGGCAACCTTCATCTGCCGGAAGAGTGGACGGCGGTGGTGGGATTTGGCGAGTCGGCGCTCCTCGCAGCCATCGCGCTGGCGACATTCGCCGTCCTCTTCGGCACCCGCCACATCGACGCCACCGAGCACCAGGACGGCCTGATGCTGGCGGTGGCCGCCGAATCGCTGGTGAAGCTGGCGGCTTTTCTGACTGTCGGCATCTTCGTCCTCGTCTCCGTGTTCGACGGCATCGACGGGTTCGCCGAGCGCGCGCGGCAGAGCGCCGAGATCCAGGCGACCTTCGCGCGTCCGTTCAACGGCGGCATATGGCTGACCGTCTCGTTTCTGAGCTTCGTGTGCATCATCCTGCTGCCGCGCCAGTTCCACGTGACGGTGGTCGAGAACAACTCCGAGCGCGAGATCAAGCGCGCCCGCTGGCTTTTTCCCGTCTACCTCGTTCTCATCAACGTGTTCGTGGTGCCGATCGCGGCCGCCGGCCTGCTGGTGTTTCCCGACCGGTCGATCGATGCGGACCTGTTCGTGCTGTCGCTGCCGATCTCTCGCAACGCCAACCTGATCACGACGGTGGCCTACATCGGCGGCCTGTCCGCGGCGACGGCTATGGTGATCGTGGAATCGATCGCGCTCGCGATCATGGTCTGCAACGGGCTCGTCATCCCGCTGCTGCTGCGACAGAGGCTGCTCGAGGCGAGCGAGCAGGACAATCTCTCCAGTCTGCTGCTGATCATCCGACGGGTCGCGATCTTCCTCATCGTCCTGCTCGGCTATCTCGTCTATCGCGCGCTTGGGCAGGCGCAGGGGCTCGCCGCGATCGGCCTCATCTCGTTCTCGGCCATCGCCCAGCTCGCGCCGGCATTCTTCGGCGGCCTCATCTGGCGCAAGGGCACGGCGCGCGGCGCCATCGCCGGCATCCTGGCGGGCTTCAGCGTCTGGGGATACACGCTGCTGCTGCCGTGGGTCGTGAAAGCCGGCTGGATCGGTCCGGCCATCCTCGAGCACGGCCCGCTCGGCTTCGCCATGCTGCGGCCGCAGGCCCTGTTCTTCCTCGAGTTCGAGCCGTTGGCCCACGGTGTGATCTGGAGCATCTTCGCCAACATCCTGGCGCTGGTGATGGTGTCTCTGCTGCGCCCGCCCGAGCCAGTAGAGCGGCTGCAGGCGCACGTTTTCGTGCAGGACGACCTGCCCCGGCTGGCGCCGACACCGACCTTCCGGCTGTGGCGCACCTCGATCACCGTCAGCGACCTGCAGGCGACGGTCGCCCGCTATCTCGGGGCAGAACGCGCGGAGCGCTCGTTCGCCGAGTTCGGAGCCGGCCGCAATACGACGCTGTCGCCGCACGCGGAAGCCGACATCCAGATCCTGCGGTTCACCGAGCATCTCTTGACCAGCGCCATCGGCGCGGCGTCCTCGCGGCTCGTGCTGTCGCTGCTGCTGAGGCGCAGCAATGTCGGCAGCCAGTCGGCGCTGAGGCTTCTCGACGACGCCTCCGAGGCCCTGCAGTACAACCGCGATCTGCTGCAGTCGGCGCTCGACCAGGTGCGCCATGGGCTCAGCGTGTTCGACAAGGACCTGAAGCTCATCTGCTGGAACCGCCAGTTCCGCGAGCTGCTCGACCTGCCCGCCGAGCTCGGCCAGGTCGGCATGCCGCTCAACCGCATCCTGCGGGCCTGCGCCGAGCGAGGGGACTTCGGTAAGGGTCCCCTGGACGAGCTCGTCGCCGACCGGCTGGTTCGACTCGCCGTCAGGAAGGAGACCGTCCAGGAAAAGATGAGCAGCGGGCGCTTCCTCGAGATCAGGACCGCAGCCATGCCCCAAGGCGGTGTCGTGGCGACCTATTCGGACATCACGGACAGGGTGGCGGCCGCCAACGCCCTCGCCCGCGCCAACGAGACGCTGGAACGCCGGGTGCGCGAACGGACGGCCGAGCTGCTACGGGTCAACGCCCAGCTCGCCGTCGCTAAGGCCAAGGCAGACGAAGCGAACTTCGACAAGACGCGTTTCCTTGCAGCGGCCAGCCACGACCTCTTGCAGCCGCTCAACGCGGCCCGCCTCTATTCCTCGAGTCTGGTCGAGCGCCACTTGAGCGAGACGGACGCCGTCGTCGCCCGCAACGTCGATGCATCGCTGAGCGCGGTGGAGGAGATCCTGGGCGCGCTCATCGACATCTCGCGCATGGATGCCGGGCGCCTCGCGCCCGAGATCACGGACGTGCCGCTCGACGCGCTCCTCTCGCACCTGAAGCTCGAGTTCGAGCCGCTGGCGCGCGAGAAGGGGCTCGAGCTGCGGGTGATGTCGACGTCCTTGTGGGTGCGGACCGACCGCACGCTGCTGCGGCGGGTGTTGCAGAACCTGGTGGCCAACGCCGTGAAATATACCGAGAGGGGGTCGGTGTTGCTCGGGGCGCGGCGGCGCAACGGCGCCGTGCGCGTCCAGGTCAGCGATACGGGGCGCGGCATCCCGCCCTCCAAGCACGAGGTGATCTTCAAGGAATTCCAGCGGCTCGACGACCATAGCTCCGAGATCCGCGGGCTCGGGCTGGGACTGTCCATCGTCGAGCGGATTTGCCGCGTGCTCGAGGTGCCGATCAGCCTCAGCTCGCGCCCGGGCCAGGGCTCGACGTTCGCGGTGCTGCTGCCGAGAGCCGAGCCCAACGCGCGCGCGGCGGGGCCGGTCCTACGGGTGCAAGCTCAAGGTCCGATCGCCGGCTGCGTCACCTTGTGCATCGATAACGAGCCCGCCGTGCTCGAAGGCATGGAGACGCTGCTGGCGGGATGGGGCTGCAAAGTGCTGACCGCCAGTAGCGCGGCGGGTGCGCTGGAGGTCGTCGGCAGGTTCAAGGCCGTCCCCGACATCATCCTCGCCGACTATCATCTCGACGGCGAGACGGGGCTCCAGGCCGTCCTCAAGGTCCGGGAGGTGGTCGGAGGCGACCTGCCGGCTGTCTTCATTACGGCCGACCATTCGCCGGAGGTCGAGCGCGAGCTGCGCAGCCGCGGCTTCGCGCTGCTGCGCAAGCCGCTCAAGGCTGCTGCGCTGCGCGCGGTGATTACACGGCTCGCCATGCGCCGGGTCGCCGCCGAGTGAGGCGTCGCGACCGCGGTTCAGCTCGCGGCCCGCTGCCAGTCGCCGCTGTCGATCTTGTTGATGGCGATCACCGCCTGCGTGCGGCTGTCGACCCCGAGCTTCTGCAGGATTGCCGAGACGTGCGCCTTGATGGTCGCCTCCGAGACGCCGAGCCGGTAGGCGATCTGCTTGTTCAGCAGGCCCTCGCCCAGCATCATGAGGACACGGACCTGCTGCGGCGTGAGCGTGGACAGCCGCGCGACCAGCTCGCTGGCTTCCTTGGCCTGGGCCGAGAGATCGACGTCCGGCGGCACCCAGATCTCCCCGTTGAGCACCTTGCGCACGGCGGTCCGAATACGGTCGACCGGCTGTGACTTGGGCACGTAGCCCGAGGCCCCGAACCCGATGGCGCCGCGGATGGTGCCCGGGTCCTCGCTGGCCGAGACGACGACGACGGGAATCTCGGGATGCTGGGCGCGCAGGAACAGGAGGCCGGAAAGGCCCTGCACGCCCGGCATCGAAAGGTCGAGGAGGACGAGGTCCACGGCGCTGTCGGCGGCCAGCTTTGCGGTCAGCTCGTCGAGCGACCCGGCCTCGATGATCTCGGCCGTCTGCAGGGAGGCCGCCAAGGCCTGATTGAGGGCTTTGCGGAACAGCGGGTGATCGTCGACGATCACGATCCGGGTAGATGACATATTCGCAGTCCTTCCCGGGCGGGCCGATCTTCGCCGCGCCCATGCCGGCCCGTCGACCCGGCCCCGGTGATGCCGCCGGGCGCCACGAAATCGCGCCGTTCGAGATTTAAGCAACGCGAGCATCTGCAATGCAAGGACATCCTGCCGGCTTGCTTGAGCAGGGCCGCGCTCGCGGGTTCGTAGACTGACAGGCAATGCCCATGGCGAACCGCGTGCACGCGCTGTAGCCTGCCAGTCGCTTGCGGAGGGGGGATGGGCATGGCAGGCACCGGAGGTATCCTCGCATGATCGAGCGCAGCGAGCGCAAACCCTATTGGCGGCACACGAAATGGCAGATGCTGGCGAGTCTCGGGCCCTACCTGCTGGTCGTCGTCGTGCTGCCTCTCTACGCCGAAAAACTCAATTCCAACAAGTTCTTGGGCTTCCCGCTCGGCTATTTCCTGACCGGCCACGGCCTCATCCTGATCGCCGTCGTCACGGTCGCCTCGTTCGTCAACCGGCAGGACGCCATCGATCACTGGCATGGCGGCCACGAGAACGTCTGAACCGGCACTGACCGCTCCTGCGGCCCGTGCCTGCTGATGGACCGTCCTGATGCCGCTCTCCTCGCGCACCCGCAACGTCAACCCGAGACTCGGTACCTACTTCGGGATCTTCGCCAGCGCGTTCGCCGCTCTCGTGCTGGTCCTGCTCATATTCGAGCAGCTCGGCGCGTCCGACGCCCTCCTGCGCGGCCTGATGCTCGGAGCGCCGCTGGCGCTCTACGCGGCGATAGGCCTCTCGGCCGGGAGCTCCGAGCCGATCGATTTCTTCGCCAGCGGGCGGCGGGTGCCTGCGTTCTTCAACGGGCTGGTGATCGCCGTCTCCGCCATAGGCGCGACCGGACTCGTCGCCGCCACCGGCCTGTTCTTCCTCAACGGCTTCGATGCCTGGTGCATCGTCATCGGGCTCACGGGCGGGTTCGTCGTCATGGCGATCCTCATAGCGCCGTTCCTGCGCAAGTTCGGCGCCTTCACGGTCCCGAGCTATCTCGGCCGCCGGTGCGAAAGCCGCGCCGTGCGGGTGTGCGCCGCAGCCGTCGTGGCCATTCCGATGCTGCTCGTCATCGCCGCGGAGATGCGCACGGGCGTGTTCGTCGGGGCCTGGCTCACCGGGCAGTCCGAGCAACTGCTGGCCGCGCTGCTGGCCGCGGCGGTCGTGCTGGCGATCGTCCTCGGCGGCATGCGGTCGGCGAGCTGGGCGAACACATCGGAGAGCATCGCCGTGCTCATGGCGCTCATCGTGCCGACCGCGATGGTCGCCACAGCGGTCACGAACCTGCCGTTCGCCCAGCTCAGCCACGGGCCGGTCCTGCGGGCGTTGGGCCGGCTCGAGGTACAGCAGGCCCTGCCCATCCCGGTGCTGGCGCCGCTCTCATTCGAGCTCGCCGGCGCGGAGCTGGAGCCCATCGTTCATCGGCTCTCGCATCCATTCGGCAGTGTCGGACCGCTGAGCTTCGTGCTCGCCAGCCTGACGCTTATGGCGGGCGTTGCCGCCGCCCCATGGCTGCTGCCCCGCATCGGCACGACACCCAGCATCTACGAGACGCGCAAGTCGATGGGCTGGGCGACGTTCGTGCTGGGGATGATCATGCTGACCGTATCAGCCGTCGCCGTGTTCATGCGGGAGGTCGTCATGGATACCCTGGTCGGCCACAGCCTCAGCCAACTGCCCGCGTGGTTCCGCTCGCTGGAGGCGGCCGGCCTCGCTGGCGTCCAGGGCCAGATGCCGCGGCTGCCGATCAGCAGCTTCAGCTTCAAGCGGGACGCCGTGCTGTTCGCGCTGCCGATCGCATCGGGCTATCCCGCGGTGCTCGTCTACCTGTCGCTGGCGGGCGCGCTCGCGGCTGCGGTCGCGGCCGCCAGCATGTCGTCCCTGGCGCTCGGGGCTGTGCTGGCGGAGGACGTCGTGAACGGTCTCAGGTGGGAGCCGAAGCCCAATCGCCTGCGCCTCGCCGCGGCGCGCGTGTCGATCGTGGCGGCCGTCGTCCTCGGCGCCTGGCTGGCATTGATCGCGCCGGCCGACCCGCTCGATCTGCTGCTTTGGGCGCTGGCCCTGTCGGCCTCGGGGCTGTTCCCCGTCATCGTTCTGTCGATCTGGTGGAAGCGGCTCAACGGTCTCGGCGCCATCGCGGGGATGGCTGTCGGCCTCGGCAGCGCGGTGCTGGCCCTCATCGCCGGCGAAGCCGCCTGGCTCGACGTGGACAGCGCGCTGGCCGGCGTGTTCGGCATTCCCGCGGGTTTTCTGGCCGCCTTCGGGGGGACCTGGCTGCGGCCCCCGCCGTCGCGTCAGGCGCTGGAGCTCGTCCGCGACATGCGCGTGCCGGGGGGTGAGACCGTGCACGACCGCGAGATGCGTCTGTTGCGTTTGAAACAGAGGCCGCGCTCCCGGTAGTCTCGCCTGACGGCATCAACGACCTCGAGATCGACAGCTCTTCATGACCGCCAGAAAGTTTCCAGAAAGCGGTGGCCACATCGCGCCGCCACGTCTCGGCCTCTATCCGCCGATCGAGCCCTTCACCCAGGGTCGCCTGCCCGTTTCCGGCGGGCACGAGATCTACTTCGAGCAATGCGGCAACCCGCACGGCAAGCCCGTGCTTCTCGTACACGGCGGGCCCGGCGGCGGCAGCAACGCCACCATGCGGCGCTATCACGACCCCGCGCGCTACCGCATCGTGCTGTTCGACCAGCGCGGCTGCGGCCGCTCGACCCCGCACGCCTCGCTCGAACACAACACCACGTGGGATCTGGTGGAGGACATGGAGCGGCTGCGAGAGCACCTCGGGATCGATCGATGGCAGTTGCTCGGCGGCTCCTGGGGCTCGACGCTGTCCCTGGCCTATGCGCAGCGTATCCCGGAGCGGGTCACGGAGCTGATCCTGCGCGGGATCTTCCTGCTGCGGAAATGCGAGATAGACTGGTTCTATCAGGATGGGTGCAGCTGGATCCACCCGGACGCCTTCGAAGCCTACCAGAGCGTGATACCACCGGACGAACGTTCGGACATGGTGCGTGCCTATCACAGGCGGCTCACCCATCCGGACACCCAGGTCCAGCTCGAGGCGGCAAGGGCGTGGAGCATCTGGGAGGGCACGACGCTGTCGCTCTATCCCGACGAGGAGCGGGTGCGGCAGTTCGGCAGCGACAGCTATGCCATCGCCTTCGCGCGCATCGAATGCCACTATTTCGTCAATCGCGGGTTTCTGGACCGAGATGGGCAGCTGCTCGAGGACGCGCACAGGATTGCCGGCATCCCCGGTGTGATCGTCCACGGCCGCTATGACGTTGTGACGCCGCTCAGGAACGCCTGGGACCTGAAGCAGGCCTGGCCGGGGGCAGAGCTGAGGATCGCCGCCGACGCCGGCCACTCGATGACCGAGCCGGGGATCATCCACGAGCTCGTTTCGGCGACCCGCCGCTTCGCGCCGCAATAGCACGCCGGGCGCCAGCCGGACACGTGCGGGGGCCTTGGCAGGCCGGCGGGACTCGGGTCTAA
>JAHDXT010000057.1 GCA_023384095.1 Hyphomicrobiaceae bacterium
GACGAGCGCGAGCAGACGCTGAACCAGCTCCTCGTCGAGATGGACGGCTTCGAGGCCAACGAGGGCGTCATCATCCTGGCGGCGACCAACCGCCCCGATGTTCTCGATCCGGCACTTCTGCGTCCCGGCCGCTTCGACCGCCAGATCACCGTGCCCAATCCGGACGTCAACGGCCGCGAGAAGATCCTGCGCGTGCACATGCGCAAGGTGCCGCTGGCGCCCGACGTCGATCCCAAGGTGATCGCACGCGGCACGCCCGGCTTCTCCGGCGCGGACCTGGCGAACCTCGTCAACGAGGCCGCGCTGCTGGCGGCGCGCCGCAACAAGCGGCTCGTGACCCAGGTCGAGTTCGAGGACTCCAAGGACAAGGTCATGATGGGCGCCGAGCGCCGGTCCATGGCTATGACCGAGGAGGAGAAGCTCGCCACCGCCTACCACGAGGCCGGCCACGCGCTGGTCAACGTTCTGATGCCGGGCGGCGATCCGCTGCACAAGGTGACCATCATCCCGCGCGGCCGGGCACTGGGCGTCACCATGAGTCTGCCGGAGCGCGACAAGCTCAGCTACTCCAAGCAGTGGGCAGAGGCCAAGATCGCCATGTGCTTCGGCGGCCGCGTGGCCGAGCAGACGATCTACGGCAAGGAGCACCTCAACACGGGCGCTTCGAGCGACATCATGCAGGCGACCGACCTGGCACGCCGGATGGTGACGGAGTGGGGCATGAGCCCGACGCTCGGCCCGCTGCGTTATAATGACAACCAGCAGGAAGTGTTCCTGGGCCATGCGATCACGCAGCGCCAGAACATGTCCGAGGACACGGCAAAGCTGATCGACCTGGAGATCCGCCGCATCGTAACTGATGGCGAGAAGAAGGCCTGGGAGATCATCGGCGCGCATACCAAGGAGCTCGAGGCGATCACCCAGGCGCTGATGGAGTACGAGACCATCAACGGCGAGGAGTGCCTGGCCGTGATGCGCGGCGAGAAGATCGTCCGCCGCGACGACGACGAGGACACCAAGGGTCCGATCGGGTCGGCGGTGCCGACGGCAGGCCGCATCCGCCCCCGGGAGGAGCCGGACGCCGGCGGCATGGAGCCTCAGCCGCAGGTGTGAGGCTCCAGGTGCAGCGAGTGGAGCGGCTGCGGAGAAATCTGCGGCCGCTTTTTTCTTGTTGCGTGAAGTCGTGAAATCGCCAAGTCGTGAAATCGGGATACGATCTGGCGACCGCTATATCACGACTTAACTATTTCACGGTTTCACGACTTCACTACCAAATGAACCGCGATCTCTACATCCGGCCCATCGGCCTCTCTGCCGCCCCTCGGGCGAGCGGGGAGGAGCATGAGATCGCGGGGCTGCAACTCGCCGGGGGCTGGCTCACCTTCATGGGCCTGGAGGTCATCGAGCGAATTGCCCGCGATCGTCGCCGCACGCGCGTATTCGGGATCGGTGAGTACTGCGAGCGCGACTGGGGCCGGCACGGCGCCGCTGCGGCCGGGCTGTTCGAGGCCCTGCGCCAGCCGCGGGCGCGTATCGCCGGGGTGTCGCTCGATCGCCCCCGGATCATGGGCATCGTCAACCTCACCCCGGACAGCTTCTCCGACGGCGGCCGCCTGGCGACGGCACAGGCCGCCATCGACCATGCACGGAGACTGGAGGAGGAGGGGGCCGACATCCTCGACCTCGGCGCCGAGTCGACCCGGCCCGGTTCCGACCCGGTGCCGGCCGACGAGGAGCTCGGCCGCCTCATGCCGGTTCTCGAGGGGCTCGCGGGCCGCTCGCGCGCGCTGATCTCGGTCGACACCCGCAAGGCCGAGGTCATGCGCCGCGCCGCCGAGGCCGGGGCCGACATGCTGAACGACGTCTCGGCCTTGACGCATGATCCCGAGTCGATGGAGGCGGCGGCCGAGAGCGGGCTTCCCATCGTCCTGATGCATGCCCTCGGCGATCCCAAGACCATGCAGGACGACCCGCGCTACGACGACGTGGCGCTGGATGTGTTCGACTATCTGGAGGAGCGCGTCAGGAGGGCGGAGGCCGCCGGCATCGACCGCTCGCGGCTGATCGTCGATCCCGGGATCGGCTTCGGCAAGACGCTGCGGCACAACCTGGCGCTCATGGCCGAGGTCGCCCTGCTGCACGGGCTGGGCGTGCCGGTGCTCGTCGGCGCCTCGCGCAAGCGGTTCATCGGCACGCTCTCAGGGGTGCAGATCGCTTCCGAGCGCGGAGCAGGCTCGGTCGGCGCGGCTCTGGCGGCCGTCGGCCAGGGGGTGCAGATCGTGCGCGTGCACGACGTCGGCGAGACCCGGCAGGCGTTGACGGTGTGGGAAGCGTCGGTTTCTGGCGATGAGGTCGCGAAGTCGTGAAATGGCCGAGCTGTGAGGTCGTGCGTCCCACGATTTCACGATCTCACGACCTCACGACCTCAAACATCCCCCTCGGCCTTCATCCAGCGTACCGCCGTCCGGAACGCCTCGAGGGTGTGGGCCACCTCGCGCTCTCCGTGCGCCGCCGATACGAGCCCGCCGGGCGCGCCCATGATGTCGACGCCGTTCGCCAGCAGCGCCACGCGGAGCCGATAGGCGAGGTCCGGATTGCGGGCGCCCTTGAGGCCGGCGAAGCCGAGCCGCAGCGGATCGAATGTCGCCGGGTCGAGCGGCAGCTTGGCCGGGTTCTGGAAGATCAGGAAGGCCGACGCCTCGCCATAGACGCCCCAGGGGACCTGCTCCTCGACGAGGATCTGCCGCATGCCGGCCCTGATCGCCCCGGCCGTGGCCTCGGCCTCGGCGCACACGTTCTCCTTCTCCACGATGGAGAGCGTCGCCACCGCTGCGGCTGCGCACATCGGGTTGGCGTTGAACGTGCCCTGATGCCCGATCTTCTCGCGCGAGCTGCGCCTGGCGGCCGCCGCATCGAGCTGGTCCATGATGTCGGCCCGGCCGGCAACTGCCCCGCCGGGCAGTCCGCCCGCGACGATCTTGGCCAGAACGCACATGTCCGGCGTGACGCCGATGCGCGCCTGCGCGCCGCCGCGTGACCAGCGGAAGCCGGTGATGACCTCGTCGAATATGAGCAGCACGCCGTGCGCACGTGTGATTTCCCGCAGCCTGGCGATGAAGCCCGGTGGCAGCGGAACCTGGCCCCAGGAGGCGCCGGACGGCTCCAGGATCACCGCGGCGACATCATCGCGCCCCGCGAGCGTGTCGGCGACGCGCGCGGGATCGTCGGCCGGCAGCAGGATCGTCTGCTCGACGATGGAGGGAAGAATGCCGGCCGGCACGCCGCCGTCGAAGTGGGACATGGCGCCCGCCGCGACCTGGTCGTGCCAGCCGTGGAAGTGGCCGACGAAACGGATCACCTTGGACTTGCCGTTGAACGCGCGCGCGAGCCTGAGCGCCAGGTGCGAGGCTTCCGTGCCCGATGCGGTGAACCGGACCCGCCCGGCGCAGGGGACGAGCCGGTTGACGAGCTGCGCCCAGCGGACCTCCAGCTCGTGCGAGGAGCCCCAGTGCGTGCCTAGCGGCAATTGGCGCGTGACCGCCTCGATCACGGCCGGGTGGCTGTGTCCCAGGAGCAGGGCGCCGTGACCACCGAAGTAGTCGACGTACTCGTTGCCGTCGACGTCCCACTTGCGCGGGCCGGCGGCGCGCGCGGCGTAGACGGGGTACGGCAGCAGCGTGCGGGAATCGTGGGTGAGGCCCGCCGGGATCACCCTGCACGCCTCCTCGTAGAGCTCCGCGGAGCGCCGGGTGCGGGCCCGGTACTCGGATTCGATCTTCGAGTTCGTGCGGAGCGTCGCCATGATCGTCGGCCCTCGTTCGTCGGCTGTATCGCTCCTGTCTAAGCCCTCGTGGCCCGTGGCTGCAACCGCAGGCCAGAGTCGTGCGCTCACGCCCCTCGAGGGCTCAGGGCTCGCCGCGCAGCGACATGACGAACGCGGCGAGCACATGGATCTCATTCTGCGTCAGGCGATGGTTCGGCATCATGGGCGGGATGGACCGCAGCCACGCCTCGACGCCCTCCCGGGTCTGGGCCGGGCGGTTGGCCACGGCCGGGAAGCTCGGCACTCCGCTGGCGCCGGCCTTCTCGCCCTGGCCGGGGTTCATATGGCAGACCGCGCAGAGCCGCTGCGCCATCGCGCGGCCCTGCTCGACGGCCTCGCTTGCCGCACTCGGCCCCCCGGGCGCAAGGAGCAGCGCCGCAGAACCGAGCAATATCAGCAGATTTCGCGGCATCGTCATCGAGCTCCCTCGCGGGCCGGGCCAAAGCCGCGGGTCGGCCGGCTTTCAAGACCTGATCCGGCGGGCTGGCGTGAGTGTTGCGCCGAAGTCACGCGGCCGCACATTAACGGGTTCGCGATCGTCCGTGGTGGAACCAAATCCAGGGGCACGCGTTCTGCATCCGGCCACTGGTCATGCCCCCTAACCTCGATCGGTGGTTCAGGGTGCCTCTAGGTCTCCCCCCGATGAGGCACCCTTTTCTTTTGCTCCACTGCGCCCGCGAGGTTCCGAGGCCGCGCGAGGATCATTTGCCGCGCGCCGCCAGCCGCTCGTTGACGTTCTCGAGCCGTTCGCTCAGTTCCCGGATGATGGCCATCGCGAGCTGGGGCACCTGCTGCACGATGTGGTTGAAAGTCATCTTGTCGATGCGCAGCGCCTGCACGTCGGTATGGGCCACGATCCTGGCGGTGCGCGGCTTGTCGCACAGCACGCCCATCTCGCCGATCAGCTCGGTCTCGCCGAGCCGCGCCAGCAGGACGTCGCCGGCACCGCCGGACCGGACCACGTCGACCTCGCCTTCCAGCACGATGTAGACCGCGTCGGATGCCGCGCCCTGATCGAAGAGAACCTCGTCCTTCCGGTAGGTGATCCTCTGTCCCGCAAAGGCCATCAGCTTGAGCTTGCTGACCTCCATGTCCCGGAACATCGGGATCTGCCGCAGCGTTCTGATCTCGTCCTCTATCGACACACCCTCACCTCTCGACTTTCACGCGCGGCCCTTGGAACGTCAGGACCTGGTCGAACCCCGTCGTCTCGAACCCGTCCGGCAGGCTCGCGACGAGGGTCCTTCCGTGCATGGCGCACCTGACCGCGGCAAGCACCTCCCTGCCTTCGGCAGGATCATAAGCCGACAGGAGGCCATCCATGACGAGCACATCCGGGCACTTTATCAGGCACCGCGCGAGGTCGATGGCCGAGCGCTGGCGCTGATCGAGCTGTTTGCCGGCCGGCCCGACGTCATAGCCGAGGCCGATCGCGTGGACCGCCTGCTCCAGCCCGCTGGCGTCGAGCACCTCGCGCATGAGCTGCCAGACCTTGCCCTCGGCGTCGGGCAGATCGAAGGCCAGCCGCCCGAACAGGAGGTTGTCCCGGATCGAGGCCGACGGCATGTACCGGTCGGGATCGTAGAACTCGATGGCGCCGTCCCGGGCGCCGCCGAACGAGTCCCGAATCCGGCTGCGCGCGGCGACGATGCGCAGGCGTAACGGGTCGTCGACAAGGCGGAACCGGTGCCGCGGCTCGATGTAGCCGAGCGCCAGGCCGATGAGCCGGGCCTGGTCGTCGGCGTCGAGCTCCTGGACGCCCGCTGCACCCGGAATCGACGCCAGAGTGCGCTTGTAGGTGTCCATCGCCTCCGAGCCGATGAACGAGTAGCGCTCAAACAGGGGATCGCCCGCCGGCACGCCGTCGAACATCTCGATGGTGGTCTCCGCGATCTTGCGGCCGATGCCGAGCAGCGGCTCGAGCAGACCGGCATCGGCGAGCACGGCGCGGTACTGGGCGTCCGCGGCGAGGCTCGCCTCGCCCGGATCGCCGTTGAGCAGTGCTCCGAACACCAGGTTCTCGCCGATGGTGGCGTTGGCGTTGTAGTGGGCGGGGTGGAACGGCTCCACGTAGCGCTCCAGGTCGCCCGACCGCAGCCGCTCGGCCATGCTGCGGCGGGCGGCGACGAGGCTCTGGCGCATCGCCTCGCTCGCGCCGTCGTCGAGCCGTCCGAGCAGCCCGAGCCGGTAGACGTCGTCCTGCAGCCGAACCGTCTCGACGACGGAGATGATGCGCAGGTCGAGCTCGTCCGGGCCGGAGACCCCGGCAGCGGCATAGTCGATCCAGTCGTCTCCCGGCGCGATGACGAGATTGCCGCTGAGGGCCGCTTCCTCGAGGAACGTTCGCTCCTCCTTCGAGTCTGCCGCCGCCGGGTCGCGCGAGGGAACGCACCTGTGGAGCGAGAAGACGATGTTGTCCCGGATCGAGCCCTGGAACAGGCATGGATCGGCGCCGGTGAATGCGAGCAGCCGCCCGGCCGCCACGCCCGGCATCTCGGCGAGCTTGCTGTCTCCGATGCGGATGACGCCCTTGTACCCGGTGATCTGCCGGCCGAGCGCCCTGGCGAAGGCGCTCCGCCCGCTGCCGGGCGGACCCACCAGTGCGATGTGCGAAGGCCGCTGGATGAGGGTGGTGACCGCCTCGAGGAGGGTCGTTCCGAGCCGATCGGATACTTGCAGGCCCTCGATTCTGATCGGCGCCGCGATGGCGGCGGCCTGGTCGGGCGGCTGGCCTTCGCGGGCAAACCGCTCCTCGCCGAACTGCGCCATGATCTGCTGGTACTTGACCGTGACATCGGCCTTCTGCTGGTCCCAGTCGATCAGCTCCTTGATCGGCGGCGGCAGGTCGCGATAGGCGGCGATCACTGCGACGAGCTGGCCCAGGTCCAGCCGGCCGGTCAGGGCGAAATAGCCGCCGACGGAGAAGAACAGGAACGGCGTGATCTGCGACAGCAGGTTGCTGAGGAACTTGACCGCGAACTTGCGCCGGAACAGGTCGGCGCGGATCGTGAAGAGGCGGCTCAGCCGGTTGCCGACCTCCGCCTGGCTGTAGGGGACCGTGCCGTGCGTCAGGATGGCCGGCGCGCCCTCGACGATCTCGCCGATGCGGCCGGCGAACTTGCGCGAGGCGATCTGGCGCTCGCGGCCCAGCCGAACCTGCTCGCGCCGCAGGATGGGGATGACGATCGACTGGACCAGGACGATGAGCAGCGCCAGGAGACCGAGCCAGACGTTCTGGTAGACGATGAAAATCAGCGCGGTCAGCGCCTGGGTTCCGAGGAAGGCCGGCTGGATGAACGCGTCGCCGATGAAGCCGCCGATGGGCTCCACCTCGTCCTTGACCATGCTGGCGACCTCGGCGGGCTTGACGGAGCGGACCTCCTCCGGCCTGAAGCGGAGGAACTGGCCGACGAGCTCGTAGCGCAGCCGCCGCAGCATCCGCTCGCCGAGAATGCCCTTCTTGACGTTGATCGCGTACTTGAACGCGCCGTTGACGAGCACCAGGAAGAGGTAGATCCCGCTCAGAACGAACAGGAACTGCAACTGGTCGAGCCTGATGCCGGCAGCCGCGTCCGGCAGCCAGCGCGAGATTGCCGATGCCGGAACCGTCTCCTGCCCGCCCTGGAACGCATGGCCCTGCAGGGCCTCGTTGACGATCCGCTTGGGGATCTCCAGCGACGCCCAATAGAACGGCAAAGAGAGAAGGATGAGCAGCAGGATGGCGATCTGCTCGCGGCGGCTGTGCTTCCAGACGAAGCGGAAGACGCTCTGTTCCACGATCCTCTCCGCCCTGATAAAGCTCGGTCCCAAGGGTGGGCTGATCGAACGCCTTGTGCTGTCCCGACTCTCCGCCGCTGCGACAGGCTGCGCGAAATTCGCCATCGCCACAAGCTCGGATTGCCGCAGGGACCGGAATGCGGCTCCGGCCCGCTGGCAGGCGCTATAGCCAAAAGACGCGCGCTGCCATAGAACACGCCCCCGACATGCCTAAACGCACAGACATCGAGTCGATCCTGATCATCGGCGCGGGGCCCATCGTCATCGGGCAGGCCTGCGAGTTCGATTATTCGGGGACGCAGGCCTGCAAGGCGCTCAAGGCCGAGGGCTACAGGATCGTGCTGGTCAACTCCAATCCGGCCACGATCATGACCGACCCGGAGCTGGCAGATGCCACCTACATCGAGCCGATCACGCCGGAGATCGTCGCCAAGATCATCGCCGCGGAGCGCCCAGACGCGCTGCTGCCGACCATGGGCGGGCAGACGGCGCTCAACACGGCGCTGGCGCTCGACAAGGAGGGTGTCTTGTCGGCATACGGCGTCGAGATGATCGGCGCCCGCGCGGAGGCCATCGACATGGCCGAGGACCGCCAGCGGTTCCGCGAGGCCATGACGAGGATCGGGCTCGAGACGCCCCGGTCGATGATGGCGCACTCCATGGCCGAGGCGCTGGCCGCGCTCGAATACGTACGGCTGCCGGCCATCATCCGCCCGTCGTTCACGCTCGGAGGCACCGGCGGCGGGGTGGCCTACAACCGGGAGGAGTTCGTCGAGATCATCGAGCGCGGGCTCGACGCCTCCCCGACGCGCCAGGTGCTGGTCGAGGAGAGCGTGCTCGGCTGGAAGGAGTACGAGATGGAGGTGGTCCGCGACCGCGCGGACAACTGTATCATCGTCTGCTCGATCGAGAACGTCGATCCGATGGGGGTCCACACGGGCGATTCCATCACCGTCGCGCCGGCGCTGACGCTGACCGACAAGGAATACCAGATGATGCGCGATGCCTCGCTCGCGGTGCTGCGCGAGATCGGCGTCGAGACCGGCGGCTCCAACGTGCAGTTCGCGGTGAACCCCGCCGACGGCCGCCTCGTCATCATCGAGATGAACCCGCGCGTGTCGCGCTCCTCCGCGCTCGCCTCCAAGGCGACGGGATTTCCCATCGCCAAGGTCGCGGCGAGGCTGGCGGTCGGCTACACGCTCGACGAGCTCGAGAACGACATCACCGGCGGCGCCACGCCGGCGTCCTTCGAGCCGACGATCGATTACGTCGTCACCAAGATCCCGCGGTTCGCGTTCGAGAAGTTCCCCGGCGCCGATGCGACGCTCACCACCTCGATGAAGTCGGTCGGCGAGGTGATGGCCATCGGCCGCACCTTCGCGGAAAGCCTGCAGAAGGCTCTGCGCTCCATGGAGACGGGGCTCACCGGCCTCGACGACGTGGCTTTCGAGGGGCTCGGCCAGGGCGACGACAAGAACGTCGTCCGCGCCGCCTTGGGCACGCCCGCCCCCGACCGCATCCTCAAGGTGGCGCAGGCGCTTCGCCTCGGGCTCGATCACGAGCAGGTGCATGCGTCCTGCAGGATCGATCCCTGGTTCATCGAGCGGCTGCAGGAGATCGTCGATGCGGAAGCCCGCATTTCCGCGCACGGCCTGCCAGCCTCGGCTCGGCAGCTCCGCGGCCTCAAGGCCATGGGCTTCTCCGACGCGCGGCTCGCGAAGCTGGCCGGGCTGACGGACGCCGAGGTGCGCCGCCGCCGCAAGGCGCTGGGCGTCGAGCCCGTCTACAAGCGCATCGACACCTGCGCTGCCGAGTTCGCCTCGCCGACGGCCTATATGTACTCGACCTACGAGCGCGGCCTGACCGACGTGCCCGAGTGCGAGGCGCAGCCCTCGGCGCGCGAGAAGATCATCATCCTCGGCGGCGGCCCGAACCGCATCGGCCAGGGCATCGAGTTCGACTATTGCTGCTGCCACGCCTGCTTCGCGCTGACCAAGGCGGGCTACGAGACCATCATGGTCAACTGCAACCCGGAGACGGTCTCGACCGACTACGACACCTCCGACCGCCTTTACTTCGAGCCGCTGACGGCCGAGGACGTGCTCGAGATCATCCGCACGGAGCAGGCCAACGGCACGCTGAAGGGGGTCATCGTCCAGTTCGGCGGCCAGACGCCATTGAAGCTCGCGAGCGCGCTGGAGGAGGCGGGCGTGCCCATCCTCGGCACGTCGCCGGACGCCATCGACCTGGCGGAGGACCGCGACCGCTTCAAGGCGCTGATCGACCGGCTGCGGTTGAAGCAGACCGAGAGCGGCATCGCGCGCTCGCCGGCCGAGGCGCGCGCGGTGGCCGACGGCATCGGCTATCCGGTGATGATCCGGCCATCCTACGTGCTCGGCGGCCGCGCCATGGAGATCGTCCACGACGGGACCGAGCTCGACCGCTACGTCGCCCGGCTGTCGGCGACGCTCGACCGCCCTTCCGAGCTCGTCGTCTCAGAGAGGAGGCCGCTGCTCATCGACCGCTATCTGTCGGACGCCATCGAGGTCGACGTCGACTGCATCGCGGACGGCAAGGACACGTTCGTCGCCGGCGTCATGGAGCACATCGAGGAGGCCGGCATCCACTCGGGCGACTCGGCCTGCTCTCTGCCTCCACATTCGCTGGACGCCGCCACGGTGGCCGAGCTCGAGCGGCAGACGCGCGAGCTGGCGCTGGCGCTCGGCGTAGTCGGGCTCATGAACGTCCAGTTCGCCATCAAGGACGGCGCCGTCTACATCCTCGAGGTCAATCCGCGAGCGAGCCGCACGGTGCCGTTCGTGGCCAAGGTGATCGGGCTGCCGGTCGCCAGCATCGCGGCGCAAGTGATGGCCGGCCGGCCGCTCGCCTCGTTCGGGCTCAAGGCCCGCAGGCTAGACCACATCGGCGTCAAGGAGGCCGTGTTCCCGTTCGCGCGTTTCGTCGGCGTCGATCCGGTGCTCGGGCCCGAGATGCGCTCCACCGGCGAGGTGATGGGGCTCGACCGCGACTTCGCGGTGGCCTTCGGCAAGAGTCAGATAGCGGCAGGTCAGGCCTTGCCGACCTCGGGGTCGGCCTTCGTTTCCGTCAAGGATTCGGACAAGGACAAGGTCGTGGCGCCTGTCCGCCATCTCGTCGACATGGGCTTCCGCATTCTCGCCACGCGGGGCACCAAGCGCCACCTGGAGCGGCACGGGATCCCGTGCGAGCACGTCAACAAGGTGCTGGAGGGCCGGCCGCACATCGTCGATGCCATGAAGAACGGCGAGATCGCCATCGTCATCAACACGACCGAGGGCGCCCGGGCGCTGGCCGATTCCAAGGACATCCGGCGGACGGCCTTGCTGAATCACGTGCCCTATTATACAACTCTGGCTGGTGCGATCGCTGTCACCAGGGCGATCAAGGCCCTGAAGTCAGATGCGTTGAAGGTCGCGCCTCTGCAAAGCTATGCGGGAAGCGCCGCTTGAGAGCGGTTCTGCCTGCATCAGCTTTTTGTGCATTGGGGCTGGCCGATTCCCCGGTAACGAGTGAAACTTCGAGGTGAAGCTCCGGCGTCTTCCGTGCCGGTGAGGAGACTATGACGATGGCGACCGAACGCGTGCCCATGACCATCGAGGGCTACACGCAGCTCGAAGTCGAGCTGCACCGGCTCAAGTCGGTGGAGCGGCCGCGCATCATCCAGGCGATCTCGGAGGCGCGCACTCACGGCGACCTGAGCGAGAACGCCGAGTATCACGCCGCCAAGGAGGCCCAGGGCATGAACGAGGCCAAGGTCGCCGAGCTGGAGGACAAGCTTTCGCGCGCCGAGGTGATCGACCCGAAGTCGCTGTCCGGCAGCACCGTGAAGTTCGGCGCCACCGTGACACTCGTCGACGAGGATACCGAGGAGAAGGTCAAGTACAAGATCGTCGGCGAGCTCGAGGCCAACGTGCGCGAGGGCAAGATCTCGATCGGCTCTCCCATCGCCCGCGCCCTGATCGGCAAGTCCAAAGGCGATACCGCCGAGGTGGCGACGCCCAAGGGCACGCGGTCCTACGAGGTCGTCAACGTCCAGTTCAAGTGAGCGGGGGTTGCCGGTGACTGGCGCCTGAGGATCCCCGAACCCTCGCTGCGATGAGGAGGGGAGACCTGAGCGCCGGCGGCACCGAGCCCCACGGATTCGACCGCCGGTCGCCCGTTGCGCTCATGTCACGATCGCGCGTAGCCGACCGGCACCCCGGGCTCGAGCTTGGCCCGGCGGATGGCCAGCCCCGTCTTTACGCTGGCGACGTTCGGCGCGGCGGTCAGCTCCTGGATCACGAAGTTCTGGAACGCCGTCAGGTCGGGCGCCACGCACTTGAGCACGTAGTCGGTCTCCCCCGACATCATGTAGGCCTCGCGCACGAGCGGCCAGCCGAGCACGCGGTTCTCGAACGCGTGCAGGTCGGCCTCGGCCTGGCTGTGCAGCCCGACCATGGCGAAGGCCGTAAGCTCGAACCCGAGCATGCGCTCGTCGACCTGGGCGTGGTATCCGGTGATGAAGCCAGCCTCCTCCAGCGCACGCACCCGCCGCAGGCACGGTGGTGCACTGATGCCGACGCGCTGGGCGAGAGCGACGTTGGTGATGCGGCCGTCCGCTTGCAGCTCCTTGAGAATGCGCCAGTCGATGACGTCGAGGCGGGCACGCATGGTATGACGCTCACGTGTCGGGGCGGCCCTGGCCGGGGCCGGCCCATGCTGGATAGGGCCGTTGCCGGCGGATGGCAACCGGCGTGCGCGAGGCGGTCCGAGCGCAACCTTTCCCGTGCGGCGGCGCGCAGCATCGACAGGGCGCTGTCTTCTGGCGGACAACTCGACCATGCAGCAGGATCGGCCAGGCGCTGACGTTCACTCCAAAGGCGTGCTCGCTGGAGCGCGGGCCTGGCTCATCACCGACGGCAAGGCCGGCACGGATGTGCAGGTCAAAGGGGTGGCCGACGCCTTGGGGCTCTCGTGTGAGACGAAGCGGGTGGCCCCCGGCGGCATCTGGAGGCTGCTCGCGCCATGGGGACCGGTGCCGCCCGCCGACCGCCCGGGCTCGCCCGGAGGGCTCATCGCGCCGCCCTGGCCGGCGGTCGCCATCGCCAGCGGCCGCACCAGCGTTCCCTACATCCGCGCCCTGCGCCGCGCGGCAGGCCCGGCGACGTTCACAGTCCTGCTCCAGGATCCGAAATCCGGCTCCGATACCGCCGATCTGATCTGGGTTCCGGAGCACGACCGCCGCCGCGGCCCCTCCGTGATCGCCACGACGACCGCGCCGCACAGCTATTCGCCCGAGCGGCTCGCCGCGCTCGCCCGCGAGCTGCCGCCCGAGATCATGGCGCTGCCGCATCCGCGCGTCGCCGTGGTGCTCGGCGGCAAGAACGGGACCTACGGTTTCACCAGGGCTGACGACACCAGGCTCGAGGCGGCGCTCGTGTCCCTCGGCCGTCTCGGGGCGAGCTTCATGGTGACGCCCTCGCGCCGCACTCACGGCCGGCTGCGGCGCGTGGCGGAGAGGGCGACGCGGGAGCGGCCGCGCGTATTCTGGGACGGCAGCGGGCCCAACCCCTATCCGCATTTCCTCGCGGCAGCCGACTGGCTGGTGGTCACCGCCGACTCGGTCAACATGACGGGCGAGGCCTGCGCCACCGGGCGGCCGGTGTACGTGTTCGAGCCGTCCGGGGGCAGCGCAAAGTTCCGCCGCTTTCACGAGGCATTGCGCAGGGCTGGCGCCACCCGGCCGCTTCCCTCTCAGGTTGAGCGCCTCGAGGAATGGATGTATGCGCCGATCGATTCGGCGGCCGTCATCGCCGCAGAGGTGGAGCGGCGGTATCTGGCACGCAGGGCCAAGCCTACTTAGATCCGGTGTCGATGCGCAGCACGTGAGGCACCCGCATGGCGCGGCCCGGAGACGGAACCTCGACTCCCCTTCAGGCGTTCGCAAGTCCCCGGGTCGGCCATCGCCCGTTCGAGGTCGTCGCTCCGGCGGTCGCAGAGCAATCGCAAGGCCCGCGGAGGCTCGGGAATATGACGGCCATAATCGACCTCAGCGCGGCAGGCACCATGTCGCGCGAGCTGGCCATCGCGATGCCGGGACCCGGCCGGCGCGTGCGCCTGGTGCTCGAGATCGCCTTCTTCTTCATCGCGGCGCCGCTCCTCGCCAGCTATGCCCTGCATGCGCTCCGTCTGCCCCTCTTCATCGTGCTGCAGCCGGTCCTGCTCGGCTTCTGCGTCTACCTCGTCTGGGACCGCACCTTCCTGCTCAGGCGTGAGCTGGCGCGCGGCTTCTCGCTCGGCGACCTCGCGGCCATCCTCGGCACCTTCGCCGTGCTCGGAGCCGCGATCGCGTATGCTGCCTACGTCCTCTATCCGGCCGGCTTCCTGTCGTTTCCGCGCCGCGTGCCGCGACTGTGGCTGACCATCATGGTGCTCTACCCGCTGCTGTCGGTCCTGGCGCAGGAGTTCGTCTACCGGACCTTCTTCTTCCACCGCTATGGGCCTTTGTTCGGCCAATCCCGCTGGTCCGCGATCGTGACCAACGCGGCGCTGTTCGGGTTCGCACACATCATCTTCGGCAACTGGATCGCCGTCCTCGGCACGTTCCTGACCGGGCTGCTGTTCGCCTACCGCTACGAGGTCACGCGGTCGCTGTGGGCGGTGTGGCTCGAGCACAGCCTCTACGGCTGCCTCGTGTTCACGGTCGGCTTCGGGCGGTACTTCTTCACGGGGATTTCGATCTGAGGCGTCCTCCCTCTCCCCGCAAGCGGGGAGAGGGGGGCAACCGCACTTCGGACGGCGAGAGGGGAGGATCCGGTCGGCCGCCGTGGCATCATCACCGGGGCGTGCTACGAGGTGCCACGACTGCACCCGCGAGAGGGGAGCGTATGCCGGACCGGCTCGAGCTCGACGACGTGGAGGTGATCGGCAGCGGTCTCCACCGCCCCGAGTGCGTGCTCGCGACCGCCAGCGGCGATCTCTACACCTCCGACTGGCGCGGCGGCGTGGCGCACCGGCGACCCGACGGCAGCGAGCGGCTCTATGTCGGCCGGACCATGGACTTGGCCGAAGGGCCGCGGCCGAACGGCATCGCGCTGGAGCCGGACGGCTCGTTCCTGTTCGCCAATCTCGGCAGTGATGCGGGGGGCGCCTGGCGAATCGACCGGAAAGGTCAGATCCGGCCGGTGCTCGTGGAGCTCGACGGCGCGCCGCTGCCGCCGGCCAATTTCGTCACGAGGGACGCCGCCGGGCGCCTGTGGCTCACCATCTCGACGCGGCTGAAGCCGCGCGCGCTCGACTATCGCCGCGGCGCCAGCAGCGGCTTCATCGTGGTCATGGATCACAAAGGCGCCCGCACGGTCGCCGACGGTCTCGGCTTCACCAACGAGTGCCTGGTGGACCCGACCGGCCAATGGCTCTACGTCAACGAGACCTACGGCCGGCGCTTCTCCCGCTTTCCCCTGCGACCCAATGGTGACCTGGGGCCCAAGGAGGTGGTGACCGAGCTCGGCCCCGGGCAGTATCCCGACGGGTTCGCCTTCGACGCGGAAGGCCATGCCTGGACGACCAGCGTCATCTCCAACCAGCTCATCCGCATCTCGCTCGCCGACGGGGAAAGCTCGGTGCTCCTGGAGGACAGCGACGCCGGGCACGTGGCCTGGGTCGAGGCCGCCTACCAGGCCGACAAGCTCGGGCGCGAGCACATGGAAAAGATGCAGTCCGAAAAGCTGCGCAACATCTCATCGATCGCCTTCGGCGGCCCCGACCTGCGCACGGCCTACTTGGGTTGTCTCCTCGGCGATCATATCTATCGGGTGAGAATGCCGGTGGCGGGCGTCCCGCCAGTGCACTGGCGCTACCCAGTCGGTTGAGACCGCACCCGGTTTCGTCTAGAACCGCGGCCAATCTCCCGTCGCACATCCAGTCCGAGAAGGCGCCCGACGCATGGCCACGCCGCAATTCGTCTATCACATGCACAGACTCTCCAAGACCTATCCCGGGGGCAAGCAGGTCCTGAAGGACATCTCGCTGTCGTTCCTGCCCGGCGCCAAGATCGGCGTCGTGGGCCTGAACGGCGCAGGCAAGTCGACGCTGCTCAGGATCATGGCCGGCGAGGTCGACGATTTCCAGGGCGAGGCCCGCCCTGCCGAGGGCGTGCGCGTCGGCTACCTCGCCCAGGAGCCGGAGCTCGATCCCGACAAGGACGTGCTGGGCAACGCCATGGAGGGCGTGGCGGAGAAGAAGTCGCTCCTCGACCGCTACAACGAGATCGCCACCAACTACTCGGACGAGACCGCCGAGGAGATGGCCGAGCTGCAGGACGCGATCGACAGCCAGAACCTGTGGGACCTCGACCAGCAGGTCGAGCAGGCGCTCGACGCGCTGCGCTGCCCGCCGGGCGATTCCGACGTGACGAAGCTGTCGGGCGGCGAGAAGCGCCGCGTCGCCCTGACGAAGCTGCTGCTGTCCAAGCCCGACATCCTGCTGCTCGACGAGCCGACGAACCACCTCGACGCCGAGAGCGTGGCGTGGCTGGAGCGGTACCTGACGGAGTATCCCGGCTGCATCATGCTGGTGACGCACGACCGCTACTTCCTGGACAACATCACCGAATGGACGCTCGAGCTCGATCGCGGCCAGGGCGTGCCCTACAAGGGCAACTACTCGAGCTGGCTGGAGCAGAAGGCGAAGCGCCTCGAGGTCGAGAAGGGCCAGGAGGAGGCCAAGCAGCGCACGCTCAAGCGTGAGCTGGAATGGATCCGTTCGAGTCCCAAGGCGCGGCAGGCCAAGTCGAAGGCCCGCATCCAGGCTTACGAGGCGATGGCCGAGGAGGCCGGCCGGGAGCAGGTGGGCAATGCCCAGATCCAGATCCCGCCGGGTCCCCGCCTCGGCGGCGTCGTCATCGAGGCGGATGGGCTGGGCAAGGGGTTCGGCGACCGGCTGCTGATCGAGGAGCTGTCGTTCAAGCTGCCGCCGGGCGGCATCGTCGGGGTGATCGGCCCCAACGGCGCCGGCAAGACGACACTGTTCCGCATGATCACCGGCCAGGAGCAACCCGATGCCGGCGCCATCCGCATCGGCGAGACCGTGAAGCTCGGATACGTGGACCAGTCGCGCCAAGCCCTCGACGACCGAAAGACCGTCTGGGAGGAGATCTCGGGCGGCAACGACGTGATCCAGCTCGGCAAGCGCGAGGTGCCCTCGCGCGCCTACGTCGGCTGGTTCAACTTCCGCGGGCCCGACCAGCAGAAGAAGGTCGGGCTGCTGTCGGGCGGCGAGCGCAACCGCGTGCATCTGGCGAAGATGCTGAAAGAGGGCGCCAATCTGCTGCTGCTCGACGAGCCGACCAACGATCTCGACACCGAAACGCTGTCGGCGCTCGAGTCGGCGCTCGAGGACTTCCCCGGCTGCGCGGTCATCATCAGCCACGACCGGTTCTTCCTCGACCGCATCGCGACGCACATTCTGGCCTTCGAGGGCGAAAGCCACGTCGAATGGTTCGAGGGCAACTTCGAGGCCTACGAGGAGGACAAGAAGCGCCGGCTGGGCGATGCCGCCGTCGAGCCGCACCGGATCAAGTTCAAGCGCTTCGAGCGAACGTAGAATTGAACGAATAGCGAATAGCGAATAGCGAATAGCGGGGGCCTGGTCCGCCTGCGTACCGACCGAGCAAGGAAAGACGGCGGCATGGCAGCACATCGGCACACCCACCCGCATCTTGACGAGGAGGCCGGCGACCGCCGCGTGATGTGGGCGGTGCTCGTCAACATCGGGCTGACGGTCGGGCAGGTCATCGGCGGCATCCTCGCCGGAAGCCTCGCCCTGATCGCCGATGCGGTCCACAACCTCTCCGACGCGATGTCGCTCGGCATCGCGTTCGCCGCTCGCAAGATCGCAAGGCGTCAGAGCGACGTGCACATGACGTTCGGCTACGCCCGGGCCGAGATCGTGGCGGCGCTCGTCAACTATACGACCCTCATCCTCGTCGGCGTCTACCTGTTCTACGAGGCCGTGCTGCGCTTCTTCTCGCCGCAGGAGGTCGAGGGCTGGCTCGTCGTGGCCGTCGCGGGGCTGGCGCTGGCCGTCGATGCGGTGACGGCGCTGCTGACCTACACGCTTTCAAAGACGAGCGTGAACATCCGCGCAGCATTCCTGCACAACCTTGCCGATGCTCTCGGCTCGATCGGCGTCATCGCGGCCGGCGTGCTCGTCATCCTGTTCGGCTGGCACATCGTCGATCCCATCGTGACGATGGCGATCGCGGTCTATATCCTCTGGCTGGCGCTGTCACAGATCGGCGGCGTCGTCCGCATCCTCATGCTGGGCGTGCCGCCCGACATCGATGTCGAGGAGGTCGTGGCCGCAATCAGGGGCGTCGATGGGGTCGAGGATGTCCACCACCTGCATGTCTGGGCCATCGACGAGCACAGGAGCTCGCTCGAAGCCCACATCGTGGTGCCCGAAGGGAGCGCCGAGGATGCGCAGGCGGTGAAGGCACGGATCAGGGCGCTCGCGCGAGAGCGGTTCGGCGTCACCCATACGACTCTCGAGCTCGAGGCCGCATCCGAGTGCCACGAGGGGGAGCACGCACGCATCATCGGTCATCGGATCGATGCTCACCGATGAACTCGTGCTTCGCTGCCGCGGCGCTGGAATCCCTTTCCCAGAGCTTCGGCGGTCAGCGGTTGAGGGCGATCACCAGCGCCTGCGGGTTGCCGCCGTTCTCGCCGATGTAGTTCTCGAACAGGTTCTTCAGGAACGGGCTCATCCAGAATCCGAGCACCTGCGCATCGCGAATGCGGAACGAGTTGCCCTGCGGCGTCAGGAGCCAGCGCACCTCGTAGACAGAGCCGTTCTCGAGATGGACCCGGCTGTCGACGTAAAGGCCTTTATCGTCGCGTGCCGGCGGTGATTGGATCTCGGCGTGGCTCACCGCGTACTTCGGCGCTTCCGCCGCCGCATAGCGCGCAATGAACCGGACCATCCCGCCGTAATAGGTGTTCCGGTCCGACGGCTGGAGCTGCAACTTGTAGTTGCCGAGCGCGTAAAGCCCGATGGCCGGCACGTGCCCGCGCTTCTGGATGACCTCGATGAAATCCTGCTGCGACCCGGTCCGCGCGGCCTCGATGAGCTCGCGCGCGGTCTGCTTCATGAACTCCACGGCGGGCTCGGCGGCTCTGGCGGGTGCCGCCAGGAAGACGAGCGAAAGCGCGGAAACGAGGGCGATCAAGCTGTGCCGACGGCGAAGACTTGCTTGGTGCGGGGCAACCTGAGTGGCCATTCCTTCCTCCCGAACGATTCGCGGTCCGACATGGACGTCTCTCGGGCCTCGAGCAGCCAAGCAGACGGCATCGTTTGACAGCCGCCGCTCTCCCCGTCAACTGCAGCCGGTGCGAACCGGCGAAGCCTTGCGCCTGTCATGTCTCCACGGTCACAGTGTACAAACCGTTACCAGAATGACCAGAAGTGATGAAACACATGTCTTATGCCCAGCACTGAGGAACCCGAATCCACCTCGAGACGGCCGGGCGAGGCACACCGATCGTGTTTCTGCGCGAGCTCGCCGGCGACCACAGGAGTCGGCCACGGTTGGCCGGGTCCCGCAGCAGACCGTTGTCATCGGTGGGAGCTGGCCGCCGCGCGATCCGCGCGGGTCCGGCACTGGGCGGCGCGTTCGCCGCCATCCTGCCGCGGACCGATGGCCGCTGATGAACGGTCGTCAGGCCGCGAGCCGCTGGGCCGGCTCGGAATCCGGCAGCGGCGCTGCCGCCGAAGTGACAAGTGCTTGGCCTGAGTCGCCGGCCTGGCAGTCGGCGGGCCGGCCGGCGAGCCGGCAGAAGGGAAGCGTGCAGAACAGCACCGCCAGCAGCAACCCGAGTGCGAGCTGGACCGCAGCGGCAGGCTTGTCCACCAGGATCATGAGCGTACCGGGCTTCCCCGCGGCCTCGGTTGCCAGCAGGACGAATGGCGTCAGCAGCAACCCCGCTGCAGGCAGCACCAGCAGGGTGGTCAACAGTCTGCCCAGGCGTGCCGAAGGCTGCGTCAACACGCTCGACGAGCTCTGGGCCGGACGCAGCGAAGGTGAGCTGTCGGCGGCGGTATTGGTCATCGAAGTCTCGCTGGCTGAACCAAAAAACGCAAAATCACCGCGCGATCTCTAGCAGACGAGCGCTTGCCCGACTGTTACCTGCGGCACATGGGGCCAACTGATTATCGTCGAACGTCTGCTTGACGGATATAAAGATATCTTTATATGCTCTCCTGTCTTATGGAGGGTAACTCGATGCCGCGTGCGGGCGAGCTGCAGATCGAGGAGGCTGTCGCCGGGCTGAAGGCGGCGGCCGATCCGACGCGCCTGCGCATCCTCCTGCTGCTCGCGTCGGGCGAGCTCAACGTCAAGGACATGACCCGCGTCCTCGGGCAGAGCCAGCCGCGCATCAGCCGTCACGTGAAGCTGCTGGGGGAAGCCGGTCTCGTCGAGCGCGTGCGCGAGGGAAGCTGGGTGTTCTGCCGGCTGGCGGAGGGTCCGCGCGGCGACCTCGCCCGCGCCCTCGTGCGAGCGGTCGATACGGGCGATCCCGTCTATGTCCGCGACCGGCAGCGTGCCGAGGCGTTGAAGGGCGAGCGCGAGGGCACGGCCCAGGCCTACTTCCGCACGCACGCCGAGGATTGGGACCGCATCCGCTCGCTGCACGTGTCCGAAGCGGAGGTCGAGGGAGCCATGCGCGCGGCGCTGGGGCCCGAGCATGCCGATCTGCTGCTCGATCTCGGCACCGGCACCGGCCGCACCCTGGAGCTGTTCTCCGACCTCTACGGCCGCGGGGTCGGCATCGATGTCAACCAGTCCATGCTGGCCTACGCGCGCGCAAAGCTGCTGCGGGAAGGGCTCAGACACGCCCAGGTCCGCCACGGCGATATCTACAACCTGTCGTTTACGGACGGCGTCGCGGACGCCATCGTGATGCATCAGGTGCTGCACTTCCTGAGCGACCCCGGCCGCGCCATCCGCGAGGCCGCCCGCGTCCTGGCCCCCGGCGGCAGGCTGCTGATCGTCGATTTCGCCCCGCACGAGCTCGAGTTCCTGCGCGAGCAGTTCGCGCACGAGCGGCTCGGGTTCTCTGCGGGCCAGGTCGGCCAGTGGCTTGCCGACGCCGGATTGGTGCTGACCCGGAGCCGCGATCTCGCGCCACCGTCGGGCCGCAATTCCGGCAAGCTCACCGTGTCGCTCTGGCTCGCAACCAGGCCTGAAGCCCGCAAGGGCAGCATCGCGTCCAGGGCTCAGTCGCTGCAGCCCATGGGGTCCTCGCTATGATCCAAGAGCGCAGGAGCCGGCTCGTCGGGGCCGGCGAGATCTCGGTCTCGTTCGAGTTCTTCCCGCCGAAAACGGACCGGATGGAGGAGACGCTGTGGGCCGCGGTGCGCCGGCTCGAGCCGCTGCGGCCGGACTTCGTCTCGGTGACCTACGGCGCCGGCGGCTCGACGCGCGAGCGCACGCACGCCACCGTCGCGCGGATCGTCCGCGAGTCGGCGCTGGAGCCGGCCGCCCACCTGACCTGCGTGGGTGCGCCGCGGGCCGAGGTCGATCGGGTTGTCCGCGATTACCGGGCGGCCGGCGTGCGACACATCGTGGCGTTGAGGGGCGATCCGCCCGCCGGCGTCGGCGCGCACTATGAGCCCCACCCCGGCGGCTACGCCAATGCGGCCGAGCTGGTGGCGGGCATCGCCGGTGCCGGCGCGTTCGAGATTTCCGTGGCCGGCTATCCCGAGAAGCACCCCGAGAGCCCCTCGCTCGCGCACGACCTCGACAATCTCAAGGCCAAGGTCGATGCCGGGGCGAGCCGCATCATCAGCCAGTTCTTCTTCGAGAACGCGCGCTTCCTGCGCTTCGTCGAGCAGGCCCGTGCCAACGGCATATGGTGTCCGGTCGTGCCGGGCATCGTTCCGATCCACAACTTCAGGCAGGTGGCGGGCTTCGCGGCCAAGACCGGAACCAGCATCCCGTCCTGGCTGGCCCGGCGGTTCGACGGTCTCGACGACGATCCGGCCACCACGCATCTGGTGGCGGCGGCGGTGGCAGCCGAGCAGGTGATGGACCTCGTCGATCAGGGCATCCGGCAGTTCCATTTCTACACGCTCAACCGCGCGGACCTCGTGTTCGCCATCTGTCATCTGCTGGGCCTGCGGCCTCGCACGCCGGCGCTGAAACAGGCGGTAGACGCATGAAAACCCGGGCTCAGCACATTGCCGCCCTGCATTCGGCTGCGGCCGAGCGCATCCTCATCCTGGACGGCGCGATGGGCACGATGATCCAGCAGCACCGGCTGGACGAGGCGGACTATCGCGGCCGGCGCTTTGCCAGCCACCACAAGGATGTGAAGGGCAACAACGACCTGCTGGCGTTGACGCAGCCGCAGATCGTTTCCGCCATACACGACGAGTATCTTGCGGCCGGGGCCGACATCGTCGAGACGAACACCTTCAATGCGCAGCGCATCTCGCTCGCCGACTATGGCATGGGGGACCTGGCCTTCGAGATCAACGTCGCGGCCGCGCGGCTGGCGCGCCAGGCGGCGGATGCGTGGACGCGCAAGACCCCGGATCGACCCCGCTTCGTGGCCGGAGCCGTCGGGCCGACCAACCGCACTGCGTCCATCTCGCCCGACGTCGGCAACCCCGGATACCGCAACGTCGATTTCGACGAGCTGCGCGAGGCCTACGCGGAGCAGGTGCGCGGGCTGGTCGAGGGCGGTGCGGACGTCATCCTGATCGAGACGGTCTTCGACACGCTCAACGCCAAAGCGGCGGGATTCGCCACGCTGGAGGTCTTCGACGAGGTCGGCTTCGCCCTGCCGGTGATGATCTCGGGCACCATCACCGACCGCTCGGGCCGCACGCTCTCGGGCCAGACCGTCGAGGCGTTCTGGCACTCGATGCGCCATCTGCGGCCGTTCGCGATCGGGCTGAACTGTGCGCTCGGGGCCGAGGCCATGCGGCCCTACCTCGCCGATCTCGCCGCCGCCGCCGATACGCTGGTGTCCGCCTATCCCAATGCCGGACTGCCGAACGCCATGGGCGAGTACGACGAGACCCCCCACGAGATGGCTTGCCAGATCGGGCCGTGGGCCCGCGACGGCCTCGTCAACATCGTCGGCGGCTGCTGCGGCTCGACGCCCGCGCACATCGCGCACGTGCGCGCCGACGTCGAGAAGCATCCGCCGCGGAAGGTGCCAAAGCTGCCGCAGAGGATGCGGCTGTCGGGGCTCGAGCCGTTCGTGCATGGGTGAAGAAATGCAATTCGATCCGGTCGCGTCGGCATGTCGTTTTAGGGATGACCATCGCACCCACTTCCCCTCATGCCCCCGTAGGTGGGCATCCAGGTCACAGCGCCACGCGGGTGCCTTCGGCAATGAGGCTCGCGCTCTCATCTCGCTGCCGTCGCTCCTGCCGAGACGTGTCCTGGATTCCCGTCTCCGCGGGAATGACGGAAATGATGAACGGCGCCGCAGCGTCCTGCGCTTGAGAGGTTCCGCACTGAAATGACCACCAACGCAGCCGCCACCTTCATCAACATCGGCGAACGCACGAACGTCACCGGGTCGG
>JAHDXT010000058.1 GCA_023384095.1 Hyphomicrobiaceae bacterium
CTGCCTGAGATCGCGTCACCAGCCCCGCCGAATTTAATGACACAGTAAGACTAGGACATCTCCATCAGGCTTCTCCTCGCTCGTCAGTGGGGGGTGCTGGCCACCGCCGTGCCCGATCTCCTCGGTCGGTATTTGGCGACGGGAGTATTGACAACTCATATTCTTGCAACTAGTAATCATTTGCAAGAGGATCGGTGACCCGTGGAGGCGAAGCAATGCGTGCGTGGCTTCGAGAGCGGCTCGACCGGCGCAGCCTGCTCTATGGCGGGATGGCCTTCTCGGGGGGATCCGTACTGGGATTGCTTGCGTCTGGCGGCCGCACCGCCGCAAAGGACGCGTCGCATGCCGCCCACGCCGCCGCCGACAGCGCAGCAAGCGGGTCAGCGACACCTCACGCCCTGCACGGCAATATGATCACGGTCGGCTCGGTCGACAGCGCCCGGAACGGCTTTGATCCGTCAGCGCTGCTGACCGAATGGGACACCGGCGATGTCTCGAAGCACGCTGACGGTCGGACGCTGCGCACGTTCGAGGTGACGGGCGTCGATAAGGAGATCGAGATCGCGCCGGGTGTCTTCTTTCCGGCCTGGACTTACAATGGCCGCGTGCCCGGCCCCTCGCTTCGCGTCACCGAAGGCGACCGCGTGCGCATCGTCTTCAGCAACAACGGCTCTCACCCACATTCGATGCATTTCCACGGCATCCACTCGGCGCGCATGGATGGCGTCGTGGGGGCCGGCATCATTCTGCCGGGTGAGCGGTTCATCTACGAATTCGATGCGTTTCCTTTAGGTTGCCACCTCTACCACTGCCATGCCTTGCCGCTGAAGCGGCACATGCACAAGGGCATGTACGGCGCTTTCCTCATCGATCCGGATCCGACCCGCCATCCTGAGCAGGCTGCTGTTGCCCGCTCGCGCCTGCTCGGCACGCCGGAGAACCAAGAGTGGCAGGAGCTCATGATGGTCATGAACGCCTTCGACACGAACTTCGACGGGGAGAACGAGGTGTACGCGGTCAACTCGGTTGCGCACCACTTCGCAAAGCATCCGATCCGTATCGTTCGCGACAAGCCGGTCCGCCTCTATCTGATCAATGTCGTCGAGTTCGACCCGATCAATTCCCTGCACCTGCACGGCAACTTCTTCGATTACTACGATCACGGCACGACGCTCACGCCGACGCTGCGCACCGTCGACACGATCATGCAGTGCCAGGCGCAACGCGGCATTCTCGAATTCAGCTACAAGGATCACGAAACCGGGATTTACATGTTCCACGCGCATCAGTCGGAATTTACCGAGCTTGGCTGGATGGGCATGTTCGAGGTGGTGGAGGCGACGGCATGACAGACACCACCCCATCGCCGGCGCTCCCGAGAGCCGACAGTCGGGACTCGATCGTGGTCCAGGGTCTTCAATTGCTCTGGATCGCGGTGCCGCTGTTCCTGCTGGGTATGGCGGCCGCTTGGCTCTTCATCGGCGACCCATTGCGAGTCTTCGAAAGTGGCGCTCCGCCGATCGAGAAGCTGACCTTCGAGCGACGCGTGCTCGACGAGAATGGCATCCACCTGAAGGTGCGCGCCGGCGGCTCCGAGCCGATGGCGATCGCGCAGGTGCAAGTCGACGACGCCTATTGGCGCTTCGAGCAAGAGCCGGCCGGAGATCTGGCTCGCATTGCTACCGCCTGGGTTCACATTCCTTATCCCTGGATCCTCGGTGAGGCGCATACGGTCAAGGTTGTCACCAAGACCGGCGCCACGTTCGAGCACGAGATCGAGGTGGCGGTGCCCACGCCCACGCCGCACGTCAACCAGTTGCGGCCGCAGGCTTTGGTCGGCGCCTTCGTCGGCATCCTGCCCGTCGCGATCGGCCTGATGTTCTATCCGGCGCTGCGCCGACTGGGCCGGGAGGGCATGGACTTCATCCTGGCGCTGACGGGTGGGCTTCTCGTCTTTCTGCTGATCGACACGCTGGAGGACGGTTTCGAGCTTGCGGCCGAGGCCGCCCCCGCCTTTCAAGGACCGGTGATGGTGCCTCTTGTCGCCCTGTTGACCTTCCTCGGGTTGCTGGCCGTCGGGCGCCGGCACGGAGCCCCGACCGGGCTGGCGCTGGCGACCTACATCGCGCTCGGCATCGGCCTTCACAACCTCGGTGAAGGTCTCGCCATCGGCGCCGCTTTCGCCACCGGTGCCGCCAGTCTCGGCGCCTTCCTGGTGCTCGGCTTCACGCTGCACAACGTCACGGAGGGGATCGGTATCGCTGCGCCGATACTGAAGAGTCGCCCGTCTCTCTGGACGTTTGTCGGTCTGGCCCTGCTCGCCGGTGCTCCGGCCATTGTCGGCATGTGGCTCGGCAGTCTGGCGTTGACGCCGCAATGGGCCGCCCTCGCGCTGGCGGTCGGAGCCGGTGCCATTCTCCAGGTGCTGGTCGAGGTGAGCGCCTACGTCGCGCGCGGGCAGGGTGGAGCGGCCAAGGCGCTCAGTCCGAGCATCCTGGCGGGGTTGGTGCTCGGGCTAGGCGTGATGTACGCGACGGGCATGCTGGTCAAGGTTTAGGAGCCTGCGGCCGCGACGTCACCCGCAACCTGAGCCATGGCGGCCCGGAGACAGAGCGGGCACCCGCCTATTGCTACGGCCTGTCGATTTGTGCCATATTGGTACCAAGGGGCTACCGCGACTGCCCCGTGAGGCTGCGGCTGAAAGATCGCGTCCACACTCCCAACAGGGAAAGGACGCCATATGCCGTCGACCACTACCATCACCACCTCGCAACTGTCTCGCCTCATCGGTCTTCCGAATGCGCCGGCCCTCGTGGATGTGCGCATCGATGAAGATTACCAAGCCGACCCTCGGCTGGTGCCCGGGTCGCTGCGCCGGGAATATCGCACGACGCAAAACTGCGCCGCCGACTACCGCAACAGGTCGGTCGTCGTGATCTGCCATCAAGGGCAGAAGCTCAGCGAAGGCGTAGCCGCCTGGCTCAGATATGAGGGAATCGACGCGCAGACGCTCGAAGGTGGTTTCGAAGCCTGGAAAGCGGCGGGCGAGCTCCTCGTCCGCACCGACAAGCTGCCGCCGCGCGATGAGCGCGGCCGCACCGTTTGGGTAACGCGAGCGCGGCCGAAGGTCGATCGGATCGCCTGCCCATGGCTGATCCGCCGCTTCATCGACCCCAATGCGGTGTTCCTCTTCGTCACGCCGGCGGAGGTCATCCCTGTCGCGGAACGGTTCAACGCCACGCCATTCGACATCGAGGGAGTGTTCTGGAGCCATCGCGGCGAGACCTGCACGTTCGACACGATGATCGAGGAGCTCGGGCTCACGTCCGAGCCGCTGACCAACCTTGCCAAGATAGTCCGGGGCGCCGACACCGCACGTCCCGAGCTGACGCCGCATTCCGCCGGCCTTCTCGCAGCTTCGCTAGGGTTTTCCCGTATGTACCGGGATGATCTTGCGCAGCTCGAGGCGGCGATGGCGCTCTACGACGCGTTCTATCGCTGGTGCCGCGACGCCAGCGCCGAGACACACAACTGGCCGACTCATAAGCCGGAGGTGTGACGTGAGCGCCGTCTCGGCACCCCACGCCGGGGGCCCGGCCGTAGAAGCCGCGCCTCCGGCGCTATCCTACCTGCAGCTCTTCCGACGCTTTCTGCGCTTCGGCTGTTTCGCCTGGGGCGGCCCCGTCGCACAGATCGCGATGATCCGTCACGAGCTGGTTGACGAAGAGCGCTGGTTTCGAGCGCGCGGTTCAACCGCGTGCTCGCCATCTACCAGGTGCTTCCCGGGCCGGAGGCGCACGAGATGTGCGTGTATTTCGGCATGCTCGCGCGTGGCCGGCTCGGAGGGCTGCTGGCCGGCCTCGGGTTCATGCTGCCGGGGTTCCTGCTGATGTTCGCCCTCTCCTGGCTGTATTTTGCCATTGGAATCCGGCAGTCGCTGCTTGCTGCATTTTTCCTGGGCGTCCAGCCCGCTGTCATTGCGCTCATTGTCCGGGCCGCGCACCGGATCGGCTCGCATGTGCTGCTGGACAGATGGCTCTGGGCCATTGCCGCCCTGAGCGCCGCGGCAGCTCTCCTCGGCGTGAGCTTCTGGGTCGCTCTGCCGACCGCCGGGCTGCTATATGCCCTCGCCCTGGGCAGACTGTACATTGCAGCAGCCGCCGTGCTTGCCCTGGCCATTGTGGTGATGATCGGCACCGGGATGCTCGACTGGGCCGCTGAGATGAGCGCGTCACCACCACAGACGCCGCGGTCGATCGACCTGTTCTTGTCCGGGCTCAAGGCCGGGCTCCTCACTTTCGGGGGCGCCTATACGGTGATCCCGTTCCTGCGGGACGATGCTGTTGGCCGCGGATGGATGAGCGACGCGCAATTCCTCGACGGTCTCGCGCTGTCCGGCATCCTGCCGGCACCTCTCATCATCTTCTCGACTTTCGTCGGCTATGTCGGAGGCGGGCCGCTCGGTGCATTCGCTATGACGGTGGGCATTTTCCTTCCGGCGTTCTGCTTCACTCTGTTCTTCCATGACCAGCTCGAACGGCTTGTCGACCACCGGGCGCTGCACCGTTTCCTCGAAGGTGTTTCAGCCGGCGTCGTGGGTTTGATTGCGGCGACCACCCTGGAGCTAGGCTTCACGACGGCTCAGAGCACCGCTGACCTGCCCCTTGCGCTCGTGATCTTCGTGACGGCGCTTGGCCTGCTCTATGCATGGAAGTCAAAAACGGCGGTGCTCTATATCGTTCTCGGCGCTGGGCTGGCGGGCTTTGTCATGTTCTAATCTGATGGCTCAACAGCCAGGGCGCGATTTTCACGGTCGCTTGGTTTTTCTATCCGCTTCAGAGCCGGCTTGCGCACCGCAGCCGCCTCGCCTCCGCGCAGGTGGCGCCGCACCGTTTTGCGCGACCAACCTATCGCCCGCGCCAACTCCCGAATGCCAGCGCCGTGATGCTTCAGAACCCCCAACTCCATCTGCTCCTCCGCCGTCAGCATCGGCCCCTCCCGCAGCTTCAAGCGGAGCGCAGGGCCGTTGAGCAAGCCAACCAACCGATCGACTCGCTGCTGGCGTTGTTTGGGTTCTGCCGTTCGTCGCGCCGCTGTGCTGATCGCGCACACCGACGCAACTCACTACTGGCTTTTGTCGCACTGCAAGAGATCGGCTACCCGAACCGGCAGACCGGCCTTCGCGGATTCGCTGATGGCGAGCGTCGCCGCCAGTGTGCGTGTGCCGTCGGCGCCGCTCAGCACGGGTTCGGCCTCGCCGCGGATGACGGAGACGAAATTGCGCATCTGCTCGACATAGGGGTCTGCCGGCGCGACGGGAATGCGCTTCTGTGTCAGCGGCAGCCCCCAGCTCTGCCGCCCCTCCTCGTGCCATCGGTGCTCGAGCGAGGGCACCGTGATCGAGCCCAGCGTGCCGGAGACGAGGAAGCAGTTCTCCGGCTCGCTCGGATAGAACGGGTTCTCGCGCGAGGTCCACTCCCAGCTCCACGGCGCCGATGCGCTGTCGGAGACGATCAGCGTTCCGAGGGCGCCGCTGGCGAAGGTAAGGACGGCCGCGGCCGTGTCCTCGACCGCAAATCCGCGCGCGGCGCTCGCCGTTGTCGCCTGCACCGTCTCGATCTCGCCACACAGCATGCGCAGGCAGTCGATGTCGTGGATGGCGTTGATCAGCACGGGGCCGCCGCCGGGCTCCCGCCGCCAGGTCACGTCGAAGTAATCTTTGGGCTTATGGCTCAGCCACAGGCCGGCTGCGGCGACCACCTTGCCGATGCCGCCTGCGCGGATCACCTCGGCCGCCTTCTGCATGATCGGGTTGTGCCGGCGATGATGCCCGACGAGGACCGGCACCTCGGCGCGCTCCGCCGCCGCGACGAGGCCGAGCGCGGCGGCGAGGGAGTCCGCGATCGGCTTCTCGATCAGCATGGGAATCTTACGCTCCACGCAGGCGAGGCCAACGCTGGCGTGAAGCCGGTTCGGCGTGGCGATGACGACGCCGTCCGGCATCTCCCGGTCGAGCAGAGGCTCATGGCCGGCGTAGTGCGACACCCCCAGCTCGGCCGCCAGCGCCTTGGCCGCGGGCGCCGGGTCGGCGATGGCGGCCAGCACGTGCCGGTCGGGATCGCCCTTCAGCACCGAGATGTGCCGCCTCCCGATCATGCCCGAGCCGACGAGGGCGATGCGCAGCGGGGACATCAAACGTTCTCCTTCAGGGGTTGAAGTGGGCGGCAGGCATGATGGCGGGATCTCGGGGCACCTGCGGCGCGAACTGCATGCGCTCGAGGACATCGCGGCGCACGTCGACGCCGGGCGCCACCTCCGTCAGGACGAGCCCGTCGTCGGAGAGCCGAAAGACCGCCCGCTCGGTGATGTACAGGGCCTCCTGCCCGCGCCGGCGCGAGACGGCGCCGGAGAACGTGATCTGCTCGACGGCGCGCACCAGCTTGCAGACTTCGCCGTTGCGGACCACGCGCAGCCGCCCGCCGCCGAGCTCCAGCGCCGTGCCCTTGGTGTCGAAGGTGCCGCAGAACACCACCTTGCGCGCGTTCTGCGCGATGTCGATGAAGCCGCCAGGCCCCACCGTGGTGCCGCCGAGCTTGGAGACGTTGACGTTGCCGGCCGCGTCGATCTCGCCGAAGCCGAGGAAGGCGATGTCGAGCCCGCCGCCGGAGTAGAAGTCGAACTGCGACGGCCCGTCGATCATCGCCGTCGCGTTGCGCGCGTAGCCGAACAGCGTGCCGTCGAGCAGCGCGCCGCCGTAAGTCCCGTGCTCGATGGTCTGGTAGTAGCGGTCGAGATGGCCGCGCGCGGCCACCAGCTTGGCGACGCCGTCCGGGATCCCGAACCCGTAGTTCAGCACGGCGCCGTCGCTGAGCTCGTCGGCAGCGCGGCGGGCGATCACCTGGCGCACGCTGAACGGCGGCTCTGGCGCCGGCGGCACGGGACCCTTGATCTCGCCCGACAGGGTCGGGTCATGAAATATGTCGTAGGTCATGGACTGCGCCGGGTCGACGACGACCGCATCGACGATGGCGCCCGGCACGCGAACGGAGCGGGCCGGCAGGGCGCCGACGTCGACCGCGGTGCGCACTTGTGCGATCACCTTGCCGCCGGAGTTGTGGGCGGCCAGCGCGGCGGCATAGATGTCGAGGTTGGCCGGCTCCTGGTCGAGGCTGATGTTGCCCTGCGCGTCGGCGAAGGAGCCGCGGATCAGCGCCACGTTGACGGGGAACGGCTTGTAGCGCAGCAGCTCGCGGCCATCGATCTCGACCACCTCGACGAGGTCGTCCCTGGCGCGGCCGTTCATGCGCCCGCCTTCGACGCGCGGGTCGACGAAAGTGCCGAGACCGACGTGCGTGAAAAGTCCCGGCCGCCCGGCGCCGATCTCACGCAGTAGCTGCATCGCCACGCCGCCCGGCAGCACGTAGGCCTCGATCTTATCGTCGCGGGCCAGCGCCTGCATCCTCGGCGACCACACCCAGTGGCCGCCGATGACCCGCCTGACCATGCCCTCGTGCGCGAAGCAGTTCATGCCGCGCGTCTTGCGGTCGCCGATGCCGAGCGCGTGGATGACGGTGAGATCGCGCGGATGACCGGTGTCGAGGAACCGCTCCTCGACCGCGGCAAACAGGCAGGACGCCTCGACCAGGCCGCCGCCGCCGCCGATCAGCGCCACGGTGTCGCCGTCCCCGATCAGCGCGACGGCGGATGCGGCATCGGTGAACTTGTCGATGGACATGCAGCCCCGCCCCGCTACTCGATCACGTCGGCGAAGCGGCCTGCACCGTGCTTCAGCATCGCGCGCGCCACCACCATGCGATGGATCTCGGAGGTGCCGTCGAAGATGCGGAAGATGCGGGCGTCGCGATAAAGCCGCTCGATAGGCATGTCCCTGCAGTAGCCCATGCCGCCGAACACCTGCACGGCGCGATCCGCCACGCGGCCCAGCGTCTCGGAGGCATAAGCCTTGACCATGGAGATGCGCTCACGCGGGTCGCGGCCCTGATCGATCTCCGAGGCCGCGTGGAGGACCATGAGCCGCGCCGCATTGACCTCCATGGCGCTGTCGGCCAGCATCTGCTGGATCATCTGGTGCTCGCCGATCGCCTTGCCGAACTGGCGCCGCTCGCGGGCATGGTCGGTCATCATCCTCAAGAGCCGCGTCGCCTTGCCGACGCAGCGGGCGCCGATGTGGGCGAGCCGGATGCGGCCGAGCGTCTCGAGCGCCAGTGTCAGCCCCTGGCCCTCGGAGCCCAGCAGGTGGTCCGGCCCGAGCGGCACGTTCTCGAAGAACATCTCGACGTGGCTGGTCCCGGCGAGCCCCATCATCGGCTGGTCGCGGCCGATGGTGAAGCCCGGAATCCCCTTGTCGACCAGGAACAGCGAGATGCCGCGCGCGCCGGCAGCCGGGTCGGTGACGGCCGAGACGACGAAGAAATCGGAGTAGAGCCCGTCGCTGATGAAATGCTTGTGGCCGTTGAGAACCCAGCCGTCCCCCTGGCGCACGGCGCGGGTCTTGATGCCGGCCGCGTCCGAGCCGGCGCCCGGCTCCGTGAAGGCGACCGAGAACGTGCGCTCACCGCGCACCGCAGGTTTCAGCCAGCGCTCCTTCTGCGCCTCGGTCCCGATCAGCAGCACCTCGTAGACGTTGCCGAAGGCGCGGCGCACCAGGATGTCGGTGGCATGGCCGAACTGCTCCTCGACGAGGCAGGTATCGACGGCCGACAAGCCTCCGCCGCCGTATTCCACCGGGATGTTCATGGCATAGAGCCCGAGAGCGCGGGACTTCTCGAAGATGGCGCGGGCGACCGCCGTGTCGAGCTGCCGCTTGGCTTCGACCTCCTCCTCCAGCGGCAACAGCTCGGCGGCGACGAACCGGCGCGCCGTCTCCACCATCATTCGCTGCTCGTCCGTCAGTGCGAAATCCATGGCTGCCGTCCCCCGGGCGTCAGTACACGCCCGCCGTCGCACCGCAGATCGCGCGGCCGATACCGCGGCTGCCGCAGTTGACGACCACGACCTTGTCTTCGAGCTCGCTCGCCAACGGCATCCTCATCACGTCAGGTATTGAGATTGCAGGCCCTTCACCAGCGCCACCATGGCGTCGATGGCCGGCGTCGGCACGCCGTGCCTGCGCCCCAGGCGGGCGACGGCGCCGTGGATCGTGTCGATCTCCGTGCGGCGCCGCCGGATGATATCCTCGCGCATCGACGACTTGCTGGCGCCGGTGCCGCCGCCCGTCGTATCGACGAGCTGCATCAGGACCTCGCGCGCCTCGGCCACATCGAGCTTGTGGCCCTCGGCGGCGGCGACCGCGGCCGCCTCGTCTAACATCCGGAACACCAATTCCTGCAGCTCCGGGACGGCCATGATCTCGAACGATCTCATGTCGGTGACGGCCGAGATGGCGCCGAGCGCCACGTTGCCCAGCAGCTTCTTCCACTTGTCGCGCTTGATGTCGGCGCTGGCCATCGTCGGCAGGCCGTAGCGGGTGAAAGCAGCGGCGATGGCCTCGGCGCGCTCCGACAGGCCGCCGTGGAGCTCGCCGACATAGGTCGGCAGGTCGCCGAAGTTGCGCACCACGCCTGGCGCCTCGACGAGCCCCGCCTGGGCCGTCAGTCCGCCGAGCACATTTTCGGTCCCCAGAATGCCGCCCAGCACCTCCTCGTTGCCGAGCCCGTTCTGGAAGGTCACCGCAACGGCGCCGCGGCCGAACAGGTGCTTCACGCTCTGCGCTGCGGCCTCGTTGGCGAAGGCCTTGCACTGAAAGAGCACCACGTCGGCCTCGGTGACGCGGGCCGGGTCAGTCGTCGCCCGGACGGGGATCACGCGGTCGCCGCCGACGCCGACGATGCGTAAGCCGCTGCTGCGGATCGCGCCGACATGCTCGGCCCAGGTGTCGACCAGCGTCGTCTCGAGCCCCTGCTCGGCCATCAGCCCGCCGAACAGACCGCCCATCGCGCCGGCGCCCACGATCACGACCTTGGGCTGCTCGAACCCCATATCTGCCTCACCCCGCATCCTGCAATTCCGCGGCTCGCCTCTCATGAGGCGCGCAGGAACTCGCGCACCTCCGCGTCGTCCATCTCCTTGCCGAGATAGGCTTCGATGACGCGGTGGTCCTCCTTGATGGCGGCCGGCGGCCCCTCGGCGATCTTCTCGCCGTGGTCGAGAACGGTGATCGTCTCGCAGGTCTCCATGACCACCTTGAGGATATGCTCGATGATGACGACCGTCAGCCCGTAGCGGCTCTTGAGCGCAAGCACCGTCTCGAGCAGCTTGTCCACGTTGACCGGGGACAGGCCCGCCGCCGGCTCGTCGAGCATCAGCAGCTTGGGACGCATGGCGATGGCGCGGCCCAGCGCCAGCAGGCGCCGCTGGCCGATCGACATCTCCGCCGCGGGCATCTCTGCAAAATCCGCCAGTCCGATGAAGGAGAGCAGCTCCATCATCTCCTGCCTGACGCGCCGCTCCTCGGCCCGCACGCGCCTGGTGCCGAGGATCGCCGAGGCCGTGCCGTAGCGGATGAGCCCGTGATGGCCGATCAGCAGGTTCTCCAGCGCGCTCATGCCGCCGAAGATGCGCAGGAGCTGGAAGGTGCGCGCAACGCCGAGCCGGGCGATCCTGTGCGGGTCGGCGTTCGTGATGTCGCGGCCGTCGAAGACCACCTTGCCGCCGGGGTCGGCCCTGTAGACGCCGGAGATCAGGTTGAAGAGCGTGCTCTTGCCCGAGCCGTTCGGGCCGATGATGCCGCGCACCTCGCCCTTGCGAATGGCGAGGTCGATGCGGTCGACCGCCACCAGCCCGCCGAAGCTCTTGGTCAGACTGCTGGTCTCAAGCAGCATTCGACTTCACCTGCCGGATGGCATTGAACCGTCGCCTGACCAGGTACTGGTCGATCAGGCCGCCGATCCCCTTCGGCATGTAGAGCACCGTCAGCACGACGACCCCGCCGAACATCGCCATCTGGTACTGGTAATAGTCGCGCGTGAGGTCGTAGATGATGGTGACCAGGATGGCGCCGATGACCCCGCCCCAGATGTGACCGATGCCGCCGAACACCACCATCAGCAGCAGGGTCACCATCTCGGTGATCGTGTAGCTGTTCGGATGGATGAAGCCGGGCGACATGTGCGCGAGCAGGCTGCCCGCGCACCCCGCATAGAGCGCGCTGACGACGAACGCGATCACCTTGTATCTGCGCACGTCGACGCCGCAGGCGGCAGCGGCGAGCGGGTCCTCGCGCAGCGCCTTGAAGGCGCGCCCGATGTCCGAGCGCAGGATGCTGAACGAGAAGTACATGGCCGTAAGCGCCAGCGGCAGGACCACGTAGTAGTAAGAGGCGTGCGTATCGAGCGGCTGCCCGAAGAGGAACGGAGGAGGTATGTTCTGATAGCCGATGGCGCCGCCGAGCGCGTCCGTGGCCGAAATGGCGATGCGCACGGATTCGGCCAGCCCCAGCGTCGCCAGCGCCAGGTAGGCGCCCTCCAGCCGGAACGAGGGGATGCCGATCATGGCGCCCGCCGCACCGGCGATCAGGACGGCGGACGGCAGTGCCAGCCAGAACGGCAGGCCGACCTTCGTCGACAGCACGGCCGAGCTGTAGGCGCCGATGGCGGCGATGGCGATGTGCCCGACCGTGACCTGGCCGGCGAAGCCCTTCACGATGTTGAGCCCGACGGCCAGGATGATGTTTATGAGAATGACGTTGACGATGTACTGCTGATAGGCGTTCGGCATCAGCAGCGGCAGCGGCAGCAGCACCACGATCCCGATCAGCCAGGGCACGATCGGGTGCATCGCCGACAGCCGGTCCCGCGCCGACTGCCGCGGCACCGAAGGTCGCGCAAGTTCTTCAACGCTCAAGCCGTGGGTCTCCGCAGACGTTCGGATGCGCAGATGCCGGACGGGCGCGCGCCCGGCCCGCGGCCGGAAGCGCGCCTGTCCGCTCGTCATGCTACTTGTCGAGGCCGAAGTCGGGCTCGAACGAGACACGCGCCAGGACGCGCATGTCGTAGTCCTTGCCGCCCTTGGTGTACTCGACCAGGATGCCGGTGCGATTGCCGTCGCGGCACTGCGGCGTCGGCTCGGCGCAGAAGCTGATCGGGCCGGAGGCGAGCCCGTGATAGTCCTTGATCGAGGCCAGCGCGTCGCGGATGGCCCGGCGGTCGTCGGCCAGCGCGGCGTCGGTGAGCTTCAGGCTGGCGCGGCTCAGCGCCAGCTTGACGAGCTGCGCCGTCTCGTAAGCCTGGCTGAAGTCGTGATCGGGGCAGCGGACTTTGTATTTCTCCTGCACCAACTTCACGAACTGCTGCGCGACCGGACGCTCGTCCTTGCAGGAGAACGCGGCGGCGAAGGTCAGGCCCTTGGCGGCGTCGCCGGCGAGCTCGGGCACGGGCGCGTTCGAGGCTGCCGAGGCCGCGACCCTGCGGACCCGCGACGGGATGCCGACCTCGTAGGACTGCTGCGTGATGCGCGCGATGGCGTCGAGCTGGCCGCCGATGGCGAGCACGTCGGGGTTGAACGACTTGATCTTCAGCAGGTGCGAGCGGAAGTCGAGATCCGTCTCCTGCATCTGCGCCTCGTAGACCGGCTCGGTCTGGTAGGTCTTGCGCATGAAGGACATGTAGTCCTTGGCGAAGCCGATGCCGGCGGCGTCCGTCGTGTAGAGATAGGCGACCTTCTTGCCGACGTTCTCGGACAGGTACTTGGCGTGCACGGAGGCGTAGAAGCGCTCCGAGACCGCCGTGCGGAACACCCACGCGCTGCCCTTCTTCGTGATGTTGGCGTTGGTGGAGTGCGGCACGACCTGCGGCACCTCCTCCTTGGCGGTGATGTCGACCATCGGCATCGAGACGGAGCTGCACGTCGAGCCGATGACGAGATGCACCTTGTGCTGGTGGATGAAGCGGTTGACGTTGGCCACGCCCTTGTCGGGCTTGCACTCGTCGTCGAGCAGGATCACCTCGATCTTCTTGCCGTTGATGCCGCCGGTGGCGTTCACGGCCTCCAGCTCCTCCTTCGTCATCTGCCCGTAGCGAAGGCCGTTCTCGACGATCATGCGCAGAGTGATGCCGACCCGGATATTGTCCTGCGCGACGGCCGGAGCCGCAGCGGCTCCCAGCCCGAGCGCGACGACAGGCAGCAGCAATCTCATTCCACTTGGCATCGGTCTCCTCCCCAATCACTCGCCGGTCCGGCCGCTTCGGGCCCGATCCGGCGTTTGGCCTAATCGCGAATGGGCTTTACCAGGCGCCCCATTCGCTTCTAATTAGCAGGCTTTGCGCTGGAATAGGCAAGAGGAAACAGGATGCTGCGCGTCGAAGGCGTGGTCGGAGGATACGGCAGCGTCCAAATCCTCAACGGGGCCACGCTCAACGTCGGAGAGGGCCGCATCGTCGCGCTGCTCGGCGGCAACGGAACCGGCAAGTCCACGCTGCTGAAGAGCATCTCCGGCCTGGTCAAGCCCTGGCGCGGCAGCATCACCTTCAACGGCGAGCGGATCGACGGCCTGCGCCCGGACCTGATCGTGCGGCGCGGCCTCGTGCAGGTGACGCAGGGCAAGGACGCCTATCCCGCGATGACGGTCGAGGAGAACCTGCGGCTCGGCGCCTTCGTGGTCCGCGACCGGGCGAGGATCGCGCGCGCTCTCGAGCGGGTTTACGGCTACTTTCCGATACTGGAGCAGAAGCGCAAGCAGCTCTCCGGCACCCTTTCCGGCGGCCAGCTCCAGATGCTCTGCATCGGGCGCGGGCTGATGTCCGAGCCCAGGATGATCATGCTCGACGAGCCGAGCGCAGCGCTCGCGCCGCAGGTCGTGCTCGACATCTTCCGCACCATCGCGCGCATCGCCCGTGACGGCATGACGGTGCTGATGGTCGAGCAGAACGTGCGCATGGCTCTGCTGCTCGCCAGCTACGCCTACGTCATCAGAGACGGCGTGATCCACATCGAGGGGCCGGCCGACGCGCTCATCCACGACGACAACGTGCGGCTCTCCTATCTGGGCGGCACGGTTGCGAGCAGCGATGCGGGCCTGAGCCTGCACTGACGCGGACCTCAGGGGGAAACGTGAGCTACTTCATCGACCTGGTGATCGTCGGCCTCTCGATCGGCATGGTCTACGCGCTGGTGGCCATCGGGATCTCGCTGATCTATTCGGGTCTCGACATCCTGCACTTCGCGCATGGCGAGATCTACATGCTGGGCGCGTTCATCGGGCTGATGGTGTTCCACAACCTCGGCCTCGACTACACCATGACGCTGATCGTGGCCATGGTGCTCACGGGACTCGTCGGCGTCCTCATCGAGCGGCTTTTCTACCGCCGCCTGACGCAGGCCGGCGGCGGCTATACCGTGGCCGGCATGGGCATGATCATCTCCGGGTTCGGCATGTCCATCGTGCTGCAGAACGTGGCCTATCTCATCTGGGGGCCGAAGGCGGTGCCGTTCCCGGTGCCGTTCGGGATGCCGATCGAGATCGGCGACCTGTCGCTGCCGCCGTCCTACATCTGGATCGTCTGCGCGGGGCTCGTCCTGATGGGCAGCCTGCACCTGTTCCTGAAGCACACACGGCTGGGTCTCGCCGTGCGAGCCGTCGCCCACAACAAGGACATCGCCTACCTGATGGGCATCAATGTGCCGCTGATGATCTCGCTCATCTTCGGCATCGGCTGTGCGCTCGGCGCCGCGGCCGGCGTGCTCGTCGGACCGATCAACTACGTGCAGGTGCTGATGGGCCTCGGCGTCATCATCAAGGCGTTCGCGGCGGCTGTGGTGGGCGGCTTCGGCAGCCTGCCGGGGGCGGTGCTCGGCGGGCTGCTGGTGGGCGTCGCCGAGAGCCTCGGCGCCGGCTACGTGTCCGGCAGCTACAAGGACATCTACGCTTTCCTGCTGCTCATCCTCGTGCTGATGGTCAAGCCGTCCGGCCTGCTGGGCGTCGAAGCCAGGGTGAAGGCTTGAGCCGATCACGACGATTACCACCTCATCACCCCGGATGCGCCGCAGCATGAGAATGGTGCGGCGCTGAACCACTCATGCATCAGGCCCGTTACTGGGACAGGCCGCTTCAGACCGCCGTCTGATACCGCTCCTTGACGATGCGGATCACCTCGTCCGCATCCTGCTTCCACCAGTTGCGAGCCGAGAAGATCTCGACCTCGCGATGCCCGGCGTATCCGGCCGCCTCGACCATGCGACGGATGCAAGGGATATCGATCACGCCGTCGCCCATCATGCCGCGGTCGAGGCGCAGGTCCTGCGTGTCGGGCAGCCAGTCGCTGATATGAAAGGCGCAGATGCGCTTGCCGGCGCGCCTGATCTCGGTTTCGAGGTCGGGATCCCACCACACGGCATAGGTATCGACCGCGATGCCGACCACGTCCTCCGCCGCGAGCGCGTCGCACCAGTCGTTGGCGATCCCGATGGTGCTGACCACCGAGCGCGTCGCGCAGATCATCGGGTGCAGCGGCTCGAGGCCGAGCGTCACCTTGGCCGCACGCGCGTATGGCACCAGCTCGGCCACCCTGTCGAGCGCCCGCGCGCGCGTCGCCCTGATGTCCTTGTCGCGCGGATCGACGCCGCCGGCGACGAACACCAGGCAGCCCGCCTCGACCGCCGCCGCATCGTCGATGGCGCGGCGCACCTCGTCCATGGCTTTCGCCGCCTCGCCGGCATCGGGCGAGGTGATCAGCCCGCCGAAGCACAGGCCGGAGACCGCAAGCCCCTCGCTCTCGAGAAGCTTCCGAGCTTTAGCCAGACCGCATTCGTGCAGCTTGTCGCGCCAGATGCTGATGGCCGGGACCCCGTGGCGGCCCATCGCCGCGACGACGTCCTCGAGCGAGCACGGCATCAAGGTCACCTGGTTCAGCGACAGGAGCTTTGCGTCGAGCATGTCGTCCCCGTTGTGGCGCAAGCCGCCGATCATCCGATCGTCAGTGCCGGCCGGCATGTCTAATACGTCGCCCGGCCGCCGGTGACGTCGAACACGAAGCCCGTCGTGAAGCTGCACGCCGGGCTGGCGATGAAGGCGCACATGGCGGCGATCTCCTCGATCTTGACGAAGCGGCCCATCGGGATCTTGGCGCGCATGCGCGCGATGTGATCCGGGGTCATCTCGCGCATGAGCTCCGTCTCGGTCATCGCCGGCGCGATGCAGTTGACCGTGACGCCGGCGTCGCAGAGCTCCTTGGCCAGGGCCTTCGAGAACCCGATGACCCCCGCCTTGGCGGCCGAGTACGCCGGGATGTAGGGCACGCCCTCCTTGCCGGCGATGGAGGCGATCGTGACGATGCGGCCGTAGCCGCGCTCGCGCATGTGCCGTGCGGCCACGCGGCAGCAGTAGAACACCGCCGTCATGTCGATGGCGACCACCCGGTCCCAGTCCTCGAGCGCGTACTCCCAGGTCGGCGCGACCGGCCCGTTGATGCCGGCGTTGTTGACCAGGATGTCGACTTTCCCGAAGCTCGCCACCGCCGCGTCGAACGCGCGCTCGACGGCGTGGAAGTCGGCCACGTCCACCACCTCGGCCGCAGCCGGCGTGAAAGGCGGGCCTGGCTGCCGGAGGGGCGACAGATCGCGGTCCCAGACGATCACCCTGGCGCCGTCGGCCGCCAGCCGCTCCGCGATCCCGCGGCCGATCCCGCGCGCCGCGCCGGTGACGACGGCCGTCTGGCCATCGAGAGTGTCGCGCATAGCTCACTGCCTTCCCTGGTGCGGGGAAATCTGTTCGAAATCAGCCAGGCGCCGGATGCGGGCGCCGGCTGCATGGCTGTTGGTCAGGAGATTTTCGGGATGAGCGACTTCTACGTCAAGGTGGGCGATACGGCGACCTTCGCGAAGACCGTCGGCGAGACGGACGTCTACCTCTTCGCCGGCATCACCGGCGATCTGTCGCCGAACCATGTCGACAAGTCCTACATGGAAAAGTCGAAGTACGGCCGGCTGCAGGCCCACGGCGCGCTGATGGTCGGTTTCATGTCGACGGCCTCGACGCTCGCCATCGCGCATGTGCGTGAGGCGGCCGACGCGACGCCCGTCTCGCTCGGCTACGACCGGGTGCGCTTCCTGGCCCCGGTCCACTTCGGCGATACGATCACGGTGGAGTACCGCATAAGCGCCATCGACCCCGGGCGCCGCCGCTCGACCGCCGACATCGCCATCACGAACCAGGACGGCGTGCTGGTCGCCGTCGGCACGCACATTTTGAAGTGGGTGAAGAACGAGTGAGCAGGGCAGCGGACGTCGCCCGCCCGCCTCGGGCGGTTCGACAGTTGCGCTCGGGCGCGGCTCGCGGGGTCCCTGCTATTTGGAAGCAGGCGTTACGATGAGCGCGAGCTCTGCCGTGTCGGCGCCGGCGTCATTGGTTGCGGTGACGATGACCGCGTGCGGGCCGGGAGTAACGGGCACTCCGGAGATCTCCGCGGTATCGGGATCGAGATGCAATCCCTCCGGCAGGCCCTCGACGTGCCAGCGTGCCGCCGCGTTGTGTACGGAGAAGCGCAATTGGAACGGCTCGCCTGCAATCGCCGTCGCCGTCATCGGCCCTTCGATGATCGGATATGCCGCCCGGTCGCGCTGCCGGAGAAAGCTGGCGAGACGGAGCCGCGCGTTCGCGCGCAGGTCCGCCCAGAAAAGATTGATGTCGAAGACGTGATAGTTGGCGCCGCCGAACGTGCCGCCGTCGTCGAACAGGCCGGAGGGCAGCGGCGCCGGCGACACGAGGGTGTAGCCGTGCTCCGTGCGGGCGCTGACAAGGTGCTCGAGCGGTCGCGAGAAATGGGTGGCGGGAACGCCGAACGGCACTGCGCCACGATGCTGACCGGCCGGCGCCGGGACGTCGTCGTCCCTCCAACTGACCGGGTTGATGTTGACGAGCCTGGCGCCGGCGGCCGAGCGCCAGCGACGTGTCGAGGCATCCCAGTAAACGTTGATCGCCTCCCATCCGCGAAAGTCGCGATAGCCCTCGCCGAAAACCCCCCAGATCGCCGCGCAACCGATCTGCTCGGCCGTTGCGCAGGGCGGAACGCGGGTGAGGTGGTCGGCAAAGATCGAGAGCGGGGTCGGTCCGCCGGGAAGATAAGCTGCCACCAGCCGGGCCTCGAGCGGGCCGCCCTGGATCTCTTCCTGCAGAAGACGGAGCGCGTGATTGCTGCCCTGGCTGTGCGCCACGAGGAAGAACGGCCGGCCCTGGTTGTCGTGCGCTGCGTAATGCGCGAATGCCTGCCGCACGTCCTCGTAGGCGAAATTCATCGGCGCCTGCAACGCCGCCTCGCCCTCGTCATAGACGTGCATGGCGATCTGGCGGTAGCGGGGCGCATAGATGCGCGCGATCCCGTTGAACGGGGTCGACTGCGCCATCAGCATGACGCGACCAGTCGCAAGCGCCTGCGGGTCGTCGATCGGAACGTTTGCAACGCCCTCTCGCATTCCGGTCGTCGGATGCACGTAGAAGACGTCGGCGCGGGCCGTCGCCTCGAGATTGCTATAGCCGCTGTCCTTGGGTGTGAGCGTGGCGGCCGAGGCGAGCCCGGGCCGCGCGAGCCAGGCTTCGGGCCGGCCGTAATCGATTTCCGCCGCGGCGCCCGTGCGGGCCAATGAGGCCGCCATGGCCAGGACGGCCAGAGGTTGGAGAGCGCGTTGCATCATGGCGATGGACCGTTGTCCCTTGGAGCGGTCGTGCCCGCGGCCGGATCCCGGGTCAGCGCCGCATCCTTCTCATGCTGCGGAAACGGGCCTCCACCCCGCATTCCCGTGCACGGTGCAGCGCAGTTCCCGCAGGAACGATCTTGCACGATCGGATTGAACGCCGGTTAAAGAGGCCCGGCGGCGTCTGGCGCCACGATCGGCAGCGGGCGCCCGATCCGGAAGCTCAGAGCCCGAGCCTGTCCCTGACCAGTGCGCGGCCCTCGTCCGTCAGCCAGGAGAGGCACGGGATATTGTGCCCCCGGCCCGGGATGACGCCATCGGACAAGAGATGCCGCGAGCCGTCCACCATGGCGAGAAAGCGCTCGGTGTGGTCGACGTCGCGGCGTTTCCAGACGTGCCCATGGCGGACATGGAGGATGGTCTCGCGCGCAAAGCAGCTGCCCCAACCCATGTGCACGTAGAGAAGCATATCCCCCTGCGGTACGACGAGCTTGCCCGAGAACCACGACGCGAGGACCGGTGGCGCCCGGCCTGGAAGGAGGCGATCGAGGTCGAGGTCGACGTCGGGCTCGCTGGTGCCGAGCCGCGTCAGGTAGAGACTGCCGGCCGCGATCTCCCAGTGGCCGACGTACCCGCGCCAGAGGGCCGTGGTCCCGAAATCGACCCACTCGCCGATGTCCGGGCGCGGATCCATGCTGTCGAGGAGCGGCTCGAGCGGCAGGCTCGTCAGTGCGTGCTCCGTGCCGTCGAGGACGATGATCTCAGGCATCTGTGCGGTCATTGCAAATGGCTCCGATGGGCTGCGCGTGCGATTTTCGGCATGCCCGTCAGTATACCACACACGATCCTCGCGACGCCGCTGTAACGCGTTGATTCATAACATGAAATAAGCTCATTTTGTGTTGCAGCCCGGCCTCTTTGCTGCCCCCGAACAGCGGGCCGGTGACGAACGTTTCCGGAGACGCTTTGCGGCAGAGCCGGCGCCACGCCTTGCAGCCGTCAGCGGCCCTTCCATTCAGGCTTGCGCTTCTCGATGAACGCGCGCTGGCCCTCGACGGCGTCCTCGCTCGCCAGCATGCGTTCGGCGGCGGGATAGGTCGCGGTCATCGCGGCTTCGAGGTCCGGGTAGGCGAGGCTCTGCAGCATCACCTGCTTGGAGGCCTCGAGCGCCAGCGGCGCCATCTCCAGCAGCTCCGCGGCGAGCGCCCGCGACCGCGCCTCGAGCTCCGCCCGCGGCACCACCTCGTTGACGAGCCCCACGCGCAAGGCTTCCGCCGCCGAGATGCGCCGAGCGGTCAGCACCATCCCCATCGCCTGCTTCAGCGGGAGCTGGCGCGCCAGCCGCTGCAGCCCGCCGCCGCCGAGCGCCGCCAGCCCGATGCGCGGCTCCGGCAGCGCGAGCTCGGCGTGATCGGCCGCGATGACGAGATCGCAGGCCAGCATCAGCTCGACGCCGCCGCCGAGCGCGAGCCCGTTCACTGCGCACACGACCGGCTTGAAGAGATCGAACCGCCGCGTCAGCCCCCCGAAGCCCGTCGGCGGGAGCTCGTCGCGGTTGGCGGCCGCCCGCGCCTTGAGGTCGCTGCCGGCGCAGAACGCGCGCTCGCCGGCCCCGGTCAGGATGGCGACGCGCAGCTCGGGGTCCGCAGTGTAGCGGTCGAAGGCCCTCGCCAGTGCCACGTGCGCCGCCGGGTCGAGCGCGTTCATCGCCCGCGGGCGATCGATGGTGATCCACAGGACCGCGCCGTCGCGCCGGACCTTGCAGCCGTTCGCCGTGCTCATGATGATTCCGCTCCCTCGGCGCCTGGAGCCCGAGACAATCACGCCGCACCCCGCGGCCACAAGCCTGCCGAGGGCGGGCGCGGGCCCGTTGCGCGCCATGCTGGTTCCCGGCATGCTGGCCCGGAAGCGCGGCTCCAGGGGCCGCGAGGATCGGACGGAGGACACGCCATGGCCGAGAGCGGCGCAGATTTGCCAGCGACGCCCAAGCTGCCGAGGAGCCTCGAGGGCCACGCCGTCCCGAAGGAGCGGCTGGACCTCATCCTGCCGTTCGTGGAGGGGCTTGCCGAGACCGCGCTGAAAGTCGGCGACGCGCTGCCGCTGGAAGCGGACCCGGCCGACTTCGTCCGCGTGCTCGAGAGCGAGGGGAGATAGGACCATGGACCTCAGGACCATCGCCGCCGTCGACCTCGCCGAGGCCATCCGGGCAAGGGAGGTCTCGAGCGCCGAGGCCGTCGGCTCGGCTCTGGAGCGGCTGAAAGCCGTCAACGAAGCCTGCAATGCCGTCGTCTCCACGGACACCGAGGAGGCGCTCGCCGCCGCCGGGAAGACCGATGCCGCCATCGCGGCCGGCGAGCCGACGGGGCCGCTCGCGGGCGTGCCGCTCGCGCACAAGGACATGTTCGACCGCGCGGGCAAGATCCCGAGCTGGGGCGCCCGCATCCGGCGCGAGAAGCCGTGCAACGAGGACAACACGCTCATCGCGCGCCTCAAGGCCGCCGGCAGCATCCAGATCGCGGCGCTGCACCTCACCGAGTTCGCGTTCGGGCCGACGGGGCACAACTACGTGCTGGGCCATGCCCGCAACCCGTGGGACCCGGCCCGCATCACCGGCGGCTCGTCGAGCGGCTCGGCCATCTGTGTCGCGACCGGCGTCGTGCCGGCCGCGCTCGGCTCCGACACGGCGGGCTCGCTGCGCCTGCCGGCCGCGGCCTGCAATGTCGCCTCCCTCAAGGGCACCTGGACGCGCGTGTCGCGGGCGGGCGCCATGCCCCTGTCGCCGTCGCTCGACTGCGTGGGTCCGATCGCGCGCGACGTGCGCGATCTCGCCCTGCTGTTCGGCACCATCGCCGGTCACGATCCGCGCGACGGCTTCAGCTCGCGCCGGCCGGTGCCGGACTACCTCGCTCTCCTCGACCAGCCGGTGGACGGGCTGAAGCTCGGCGTCGACGAGCGGCTCGTCGCCGAGGCGCACCCCGAGGTGCAGCAGCGGCTCGACGGCGCGATGAAGATCCTGGAGAAGGCGGGCGCGCGGCGCATTTCGGTTCGCTTCCAGGACTGGAAAACGCTCGACCACCTGACGCAGCTCCTGCAGCTCCCCGAGGTCGCCTCGGCGCACGGGCCTTATCTGCGCAAGCGCGGCGCCGATTATGGCCCGCAGGTGCGCGCGCGGCTCGAGTTCGGCCACTTCATCTCGGGCGCCGACCACCAGACCGCGCTGCGCGCCCGCGGCACGATGCTCGCCAGGGTGCTGACGGAGACCTACGCCAACTGCGACATGGTCGTGCTGCCGACGTTCGCCGACCCGCTGCCGACCATCGCCGAGCTCGACGTCGGCGGCGGCCCGAGCCTGATGGCCGCCATGGCCCGCGTGATCCTCTTCACGCGCCCCGTCAACTACCTCGGCCTGCCGGCCCTGACGCTGCCCTATCCCCGCGAGGGCTACCTGCCCAACGGCTTCCAGATCGTCGGCCGCCCGTTCGAAGAGGCCCGTATGCTGGCCGTGGGCCGGGCGTATCAGCGCGAGGTACCGGCGGAGGTGGCGGGGGTTTAGCGGCCTGCGGATGACGCTCGGTTGGGGGGACCTACGGATACGCAGCAAGAAGGTAAGAGTAGATTGGGGGCGCGCCTTGTTTCTGGAACTATTGAACTCGTTCGGCATCGATATCAGAGCTATCGTTGCCGCAGTACTCAGCGCTATCATCGGAGCCACCTGAGGGCGTCATCGCAATCCGACGCGACGCACCATGTCGCGCGATTGTTACTGCGCCATCTGCACTAACGGCTTGCCCTTCTCGACGATGAACACGGCCATCACTTTCGCGGACTTGCTCCCGACCGCACCTTCGGCGTGAATTGCGCTGTGCGGTACCTGGAAAGAATCGCCGGCCTTATAAACCCTCTCCGGCTGGCCATCGATGTGATACCAGAATTCGCCCTCCGTCACGTACACGAGCACTGGGCCCGGATGGGAATGACGTCCCGCCTTGTGGCCCGCAGCCAGCTCGGTAATCCCGAACACCACTTCGTAGCTCGCTCCCGGTACTTCGACCTTGCCCAGAGACGTGCGTTTGATCGGCGAGGGCTGGACCGTCGCTTGCTGGCCATAGGCGAGGCCGGCGATCGAGAGGGCTGCCACCGAACCGACGAGCCGTAATTTCTTCAACATGGAACTCTCCTGGAAAGAGAGTCCTCGGCGCGCCGAGGGCTCCCTGGTGTGCCGACGCCCGAGCTGCGCGTCGCCTCGGATCTTTCTGAGTCTCGGAGACCGCACTGAGCCGGTCAGGACCGGTTTCGACGGTGGACAGTTTGTCAGTAGGTGCGAGCGCAATGAATCAGCCAGGCGTACTAGTCTTACTGTGTCATTAAATTCGGCGGGGCTGGTGACGCGATCTCA
>JAHDXT010000059.1 GCA_023384095.1 Hyphomicrobiaceae bacterium
TCTCGACGAGGAGCTGGTTCAGCGTCTGCTCGCGCTCGTCGTTGCCGCCGCCGAGACCCGCACCGCGGTGCCGGCCGACAGCATCGATCTCGTCGATGAAGATGATGCAAGGCGCGTTCTTCTTCGCCTGCTCGAACATGTCACGCACGCGGCTGGCGCCGACGCCGACGAACATCTCGACGAAGTCCGAGCCCGAAATGGTGAAGAACGGCACGTTCGCCTCGCCGGCGACCGCGCGTGCGATCAACGTCTTACCGGTACCCGGAGGGCCGACCAGCAGACACCCGCGCGGAATGCGGCCGCCGAGCCGCTGGAACTTCTGCGGGTCGCGCAGGAACTCGACGATCTCCTGCAGATCGATCTTGGCCTCGTCGACGCCGGCAACGTCCTCGAACGTCACGCGCCCGTGGCGCTCGGTGAGCAGCTTGGCCTTCGACTTGCCGAAGCCCATGGCGCGCCCCGAGCCCGACTGCATCTGGCGCATGAAGAACACCCAGACCGCGATCAGCAGCAGCATCGGGAACCAGGACACGAGCACACTCAGGAACGAGGGCACGTCCTCATCCGAGGGGCGCGCGGCGATCTTGATGTTCTGCTGGCGCAGCCGCTCGACGAGCCCCGGGTCCTCCGGCGCGTAGGTGGTGAAGGCCAGGCCGTTGTCGCTGAACTTGCCGGAGATGCGGTTGCCCTGGATCATCACCTCGGACACGGTGCGCGACTCGACCGCGTTCAGGAACTCGGAGTACGGGATGTCGTTGCCGCGGCGGCTCTGGGCCGGGTTCTGGAACAGGTTGAACAGAGCGACCAGGAGCAGGCCGATGATGACCCAGATCGCAAAGTTCCGGAAATGCGGATTCATCTTGGTCCCTTCTGGTGGAGGCTCGCGAAGCCCGACCGCCGGCGCCGCCTCCCGTGGCAGCACTGAATTCACCCGAATAGCGCTAGAGATAGGTGCGCGCAGGATGATTGCCAAGTTGCCGCGCATGCAGCCCGCGCAACCCAGGATAGCCAGTTTCCAACTCGGACCTGCTTTTAGCACGAATTGTGGCAGAAAGCCTAACGGAGCGGGCCGGGTGTCATCCTGCCTCAGCTGCCCAGAATGGACAGCACATGCTGGCGTGCGAAAACCATCGCCAGCAGGGCTTTGCCGCCGGAGGCCGGGCCCGCCAGGCTCGCCTCGACACGGCCCAGACAGGCGACCGCCAGGAGCCGGTCGCCTGTCCAAAGCGACGGCAGCGCGGCTGCAGCCGCCGGAGGCATGGGCAGCGCGGCCAGACTGGGGAACTGCCGCTTCAGGCGCGCGAACCCGGCCTGCCCCAGCGGTTCGACGCGCACCGCCTCGCCGTGCTCCCCTGCGACGCTGACATAGAAGCGCCGGTCCCAGAAGAGCCCCGCTCCGGGATGCAGGAGGGCCTTCGGCAGCGGCCGGCGGCCGGGCTCGCGATGGATCGCGACCACGGGCGCGCGCTGTGGGCCGGCCCTCGCGGGCTGTCCAGGCCCAGAAGCCGCGATGACCGCTCCGCCCAGCGTCCGCGCGGCCGCACCGGGCGCGTGCAGCCGCTCCAGAAGCTCCTCGACCTGTGACCGGCCCGGCGGCTCGGCCTGTCCGCCGAAGGCGCCGATCACGGATTGCAGCAGGCGCAGGGCCAGCTCGGGCGGAGCGTCGGCGAGCAGCCTCGCGTCGATGCCGGCCCAGGCCCCGTCGTGAAGGTCGACGGCGGCGCGGGCGAGCCCGTGGCGGGACGCTTCGAGTGCGCCGCGGGCCGACGCCAGCCGGCGCGCGGTCCGCGCCAGATCGTCGTCCGCGAGCCCCAGCGCCGCGCGCGCCGCGGCGGCGGCCCGCAGGCGGACCCGCTCGTAGCGCTGATCGGCGTTGCTGGGGTCATGCAGGAACGGCGCCGCCTCGGCCGCCAGCGTCGCTTCGAGCCGGCTCTTGGGGACCGCCAGCAAGGGGCGGCGGAAGACGATCGTGCGCTCCTCCATCGGATGAGCAAGGCGCAGCCAGATCCGCGGCTCGACCTCGCGCATGCCGGAGAGCCCGTCGACGCCGCTGCCCCGGGCAAGCCGCATGAGCACTGTTTCGGCCTGATCATCGAGATGGTGGGCGAGCAGAACCTGGCGTGGCTGCGGCAGCGGCTCGCGGCCGACATGCTCCGAGATCAGGGCATAGCGGGCAGCCCGCGCCTTCTCCTGAATCGCGGTGCGGGGCTTGGGGCCGGTCCAGCGCAGGACGGCATGGGCGAGGCCGAGGCGCCGCGCCTCGCGTCCGACCCAAGCCGCCTCCTCGGAAGATTCCGGTCGCAGGCCGTGGTCGACTGTGAGGACGAGCACCGGGGCGACCCCCTCCGGCACGGCCGCGGCCGTGCCCGCCGCCTTGGACCAGTCCGCCACCAGGTGCATCAGCGCTGTGCTGTCGGCGCCGCCGGAGACGGCGACGGCGACCGGCAGGCGCACGTCGCGCAGCAGACGATCACGCTCGCGGGCACCGATCGGCTGGCCGGCGGCGGCCACGGCGTTCAGCAGCCGACGCGCTGGCGCTCGGTCTGGGCGCGCGTCTTCACGTGCGAGGGCGCGGTGGGAAAGCGCGAGCTGAGCTCCGCGAAAGAGGAGCACGCCGCGTCCTTCTGCCCGAGCCGGTCGAGCGACATGGCGAGCTTGAGCAGGCTGTCCGGCGCCTTCGCGCTCCTCCCGTAGGTCTGATAGCCCTTGAGGAACGCGCTCGCCGCCGCTTTGTACTGGCCGCGCACGAACAGCGACTCGCCCAGCCAGTACTGCGCATTGCCGGCCAGCGCGTCCTCCGGATAGCGCCTCAGGAAGTCCTCGAACGCGCTTTCCGCGGCGCCGTAGTTCTGCTGCAGGAGATAGCCGTAGGCGGCCTCGTATGCCTGCTTGGGGTCGCCTCCATTGCCAGGGGGCGCCAGTGCGAGCTGCGAGGAAGCGCCGGAGGACGCGCCTTCGCTGATGATGCGGCCGATCGGGTCGCCGCCGCCCGGCGTCACCACGGTCGCGCCGAAACCCGTTTCCGGCGCCGGGGCGAGGGTGACGGGCGCCGCCGCCGCGGGAGGCAGCGGCTCGCGCTGCACGGAGGTCGGCAGGCCGCCGCCCCGGCTGCGCAACTGACCGGTAAGCTGCTCGAGCTGAGCCGTCAGCGCCCGGACTTGCGTCTCGAGCGCGTCGATGCGCGCCGCATCGGAGCCCGAGCCGAGCCCGACAGGCGCCGACCGCATCGACGGGGTCGCGGCGCCGGCATTCCTGGCCAGCGACTCCAGCGTCCCGACCACCACCTGCATGTCGAGGAACTGCTCCTCGAGCTGCTCGACCCTCTGGCGAAGCAGCGGATCGCCGCCCCGGCTCGCGTCCGCACTGGCCTCACCGGCGCCCTTCGAGGCGGCGGCCGCCGGCTGCCGCGACTGCGCCAGCCGCTGGACGGGGCCTGCCTCGGCGACCTGCGGGCCAGCGGCTCTGGTCGCCGATGGCGTTTGCTGCTGGGCGTAGGCGTGGACCGCCGGCAGCAGAACCGCGCCAGCCAGCCCCAGCAGATACCGATCCCAGCATGTCATCGGACGTATCCCTGCATCGTAAGCCGCGGGCCCGAAGGCCCGTCTTCGGCCCTCCCCGCAGTCCCGCCGCAACGCTGCGACGCCGGCCACGGCAGTGTCAACGGGGAACCCCGGGGCCGGCTCAAGACTGAAACGCGCAGCGCCGAGGCGCAGACGCCGCTCGGCTCGGCATCTTTCACGGTCTGGGTCAACACTGGGGCAATTCTTTGATCGTCAGAGGCCGGCGCTCAGCTTGGCGGCCGCCTGCTCAACTGCCGGCGCGGTTGTTGAGCACCGTCTGGGCGCGCCGGTTCTGCGACCAGCAGGAGATATCGTTGCAGACGGCCACCGGCCGCTCCTTGCCGAACGAGATGGTGCGGATGCGCTGCGCGTTGATGCCGTTGCGGGCGAGATACTCCCGGACCGTGGTGGCGCGGCGCGCGCCGAGCGCGATGTTGTACTCGCGCGTGCCGCGCTCGTCCGCGTGGCCCTCGATGGTGATCGTGAACTGCGGATACTGCTGCAGCCAGCGCGCCTGGCCTGCCAGCGTCTGCTGGGCCTCGGGCGTCAGGTCCGTGCTGTCCGTCGAGAAATAGACGATGTCGCCGACGTTCTGCACGAAGTCCCGCTGCGATCCAGGCGTTGCAGGACCGCCGCGCCCGGGCCCCAGGCCGGCTCCGTCCTGGAGCTCCTTGTTGGCGCATGCCGCAGCCGAGAGCGCGAGCAGGAGGACCGCTCCAACCCGCGCCAAGCCCGCAAACCGCATCAAGGTCTCCATCACCGATCCCTTCCTTTGGTCCTTCGGCCGCTTGGCGCTTCGGATCCGCCCAGACCCGTCCGGCGAGAAAAGGCTGCGCCGCTCTCATGCGAACACGGTTAGCGCCGTCATCGTGCAAAAATGTGGCTGGCCCCACCCATTTCAAAACAATGCGTCTGCGGAGAGCGCAACCGCTATCGGCCAACTGCCCACATGTTTCGCGCAGGCGGAGGCCGGGCGGTAACACCCCATTCGCGCAAACCGAGGCCCGGGAGATCGCTTCCCGCCAGGTGGCAAAGATCCCCCAGGCACGAAGCCCGCGCCGCGCCCGATGCCCCTGCCGGATCGACCCGACCCACGGTTGCCGGCCCGCAAGCGCTCCCGGGGACCCGGTACGTCTACCGCAGGCGCGAACGTCCCGCAACTTTGCCTCCGGCCACGGAGGACGGGCGATGATGCCGAGGGAAAACGGTCAGTCCAGATCTACAGGCGGCCGACATCGACTCGGGCAGGCGCGATGAAGCGGCCAGCTTCGTCGTCAAGCCGGATTCGTTCAGCGTCGCCCCGATATGCGCGACGACGCACATCGTTATCCGACCCACAATCCTCCGAAAACGGACAAAGGCCGAACCACTTGTGCCGCGAGGGCCAGTGGTACGGCCTTTAACTTGTTCCGCTGCAGAGGATTCCCGCAGCGTCCGACCAGATCAGCGAGCAACCTCGGCCGCCGGGACGGGACCGCCGAGCTTCAGCGGCTCATGAGGAACTTCCTTGCGGCACGCCCCCAAAGCAACCGCGGCAACCAGAGCCGCGAGAACGATAGCGCCCTTCATGTCCATTCTCCTGATAGTGTTACTGGCCCCCACCGAATTCTAGCGAGCGACCTTCTCGGCCACAGGCAGGTCCGCACCGAGCTTCATCGGCTCATACGGTACCTCACGGCGGCACGCGCCCAGCGCAACAGCCGCGATGATCGCCGTGATGACGATCGCACCCCTTACACCCTGCATGGTCATCTCCTAATGGCTTCGGTAGTCGCCGAATATTGGGGTACCGGTGTGGACTACGCAGATCAAGGACGGAGGGGGTCCGAGCACTGTTTTCCCCCCCTGTTGATGCGGATTTGCCACTCCGTGTGTCCTGGCGCCCAGCCGGTCTGCACGAGCACTTCGGCCGGCCGGCTGAGACCCTTTTGCGCTGCCCGCAGCCGAGGCCGCGGGGTGCGCACTTATTAAGACATGGGTCTGGTTAGCGAATCGTGAACGAGCGTCTCGTTTCGCGGCAGCTCAGGCGAGGAGAGGCGACCAGGCCGGGTCGGAGGCGAACGAGGGCGTGGGAACGAGGCGCTCGTTGTAGCCGGTGAGATCGATGGAATGGATGCGCGGACCGCCGTTCGGCCCCGGCTGGTCGCGGAAGAACATCAGCACCCGGCCGTTGGGCGCCCAGGTCGGGCCCTCGTTGTGGAAGCCTTCCGTGAGGATCCGCTCGCCCGAGCCGTCCGGCTTCAGAACGCCGATCAGGAACCGCCCCGCGTACTGCTTGGTGAACGCGATATAGTCGCCGCGCGGCGACCAGACCGGGGTCGAGTAGCGGCCCTCGCCATAGCTGATGCGGCGGACGCCGGACCCGTCGCTTTCCATCGTGTAGAGCTGCTGGGCGCCGTCACGATCCGATTCGAACACGATCTGCCGGCCGGTCGGGGCATAGCAGGGTCCCGTATCGATGGCAGCGGTGCGGGTGAGCTGGCGCGACTGGCGCGAGCGCAGGTCCATCTCGACGATGCTCGAATCGCTGCCGACCTGGAAGCTCATCACGATCTTCTGGCCGTCGGGCGAGAACCGCGGCGCAAATGTCATGCCCGGAAAGTCGCCGACGACCTCGCGCGCGCCGGTCTCGAGCTTCATCAGCACCACCCGCGGCTGCTCGCGGGTGTAGAGCATATAGGCGATCTCCTGGCTCGTGGGGCTGAACCGCGGCGTCAGGACGAGCTCGCGGCCTTCGCTCAACATGCGCACGTTGGCGCCGTCCTGATCCATGATCGCCAAACGCTTCAGGCGGCGGTCCTTGGCGCCCGTCTCGTCGATGAAAACGATGCGCGTGTCGAAATAGCCCTTCTCCAGCGTCAGCTTCTCGTAGACCTGGTCGGCGATGATGTGGCCGATCCGCCGCCAGTTCCCGGCCACCGTGGAGAACTGCTGGCCGCTGAGCGGCTTGCCGAGCACCACGTCCCACAGCCGGAACTCGGTCCTGAGCCGTCCGTCGGCTAGCGGCTGGACCCGGCCCACGACCAGCGCCTCGGCCCCGACGGACCGCCAGTCCGCGAACCGCGGCGCCACGTTGAGGTCGCGGATCCGCTCGATGAAGGCCGAGCGGTCGAGCGGACGGAACAGCCCGGACGACTCCAGGTCGGCCATGACCACCCCGGCGATCTCGGCTCCCAGCCGGGGATCGTCGCTGAGGAACTCCGGGATCGCGATCGGACGCGGGCGGATGTTTGCCTCGTCGATGGTCACCCGGGTCTGGCCGAGCACCTGCGGCGTCATGGCCATGCCTGCGCCGAGCAGACCCATCTGCAGTGCCGCGCGACGCGTGAGGCCGCGGTGGTGGTTGGCTCGGGTCATCTTCTCTATCTGTTCCCCGTCATGATTGCCTGCGGACGCCACGGCGGCCGACACCTGGAGAGCTCATCGGTACATCTCCTTCGGGTCGAACGTGAGCACCATGTGGTCCCACCCGCCCTCATAGAATTGCTGAGGCAAATCATAAGGCTCGCACTGCATGATCGCACGGATGGCGCTGTTCGCGACATCGGCGAACAAAGGTCCGGAGCCGGCGGTGACGACTTGCGGCGACTGCTGCAGGCGTCCGTCGGGACGCAGCCGCACCTCCACCTCCAACCTGATGCGGTCGATCCCGTCGAGCCCGCTGTTGATGTTCCAGCAGTCCCCGACGGCTTTCTTCATCATCGCGCCGATCAACGACCTCTGACTGGCGGAGAGCCGCGTGTCACGTCCCTCCGGTGCGCCTGCAACGGGCCCGCGAGCTTTCGTCGGCGTGACAGGCGGCTCCGGCGCACCCGCAGGCACGCTCCGGTTCGGGACCTTGTTGAGCAGCGCCGCGATACGGTCGGCGTCGAACTGCTTCTTCTTGGCCTCGTCCGCTTTGCGCTTCGCGTCGGCAAGGCGCTTCTGCTCGGCCCTTTTCTTCGCAGCTTCCGCCTTCTTCGCTTCGGCGCGTTTCTTTTCCTCGGCGATCTTACGGGCCTCCTCGGCCTTTCTTGCTTCCTCGGCTTGCCTGGCCTCTTCCGCCTTCCTGGCCTCCTCGGTCTGCCGCGCCTCCTCGGCCTTCCTGGCTTCCTCGGCCTTCATGGCCGCTTCCGCCGCCTCCTTCTGCCTGATCTCCTCGAGGCTCGGTCCGACAGGCTCCGGCGGCAGCGCCGCCAGCTTCTCGGCGATCGGGTCGCGTTTCGGCTCGGGCTTCGGCGGCTCAGGCTTTACCGCCTCCTCGGGCGGAGGAGGAGGCGGCGGCGGAGGTGGAGGCGCGGCAGCCTCGAATTTGGGCTTCGCCTGCTCCTTTTTCGGCGCTTCCTTGGCTTGGCTCTCGGCCTGCTGCGTCTCGAGATGCTTGGAACGGCGGTCGCCCTGCTTCAAGCGGACGAGGTCCTCCAGCGTCACCAGCGCAACCTCCATCGGCTCTGGATCGGGCAGCTTGAAGGGCGGCGTCGACTGGATCGAGACGAGTGCCCATGCCAGGACGCCGACATGCAGCAGGATCGAGACTGTGAGGCCGAGTTGCACAGCTCGTTCACCCTCCGATTTCGACCTCGGTGACGAGCGAGAGCTTCCTGAATCCGGCTTCCTTGATGCGGGCCATCACGCGCGCGACCGCACCGTACTCGACCGACCGGTCGCCGCGCACGAAGATTGGCTCGTCCATGCCGCCGCGAGCCTCGGCGACCGCCTTGAGCTTCGGCCCGAGCTCCTCGAGCCCGATCGGAGTCTTGTCCTCCTGGCCCAGGAACAGCTTGCCGTCGCTCGTCACCGACACGACCACGGGCTCCTTGTCGTGCGCCTCGAGCTGCTTGCCTTTTGCCTGCGGCAGCTCGAGCGGCACGCCGGAGGTGAGCAACGGCGCCGCCACCATGAAGATGATCAGCAGCACGAGCATCACGTCGACGAACGGCGTCACGTTGATCTCGCTCATCGGCGTGCGCGAGCGTGCGCGCCGCCTTCGCCCGCCGCCGCCGTTGCCCGTGTTGATGCTGACGCCCATGCCGTCTCCGTTCAGCTCCGCACGTCGATCTGCCGTGAGACGATGGCCGAGAACTCGTCGGCGAACGCTTCCAGCCGCTGGCCGAGGCGCGTCGAATCAGCTGCGAACTTATTGTAGAAAACAACGGCGGGTATGGCTGCGAGCAGCCCCAGGGCCGTCGCGAACAGCGCCTCGGCGATGCCCGGCGCGACCACCGCCAGGCTGGTGTTCTTGGACGCCGCGATGGCCTGGAAGCTCGTCATGATCCCCCAGACGGTGCCGAACAGGCCGACGAACGGCGCTGTCGAGCCGACCGTGGCCAGGAACAGCAGCCGGCGGTCGAGGCGCTCCATCTCGCGGGTGATGGTCACGTCCATCACTTTCTCGACGCGGAGCTGGATGCCGCCGAGCGCCCGGATGTTGCCCTCCACCGACCGCTTCCATTCCCGCATCGCGGCCACGAAGAGTGCGGCGATCGCGATCGTCCGTCCACGCGACAGGCCGCCGTAGAGCTCCTCGAGCGACTGCCCAGACCAGAACAACTGCTCGAACCGGTCCGCCTCGACGCGGGCGCGGCGGAAGGCGAACAGCTTCTCGACGATGATCGCCCAGGACCAGACGGAGGCGAGCAGCAGCCCCAGCATGACGAGCTGGACGACGACATGGGCCTGAAGGAACAGCTCCAGAAACGAGACGCCGCCTCCCGGCGCCAAAGTTCCCTTCCACATGTCCGTCAAGCCTCGCATTTTCCGGCACCGCGTCGTTCCGGGCAGCCAGCACCAAACGGGCCGGCACACGACCGCGCCCGCCCGCCTGTTAGCGACGGCGAAGCCTCGACTTGTGCCGCCCTTGACCCGGAGCCCGCATGTTCTCCGCCAATATGACCAAACTACGGCTCGTCTCTGCGGCCCAGCGGCTGCCAGTCCCCCGCATGCGAATCGTAGGCCAGCAGATCGCCGGTTTCCATGACGTAGAGCCAGCCGTGCACCCCCAGTTTGCCGGATTCGAGGCCGTCACGGACCCGCGTATAAGTGCGCAGGTTGTCGATCTGGAATTGAATGTGCGCCTTGATGGTCTCGACGAGCCGCTCGGCCTCGCCCACCTGCGCCGCGGCAACCAGCCGGTGAGCCGGACGGGTGTAGTCGATCCAGCGCCCGAGATGGGTGTCCGACGGAGGCTCGAGCCCGTCCAACAGCGCCTGGATGCCCCCGCAGCCGGTGTGGCCGCACACGACGACGTCGTCGATGCCGAGGTGGGCGAGCGCGTACTCGATGGCCGCGCCGACCGAGTCGTCCCAGGCCGTCGCCGGCGGGACGACGTTGGCGATGTTGCGGATCTCGAACAGCTCGCCGGGGTCGGCGGACGTGATCTGAGCCGGCACCACTCGGCTGTCGGAGCAGCCGATCCAGAGCAGTCTCGGCTTCTGCTTGCGGGTGGCTAGGCTGCGATAGAACGCCTTGTCGCGCTCGAATTGCCGCTTGAACCGCTCATGCCCCTCGACCGCGTCCCTGATGTCGGGGTCGCTCCAGTCCGTCGTCAAGTGATCCCTCCCTGTACGCCAAATCGTGAGATCGTGAAGTCGTGAAGTCGTGAATGTCGTGAGATCGAGAGTTCGTGAAACGGGACCGGGCACTATGCGCATCCTCACGACTTCACGACTTCACGGAACCGGCCCCGAAAGCGGCGCGGACCGCCTGGGAGATGCGCAGCGGCTTGCCCGAAACGCTGACCAGCACCACCATGACCTCCGCCTCGAACAGCTCCGTACCGCCGCGGGTGATCGTCTGCACCAGGACGAGGCTTGCGGCGCCGACCTCGCGCACCCGGGTGCTCACCTCGAGGATCTCGTCGATGCGTGCCGGCTTCAGGTACTCGAGCCGCATGCGGCGGACGACGAACGCCGCCGGCTCGCGGTTGTCCGAGCCGGCGATCAGCGCCCTGTGGTCGTTGCCGGCGAGGCGCAGGAAATCGGAGCGCCCGCGCTCGCACCAGCGCAGATAGCTCGCGTGGTAGACGAGCCCGGAGAAGTCGGTGTCCTCGAAATAGACCCGGACCGGCAGCACGTGCCGGCGGCCGCCCTCGTCCTCGACGATGCGGCCGGAAAGGTCGGGCCAGGCGTCCTCGTCCGCGCTCATGCCTCTCTGCCGATCTCGATCAGGACGATCTCGGGCGGGCGGCCGAGCCGCACCGGCAGGCCGCTGCAGCCGATCCCGCCGGAAACGATCAGGCTGCGTCCGTCCTCCACGACGAGGCCATAGACATAGCGCCGGCCATAGCGCGACGGCACGATCGGCGCATAGCCGAGGATCTGCACCTGGCCGCCATGGGTGTGGCCCGAAACGGTCAGGCTGACGCGCTCCGGAACCTGCGGGAAAATGTCGGGCTCGTGCGCCATGAGCAGCACCGGGGCGTCGTCTGTCACCTTGGCCAGCGTTCCGGGCAGATCGTCGACGCCGCGGAAATCGCGCCAGCTCCTGTCGAGCCCGCGCCCGCGCCCGGGGAACAACGCCCACTGGTCACCGAGGCCGGCCAGCCAGAACGCGCTGTCGTCCTTCCGCAGCCGGATCGCGCTGTTCTCGAGGACGGGAACGCCGGCGGCCTCGAAGGCGAGGCGCAGCGGAACCGGCCGGCCGGACAGACGCTCGGAGAGCGGCAGCTCCCACCAGTCGTGATTGCCGAGCACCGCATGGCTGCCGAGGGGCGCCTCGAGCCCGGCCAGTGTCTCCGCCAGCGCGTCGAGCGGCACCGGCGAGGCCATCCGGCGCATCCGCAGGCCCGAGACGTAGTCGCCGAGCAGCAGCACCAGGTCGGGAGCGAGCGCGTTCGTCTGCTCCACGATACGGCCGACCCGCTCGATGCTCATCCACGGCTCGCAGGCGTGGATGTCCGCGAGCACCGCGATGCGCAGCCGCAGGCCGGCCGGCCATCGGGCCGGCGCCAGATCGTATCGCGTCACGGCGAGCCGCCGCGGCTCCACGCCCACGGCATAACCGCCGAGACCGGTGCCTCCCGCGACGAGGCCGCCCATTCCCATCACGACGTTGCGTCTCGAGATCAACGGCCCGGCCCTGAGGTCGCTTGAGATCGACGGCGAATCCGACCGCTCTTCTCTAGCAAGGGGAACCGAGCGAGAAAATGGTGACCGGGTGAGGCCCGCGGGCGGCCTTCAGTAGTAGGCGCCGAGCGCCGAGCGGCTCCAGGGCTCCAGAACCTCCGGCGCCTTTTCGACCGGCACCTGCTCTCTGGCAGCGGGCTTCACCAGGGGCGGAGGCCGCTTCGCTGCCAGTGTCCTCGTCAGCGCCGGCGCGACCGGCACCGCTTTCGGGCCCGCTGCGTCCGTCGACGGCCTCGCATGCGGGATCGGCATCGCAAGGGCAGGCGAGCCAACATGCAGGCTGTCTGTGGTCCCCCTGAGAACTCGCGGCGGACCCGCCCTGGCCGGGGGCTCGGCATGGACCGGACCCCCCGGCGCCGAGGAGCCGGCAGCGGGCGTCGTGGCCACGGCCGGCTCGAGCCGGGTCTCCGGTTGCGGCCTCAGCCTCGTCGAGGCCCGAGCCAGCAGCTCGCCGCCGCCTGAGCGCAACTCCGCAATCAGCTCGTGGCCATCCAGGGTCGGCAGCGCATAGGCGGTGAGCTTCGCACCCGGCGCTCTCTCGACCGGCAGGGCCCAGCTTCCGTCCGCCTGCGGCTCGGCCGAGGACAGCGCCGCGAATTCCGGCAACCCGCGCACGATGAGTCTGGCGCCCGCCGGCAGGCTGTCCGCGCCTGCGACCTCGAACGGCAATGCCACGGTCTCGCCCGGCCACACCTCGACCGTGTCTCTCGCCGACAGGCTGTAGACGGCGGGGGGCGAGTGCAACGGGCTCACGATGCCGGCGGCGAGCACTCGCCTGCCGAGCATGGCGAATGCCTGGACGCCGCGCTCCGGCGAACTCGCCCCGGCGGTGGGGGCCGGCGCGCGAGAGCCCGGGGAGCTCGCGTCCTCGAACCATACCTCGTTCAGCGCCGATCTCGCCCATTCCGATTTGGGTGAGGGAGCGACCATGAGCGTGCCGGCGAACAGCATGATCGTCACCGGAGCGGCCATCCCGAACGCCAGCGCCGTCGTGCGCGTTGCTCTGAGATCGATGAGGTTGCGCCAGCGGAGCGCCGGCTCCGGCTCCTCAGCACCCAGCACGACTGCGGGAGACCGGCTTTCGACCCGGTGGAGAGGCGCGGTCTGCGTGCTTCGCGCCATCTGCAGTCCGCCGGAAAGGATGCCGCCGAGCGGCATCAAGTCATCCTCTTCGCTCTCCAGCGCGCGCAGGACATCCCGCAGCGAGCCCTGGACCGCGACCTGAGTGCCTTGATCGGTCATGTCCCCCACCAATTCCAAGCTCGCGCCTCGCGGCCACTCCCTCGAAAGGAATCGAGCCGTAGCTCGCGGGGCCGTGCGCGACACTGCAAGATGCGTACCGGAGCTCGTCTTTTACCGGAATACCCGGGGGGGTCGCCTCGCGAGCTGATCCAGGCTTGAGCATCTTGCGTTAAGTGCTCGGAACTAATTAGGTTTTGTGTCGAAAGAGCGGCGTGCTTACTTTATCGTTAACGCACCCCTGGCCAGTCAGTACACATACGGATTTCGGCCGCCGAGCGGGCCGCTGCCGGGAGCACCATGCAGGGACCACGCCGACGCGAGCAGCCGTCTCCTCAGAACTACTCCGCCTAAAGACTTAGTCTCCGCGAGCGCCGGACCGCCTTGAATTCGCCCTCACTCGATGCAAATAAAACGGACATTCGTTCGTTTTGTGCGTTCCCTTCCGAGAGCCGACGCGGCGAACTCCGGAGTTCCGATCAATGCCGAAGCTCAAGCCGTCCACGCAGGCTGCCCGCCGCGAGCACATCCTCGATGCAGCGGAACGCTGCTTTGCCCGGGCCGGGTTTCACCGCACCACCATGCAGGACATCTGCAGGGAGGCGCACGTCAGCGCGGGCGCGCTCTACGTCTATTTCGCGTCCAAGGAGGATCTCATCGCGGGCATCTCGGAACGCGACCGCGCTCATCTCGCAGAGCAGCTCACCGAGGTGGAATCGGCAGGCGATCTGATGGCGGCTTTGACACGCCTGGGCGAGCATTATTCGCTCGAGGAGCCGCGGCACAAACGGATCCTGTGCATGGAGATCGCAGCCGAGTCGACACGCAACCCCGCCGTGAGCGAGATCTTCCGGTCCGTGGATCGCTACGTCACCGACAGCTTCGAGCGGATCTTCTGCGACGCCCGGGACGCGGGGCGGATCGCGCCCACTCTCGATCCGCAGATGCTGGCCAAGGTGATCGTGCTGATCGGCGACGGCCTGTTCTGGCGCCGCGCCATCGACCCGGATTTCGACGGCGCGGAGGTGCTCCCGGTGCTGATGCAGCTCGTCGAGAACCTGGTCAGCCCCGTTTCCCGGCAGGCATCGCCGGAGCTCGTCACCGGACGGTGAGAGAGCGCTCAGCCGAGCAGGACGCACAGGGGCGCGAGGCCGCAAAGATGAAGCGCACGATCCTGATTGTGACATTCGTCGCGTTCGGAGCAGCCGCCTGGCTCACCGCATCCGGACACCTGGACCTGCAGAAGTGGCTGCAGCGTCCGGATCCGACATCGGCCGAGGCTGGAGAACAGCCGGTCGTCTCGACGCCGCCGTCCGCCAGCGTGCTGAAGGTCGCGCGCGCCGACTTCGTCGAGACGGTGATGGTGACCGGCACGCTCGTGCCCCGCGACGAAATCCTGGTCGCCCCGGAGGTGGAGGGCCTGCGCGTCCTGGAGGTGCACGCCGACGAGGGCGACCGCGTGGAGAAAGGCCAGTTGCTGGCCACTCTCGTCCACGCCACTCTCGACGCCCAGCTCGCCCAGAACGCGGCGCTGCTGGCGAAGTCGGACGCGGCGATCGCACAGGCCGCGAGCAGCATAACGCAGGCCGAGGCCCGGCTCGAGGAGGCGCGCAACGCACTCGAGCGGGCCAAGCCGCTCAAGCAGTCCGGTCACATCGCCGAGAGCGTTTTCGATCAGCGGGAAGCGGCGGCAAAGACCGCCGGCGCGATTCTCGTCGCCGCACGTGACGGGCTGAAGGTGGCCGAAGCCGAGAAGGCCCACCTCGAGGCGCAGAGGCGCGAGCTGGAGTGGCGGCGCTCGAAGACCGAGGTCAAGGCGCCGGCCGACGGGCTGATCAGCCGCCGCAACGTCCGCATCGGCTCGCTCGCCTTGAGCCTTGGCGATGCCATGTTCAAGATCATAGCCCGTGGCGAGATCGAGCTCGACGCGGAAGTGCCAGAGGCCCAGCTCGCGCGCATGAAGGCCGGCCAGCCGGCCGTCGTGACGGTTGCCGGCTTCGACGCGGTCGCCGGCACGGTGAGGCTCGTCTCGCCCGAGATCGACAAGGCGACCCGGCTCGGGCGCGTGCGCATCAGCCTCGAGAGCGAGGAGCCGCTGCGCATCGGCGGCTTCGGCCGCGGCACCGTCGTGACCGCCAACGGCAGCGGCCTGGCGGTGCCGGCGAGCGCGCTTCTCTACGGGCAGGACGGCGCCACCGTTCAGGTCGTCGACAACGGCCGAGTCAGATCGCGCCGGGTCAAGACCGGCCTCCGGGCCGATGGCCTCGTCGAAATTCTGGAGGGGTTGACGGAAGGTGATGTCGTGATCGCCAGATCCGGCACGTTCCTGCGCGACGGCGACGAGGTACGGCCCGCCTTCGAGCCTGCTGGCAAGCTCAGCGAGGTGCGGTGATGTCCAGGCTCAACGTCTCGGCCTGGGCGATCCGGCGACCGGTGCCCTCGCTCGTCCTGTTCATGGTGCTCATCGCGCTCGGCTGGTTCAGCTTCCGGCAGCTTCCGGTGACGCGCTTCCCGAACATCGACGTGCCGGTCGTGCAGGTCAGCATCACGCAGGCCGGGGCGGCGCCATCGGAGCTCGAGTCGCAGGTCACCAAGCGCGTCGAGGATGCCGTCGCGGGCGTGCCCGGCGTCAAGCACATCACCTCGACCATCGTCGAGGGCAGCTCGATGACCATCATCGAGCTGCAGCTCGAGGCCCCCGTCGACCGCGCCGTCAATGACGTCAAGGATGCCATCGCACGCATCCGCTCCGACCTGCCGCGGACCATCGACGAGCCCATCATCCAGCGCCTCGACATCGAGGGTCTGCCGATCGTCACCTACTCGGCGCGCGCGCCGGCGCTGACGCCGGAAGAGCTGTCGTGGTTCGTCGACGACACCGTCGCGCGCGCCCTGCAAAGTGTCAGAGGCGTCTCCAAGGTGGAGCGCGCCGGCGGCGTGGAACGCGAGATCCGCGTGGCCCTCGATCCCGACCGGCTGGTGGCGCTGGGCATAACGGCGGGCGACATCAACCGCCAGCTCAGGGCGACGAACATCGACGTGGCCGGCGGCCGCGGCGAGATCGGCGGTCGCGAGCAGGCGATCCGCACGCTTGCCGGCAAGCGCACCATCGAGGATCTGGCGCGCACCATGATCGCACTGCCGGGCGGCCGCGCCGTGCGTCTCGATGCGCTCGGCGAGGTCAGCGACACGGTGGCCGAGCCGCGGAAATACGCCGACCTCGACGGCGAGCCGACGGTGGCCTTCTCGATCACGCGCAGCAAGGGCGCCAGCGACGTCGTGGTGGCCGATGCCGTCGCCGCCAGAATCGCGGAGCTGGGGCGCACCTATCCGGGGATCGAGCTGAAGCTCGTCGACTCCTCGGTCGAGTACACGACGGGTGTCTACGAATCCACGATGAAGACGCTGCTCGAGGGCGCCGTACTGGCGATCCTGGTCGTGCTCGTGTTCCTGCGCGACGTGCGCGCCACCGTCATCGCCGGCATCGCGCTGCCGCTCTCCGTCATCCCGACGTTCTTCGCGATGGAGGCGATGGGCTTCTCGCTCAACCTCGTCAGCCTGCTCGCGATCACCATCGTGACGGGCATCCTGGTCGATGACGCCATCGTCGAGATCGAGAACATCGTCCGTCATATGCGCATGGGCAAGTCGGCCTACAGGGCGGCGCTCGAGGCAGCCGACGAGATCGGGCTCGCCGTGATCGCCATCACCACCACCATCATCGCCGTCTTCGCGCCCGTGAGCTTCATGGGCGGCATCGCGGGCCAGTACTTCAAGCAGTTCGGGCTCGTGGTCGCGTTCGCGGTCTTGTTCTCGCTGCTCGTGGCCCGGCTCGTCACGCCCCTGCTCGCCGCCTATTTCATGCGCGCGAAAGACAGCCATTCCGATCGCGAGGGGCGGCTGCTCAGGGGCTATACGCAGCTCGTCGCATGGTCGGTGCGCCATCGCATTCTCACCGTCGGCCTGGGGCTCGTGATCTTCGCCGGCTCGATCGCGAGCATGCAACTGCTGCCGTCCGGCTTCCTGCCGCAGGAGGACAACGGCCGCATCCTGCTCGCCGTGGAGCTGCCGCCGGGCTCGAAGCTCGGCGACACGCAGCGGCTGACGTCGGTGCTGACGGAGCGCATCGCCCGACGCGCCGAGGTGATGAGCGTGCTCGTCAACGGCGGGCGCATCCTCGGCTCCGGAGACGAGGTGCGCAAGGCGACGCTGGTCGTCAGGCTGGCGCCGAAATCGCAGCGCGCCGCAGGCCAGGACGAGATCGAGCGCGCCATTGCCCGGGACATCGAGCGCATCCCCGACATCAGATACTGGTTCCTGCAGGAGAACGGCCATCGCGGCTTCCAGATGGTGGTGACCGGCCGCGACGGCGAGGCCGTCAACGCCGCCGCCGCCGAGATCACGAGCCAGATGAAGCGCCTGCCCATGCTGTCGCTGCCGGTCTCCACGGCCGAGCTCGACCGGCCGGAGCTGCGCGTCATCCCCGACAGCGAGCTGGCGAGCATGGTCGGCGTCACGACGGAAGCGATCGCCGAGGCTGTCCGCATCGCCACGATAGGCGACATCGGGGCGGCGCTGGCCAAGTTCAGCGTCGGTGACAGGCAGATCCCCATCCGCGTGCAGCTTCACGAGGACGCACGCGCCAACCGACAGGTCATCGAGTCGCTGCGGGTGGCGACCGCCTCCGGCGGGTCGGTGCCGCTGTCCTCGGTGGCCGCGTTCGAGACGGCGCAGGGTCCCACCTCGATCGACCGTTACGACCGCACCCGCCGCGTCACGCTCGGGGCCGATCTCGTCGGCGACACGCCGCTCGGTGCGGCCGTCGAGGCGGTGCGCAACCTGCCGGCGGCCAGGGACCTGCCGGCCGGCGTCGAGCTGAAGCAGTTCGGCGACGCCGAGATCATGGCCGAGGTGTTCGCCAGCTTCGGTCAGGCCATGGCCGCCGGCATCATGATGGTCTACGCCGTCCTGGTGCTGCTATTCGGGCGTTTCCTGCAGCCTGTCACCATCCTCTTCTCGCTGCCGCTGTCGATCGGCGGAGCGATCATCGCCCTGCTCCTGGCGCAGAAGCCGATCAGCCTGCCGGTCGTGATCGGCATCCTGATGCTGATGGGGATCGTCACCAAGAACGCCATCATGCTGGTCGATTTCGCGCTCGAGGCGATGGCCCGCGGCGTGCCCCGCCGGGACGCGATCGTCGATGCGGGCCGCAAGCGGGCGAGGCCGATCGTCATGACCACCATCGCCATGTGCGGCGGCATGCTGCCCTCAGCGCTCGCGCTCGACTCGGGCGGCGAGTTCCGCGCCCCGATGGCCATCGCGGTCATCGGCGGGCTGATCTCCTCGACGCTGCTCTCGCTCGTCTTCGTGCCGGCGGTGTTCGTGCTGATGGACGAGATCGGCGACGGCATCTGGCGGCTGTTCAGCCGCTTCGTCGGCGCGCGCGACGAGCCTGAGGTGGGACAGCCAGGGGCCAGCGCGAGCCAGGCAAGCCACAAGAACGAGGGCAAGCATCTTGCGCCGCCAGAACGCGTGCCGGCACACCCCCTGGCTGCCGAGTAGCCGGCCCTCGCAGGCTGCAGATTTAGGCGCCTCACACGCTGCTAAATGTTTGTTCGAGCATCTGAAATCTTGTTCGGAGAGTTTGCCCAGCGGCAATCTTGGGGCTGTGCCACCTTGCCGCTGGCCATCGCATCCGCGCTCGCGTTCTGCCGCGAAACAAATGTGAACATGCCGGCGTTCGATTCCATCAACGGTGGGCCGATAAACCCACGCTGGCGCGACATGGAGAAGGAACAAAAGCGATGAAAGCAGTCATGTTGGCCCCAGTGGCAGGCGTGCTGGCTCTGGCTATTGCACCGACTGTCACGTACTCGGCGTCGATGCCGCAGATCGACGACGGTAGCATCATCCAATTGATCCAACGCCAGGGCGGGGGAGGCAGGGGTGGTGGTGGCTTTGGGGGTGGCGGAGGCGGTGGTCCAGGGATCGGTGGCGGTGGATTCGGCGGAGGCGGAGGCGGCGGTCCAGGAATGGGTGGCGGTGGCTTCGGCGGAGGCGGAGGCCCGGGAATTGGCGGCGGTGGCCCTCGCGGTGGCTTCAGCGGAGGTGGCGGAGGCGGTCCAGGAATGGGCGGCGGCTTCCGTGACGGCGGTCCGCGCATGGGTGGCGGGCCGCGGTTCGACGGGCCGCGGATGCGCGCCGAGCCCCGGTCCGGCGGCGGCCCGCGCTTCGAGCACAGTCCGAGGCGCGGGTTCGGCGGTGTGCCGATGGCGCGCGACCGAGACAGGCACGTCGTGCCGGATCGCCGGCCGCCGCCGCGGTTCGACCGCGAGCGCCGGAGACATGCCGCACCGCACCGCCGCAGGCGCGGCGTCTGGCGGCCGGGCTATGTGTGGGGCGGGATCTGGATTGCGCCGGGCATCTACTACGCCGAATGCGAGTGGCTGAGGCGCAGGGCCATCACGACCGACAGCACCTACTGGTGGAGGCGCTATCGCCAGTGCGTCGCTTTGGACTATTCTTGAGGCGACCAGGGAGCTTGCGGAAAGGTGTGAGCCATGGAAGCCGGCCTGCGCAAAGATCAGCCGACCGAGCAGGAACGAGCCGAGCGGGCCCGCAAGCGCGTGGCTGAGATGAAGGGCTTCTTCGTCCACCTGATCGTCTTCGCCGCCGTGCTCGTCCTCTTGTTCGCCGTCAACGCGACCACCGACGGGAGCTGGTGGGTGCACTGGGTGTTCATCGGCTGGGGCATCGGGGTCGCCGCGCATGCAGTCGCCCTTTTCGGCCGCACACCGAAGTTCATCAGCAGATGGGAGGAGCGCAAGACCAGGGAATACATGGACGAGCGTTGATCCTCGCGTTCCTGCCGAAACCGCGGCGCCCCTGCCCCTCGTCCCTGCTGCGGGAAGAGGGGAGGATCGCGCAGAGGTGCCAGCAAGCGTCGTTTTCGTAAACCCGCAAGTCTCCCTTTCCCCGTGAGCGTGTACCGGCGAGCCGCTCGCGCTGGCTTTCGATCGCGCCGTACGCGCTCTGCTATAATATGGCCTAATTCAGCCCCCTTTATGCCGGACGGCTGCACCTCAAACATAGACGGGGAGACGGTTCCGTGCGTGCATTGCTTGCTTGGTTTGCGGGAGCGATTGCGCTTGTGCCTCTCGCGGCCGGTTCCGCCTGGTCCCAGATACCACCGCAACCGGTCGAGCTCGCTCAGGTCCGTACGAAGGGGGCGCCCTCGGCTGCCGCCGCAGGCGAGGCGGGAGCGGTGGCGCGCACCAACGCCTGGACGGTGGGCGTCGCGGGCGGCCTGCTCGAGGGGACGTTCATCCGCTTCGCCGCCGAGCTCGCCAAAGCGCTCGACGACGGCGACAACCTCCGGGTCCTTCCGGTCGTGACCTTCGGGGCGGCCGACAACGTCAGCGACCTGCTCTACCTCAAAGGCATCGACATCTCGATCACGCACGCCGACGTCTTCGACGAGTTCAGGCGCAACCGGAAGGCCAGCAACGTCGAGCGCCGCATCCACTACATCTCCCAGATGTACATCGGCGAGCTCCACGTCTTCGCCCGCCACGACATCAAGTCGATCAAGGACCTCGAAGGCAAGACGGTCGGCTTCCACACCAAGGGCGCCGGCCCGACCATTACCGGACCCATCCTCTTCGAGCGGCTCGGCATCAAGGTCAAGCCGGTGCACATCAACAACGCCATCGCCATCGAGAAGATGAAGACGGGCGAGATCGCCGCCATCCTGCATACGGTCGGCAAGCCGAACAACGTGTTCGTCAACCTGAAATCAGACGTCGGCCATTTCCTGCCCGTCGAGTACACCGAAAAGTTTTCGGACTACTACGTGCCCTCCACCCTCGAGCACGAGGACTACCCGAACCTTTTCAAGCCCGGCGAGAAGGTCGAGACGATCGGCATCCCGGTCGTTCTCGCGGTCTACAACTGGTCGCGGGAGAACGACCGTTTCCGCAGGGTCGAGCGCTTCATCCAGTACTACTTCGAGCACTTCGACACCCTGAGGAAGCCGCCCTTCCACCCGAAGTGGAAGGAGATCAATCTCGCCGCCAAGGTGCCGGGCTGGACCCGCTTCTCCGTCGCCGAGGAGATGCTCGCCAAGATGCAGGCGGACAAGCCGGTGGCGCAGACGACGGCGATCGACCCGAACTATGCCCGGACGCAGGCGGCGCGCGCGGCGCCGGGCGACCGCGCGGAGCAGGAGCGGCTGTTCCAGCAGTTCCTTGAATGGAGCAGGCAGCGAACGAGGCGATAGGGCATCGACACGCCGCCTTGGGCCCGAAGTCGCGAGCTTCAGGGCGACCTCGAAGGAGGGGGGGGGTACCCATGGCGCAACTATGCAAGGGGAGACTGGAAGCTCCGGCCGGCGGCCATCGGCTCAAACGCCTCACCGCGGCTTTGATGCTGGCGGGATGGACGAGCCTGCCGTTTGCCGTCGGATCTGCCAACGCGCAGACGGACGCCGGCAAGCCCGTCATCAATGTCGCCTCCGTCATCTTCGCGGAACCGGCCGTCGAGACGCCGTTCCCGATCCAGATCGGGCCGGCTGCCGCGATCCCGCAGCAGACCTTCCTGCGCATCCGCGGGCTGCCGAGCAAGGCGACGCTATCGGAGGGTCATGCCATTGCAGCGGGTGCCTGGGCCATTCCGCTCTCCAGCCTGCCGCGACTGAAGATCGCCGCTCCGGTCGGGGCGCCGGGGACGAACGACGTCATGATCTCGCTGGTCGCGATCGACGGCCGGATCCTGAGCGAGGTGAAGGCGAAGCTCGTCATCGCGCCGGCCTCCGCCATCGCACCGCCCGCCCAGGGCGCTGCCGGCCAGCCAGGGGCGAATACGGCGGCGCTGGGCCCGCCCGGCGCGGCGCCGGCGCTCGGCCCGGCGCGCCTGCCGCTGCAACCCCCCACGCCGCCGCCTCCCCAGATCAGCGCGGAGGACCGCGATCGCGCGCTCAAGTACATGGAGAGGGGCGATCAAGGCCTGGGCAACGGCAACATCACGATCGCGCGCCTGTTCTATGAGCGGGCCGCAGAGCTCGACTGGGGGCCGGCCGCGCTCGCGCTCGCCGCCACATACGATCCAAACGAGCTCAGCCGATTGACGATCGTCGGCGGAGTGGAGCCCGATCTCGAGGAAGCGCGGAAGTGGTACGAGCGCGCACGTGAGCTCGGCGCCGTCGAAGCCAACGAGCGGCTGCAGCGGCTGGGCGCGCGCTGACCCAGCCGAAGCACTGGATCGCAGTGGCCGGAATTGGGCCGCGGCCTCTGACGGAGCGGGCCGGCTCCTAAGCAGCCACAACCTCCCTCTCCCCACGTGCGGGAGAGGGGACTTGGACGTTCTCATCTCAACCGGAAGTGCCTAGCCGGCCAGCAGGTAGGTGCGCAGCGCGCTCGCCTCCATCTCGACCTCGGCGATGTGGTGCTTGACCACGTCGCCGATGGAGACGATGCCGACCAGGGCTCCGTCCTCGACCACGGGGATATGGCGGAAGCGCCCCGCCGTCATGGTGGCCATGAGCTGGTCGAGCGTGTCTGCCTCGCTGCAGATCACCACCTGGCGTGTCATGAACTCGGACACCGGTTGCTGCAGGCTGGCGGCCCCCCGCTCCGCGACGGCGCGGATGATGTCACGCTCGGAAATGATACCGCCGACCGCTCCGTTGGCGCCGACGATCACGATCGCGCCGATTCGCTTTGCAGTCAGCTTCTCGACGATCGCCTGCAGGAGCGTTTCCGGCCTTGCCGTGGCTACAGCCCGGCCCTTTCCCTTGAGAATGGCAGCGACATTCATGGACGCGACCTCCCGTCCGAGCGGCCGGCAGACCCGCACCTGACACGCCGGAGGGCAGCGACCAATCTGGTCCCGAACGTGCCGATCGACGGGTCGTTCCGACCGCGCTTCAGTTGCCCTCGCACTCTCGGGAGCTCGGCTCCCGGCCGGCGATCGTGCTCCAACTCGTCACCCGGCGCAAGCCGTTCAGCCGAGCGGCGCAGGGCAATCGAGTGAGTCTTCGCGTGACAGGTACTGCGAAAGCTGAATCTGTC